>NZ_CP047176.1:2625912-3282390 GCF_009834225.1 Rathayibacter sp. VKM Ac-2759
CGGGTGGCTGCTCCTGGTGATCTGCGCGATGCGCGCGGCGCAGGGGCTCAGCTGGCGGCGCCTCCTGCACCCGCGGGAGTGACGGGGCCGGCGCTCAGGCCCGGCGCGCCGCGACCGAGCGGAAGACGGCCAGGTGCTCGTCGCGGCAGCGCTCCCAGCTGAAGCGCCGGGCGCGCTCCACGCCGGCGGGCCCGAGCTCGGCGCCGCGCCGGATCGCCTCGAGGATCCCGTCGGCGATCGAGCGCGGATCGAGCGGGTCGACGTAGACGGCGGCGTCTCCGCAGATCTCGGGCAGCGATCCCGCGTCGGAGGCGGCGACGGGGCAGCCGGACGCCATCGCCTCGATCGGTGGGAAGCCGAAGCCCTCGTAGAGACTCGGGAAGGCGAGCACCGCGGCGCGGCGGTAGAGCTCGGCGAGCTCCTCCTCGCCGACGTGACCGCGCCACTGCGCGAAGTCGGGCAGCGGAGCGAGGCGGTCGAGGTCCCCGCCCGTCAGGACCAGGCGGAGCGGGTGCCCGTCGGCCCGCAGCAGGCGCATCGCCTCGAACAGCCGGGCGTGGTTCTTGTGCGGCCAGGCGCGCGCCGGGTAGAAGACGAAGTCCTCCCGCTCCCCCAGATTCGGACGGAACCGCTCGGTGTCGACGCCGAGGTGCGACACGTGGATCCGCTCCTCGGGGATTCCCAGCAGCTCGACGATGCGGCCCTTCGTGAACGCGCTGATCGTGATGACCGCATCGGCGCGGCGGGCGGTCGCCTCGTAGGCGATCCGCCGGAACACGCGCTCCACGCGCGGGAAGAGCTGTGGCAGATCGCGGTGCTGCAGGTCGAAGACCATCTGCACGTGGCCCTGCCGGCGCGAGGGGTAGGGCAGCGGCACGGTGAAGGGGAAGTAGAGGATCTCGTCGCGCCCGAGCAGGCGGCGCAGCCGGAGCGTGCGGAGTGCGGCCTGGAGCATCCCGATCGCCCGCCGGCGATGCCCCGCGCCACTGACCACGCCCCGTGCGACCACCTCGGGCACGCCCTCGCTGAACCCGCGGGCGTTCTCGGGGACGAGCGCCCGCACCCGCAGCCCCTCCTCTCCCGCGCGCGGCACGAGGAGGCGGGTCAGCGCCCGCGCGTAGGTCTCGCCGCCGCCCATCCCGCCCGGATCGACGGTGAGCACGGCGAGGGTGACGGGGAGGTTCTCGGGCATGGCGTCCACTCGCGTTCCTGCTCGGGGTGAGGCCGGACGGATCCGGTGTCCCGGTCGTTCCCGAGCCGGGTCAGGATACCCGCGGAGCACCGGGCGGGGGCGGCGCAGATCGCCGTCGCGGGCCGGTTCCCCGGCCTCCGGGAGGCCGATGGGTAGTATGTAGCCCGCTTGTCATCGACCCACGACGAAACGGACCACCACGTGCCCCGCGCTCTGATCACCGGAATCACCGGCCAGGACGGCCTCTACCTGGCCGAACTGCTGCTCTCGAAGGGCTACGAGGTCTTCGGCCTGGTCCGCGGGCAGAACAACCCCAAGTACGAGCTGGTCCGCCGCACCGTGCCGGAGGTGACCCTCCTCACCGGCGACCTCACCGACGTCTCGAGCCTCGTCCGCGTGCTCGCCGTCGCGCAGCCCGACGAGGTCTACAACCTCGGCGCGATCTCGTTCGTCGCGTACTCGTGGGAGAACGCGTCGCTCACCTCCGACGTCACGGGCAAGGGCGTCCTCAACATCCTCGAGGCCACCCGCCTCTACGCCGGCGACGACATGTCGCGCGTGAAGTTCTACCAGGCCTCCTCCTCCGAGATGTTCGGCAAGGTGCAGCAGGTGCCGCAGCGCGAGGAGACCCTCCTCTGGCCGCGCTCGCCCTACGGCGTCGCGAAGGTCTTCGGTCACTACATGACCATCAACTACCGCGAGTCCTACGGGATGCACGCCTCCTCGGGCATCCTCTTCAACCACGAGTCGCCCCGCCGCGGCCCCGAGTTCGTGACCCGCAAGATCAGCCTCGCCGTGGCGCGCATCAAGCTCGGCCTGCAGGAGACCCTCGAGCTCGGCAACCTCGACGCCAAGCGCGACTGGGGCTTCGCCGGCGACTACGTCGATGCGATGTGGCGCATGCTGCAGCAGCCCGAGGGCGACGACTACGTCGTCGCGACCGGTGAGACCCACGAGATCCGCGAGTACCTCGACATCGCCTTCAAGCACGTCGGCATCGAGGACTGGGCTCCCTACGTCACGCAGAACCCCGCGTTCATGCGCCCCGCCGAGGTCGACCTGCTGATCGGCGACCCGGCCAAGGCCCGCAACGTCCTCGGCTGGGAGCCCAAGGTCTCCTTCCCCGAGCTCGTCGCGATGATGGTCGAGAACGACCTCGCCGAGCAGACCCAGCTGAACAGGTAGCCGCCGTGCCGGTCGCCTTCGTCACCGGGGCGAGCGGGCAGGACGGGGGCTACCTCGTCGAGCGCCTGCTCGCCGACGGCTGGGACGTCGCCGCTCTCGTACGCGGAGGGGACGACTCGTCGCTCCCCTCCGCCGTCCGCCCCTTCGAGGGCGACCTCCGCGACGCTCCCGGCCTCGGCCGTGCGGTCGCGGCGGCGGCGCCGGACGCGGTGTTCCACCTCGCCGGCATCTCCTCGGTCGCTCAGTCCTGGCAGGAGCCGGTGCTGACCGCCGAGGTCACCGGCACCGCGGTCGCCGCGCTCCTCGAGGCCGCGCACGCGCTGCAGGAGTCCTCCGGCCGCGAGGTCCGCTTCGTGCAGGCCTCCTCCTCGGAGATCTTCGGCGCGGCGACCGAGAACCCGCAGACGGAGAGGACGCCGTTGCGCCCGGTGTCGCCGTACGGCGCCGCCAAGGCGTTCGCGCACCACCTCGTCGGCGTCTACCGCGGCCGGGGGCTCCACGCCTCCTCCGCGATCCTCTACAACCACGAGTCGCCCCGGCGTCCCGAGAGCTTCGTCACCCGCAAGATCACCGCCGGAGTCGCGGCGATCGCGGTCGGCGCGGCACAGGAGCTCTCCCTCGGCAACCTCGACGCCCGCCGCGACTGGGGCTGGGCGCCCGACTACGTCGACGCTCTGATCCGCGCCTCGCGCGCCGACGGCGCCGACGACTACATCGTCGCCACGGGTGTCGCGCACTCCGTCCGCGAGTTCGTGGGCGCCGCCTTCACCGCCGCCGGCATCGACGACTGGGAGGACCGCGTGGTGATCGACCCGCGCTTCGCCCGCCCCGTCGACGCCCCCGAGATGCGCGGAGACGCCTCCAAGGCCCGCGAGGCCCTGGGCTGGACCCCGACCGTCGGCTTCGAGGACATCGTCGCGCGGATGGTCGAGAACGACCTCGAGCTCGCCCGCCGCTCCGTCTGAGCCGGCGCCCCGTCACGCGCGCCGCCACCCGGGCGGCGCGCGGGCGGAAACGTACAATGATCTGGCTGCCGCCACGGCAGTGCTATGGCTGGGAGACCGATGAGCACCAGGAATTCGACGATCACGCGCGCGGCCGACCGCGTCGACGCGATCGCTCGCGAACCCTTCCACCAGAGCGGGACCCAGCCGGGCGTCAAGCGCCGGAGCGGGTTCGTGTCGTCCCTCGTCGACATCTTCAAGCACCGCGAGCTGCTGAAGCTCCTCGTGAACCGCGAGCTCAAGCAGCGCTACAAGGACTCGAGCCTCGGCTTCCTCTGGACGCTCATCCGGCCCCTGGTGATGCTGGCGATCTACTACATCGCGATCGGCCAGTTCCTCTCGGCGGCGCGCAACGTGCCCGAGTTCGCGATCTTCGTCTTCTCCGGACTGACCATCTGGGGGCTCTTCGCCGAGATCGTCAGCAGCGGGACGGTCTCGATCCTCGGCAACGGCGGCCTCATCAAGAAGGTCTACCTCCCCCGCGAGATCTTCCCGATCGCGACGATCGGCTCGGCGCTGTTCAACTTCGCGGTGCAGTTCCTGGTCCTGATCGTCGGGGCCGTCCTGCTCGGCGGCATCGACATCAGCTGGAACCTGCTCTACATCCCGGCCGCTCTCGCGGTGGTGCTGGTCTACGGGCTCGCGCTGGCCCTCGCGCTGTCGGCCCTGAACGTCTACCTCCGCGACGTGCAGTTCCTCGTCGAGGTCGGCATCCAGATCTTCTTCTGGCTCTCGCCGATCGTCTACGCGTGGGCGTTCGTGGCGGAGGCGGTCCCCGGCTGGGTCGCCCAGCTCTACCTGCTCAACCCGATGACGAACGCGGTCCTGGCCTTCCAGCGCGCCATCTGGTCGGCGGGCTCGCAGGAGAACAACCTCGGCACCGCCGACGCGCCCATCATCGTGCCGCCTCAGCCGTGGCCCGGCCACATGGAGCTGCGCCTGCTCCTGATCTTCCTCGTCGGCATCGTCCTGGTGTGGATCGCCCACCGGATCTTCCGCCGCCTCGAGGGCAACTTCGCACAGGAGATCTGACCCATGACCCTCGACATCCAGGCGTCCGCCGAGCCCGTCTCGGCCGAGATGCCGACCATCATCCGCGTGCAGAACGCCTCCAAGCGCTTCGTGATCCGCAAGGACAAGAGCATCAAGGAGCGCATCGTCAACTTCGGCCGCGGCAAGCAGCACCGCGACGACTTCTGGGCGCTGCGCGACATCGACATCGAGATCCCGCTCGGATCGACGGTCGGCCTGATCGGCGCGAACGGCTCGGGCAAGAGCACCCTCCTGAAGCTCATCGGCGGGATCATCCAGCCGACGACCGGCGTCGTCGAGCGGCGGGGCCGGCTCGCCGCGCTCCTCGAGCTCGGCGCGGGCTTCCACCCCGACCTCACCGGTCGCGAGAACGTGTTCCTCAACGGCGCGATCCTCGGCCTCTCGCGCAAGGAGCTCGAGGACAAGTTCGACTCGATCGTCGACTTCTCCGAGATCGCCGACTTCATCGACACCCAGGTGAAGTTCTACTCCTCGGGCATGTACGTGCGACTCGCCTTCGCGATCGCCATCCACACCGATCCCGATCTGCTCCTGGTCGACGAGGTCCTCGCGGTGGGCGACGAGCCCTTCCAGCGCAAGTGCATGGACCGCATCCGCGCCTTCCAGCGCGCCGGCAAGACCATCGTCCTCGTCACCCACTCGCTCGAGCAGGTGGGCGAGCTGTGCGACCGCACCATCGTCCTCGAGCACGGCAACGTCATCTACGACGGCGAGACCGCCCGCGGCCTCGAGGTGCTCCGCAACGGCTTCGAGTCGACCCGCCAGGAGCGCGTCGAGCGCGAGACCGCCGAGGCGATCGTCGAGGCGGAGGAGTCCGGCGAGGAGGTCGAGCAGATCCAGCCCGCCGAGATCGTCTCGATCGAGCTCGACGGCGGGACCGTCGAGGAGGGCAGCCGCACGCTCCGCCCCGGCGACGACCTCGAGGTCCGGGTGACCCTGCGTCCGCTCACCTCGACGCCGCTCGAGAACTGGTTCCTGGGCATGGGCGTCGACACTCCCCTCGGGCAGATCGTCTTCGGCACGAACACGATGCGCCTCGGCTTCGAGCACCCTCCGCTCACCGAGGAGACCACGGTGACGTTCCACCTCCCCGACATCCGCTTCGGCGGAGGCACCTATGCGGTGCACGCCTCGGCGTCGACCCTCGGCAACGGCGAGTTCACCCGGGTGCCGGTCGGCGCGCGGTTCTCCGTCGAGCGCAGCGACAAGCGGGTGGGGCTGGTCAGCGTCGCCGCCTCGGCGACCGTGGGCGGGGTCACCCGGGCGTGAGCCGTCCCGTCCGCCTCCGCATCGATGCGACACCGCTCGCGGCGGAGGCGCTGACCGGAGTCGGCACCGTCCTCCTCGAGACCGTCCGGGCGCTCGCGGACCCGCGCTTCGCCGGCCGCGTCGAGACGACGCTCTTCGCGCCGCTCTCCGAGCGGGCCGCGGTCGAGCGTCGCGCCCCCGCCGGCGTCCGCGTCCGAGTCGTCCCGCTCCCCCGGCGCGTGTTCGGGCTGCTGACCCGCACTCCCTTCCCGATCGATCTCCTGATCGGACGCGGGGTCTACTTCTTCCCGAACTTCCGCAACTGGCGGACGCTCAGCCCCTCGATCACGTTCCTCCACGACGTCTGCTTCGCCGCCCAGCCGGCGCTGGTGCCGGAGGAGCGCCGGCGCTTCCTGGTGGCGAACGTGCCCGGCTGGCTGCGGCGCACGAGCCTCGTGGCGACCGGCACGCCGTCGGCCGCGCGCGAGATCGAGCAGCTCCTCGGGGTCTCGGCCGACCGCCTCCGGGTCCTCCCGACGACCGTCGACTCCCGGGTCTTCCGGCCGCGCTCGCGCGAGGAGGAGCGCGCCGTCGCCGAGGAGCTCCTCATCGGGCGCTACCTGCTGTTCGTCGGGGCGCGGGAGCCCCGGAAGAACCTGCCGCACCTCATCCGCTCCTACGTCGCGGCCGCGCGACCGGCGGGTCACACCCTCCTCCTGGTGGGGGCGACGGGCTGGGACGACGGCGAGATCCTCGCCGAGGTGCGCCGCGCCCAGGAGGCGGGCGCCGACGTGCGCATCGCCTCCCGGCCGGTCCCGGCCGACCTGCTGCCGCCCCTCGTCTCGGGCGCCGACGCCCTGGCCCTCGTCTCGCACCACGAGGGCTTCGGGCTGCCCGCTCTCGAGGCCGTGGCCTCGGGCACGCCGGTGATCGCCTCCGACATCGCGGGGATCCGGGACGCGCTCGCCGGTCACGAGGACGCGGCGGTGTTCGTCGATCCCGGCGAGCAGGACGCGCTCGTCCGAGCCCTCGAGGCCGCGATGGCGGAGCCCCGGCGGGTCGACCCCGGACGCATCCGCCCGTGGACCGACGCCGCCGAGGCGCTCGTCGAGGCCGCCGAGGAGCTGGCCGGCCCCCGGCGGCGCTGAGCGCCCCTAGCGGCCCGCCGCCACGAAGTCCCAGAGCGTGGCCGCGTACTCGGCCCACGAGGAGTTGTCGCGCGCCAGCGCCTCCGTCTGCAGCCGCGCCAGCAGCGCGTCGTCGGTCAGCAGCTCGCGCATGCCGCGCGCGATGTCGTGGTCGTCGCGCGAGTCGACCGTGACCGCTCCGCCCTGCGAGGCGATCTCGGCCATGCTGCCGTACTGGGCCGTGAGCACGGGCGTGCCGACGGCCAGCGACTCCGCCACCGGCAGGCCGAAGCCCTCGTTGAGCGACGGGAAGACCGTGAAGCGCGCGAGGCGGTAGGCGCTCCAGAGGAGCTCGTCGGTGATCGCCGAGAAGGAGGACACCGCGCGGTCCTCGGCCTGCAGCCGGGCGAGCTGGGCGTCGAAGCCCTCGCTGTTCCAGGCGTTGCCGCCGATGAAGACCAGGCTGAACTCGTGCCCCTCGCGCCAGAGCAGCTCGGCGGCGTGCAGGACGGCGAGATGGTTCTTGCGCGGCTCGTGGCTGCCGACGCAGACGACCAGCGGGAGCTCCCCCGTCACGAGCTTCTCCTTCGCGCGGGCCAGAGCGGCCGCGTCGACGGTGCCGGCCTCGGAGGGCAGCAGGATCGGCTCGATGTCCGGGCCCTTCCGGCCGACTCCCGCCAGCATCTCGCGCCAGCCGCGGTACTCGACGGCGGCGGCCTCCGAGATCGTGGCGACCCGGTCCATGTGGCTCACGGCGACGAGCGTCCGCGAGAACGCGGCGCTCATGCCGATGTGCGCCGTCTCGGCCGTGGTCAGGGGCACGCAGTCGAAGCCGATGGTCGAGGTGGCGTTGCCGCTGAACTCGGCCATGGCGGCGATCCGCGAGGTGCGCTCGTCCTCCGTCGCCAGCTCGGGCAGGACGTAGCGCGAGCGCCAGGGCACGAGGATGTCGCTCGACGGGTCGGCCCTGGCATCGGGCACCGTGCCGTAGAGCGCGTTCCGGCGCAGCGGAGGGTCGAGCTCGCGGAGCGTGCGGTCGGCGCTGTCCCAGCCGACGAGCACCATCTGGTGATGCTTGGTCCACTCCGCGATCGACTTGCGGACGACGCGCTGGATGCCGGTCGCGAGGCCCGTGCGCGCGGTGTGGTGCACGTCGACGACCACGGCGGCCGTGACCACGCGGACGCTCGGCATCTGGAGCCGGTTGAGGATGAAGCCGTTCGCCCGCTCGCGGACGAGCGAGCGGAGCAGGGCGGTCGCTCCGTCGAGGCGGACGAGGCGCACGGCGTCCACGACGTCGTCGCGGAGCGGGAGGGCGCCCGTCAGCACCGCGAGGGTCAGCCAGACCTCCTCCGTCGCCGGCGCCTCGAGGACGCCGGCGAGCTGGCGGACCAGCCCGTCGACCTCGGCATCGGGAGCGAGCTCGGGCGCGAGCGCCTCGAGCAGGACGCTCATCCGGTCGATCGCCACGGACTTACGCACGGGGCGCTCCCTCGTTCTCGTCGGCGCCCACCAGGACGCCCCACAGTTCCTCGGCGTAGTCGTCCCACGTCCGCCGCGGGCGCGCGAGCGCCTCCTGGCGCAGCCGCTCGATCAGCTCGTCGGAGTCGAGCATCTCGCGCATGGCCGCGTGGATCGCGTCGTCGTCCCCCGGGTCCACGGTGACGCAGCCGCCGTCCGCCGCGATCTCGGCGAGCGAGCCGATGCTCGACGTGAGCGCCGGCACCCCCAGCGCGAGCGCCTCCGCGACGGGCAGGCCGTAGCCCTCGTGCGTGGAGGGGAACGCGAGGAACCGGGCGTTCTCGTACGACGCGACGAGCTTCTCGTCGCTCGCGCCGCGCCACAGCTCCACGGAGCGGCCCGCCTGCTGCGCCTCGCGGATCCTGACGTCGAAGACGCGGGTCGACCAGTCGTTGCCGTTGCCGATGAAGCGGAGGGTGAAGACGTACCCCTCGCGCCAGAGCCGCTCAGCGGCGTGCAGCACGGCGAGGTGGTTCTTGCGCGGCTCGGTGCTGCCGACCGACAGCACGAGCGGTCCGACGGTCGACGGCGCGATCGACGCGTCCACGAGGTTCGGCCGGTCGACCGGGAGCGCCACGGTCTCGACCTCGGGGCCGGTGAGCCCCTGCGCGGGCAGCGCGTCCACGAAGCCGCGGAACTCGTCCGACGCCGACTCGCTGATCCCCGCCACGTGGCTCGCGTGCTTCACGATCGACAGGTAGTTCACGAAGCGCGCCGTCTCGATGCCGGGCACCGTGTCGGCGCTCACGACCGGGATCGCGTCGTAGCCGATGAGGCCGACGCGGTTGCCCGAGTAGGCCGCGAGCGAGGCGTAGGGCGCGCACAGGTTGATGCCGGGCACCTCGGGGATGAGGACCGTCGACCGGAACGGCACGACGAAGCTGACGACCTCGGGGTCGCCGTCGCGCCAGGGCTCCGAGCGGATGTTCTCGTAGTCGATGACCCGGGAGAGCTCGATGCCGCTGAGGCGCCGCATCGCCATGGATCCGTTGACCCACGCGATCGGAGTCACCTCGTGCCGGCCGTGCCAGCGGCGCATCGTGTTGCGGACGACCCGCTGGATCCCGGTCTGGTGGGCGTGACGGGCGCAGAAGTCGACGTCGGCGATGACGGAGTCGGTCACGATCTCGAGACGGGAGCCCAGGTCGGCGTAGCCGGTGGACGCCCTCGCGCCGGCCGAGAGGAAGACCCGCAGGGCCTCGTGCGGCTCGCAGAACTCGAGCGACCGGCGGAACCAGAGGAAGAAGTGCTCGACCGGGAACACCGCGAGGAAGGAGGTGAGCGCCAGCCAGGTCAGGTCGTCCGAGGCGCGCTCCTTGGTGCGGCGCGCGATCGCGTCGAGGAGGGGGCCGGGACCGCGACCCGCGAGGGCCTCGATCTCCTCGGGCTCCAGGAGGAAGGGCGCCAGCTGCTCGAGGCGCTCGGTCAGGAGTGCGCGGCGGAGGGGTGCGTCGAGATCCTCGGCGCTCATCCGCGGCGCCCGAACCGGCGCGCGGCGTAGCGGGCGGTGTGCCCGACCGCTCCGCGCAGCCCGAGCTGCGACGCCCGGATCTGGAAGAGGCGCACGGCGCGCAGGGGCTTCGTCACGCGCCAGGAGAGGGTCTGCTCGAACGGCGCCGACGCGACGACTCCGCCGACGTGCATGTGCTTGAGCCACGCGTCGAGGGGATCGTTGAGCAGGGCGTCGCGCTCGGCCCGCAGCTCCTCGATGGTCTCGACACGGGGGGCGCGCGGGGCGGCGGTCGTCTCGACGACGTCCCCCGCGGATCCGGCTGCTGGCTGCTCTTCGCCCGCTCGAAGGCGCGGGTCACCGCTCACGTCTGTCACCAGGACATCCTAAGCGGAGGTGCGGTCGAGGTCCGGCTCGCGCGGCGCCCGCGTCAGGTCAGCGGGCGGATCGGGGCGGTGTCGTTGACGGCCGACGCGTCGTCCTCGAAGAGGGCGGCTGCAGCGACCTCGGCCGCGCGCGACTCGACGACGCCTCCCGAGCGGTGGTGCCCGAAGACCCAGTACCGGTAGAGGACGAAGCGGAAGGCCGTCGCGAGGGCGAGGCCGATGACGTTCGCCGAGATGTTGTCGGCGACGAGGTTGTCGAAGCCGAGCACGTAGTGCGAGATGTAGAGCGGGAGCAGGTTGACCGCCATGCCGGCGACGGCGACGGTGCTGAACTCCGCCAGCTCGCGGAGGTAGTTCGCACGGCGGTGCTCCCGGAAGGTCCAGTAGCGGTTGCCGACCCAGGTCACGACGGTCGCCGCGGCGACGGCGACGACCTTCGCTCCGATCGGGCCCGAGAGGAGGTGCTCGCCGCTGAGGCGCAGCAGGTTGAAGACCGCGACGTCGACGACGAGGCCGATGAGGCCGACCACGCCGAACTTGAGGGCGTAGGCGAGCAGGCTCCGGTAGACCGCGCGCAGGCGCGTCACGAGACCCGGCCGAGCGCCGGTGCCCTCCTCCGTCGCACTCACGTCAGGACGCGGTGCTCTGCGGCGGGCGCGTGCGCGAGCCCTCGCGCACGCGGATCTTCGCGAGGATCCAGAGGGCCTCGAAGCCGTCGCGGACGGTGATCTTCTTGCCCTCCTCGCGGGTGCGGGCCTTGTAGCTGATGCCGACCTCGTACGGCCGGTAGCCGCGGGCGAGGAGCTTCGCGGTGACCTCCGCCTCCATGCCGAAGCCCTTCTCCTTGATGTCCAGGGAGCGGTAGAGGCTCAACGGCATGAGCTTGAAGCAGGTCTCGACATCGGAGATGTAGGCGTTGAAGAGGATGTTCGTGACGAGGTTCACACCCTTGTTGCCGATCACGTACCAGTACGAGAACGACGTGTGGGAGCCGAAGGTGCGGCTGCCGTAGACCAGCTGCGCGTCGCCGTCCAGGACGGGCTGCAGCAGCGACGGGATCTCGCTCGGCCGGTACTCCTCGTCGGCGTCGCAGATGATGACGTAGTCGCCGGTCGCCTCCTTCACCGCGCGGCTGATCGCCGCACCCTTGCCCTGGTTCACGCTCTGGTGGAACACGCGGATGCGGGGGTCCTCGAGCGCGTCGAGGATCTGCTTCGTGCGGTCCCTGCTGCCGTCGTTGACGATCACGAACTCGATCTCGACGCCGTCCTGGAACTCGATCGCGAGCACGCGATCGACGGCCTTCTGGAGGGTCGCCTGCTCGTTGTAGACGGGCATGAGGATGGACAGCTTCACGGGTCGCGGTTCTCTCTCTACGGTGGCGTCTTCGGGTGCCCTAGGGCGCGGCGGTGACGATGGTCGACGCGAACCACGCGATGGTCCGGGTCAGCCCGTCCTCGAGGGGGATGGTCGGCTCCCAGCCGAGGATCTCGCGGGCCTTGCTGATGTCGGGCTTGCGCCGCTCGGGGTCGTCGATCGGTCGGGGCTCGTAGCGGATCTCGGAGTCGCTGCCGATGATCGCGACGATCCGGCGGGCGATCTCGCCCAGCTCGAGCTCGTCGACGCTGCCCAGGTTCACCGGGCCCGCGTCCTGCGACTCGGCCATCAGGAGGATCGCCTCGACGAGGTCGTCGACGAAGAGCAGCGACCGGGTCTGGGTGCCGTCGCCGTGCATCGGGATCGGCTCGTTCGCGAGCGCGGCCTTCACGAAGGCGGGGACGGCGCGGCCGTCGTCGATGTCCATGTTCGGGCCGTACGTGTTGAAGATCCGGATGACCCCGGTGTCGACGCCGAAGTAGCGGCGGTACGCGAACGTGATCGCCTCGGCGTACCGCTTCGCCTCGTCGTAGACGCTGCGCGGCCCGTTCGGGTTGACGTTGCCCCAGTACTCCTCCGTCTGCGGGTGCACGGCCGGGTCGCCGTAGACCTCGGAGGTGGAGGACACGACGATGCGGGCGCCGTCGCGCTTGGCGACCTCGAGCAGCGCCTCCGTCACCGACGACCCCGCGTGCAGCGTCTCGATGGGGTGGGCGAGATAGCGCGGAGGCGACGCGGGCGACGCGAAGTGCAGGACGACGTCGAAGGGGCCGGGGATCGACAGCGCGTTCTCGGCGTCGTCCTCCACGAAGGTGAAGGCGGGGTGGCTGCGGAACTCGGCGATGTTGCGCGTCGACCCGGTGATCAGGTTGTCGAGGACGACGACGGAGTCTCCCCGGCGCAGGATCTCGGCGGTGAGGTTCGAACCGAGGAATCCGGCCCCTCCGGCGACGAGGAATCGTCTGCTCATGGTTCTCTCGGCCTTCCGCGCACTCCGCTCCTCGCCGGTGCGAGAACCGGACGACAGTAGCACGGGGCGGTTCCGTTCCGATCGTGCCGCGCGGGTCCCCCGATCCGTCCATGGTCTAGGGTGGTGGCCGCCCGGAGGGGCTGCTCGCGCGCTGCCAGGAGCCGGCCGCGGCGAGGGAGGATCTGATGTCGCTGCTCGTCGCACCGGAGCCGGCGATCGCCGGGCCTCGATGGCGTTGGCGGCCGAGCGGCATCGCGTTCTGGCTCCTCCTGCTCGTCGGCCTCGCGCTGCGGATCGCCTACACGTTCAGCAGTGCGCACCAGCTCGACTCGGACCACGCCGTCGTCTACCTGATGGCGAAGCACATGCTCGAGGGCGAGTTCAGTCCGTTCTTCTGGGGCCAGAGCTACGGAGGCTCGCTCCTCTCGGTCTCGATTGCCGGGGCGATGGCGCTCGTCGGCACCGCACCGGTCGTCATGCCCCTCGTCTCCGTCCTCTGGATGGCGGGCGCGGCGATCCTGCTGCGGACGATCGTCGGGCGGAGCGTCGGCCCCCTGGCGGGAGACGTCGCCGCGATCCTGTTCTGGTTCCCCGGCCTCGACATCCTCCGGGGGAGCACGCGCGACCCCGGCTTCTACTCGACCTCGCTCGTGCTGGGACTGGGGGTGATCGCGATCGCGGTCGCTGCACGCGATCCCCGGCGACTCGGCTGGTGGATCGCCGCCGGCCTGCTCTGCGGACTGGCGCTGTGGACCTCTCCGATGGCGCTCGCCTTCGCGGCGCCGGGGGCCGTCGGACTCCTCCTGCGCGGCGGTCTGCGACCGCTGGGCTGGCTCGCCGCCGCCGTGTCCGCCGCGATCGGCGCCTCCCCCTGGCTCGCCGCCGCTGTGTCGGCCCCTGTCACGACGCCCGCCGGAGCCGCCACCGGCATCCACTGGGAGAGCTTCGCCACCGTCTTCACGAAGCTCCTCCCCGCGGCCTTCGTCGACGTCGACGACCGGGGCGCCGCGCGGGTCATCGCCGTCGTGGCCGTCGTCGCGATCCTCGGGCTCGGCCTCGCCGGTGCCGTGCGCCGCCGCAGCGGCGCCGTCATGCTCGCGGTCGGCACCGTGCTGGTGGTCTGCGTCCTCGTCTACGGCTCGGGCGTCGAGCTGCAGGCCGACTCCCGGCGCTACTCCGTGTTGCTCGCGCCGGCCCTGGCCGCCGCGGTGGGCTGGGCCGTCGCGAGGTTCCGGCCCGCCGCCTGGGTCGCCCTGGCGGTCGCACCTGCTCTGACCTTCGCACTCGTCGCTCAGTCGACCGGTGGATTCGCCGGGCAGAGCTCGCGCTTCGACCCGCGGCTCGCCCCCCTCGGCAGCGCCCTCGAGCAGAGGGGCGTGGAGCACGTCTACGCGAACTACTGGCTCTCGTACGCCCTCGCCGCGGAGACCGAGGAGGGCGTCACCGCCGCGGCGCTCGTGAACCGCCGGTACACCCCCTTCGAGGTCGCGGCGGCCGAGGAGGCCCCTCGCACGTTCGTGGTCGACCCCGACCAGGCGAACGACCAGCTGCTGGCCGGCCTCGCCGCGGGGTACGGCGGCACCCGCGAGGTGATCGAGGGCTACGCGGTGTGGTTCTTCACCGCCCCCTTCGACGTGTACACGCAGAGCTGGGGGATCGTGTGACCCGCATCGATCCCTCCCCCGGACCACCGATCCGAACGAGGTACGCGCGATGACCACCGATGCGAGCACGACTACCGGCCCCGCACACGGGATCCGCGGCGTCGCGCCCTGGCGCCTCCTCGGCGTCGAGGCGGCGATGGCCCTCGCCGCGGGAGTGCTGAGCGCCGTTCTCGCCGTGCTCGCCTGGCGCATCTCGCCGGCCGACCTCGGGCTGCGCTGGGCGACCGGCGGCGGTGACCAGATCCTGCACTACTCGATCTTCACGAGCGCCTCGCAGGTCTTCCCGTTCCTCCCGAACGACGAGCTCGGCTTCCCCGCCTCGCAGAACCTGTTCTTCGCCCCGCTCTTCGATCCGTGGTCGGCCGTGCTGGTGTCGGCCCTCGCGGTCGTCCTCCCCGACGGCGTCTGGGCGCTCAACGTCTACAACCTCCTCGCCTTCGTCGGCACGGGGTTCACCGCGTACCTCTTCTTCCGGGGTCTGCGGCTGCACCGGGCGACCTCCTTCGTCGTCGGCGTCGTCTTCGCGGTGCTGCCGTACCACTTCGACCAGCTCGCGCTCGGGCACCCGTTCCTGGCGAACTACTGGGCCGTCCCGCTCATCGGGCTCCTCGTGCTGGTCGTCGCGGGCGGCCGCGCCGATCCCTTCGGCGCGTGGATCGCCGCCGGATCGAGCAGGCGGATGCGTCTCGTCCGGCGTCTGCTCCCGATCCTCGCGCTGTGCTGGGCCACCGCCTTCACCCAGTCGTACTACTTCGTCTTCGCGGCGCTCGTCGTCGGAGCCGTCTGGTTCGTCCGGCTCGTCGTCGCCGCGGTGACCCGGTCGTGGCGGCCGATGCTCTGGCCGACGATCACCGTCGGAGTGCTGCTGGCCTCGATCGGCGCTCAGCTCGCCGTCCTCTCCCTCGACCTCGGCGAGCGCTACGCGAAGTACTTCGCCGGCCGGACGCCGCAGGAGTCGGAGTTCTACGGCGGCAAGATCATGGACCTCCTGCTGCCCGCGCGGTGGAGCGGCTTCGCCCCGCTCTCCTCGCTCTCGCAGGACTACGCCGCGAGCACCGGGATCCTTCAGACCTCCGAGAGCGCGAGCACCGCTGTCGTCGTCTCGGTCGCCTACGTGGTGATCGTCGTCGTCGTCCTGGCCCGGCTGCTCGCGCCGCGGCTGCGCGGCAGGGGCACCGAGGATGCACCGGGACTGCTCTCGGACGAGCGCGTCGGCGCACTGTCGAGTGCCTTCGTCGTCGCCCTCCTGTTCTTCACGACGGCGGGGCTCGGGGCGCTGCTCGCCTACTACGGCTCCCCCGAGATCCGTGCCTGGTCGAGGTTCTCGATCGTGCTCGCCCTCTTCGCCCTCGGCGTCGCCGCGATCGCCCTGGAGGCGCTCGTGCGCCGGCCTCTGCTGCGGGGCGGAGTGCTGGTGCTCATCGCCGCCGTGGCCGTGGTCGATCAGCTCGGAGGCGTGAGCGCCGCCCTGCCGCTCGGCCCGGCGCCCGACACGGCTCTGCGGCAGTTCGCCGCGGAGGTCGACGACACGCTCCCCGAGGACTGCGGCATCGTCCAGCTGCCGCTGAAGGACTTCCCCGAGACGGGCGCCATCGGCGCCATGGGCGACTACGACGAGAGCCTCCCCTACATCTACAGCGCGCGCGACGATCTGCGCTGGAGCTACGGCGCCGTCGTGGGGACCCGCGGCGCCGACGACTGGAACGACGCGACGACTCCCACCGTCTTCGGCGACGAGGTGGACGACTCCGGGGCCTGCGCCGTGCTCGTCGACCTCAGCGCGTACACCGAGGACGTCGACGGCTGGCAGCCCTTCGTCGACGCGGTGAGCGACGCGGACGCTCCCGCGCTCGACTCGGAGGACGGCCGGTACGAGCTCTTCCTGGTCGACTGAGCGCGGGTCCGCCGCGTCAGCGCGGAACGGCGAAGACGAGCCAGCGTCCCGAGGACGACGAGGCGAGCGGAGTCAGCGATCCGCTCGCGGCGAGGACGTCGTCCTGCCATGCGCCCACCTGCTCGGTGTAGGCCGCGGTGTCGACGTAGATCGCGCAGGCGTCGCTCGACTCGACGGCGGCGGCGAACTCCTGGGGCGTCTCGACGTCGCCGAACACCTCGAAGCCCGTGGTGCCGCGGATCGCGCCGTAGCTCCACTCGAGCTGCCCCTCCTCGGTGTACAGGTAGGGAAGCGCCTCGTCGTAGTCGGCCATCGCGCCGATGCGACCGCTGTCGGGGAAGCTCTTGACCGGCAGCTGCACCACTCCGCAGCCGTCCGGCAGCGCCTGCTCCGTCTCGTCCACGAGGGCGGCCATCTCGTCGTCCTCCGTCGGCGACAGCGGGACGAACCGGGCGACCCCGGCGAGCTGATCCGCGATCGCGACCACGATCACGCCCGCGACCACGATCGTCCGCACCCAGCGACCCGACAGGCGGGCCAGGACGACGGCGACCGCTCCGAGCGCGAACAGCACGAGGACGATGGACAGCCGCGACCAGGCCCGGACGGTCGTGCTCGCGAAGACGGCGACGGCCATGCCGAAGCCGGTGATCACGTAGAAGAGGAGCGTCCACAGCGTCGCCGTGGCGAGGACGCGGAGGCGCTCGTCCGACACCAGTCGGCCGAAGGCGGTGGCGCGCAGGGCGCGGCCTCCGGCCAGGCCCACCAGGGGCAGCGAGACCAGGAGGAGGCAGAGGCCGACGATGCCGAGCACCGGCATGCCGGTCGGCTCGGTCGCCTTGGCCACCGCCGTCGCGTTCTCGTACATGTTCGTCAGGGCGCCGATCTTGGGGACCTGCGTGCCCTGCCAGGGCAGGAACAGCGTCAGGATCTTGCCGCCGAACGTCTCGGACTCCCCAGGGCCCCGGCTCTCGAAGTAGCGCGCGGTGCGCTCCCCGTACCCTCCCCCGAGCAGCAGCAGCTCGACGCCGACCAGCCCGCCGAGGGCGAGGAGCGGCAGAGCCCGGAGCAGCGCATCCCTGACCCGCGCACGGGTCGCGACCGCGGCGAGAGCACCCAGGAGCCACACCCCGGCGAGCACGAGCAGGCTGAAGACGTAGTAGTAGCCGCCCGAGCTCGCGATCAGCAGCGGCAGCACGACGACCGGAACCGCACCGCGGAGCACTCGCGCGCGCCGGTTCGCCGCGCGCGCGATCCAGGCGCGGAACGGGTCGGTCCGCTCTCCGGCGACCGTCAGCACCAGGGTCCCGAGCAGGGGGATCGCCCAGTAGTTGGCGAGGAACGCGTGACCCGCCCCCAGCCGGAGGAAGTGGTACGGGGCGAGGCTGAACAGCGTCGCCACGAGCGCGGCCGTCCAGGGGGGCGTGCGGAGGCAGCGGAAGAACGCGTACCCGGTCAGGGCGACCAGGGCGAAGGTGAGCAGGTGGAAGACGTTGAGGAGCAGGAAGCCGTCGTGGATGACGAGCGCCAGCGCGGCCGCGATCAGGGCGGAGGCGACGTCGAACTGCGCGGTGAAGAAGGCGTTGAAGCCGTCCGGGAAGCCGAGCGCGCCGTTCTCGGCGAACGGGAAGCTCTGCGTCGCGCTGCGGAACAGCAGGTAGTGCAGGATCTGGTCGTCGCCGCCGACCTGCCAGCGCTCGGTCAGAGCGGCGGGTGTCACGCGGAGCGCGATCGCCGCGGAGAGGGTGCTGACCACGGCGGCCGCCACCGCCCAGCCGAGCTCCGGCACGAGGCGGCGTCGACGCGTCATCGGCTCAGAAGCCATGCTCGGCCCTCTCTGCGGCCAGGCTCGTCGCCACCCGCTCGTTCAGCACGCTCTCGCCGGTGGTCCCCGCGTAGTCGTAGACATCGAACGTCGGGCAGGTGGTGATCGCGCGCGGCTCGCCGAGCTGAGTGAGGGCGAGCGGCGCCCAGTCCGGCTCGTGATCGGCCAGCACGAAGCTGAAGGTCGTGTCCTCGTACGCCGCGGCGTTGTTCATCCAGAGCTGCACGCTGAAGTCGAAGTTCACCTGCTGCACGTCCACCTCCTCGCCGCCGTAGAGCTCGAGGGCCCGGGTGCTCCAGAACGAGCCGACGCCCGAGAGGTCGCGCCCGGCGAGCCACTCCTCGAGGCAGGCGCGGTCCGGCGTGCTCCCCGCCGTCGCCGCCGCGGCGCGGACCGGAGGAAGGGCGACGACCAGCGCGGCACCGACCGCCGCGACGACGATCGCCCCGGTCACCCAGCGCACGGGCGTCGCCACGGGGGCACGGAGCCGCTCGGCGCGCGGGAGCCGCAGGCCCGCCAGCGGCAGCACCATCACCACCGGGAAGACGGCGAGCGGAAGGAGGTAGCGGCTGACGAGGCTCCCCGTGACGATCAGCCCGATCAGGAGCGAGGCGGCGGCGACCAGCACGAAGGTCGAGAGCACCACGCTCGAGTCGCGCACCGACCCGGGACGCTCGGGCCGGGACTGCGTGGCGAGGGCGATCAGCAGGGTGACCGCCGCCGCGAGCAGGAGGCCCGCGACGATCAGGATCTCGAGCTTGCCCGAGCGCGCCGCACCGACCTCCCGCATCTGCAGGAGGAAGCCGTCGACGGCGGTGCCGGCCCGCTCGAGGTGGAGGTAGGTCGACGCGTCGACGGCGACGAACCGCACCAGGAGGCTCCGCGCCGCCATCCCGGCCGCCGCGGAGACGACGAGGACCACGGACAGCAGGGCGACCAGGCGCCAGGCCATCCTGCGGAGCACGAGCACGGCGAGCAGCGACGCGACGGCCGGGGCGGTGAACTGCAGGGCGAAGAGGGGGTTCGACAGCGTCGTCGCCGCCGACACGACGGCGACCCCGAGAAGGGAGAGCACGAGCGTGCGTGGCCGCGGTGTCCGGGCGGGATCGAATCCGGCGGTCGCCTGCGCCAGCAGGGCGAGCACGACGAGACCGGCGAGCACGACGCCCGAGTAGTAGGTGGTGAAGAGGATGCCGCTCGCGAACGCGCCGCTGTTGATCATCCCGCGCCCCTCGGTGGCGACGAGCACGAGCACGAGACCGGTCGCGACGACGGCGGCGGCGACCCGGCGCGCCGGGCGCTGACCGGCGAGCACGCTCGCCGCGAGCCAGCGCAGCGCGAGATAGAGGACGGCGACGTTGACGAACGCGCTGACCACGAGCGACGCCGCTGATCCTCCGCCGGCGAGGGCGAGGCTCACCAGGTACAGCGGCAGCTCGGGGAAGAGCAGCAGCTGGCTCGTCATGACCCACTGCATCGGCTCGCCGCGCTGCACCGACTGCACCAGCAGCGGGAGGGCGAGCGAGTCGCCCTCCGAGAGCAGATAGGTCCACCACGGAGTGCTCGAGAGCCGCCAGAGGACGAGGAGCGTGGCGGCGAGGACCAGGAGGAGTCCCGCGCTCTCGCGGGCGAGCGCCGCGCCGCGCCGGCGCGACCGGTGCGCGACCGTCGAGGTCATCGCCCTCCGCCCCGGCCCATCCGGATCCGCAGGACCAGGACGAGGTTGCGCAGCAGCGTGTTGCCGGGGATCTTCGACGTGCCCTCGGTGCGGTCGAGGAACACGATCGGGATCTCGCGCATGCGTCGCGCCGCGGCGAGGGTGCGGTGCTTGAGCGCGATCTGGAAGCCGTAGCCGGTGGCGTCGACGGTCTCGAACGAGATGCGGTGCAGCAGCTCCGCGCTGAAGAGGTTGTACCCGCCCGTCCAGTCGGTGAGCCGCCGGCCGAGGAGGAGACGGGTGTAGATGTTGCCGCCCCGGCTCAGGATCTTGCGGTCCAGCGTCCAGTCGGGCGTCCCGCCGCCGGGGATGTACCGGGAGGCGACGACGAAGTCCGCTCCGTCGCGCACCTCGCGCAGGAAGTCGCGGATGTACTTCGGGTCGTGCGACAGGTCGGCGTCCATCTGGAGGACGTGGTCGGGGGCGTCCTCCCCCTCGAGGATCCGCCCGAAGGCCCAGATGTAGGCGGCTCCGAGCCCCTCCTTGGTCGTGCGCTCGAGCACCTCGACCGAGAACGTCCGCGTCTCGAGCTCGGCACCCAGGGCACGCGCCTTCGCGGCGGTGCCGTCGGGCGAGGAGTCGTCGACGATGACCGAGCGGATCCGCGTGTCCGGCTCGGACTCGGCGACCGCGGCGATGCGGCGCAGGAGTTCACCGATGTTGTCGGCCTCGTTGTAGGTGGGCGTGACTATTGCGAGGGAGAGCATCTGTATCCGTTTTCGTAGCGGGGAACGCGCACCGTCCGCCGGTGGAAGCTGTGGAAGGCTACCAGCGGACCCCCTGTCCGCCGCCGGAACCGTGCCGCGCAGACGCGATTCCCAGGCCGATGACGCGCCGTCTGAGAGCGTCCGGGGCGGAGGACGGCGGTGTCGTATGCTGACCCCCGCGCGATCCCCGATCGCCTCGCGGGCCCCTGTGCCGCGACCCACGACCAGGAGACCCGCCCGAGCATGGCCCACGACACCCGCGCCGCCGTCCGCCCCGCTCCCCCCGCCGGTCCGGAGCAGCGGCGACCTCGGCCCGGACGCAGGCGGGTGCTGATCGAGCTCGGCCGGACCGCCCTGACCGCCGTGATCGCGACCGTGCTGGGCGTCCTCGCCCTGCACATCACCCCGGCGGACCTCGCTCAGCGCTGGACCGCCGGCGGCAACGACCAGATCCTGCACTACACGATCTTCGGCAGCGCTCAGGACGTCTTCCCCTACTTCCCGAACACGCAGCTCGGCTTCCCCGCCTCGCAGAACCTCCTGTTCTCGCCGCTGTTCGATCCGTGGTCGGCGCTGTTCGTCGCCGTCGTCGGCCCCTTCGTGCCGAACGGGATCTGGGTGCTCAACCTGTTCTACGTGGCGGGCTTCGCCGGGATCGGCGCGACCGGCTACCTCTTCTTCCGTGCGCTGCGCGTCCGCCCCTCGATCGCGACGGTCTTCGGAGTGATCGGCGCCGTCCTGCCCTACCACTTCGTCCGCATCGACTACGGGCACCCGTTCCTCGCGAACTACTGGTCGGTCCCGCTGATCGGCATCCTGGTGCTCGTCGTCGCCGGACCGGCGACCGACCCGGTCGCGCGCCTCGTCTCGGGGATCTCCTCGACCCGTCGGCGCCGGATCGTCACCGCCGCGCTCCTGGTCGCCCTGACCGCGGGAGTCGCCTGGACCGTCTCCTACTACTACGTCTTCGGCGCGATCATCCTCGGGACCACCTGGGCGGTGAGCGTCGTCGCGGCGCTGATCGGACGCCGTCCCCTCCGGACCCTCGCCTGGCCGACGTTCACGCTCGGGTCGCTCGGCCTGCTGATCGCCGTGCAGGTCGGGGTCCTCTCGCTGAACTTCGGCGAGCGGTACACCAAGTACTTCTCCGGCCGGACGCCGCAGGAGTCGGAGTACTACGGCGGCAAGCTGCAGCAGCTCCTGCTGCCCTCGACGACGAGCGGCTTCCCCTCCCTCCGCGACCTCGCCACCGACTACCAGTCCGAGACGCAGATCCTCACGAGCGGCGAGAACCCGTCGACCGCCGTCATCGCCTCGCTCTCGATCATCCTGGTCCTGGCGGTCATCCTCCTGCGCATGGTCGCGGGCTCGTCGCTCCGCCGCCGCGACACTCGGCCCGGCCTCCTCCGGTTCCTCGACGATCCGCGCGTCGGCGCCCTCTCGGTCGCCTTCGTCTTCGCGCTCCTCTTCTTCATCGTCGGCGGCTTCGGCACGATGCTCGCCTACTACGTGAGCCCCGAGATCCGCGTGTGGTCGCGGATGGCGATCGTCATCGACTTCCTCGCGCTGGGCGTCGCCGCGATCCTCATCGACATGCTGGCGAAGCGCCTGCGCGCCCTGGTGCCCGTCCTCGCCCTCGTCTCCCTGGTCGCCGCCGTCGACCAGCTCGCCGGTGTGGAGTCGACGGTTCCGCTCGTGCCGAGCGAGGACGCGTCGCTGCGCCAGTTCACGGCGGCGATGGACGAGCAGCTGCCGGTCGGCTGCGGTGTCGCCCAGCTCCCGTTCAAGGGCTTCCCCGAGACCGGGCCGATCGGCGGCATGGGCGACTACGACGAGGGCCTGCCCTACGTCTACAGCACCGACGACGACCTGCGGTTCAGCTACGGCGCCGTCCGCGGCACGGAGGCCGGCGACGAGTGGAACGGCGCGACGACGCCCGAGGGCTTCGCCGAGGAGTTCCGCGACTCGGGCGCCTGCGCGATCCTGGTGGACACCGCGGCCTACCCCGACGACCCGCAGGCCTGGACGTCCCTCGTCGGCACCGTCACGGACACGACGACCCCGGCTCTCACGAGCGATGACGCGGCGAAGCGGTACCTGCTCTTCGTCCCCTGACCGGTGTCCATCGGCTGAACGCCGGGGGTCCGGTTCCTGAGGACCGGCGCGCGGCTTGCGGGCTGCGCCCCAGGTGGGATGGGTAGCGTCGGCACCACCGTGCCCGTCCGGGTGCCGTCGGGACCACGCGGAGGAGCACCTGTGCCACGTTGGCTGCAGTCGCAGACAGTTCGATTCATGGTGGCGGGGTCCCTGAACACGGCCCTGGACTTCCTGATCCTGAACGCGCTGTCGCTGCTCGTCGGCCTGCCGACCCTCCTCGCCAACGTGTTCTCGGTCCTGGTGGGCATCACGGTGTCGTACGGCCTCAACCACTACTTCGTGTTCCGGCACGAGGGGCGCCCCTCGTTCCGGACCTTCGCCAAGTTCTTCGCCGTGACCGGCTTCAGCTCGCTCGTCCTGCAGTCGCTGATCATCTACGGCTTCGAGGTGTTCTTCGACACGCGGTTCGGCACGTCGCTGCTCTTCCTCCCGAGTGCGGGCGAGAACGCCTTCCTCGCGATCAACGTCGCCAAGGCCGCCGCGGTCTTCGTCGGGCTGGTCTGGAACTACTGCATGTACAAGTTCGTGGTCTTCAGGTCCCCCGCGGTCGACGCCCTGACCGTGGGAGAGACGCTCTCGCCGGCCGCCGTCGCCGTGAGCACCGAGCCCCTGGACACGGTGCGCTGAGCCTCGGCAACCCGTCCGACCCCCTCGCACGTCTCGGGGAGGTCGTCTGCAAGGCGGAGGAGGGCGCGATACCGGCGGTATCGCAAGACGACAACGCCGCAGAGGGCCTCCCCGAGACGTGCGAGGCCGCGTGCTAGCCTCGACGAGTTCTTCCGACGGTCCCCCGCCGTCGACGCCGCACTCCCGGAGGCTCTCATCGCCCGCTCGACGTTGCCCATCGCGGTCGTCGTCGTCACCCACTTCTCGGGCGAGGTGCTCCGCGCCTGCCTCGAGTCGATCCCGGAGGCGACCGAGCACGACGTCCGCGTCGTCGTCGTCGACAACGCCACGACCGACGACTCGGTGCGCTCCGTGGTGGAGCGGCTCCCCCACGTGGTCTTCCACGAGACGGGCGAGAACCTCGGCTACGGCAAGGCGGTCAACTACGCCGTCGATCGTCTCGGGCCCGAGTTCGAGTGGATCCTGGTGACGAACCCCGACACGGTGTTCCTCCCCGGCTCGATCGACGCCCTGTACGCCGCGGCCACCGCCGACCCGGTCATCGGCTCGATCGGCCCGCGCATCCTCGACTCCGACGGCAGCATCTACCCGTCCGCGCGCGCCCTCCCCTCCCTCGGGACGGGCATCGGCCACGCGCTCCTCGCGCACGTGTGGCCGGGCAACCCGTGGTCGCGGCGGTACCGGCGCTCGCGCGCGGTCGAGACGCTCGAGCACGGCAGCATGACGGCGGGCTGGCTCTCGGGCGCCTGCGTGATGGTGCGGCGGACGGCGTTCGAGCAGATCGGCGGCTTCGACGAGCGGTACTTCATGTACTTCGAGGACGTGCAGCTGGGCGACTCCCTCGGCCGCCGCGGGTGGACGAACGTCTACCTCGCCGACGCCGTCGTCTCGCACCTCGGCGGCCACTCGACGAGGCTCGCCTCGGCGCGGATGCTCGCGGTGCACCACCGCAGCGCGTACCTCTACCTCGCGCAGAAGTACGGGGCCTGGTACCAGGCTCCGGTGCGGGCGGCCGTGCGCGCCGGGCTCGGAGCCCGGGTCGCGCTGATGCGGCTCCGCCCGCACCGCTGACGATCAGCGCCCGAGCTCGAGCAGCCGGTCGAGGTAGGCGCCGTAGCCGCTCTTGACCAGGGGTGCGGCGAGGGCGGCGAGCTGCTGGTCGTCGATCCAGCCGTTGCGCCAGGCGATCTCCTCGATGCAGCCGATCTTGAAGCCCTGACGCTGCTCGATGACCCGCACGAACTCCGTCGCCTCGATCATCGAGTCGAACGTGCCCGTGTCCAGCCACGCCGTGCCCCGGTCCAGGACCTGCACGTTCAGGGTGCCCGCCTCCAGGTACCGCTCGTTCACGGTCGAGATCTCCAGCTCGCCCCGCGCCGAGGGCTCGATGGTCTTCGCGATCGACACGACGTCGTTGTCGTAGAAGTACAGACCCGGGACCGCGTAGTTGCTCTTGGGCGCGACCGGCTTCTCCTCGATCGACAGCGCACGGAAGTCCGCATCGAACTCCACCACCCCGTACGCGCGCGGATCCGCGACCTGGTACGCGAAGATCACCGCACCCGAGATGTCCGTGTTCGCCGCCAGCGCCGTGCCCAGCGCGGTCCCGTGGAAGATGTTGTCCCCCAGCACCAGAGCGACCGAGTCGCCGCCGATGAACTCCTCCCCGATCAGGAACGCCTGCGCGAGCCCGTCCGGAGACTCCTGCACCGCGTACTCCAGCCGCATCCCCAGAGCCGACCCGTCGCCCAGCAGCGCCCGGAACTGATCGTTGTACTCCGGCGTCGTGATCACCAGGACCTCATCGATCCCCGCCATCATCAACGTCGACAACGGGTAGTACACCATCGGCTTGTCGTAGATCGGCATCAACTGCTTCGAGATGCCCTTCGTGATCGGCCACAACCGCGACCCCGAACCACCCGCCAGGATGATGCCCTTCACGACTGCGCTCCGTCCAGCTCGGCGTAGAACGCCCGCGCCTCGGCCCAGGTCGGCAGGATGCCCGCCGCCTCGGCCTCCGCCAGCGTCGGCGCGTCGGTGTCCTTCGGCGAGAGCAGGAGCTCGCCCGCCTCCTCGGGGAAGCGCAGGCCGATCTGCTCGTCGAGCGGGTCGATGCCCTTCTCGCGGACCGGGTCGAAGGTCGCGTTGACGAGGTACGACACCACGGCGCCCTCGGTCAGCGCCACGAACGCGTGGGCGATGCCCTCGGCGATGTAGACGGAGCGGCGATCGACGTCGTCGAGCAGGATCGACTCCCACTGGCCGAACGTCGGCGAGCCGACGCGCACATCGATCACGTAGTCGAGCACGGCGCCCG
Source organism: Rathayibacter sp. VKM Ac-2759 (assembly GCF_009834225.1). NCBI lineage: Bacteria > Bacillati > Actinomycetota > Actinomycetes > Micrococcales > Microbacteriaceae > Rathayibacter > Rathayibacter sp. VKM Ac-2759. The sequence goes on from NZ_CP047176.1 coordinate 2,651,337, forward strand.
AGAAGCACGACACGTACTTCGCCTGCGACGGCGGGATCTGGGCGAAGTGGATGCCCCGCACGGTGCCTCGCCGGGACACGGAGGTGTTGCCCTGCCGGAGCGACAGCGGGTGGCCGACCTTCTCGGCCAGGTGATCGAAGCGGTAGAACTCGTAGAACACCCCCCGGTCGTCCGGGAACTGGCGCGGGGTGACTTCGTACACGTCGGGGATACCGAGCTCTCTGATCTGCACGGTCGCCAGTGTAACGAGGGCGTGTTTCATGCAGTCACCCGGCCCCGGTGCGGCAGCGCCCACCGCCCGCGGCCCTCCGGCATGATGAACCGGTGACCTTCCTCATCACGGGCGCCTCGGGCATGCTCGGCACCGACCTCCGCACCGCTCTCGGCGAGCGCCCCTTCACGGCTCTGGGCCGCAGCGACCTCGACGTCACCGACCTCGACGCCGTGCGCGCGGCCGTCGCGGGCCACGACGCCGTGCTGAACTGCGCCGCCTACACCCGGGTCGACGACGCCGAGAGCGACGAGGAGGAGGCGCGCCGCGTCAACGCGCTCGGCGCCGGGAACCTCGCGCGTGCCGCCGCCGAGGCGGGGGCCGCGATCGTCCAGGTGTCGACCGACTACGTCTTCGACGGCTCCGCCACGAGCCCCTACTCCGAGTCGCACCCGCGCAGTCCGATCTCGGCCTACGGGCGCACCAAGGCCGAGGGCGAGGAGCTCGTCCTCGCGGCGAACCCCGACCGCGGCTACGTCGTCCGCACGGCCTGGCTGTACGGCGCGCACGGCGCGAACTTCGCGAAGACGATGGTGCGCCTGGCCGGCTCGCACGAGACGCTCTCGGTCGTCGACGACCAGCGCGGTCAGCCGACCTGGACGGGAGACCTGGCGGCGCGCCTCGTCGAGCTCGTCGACTCCGGAGCACCCGCCGGCGTCTACCACGGCACGAACTCCGGAGAGACGACCTGGCTCGGCTTCGCGCGCGCCGTCTTCGAGAAGGCGGGCCTGGATCCCGAGCGGATCCGCCCGACCGACAGCGGCAGCTTCGTCCGCCCCGCCCCGCGCCCCGCCTACTCGGTGCTCGGGCACGACGCCTGGGCCGCCGCGGGCCTCGCGCCGCTGCGCTCGTGGCAGGACGCCCTCGCCGCCGCTCCGCTCGAGGCGGTCACCCCGTGACGACCACTCTCCGCGTCGTCGTCGACCAGATGCTCGCCCGGGTCCCGGGCGGGATCGGCCGCTACACCGAGGAGCTCACCCGCGAGCTGATCAGCACGGCGCCCCGCGACTGCGAGGTGGAGGCGGTCGTCTCGGCCCATCCGCCCGAGAAGGAGGAGGAGCTGCGGCTCCGCCTCCCCGGTCTCGCCCGGATCCACCGCCTGCAGCTCGGCCGCCGGGAGCTCTCGCGCGCGTGGCAGTACGGCATCGGCATCCCCAACGGCGGCGGGATGATGCACGCGCCGAGCCTGTTCGCGCCGCTGCGCAACCACGAGGGCCGCGAGGGCGAGCAGATCGCCGTCACGATCCACGACACGGTGCCGTGGACGCATCCGGAGACCCTGACCCCGCACGGCGCCAAGTGGCACCGCGCGATGGCGAAGCGGGCCCGCAAGTTCGCGGACGCGGTCGTCGTGCCCACCCACGCGGTCGCCCAGCAGCTCTCGCAGGTGCTCGACTTCGGCGACCGGCTGCGCGTGATCGGCGGAGCGGTCGGCTCCTCCCTCGTCCTGCCCGACGACGCCGACGCCCGCGCCGAGGCGCTCGCGCTGCCCGCCGAGTACGTGCTCAGCGTCGGGACGCTGGAGCCGCGCAAGGGCCTCGTGTCGCTGATCACGGCGTTCGGCGGCGCCGGCGCCCCCGCGATACCCCTGCTGATCGTCGGCCCCACCGGGTGGGGCGAGCTCGACATCGCCTCCGTCGCCGACGAGCAGGGCCTCGACGAGCACCGCGTGCGCGCCCTCGGTGTGCTGAGCGACGCCGACCTCGCGGTCGTGCTCGACCGCGCCACCCTCTTCGTCTACCCGAGCATCGCCGAGGGCTTCGGGCTGCCCGTGCTGGAGGCGATGCATTTCGGCGTGCCGGTCGTCCACTCCGACGACCCCGCGCTGCTCGAGGTCGCCGCCGACGCCGGAGTCGCGGTGGAGCGTGCGGACGCGAAGGACTACCCGGAGCGGCTCGCCCTGGCGATGAGCAGCGTGCTGGGCGACAACGGTCTGCGCGAGCGGCTGGCCGTCGCCGGCCGCGACCGCTCCCGCGCCTTCAGCTGGCGCGACTCGGCCGAGCGCGTCTGGGCCCTGCACGCCGACCTCTAGCCGGCGGGGCGGCTACTCGGCGGAGTCGGGGAACAGCCCGTCCTGCACCATCGAGTGCACGACGTCGTAGTCCGGGTCCTCGGGATCCACGGCCGGCGGCACCAGCTCGATCGCCTGCACCGGCTGCGACTTCGTCTTGAGGCCGAGCTGCACGAAGTAGCCGAGCATCCCCTGCGGCACGTCGGTCTTGATCACCTGGGATCCGGCGGCGGCGACGTCCTGGAACTTGGAGAGGACGTTGGCCGGCTCGAACTGCGCGAGCAGCGCCTCCTGCACCTGGCGCTGCCGGGCCATGCGGTCGTAGTCGCTCGTCGTGTACCGCGACCGCGCGTAGGCGAGCGCCTGCTCGCCGTTGAAGTGGTACTGACCGGGATCGATCCACTGGTTGACGCCCTGCATCTCGCCGGAGGAGTCCGGGAGCCCGCCGAGCGGCAGCGGCTCGCTGCCCTGGTAGTCGATGTCCACCCCGCCGAGCGCGTCGATGAGCTGGGCGAAGCCCTCCATGTCGATCAGCGCGTAGTACTGGATCTTCAGGCCCAGGATCCCCTCGACCGCGTCGCGCGTCGCCTCGATGCCCGGCTCGCTGCCGTCGGCGACGGCGTCGGGGTAGAGCGCCGAGTCCTTCAGCTCCACCTCGGTGTAGACGGAGTTCAGCTTGCAGACGTCGACGTTGCAGTTGTCGGTGTTGTACCCGTCGGGGTACAGCTCGTGCATCGGGCTGTCCTCGGGGAACGGGAAGTCGACGAACTCGCGCGAGACCCCGATGATCGACGCCGAGCCGGTCGACGCGTCGATGCTCACGACCGAGATGCTGTCGGGACGCAGACCATCGCGGTCCTCGCCCGCGTCTCCGCCGAGCAGCATCACGTTGTAGCGGCCGTCGATCGGGGCCTCGATCGCGCCGCCGCCGAAGATCGACGAGAGCGTGCCGCGGGTGACTCCGAGGAGGTAGGTGCCGTAGCCGGCCGTGCCGACCGAGACCGCCATCAGGGCGATCGTGGCGAAGGCGAGCACCCCGCGCATCCGCGGGCGCACCCGCACGACCCTGATGAGCCGGAGCGTGTCGAGCGTGAGCACCAGCCAGACGACGCCGTAGATCACGAGCGCGGCCTGCAGGGCGAGCATCGACAGGTCGAAGGTGACCAGTGTGTAGAGGCCGGTCGGGAAGACGAAGTAGAGGACGACGGCCGCGAGCAGCGCGACCCACAGCCCGAGGGTGAAGCCGAGGCCGAGCCGGCCGAGCCGCCGGTTGCCGGCGAGCACCTGCGCGGAGCCGGGGACGAGGAAGTTGCCGAGCAGGAGCCACCAGGCTCGCCTCGTCATGAACGAGCGCGAACGGACGTCCGGATGACGCAGCGGGAGCGTCATCGCCGTCACAGGCCCGCCACCAGTGCGTCGTTCTTCGCCGCGACCTGGGTCTCGAGGTCGGCGGCGAAGGCGTCGAGCCTCTCGGTCAGCGACGGGTCGGCGGTCGCGAGGATCTTCACCGCGAGCAGCGCCGCGTTGCGGGCGCCGCCGATCGAGACGGTGGCGACGGGAACGCCCGCGGGCATCTGCACGATGGAGAGGAGGGAGTCGAGGCCGTCGAGGCGGGCGAGCGGCACGGGCACGCCGACGACGGGGAGCGAGGTGACCGCCGCGAGCATCCCGGGGAGGTGGGCGGCTCCGCCGGCTCCCGCGATGACGACGCGCAGGCCCCGCGCGTGCGCGCTGCGGCCGTAGTCGATCATCGCCTGCGGGGTGCGGTGCGCCGACACGACGCGGACCTCGTGCGCGACGCCGAACTCGGAGAGCGCCGTCGAGGCGGCCTGCATCACCGACCAGTCGGAGTCCGACCCCATCACGAGTCCCACCAGCGGCGAGCCCTCGCCGACCAGCCCGCTCACGAGAGACCCCGGAGGGCGCGGGCGGGGGCTGTCGTCTGGCTCGTCACCGCCCCATGGTAAGGGTCAGTCGGTGAGAACGGCCGCCGCGGCACGCGCCTCGTAGACCACCAGGTCGAGCTCGTCGCCGGTCGCGTTCACGTGTCCGACCTTGCGCCCGGGGCGGGGCTCCTTGCCGTAGTTGTGCACCTTCACGGCGGGGTGCTCCGCGAGGACGCGGGGGTAGCGGTCGGTCAGCGACTCCCCCACCGGACCGCCCAGCACGTTCACCATCACGGTCCACGGGTCGCGGCAGCCGGTCGCTCCGAGCGGCAGATCGAGCACGGCCCGCAGGTGCTGCTCGAACTGGGACGTCGTCGAGCCGTCCATCGTCCAGTGCCCGCTGTTGTGCGGTCGCATCGCGAGCTCGTTCACCAGGATGCGGTCGTCGACCGTCTCGAAGAGCTCGACGGCGAGCACCCCGGTGACGCCGAGCCTCTCGGCGATCGTCTCGGCGATCTCGGCCGCCGCGGCGGCGACCCGACCCGCGGAGGCGGGGGCCGGCGCGAAGACCTCGGCGCACACTCCGTCGCGCTGCACCGATTCGACGACGGGCCAGAGGATCGTCTCGCCCGACGGGCGGCGCGCGACGAGCTGGGCGAGCTCGCGGCGGAAGTCGACGAGCTCCTCGACCAGCAGGGCGCCGCCCCGGCCGTCCTCGGCGAGCGCCTGGAACCAGTCGTCGGCCTCGTGCGCCCCGTGCACGACGCGGACGCCCTTGCCGTCGTAGCCGCCGCGGGCCGTCTTCACGACGGCGCGGCCGCCGTGGTCGGCGAGGAACGCGGCGAGCTCGTCGGCGCTCGCGATCTCGGCCCAGTCGGGCACCGGGACGCCGAGGTCGCTGAGACGGCGGCGCATCAGGAGCTTGTCCTGCGCGTAGAGCAGGGCGTCGGGGCCGGGGTGCACGGCGACTCCCCGGGCGACGAGCTCACGGAGGATCGGCTGGGGGACGTGCTCGTGGTCGAACGTCACGACATCGACCGTCTCGGCGAAGGCGAGCACCGTCGCCTCGTCGCGGTAGTCGCCGACCACGGTCGCGGCGAGCGCCGCCGACGCTCCCTCGCCCTCGGCCAGGACGGCGATCTCGATGCCGAGCTCGACCGCCGCGGGGATCATCATCCGGGCGAGCTGGCCGCCTCCGATCACGCCGACGCGCATGACGTTCCTCCCTCTCCGCCCGCTGGACGGGCGGCTCCATGGTAGCGGCGGGCCGCTGGCGCTCACTCGTGGCCGAGGGGCTCCGGCCACTCGGGCGCGGGGGCCGCGGCGATCGTCTCGCGGAGGAGGTCCGCGGCCAGCTCGGGGTCGGGGAGATCGCGCAGCACGAACACCTCCGCGCCGCCCTGCTCGAGGGTCACGTCCGCGCACCGCGCGATCCGCTGCGGGAGACTCCGCGTCACGCTCACCGTCATCCTCGGGTCGAAGACCACCTCGGCCCGGCGCACGCGGAGCAGACCTCGCCGGGCGTGCAGGCCGTGCTCGGTGATCCGGTAGCGGATCCCCGCCCAGCGCGCGAATCCCGGCACGCAGAGCAGAAGCACGAGGACGCCGGTGCCGAGCCCGATGATCCAGCGCTGCACGTCGAGCTCGAACTGCGCGGCGAAGTAGAACCCCGTCCAGGTCAGGAGGAGGAACCCCGCGATCGGCCCGGCGGCCGTGCGGGCCCGCGGCGTGAGTCGGGCGAGGTCCCGCTCCTGGCGGCTCATCGTCGTGCCGTCACTGCCGGAGGTGCGTGACGTCGCCCGAGGAGAAGGCGCGCCGCTCCCCGCCCTGCTCGAGCACGAGGCGCCCGTCGGCGTCGATGCCGGCAGCGGTCCCCTCCGCCTCGGTGCCGTCCGGGAGCTCCACTCTGACCGGGCGGCCCAGCGTGCCGCACCAGGAGCGGACGGCCTCGGCGGTCCCGGCGGCCTCGGCGTCGCCGAGGGAGAGGAGCGGTGCGAGCAGCGCCTGGAACTCGGTGAGGAACGCGGCGAGCACGGCGTCGGCCTCCGGCTCCCGGGCGCCGGCGAGCGCCAGGGAGGTCGCGGTCGGCACCGGCAGCTCCTCCTCGCTGAGGAGGAGGTTCACGCCGGTCCCGACGACCACCCGCCCGTCGGCGAGCCGCTCCGCGAGGATCCCGGCGACCTTGCGGCCGTCGAGCAGGACGTCGTTGGGCCACTTGACCGCGACGGGCACGTCGACGAGCGGCGCGAGGGCGCGGGCGAGCGCCGTGCCGGCGACGAGCGGCAGCCAGCCGAGCGCCGCCGCGGGCAGACCCGCCGCATCGACCAGGGTCGACGCCGCGAGGGTGCGACCGGGCGGTGCCTGCCAGACGCGCCCGAGGCGGCCGCGGCCCGCGCGCTGGTCGTCGGTCGCGACGACCGAGAGATGCGGCCAGGCGGCGCGATCCTCCGTGGCGCGCTCGCGCAGCTCGTCGTTCGTCGAGCCGGCGCTCTCGAGCCAGAGGACCTGCGGCGAGACGGAGCGGGAGAGCGGGAGCTGCATGCGGCCACGGTACCGGGCGTGCTCGACAGGACGCCGAGGCCGGCAGCCGCGCCCGGCCCTTGTGCGGATCCTCTCGCTCCAGCCCTCTGTCCCTGTGCGGGTACGACAAGGGGGGTGGCACCACCCCCGCCGGTAAGGTGAGCGAGTGACCGCGAACATCGAACGTCCCGCGCCCGATCTCTACACGACCGCGGGGAAGATCGCGGATCTCAAGGCCCGCTACCACGAGGCGGTCACCGCCAGCGGCGAGGCCGCGATCGAGAAGCAGCACGCCAAGGGCAAGATGACGGCGCGCGAGCGGATCGACACCCTCCTCGATCCCGGATCGTTCGTCGAGCTCGACGAGTTTGTGCGCCACCGCACCCACGCGTTCGGCATGGAGAAGAAGCGTCCCTACGGCGACGCGGTCGTCACGGGCACCGGCACCATCCACGGTCGCCAGGTGGCCGTCTACTCGCAGGACTTCACGATCTTCGGCGGCTCCCTCGGCGAGGTCGCCGGCGAGAAGATCATCAAGGTGATGGATCTGGCCCTGAAGACCGGCGTGCCGATCATCGGCATCCTCGACTCCGGCGGAGCGCGCATCCAGGAGGGCGTCGTCGCCCTCGGCAAGTACGGCGAGATCTTCCGCCGCAACACCGCCGCGAGCGGCGTCATCCCCCAGATCTCCATCATCTGCGGCCCCGCCGCGGGCGGTGCGGTCTACTCCCCCGCCCTCACCGACTTCGTGATCATGGTCGACAAGACCAGTCAGATGTTCGTCACCGGCCCCGACGTGATCAAGACCGTCACCGGTGAGGACGTCGGCATGGAGGAGCTCGGAGGAGCCCTCACCCACAACAAGATCTCGGGCGTCTCGCACTACCTCGCGAGCGACGAGAACGACGCGCTCGACTACGCGCGGACGCTGCTCTCCTTCCTCCCGGACAACAACCTCTCGCAGGCGCCCGTCTTCGACAACGAGATCGACCTCGAGACCACGGACGCCGACCGCTTCCTCGACACGGTCATCCCCGACAGCCCCAACCAGCCCTACGACATGCGCGCCGTCATCGAGCACATCGTCGACGAGGGCGACTTCCTCGAGGTGCAGCCGCTGTTCGCGCCCAACATCGTCATCGGCTTCGGCCGCGTCGAGGGGCGCTCGGTGGGCGTCATCGCCAACCAGCCGAGCGCGATGGCCGGCACCCTGAACATCGAGGCGGGAGAGAAGGCCTCGCGCTTCGTCCGCTTCTGCGACGCCTTCTCGATCCCGATCCTCACGCTGGTCGACGTGCCGGGCTACCTGCCCGGCACCGACCAGGAGTGGACCGGCGTCATCCGCCGCGGCGCGAAGCTCCTCTACGCCTACGCCGAGGCGACCGTCCCGCTGGTCACCGTGATCCTGCGCAAGGCGTACGGCGGCGCGTACATCGTGATGGGCTCGAAGCAGCTCGGAGCCGACATCAACCTGGCCTGGCCGACCGCCGAGATCGCGGTCATGGGCGGTCAGGGAGCCGTCAACATCCTCTACCGCGGAGAGATCCGGAAGGCGGAGGAGGCGGGCGAGGACGTCGCGGCCGTCCGCACCCGGCTGGCGAACGAGTACACCTACAACGTCGCGAGCCCGTTCCTCGCGGCCGAGCGCGGCGAGCTCGACGGAGTCATCGAGCCGTCCGCGACGCGGGTGTCGGTCGTCAAGGCGCTCCGGGCACTGCGGACCAAGCGGGCGAACCTCCCCGCGAAGAAGCACGGCAACATCCCGCTCTGACGCCGGCGACCCGCAACGCACGCCCGCGGGGCACCGAGTCCCGGCTGCTAGCGTGAGCCCTCACCGCGCCTGCCCGCCGGCGCGGAGGATCGGGAGGATCGATGCCCACCGTCGTCCTCGCGCGCCTGTGCACGCCCTACGTGTCGGACTTCCCCGTGAGCGGTGCCGCGATCTCGACGATCGGATCCTCCTTCGCGGGCGAGACCGTCGCCGCGAGCGACCCGGTCGCCGCCCGCCTCGACGAGATCCAGCTCGATCTCGGTGAGGGGCCGGGATGGGACGCGGTGCGCAGCCGCCGCCCGGTCCTCGTCGACGACGTGCGCGAATCCACTCCGCGCTGGCCGCTGTTCGCCGACGAGGCGACCAGGATCCCCGTCGATGCGGTCTACGCGTTCCCGCTGAGGGTGGGCGGGCTCGACGTCGGCGTCGTCGACCTCTACAACCGCAGTCCCGGCCCCCTCCCCTCGTCCGTGATCGACGGCATCCGCCGGAGGACGACGGCGACCGCGCTCGAACTCGTCGCGCAGGTGCTGGTCGGCAGCGACACCGACGAGTCCGGCAACCCGCACTCCCGGCGCGTCATCCACCAGGCGACGGGGATGATCGTGGCGCGCGACCAGTGCTCGCCGGGCGACGCGCTCCTCCTGCTCAGGGCGCACGCCTTCACGCTCGGCCGGAGCGTCGCCGCCCTCGCGGAGGAGATCGCCGACCGCCGCTCGGGATTCCCCCCGCCGCCCCTCGAAACCTAGGATCGACACCATGACTGCCCGCGCCCGTGAGCACGATCTCATCGAGACCTTCGTGACGCTCTCCGACACCCTCGTCGACGACTACGACACCGTCGAGCTCATGCAGACCCTCGTCGATCGCAGCGCCTCCCTCTTCGAGGCGGCCTCGGCGGGCCTCGTGCTGCGCGACGCCCACGGCGTCGCCGAGGTCCTCGCGTCGACGGATGAGGACTCCCGCCTGATCGGCCTGCTGCAGCTGCACGAGGACGCGGGGCCGTGCATGGAGTGCCTGCACACGGGCGAGGCGGTCGTCGTCGCCGACATCCGCGACGCGCCGCCGGAGTGGGATCGGTTCCGCGAGCGCGCCCTCGAGCTCGGTCTGCGCTCCGTCCACTGCGTGCCGCTGCGCCTGCGCAGCGAGTGCATCGGATCGCTGAACCTGTTCGGGACGACGCCGGGGCTCCTCGCCGACGAGGACGTCGCGGTCGTCCAGGCGTTCGCCGACGTCGCGACGATCGGCATCCTGCACCAGCGCGCACTGGAGGAGAGCGATCTGGTGCGCAGTCAGCTGCAGCGCGCCCTCGACAGCCGCGTCGTCATCGAGCAGGCGAAGGGGGCGGTCGCCTACTCCCGCGACATCAGCACCGAGGAGGCCTTCGACGTCCTCCGCCGGCACGCGCGCTCGACCTCGACGGCGCTGACCGTCATCGCCTCCCGCGTCCTGCGCGGCGAGCTGCGCCTCTAGGCCGCGCCCGGTCCCGCCTTCGCGGACTCCGCGGAGCGCTCCTCGGGCCGGGGAGCGAGCGCGCGGGCGAACGCCAGCGCCTCCGCGGCCGACACGTCGGGCAGGTAGGCCCGGCCGAGAGCCGCGCCGATGCGCGGCAGCTGCAGCGCGTCGGGGTAGGCCATCCAGAGTCCCACGTAGCGGGGGTGGAACTTCGCCTTGAAGCGGAACAGCGACGTGAAGCCGTAGGCCGGCTCGAGCGTGCGCGAGAGGAACTCCAGCAGCCGGGAGAGCACGGTCGGCTGGGGCGCCTCCTGCCCCGCCTCGACCGGCGCCACGGCGAGCGGGGCTCCGGACAGCGAGAGGAACTCGGCCCCCTCCTGCTGGGCGTGCAGCGCGGCGGAGGCGATGAGGAACTCCATGATCCCCGGCATCGCGTCGTCGGAGCGGCGCATGAAGTCGAGCGTCCAGCCGACGATCCGGCCGTCGCGGTGCACGGGGAGCCAGCTGGTCACGCCCTGGAGGACTCCGTCCGGCCCGACGGCGAGCAGGAGCGCGACGTCGGCGTCGCGGATCTCGTCGATCCCGCCGAGCGTGAAGCCCATCTCGGGGAGCGCCTTCTCGGCGACCCAGCGCTCCGACAGGTCGACGATCTGGTTCGCCATGCCCAGCGACAGGTCCGGCCAGCTCGTCCAGACCGCCTCGATGCCGAGCTTGATGCCGCGGTTCAGCGGGTAGCGGACCTTCTGCCACTGCTTGCCGGTGAGCTCGAAGCCCTCGAGCTCGATGATCGTCTCCTCGCCCACCGAGATCCGCGACCAGCCGAGGGAGTCGAAGACCGGGAGCAGCTCGTCGTGGACGCTGTAGAAGACGGGCGTCCAGCTCCGCTCGTCGCAGAAGCGGACGAAGCCCGCGACGACCTCGGCCCGCCTCTCCGGCGCGCAGGCCGGATCGGACAGCGTGATCGCCACGGCGCCCACCACCCGGTAGGCGACACCGCCCTCGCCGTCGGCGGCGATCCAGTGCTCGTTGCCCTGCCAGGTGCCCTGGTGGCCGAGGCTGCCGGCTCCGTAGCGCTCGAGCAGAGCCCGGTACCGCGCCTCGTCGCCGCGCACCCGCTGGACGTCGGTCGCGCGCAGCAGGGACACCACGGCGACGACGACGAGGAGCCAGAACGCGGGCCCCACCCACTCGAAGACCAGCCGCGCCACCGGTTCGCGCGGGACGGCCATCAGACCGAATCCGCCGAGGAAGCTGACCGGCACGAAGCGGAGGAGCCCGTCGAGCAGCAGCCGACCCACGCCGATCACGGGCTCGAAGCTGGTGCGGGAGGCCGCGGCGAGTGCGAGGTAGCCGCCCAGCCCCACGACGAAGGCCGCGCCGGTGATCCGCGCCCAGCGCCGAGCCGCCTCGCGTGGGGCCCTGATCCGGAAGTGCCGCCGGCCGATCACGAGCACGGCGACCACCGCGAGCGGGACGAGCACCGTCGTCGCGACCCAGAGCAGATACTCGGCGTAGTACGGGAAGTCGGAGTGCCGCGCCGCTCGCTGCAGCGAGAACACCTCGAGGACGGCGATCGCCGCGTTGACGCCGATCGCCAGCACGAGCCCGAGGCGCCGACCCGAGCGCAGCCCCGCCGCCGCGACCAGGAGCAGGAGGAGGGGGACGAAGGTCAGGACGATCGGTCCCGGAGCCACGAGGCTGAGCTGCACGTGGTGCGTGCAGTGGCGCACCATCCCCCCGCAGGGGTCCTCGAGATCGCCGGTGCCGGTGAACGCGCTCTGCAGGAGCCGGCCGAGGAACGAGAAGGGGCCGTACCCGGAGTCCGAGAGCACCGCGACCAGCGGGCCGATCGCCGTCACGGCGACCACCGCCGCGATGAGCGCGCGCGACTCCCGGTGCGAGCTCCGCACGGGCCTGCGGGGGCGCAGGGCGCCGACTCCGCCCGCGAGGACGGCGCCGAGGGCGAGACCGGCGAGGCCCGCGATCATCCGGTAGACATCGGCGGAGTCGCCGGCGTAGAGCACGAACATCAGGACGACCGAGAAGGTCGTCACCCGGAGCCGACGGCGCCACAGAGCGCCCATGAACGCGGTGGAGGCCAGGAGCGCGCCGACGGCGCCGATCAGCGGGTCGAAGGTCGCGTCGCCGACGGTGTCGGTCGCCCACCACTCCCCCGCGGCCGCGCCCGACGACTGCAGCAGCGCGCCGATCCCGACTCCGAGGACGCCGGTCACCACGAAGGCGACGACCGTGCGCACGGAGCCGAGCCGCCGCTCGGCCACCGCGAGCAGAGGGAGCACGAGGACGACGTCGAGCAGGAGCTGCAGCGGATCGGAGGAGACCAGGAGCGCGGTGACCGCCGTCCACGGCCGGCCGCCCAGGGTCGTGCCGGCTCCCCCCGCCCACCAGGCCGAGGTGTCGGCGCTCGCGGGTCCGAGGAGCGTCCCGGTGACCGCGCTCGCGACGAGCAGGACGAGTGTCACGGCGACCGCGACGGGCGAACGGCGCAGCAGGAGCCGGAGGGGCCGGAGGGGCCGGACCACCGCGACGCCGCGCCTCGAGAACCACGACGGCATGGTGCTTGCTCCTGTTCGGACCCGGGCGGAACGCCGCTCCGGCGACGTCCGGCGACAGCATAACGGCGCGCCGCCGACTCCCGGCCGTGAAGCGCCCGCGGCCGCCCCGCCCGACCCCGTGGAGGCCGATGCGGTACCGTCGCGGCATGAGCGCTTCCGACTCCGCACCCGACGTCGTCATCTCGACCCCGGGCCTCGATGCCCGTCAGATCGCCGCCGTGACGGCCGTGGTGACCGCGCTCGCCGCTCAGGCACCGGCCCGGCAGGAGCCGTCGGAGGTCGTCGCGGGCGGCTGGAACGATCGCGCGTCGGCCGTCCGCGCGCCGCTCGCTCCCGCGCCGGGAGCCTGGCGCTCCTTCTCCGGCTGATCCTCCGCACCCGGTCTGTACCCCGATGGCGTCGGGCGTCGGAGCGAAGGTGAGATTTGTACCCCGATTAGTCCCCTAAAGTGCCGACTATCTCGATCCTCGCCCGCTGAGGATGATTATGCGTGTTCGGTGTTCACTCCTCGGAGGGGGCACTGCCAATCACTCGCCGACCAGGGTAAGCGGGCGGGTGTTTTGGGGGCGAGTGAGGGTGATATTCGGGTTATCACCCTCACTCGGGGTTTGACGGCGGGCCGGGCCCCCTCTTCGGAGGAGTGGACGGCCCGCCGCACTCTTTTAACCGGTGCGCCCTCCCGGGCGACGCCCGAGGTGAGCAGCTCCTGCGGCCGCGCCGAGCTCAGGCGCCGGACGGGCTGCGCTCGTCGCGCCGGATCTCGACCCAGGCGTCGACCTCGTCGGCCGCGTCGTCCGATCCGAGGGCTCCCGCACTGCCGTCTCCGGCCGTCCTGAGCCCCACGACGGTCACCGCCGAGGGCGAGTCCGGGGAGGCGGTGCGGACCACGATGCGGTCGACCCCCTCGCGGATGCCGCCGAGGGCACGGGCCAGCTCGCTGAGCACCCGGCTGCTCTCCTCCTCCGAGGTGCGGTCGAGTCCTCCGTCGTCGAGCACCGAGACGGTCACGCCGCGGCGCCGCGCATCGAGCACCAGCCGGCGCACCTCGTCGTCGAGCAGCCGGCGGCCGCGGATCTCGTCGCGGACCGACGCCTCGAGCAGGCGGCACTCGCGCCGCTCCTCGTCGCTCAGCCCCGAGCCGCTCGCCGCGATCCGCCGCAGCATGTCCGAGGCGATGGCGCGCGTCTGCTCCAGCCGCACCTCGCGCTCGCTCAGGTGCGCCTCCTCCGCCGCGCGCCACGAGGCCGCGGCGCGCTCCGCCGCCTCCAGCACGCGGGCCTCCGAGCTCGCCCGCCCGAGCTCGATGATGAGCAGCTGCGCGATGCCCACCCAGGCGATGCCGCCGACCACGCCCAGCGTCGCCAGTGCGACCGGTCCCGCCCAGATCGTCGTGTGGACGATGAGGAACGCGACTCCCGCCCAGGCGGCGAGCGGGCGCCTCCGCGCGCAGACGACGGTCATGAGCGTGCCGACGGCGGCGATGTACCAGGTCGAGTAGCCGTTCGAGACCCCGGGATCGAGCGAGGGGGCGACGAGGAGCGGCAGGGCGATCGCCACGGCCGTCATCGAGAACGCGACCGGCGCGGACATCCGGACCGTCGTGCTCGGCCAGAGCGCGACGACCGTCGCGGCCGCGTAGAGCGAGACCGCGAGGAGGTCCGCCGGGCTCGGCGGCGCGCTCCGGAACGAGAAGAACGCGAGCACCACGTGGTAGAGCGAGAAGCCCGCCGCGAGGGCGTAGAGGAGCGGACGCGGATAGGTGATCACGGGCGCCGCTCCCTGCCGGCCGACGGCGGCCACATGATGTCGACCCGCGTGCCCTCGCCGACCGCGGACTCGACGCGAGCCGCCCCGCCGGCGTTCTGGATCCGCTCCACGATCGAGAGGCGGATGCCCAGTCGCTCGCGCGGCACCTCCGCCACCTGGAACCCGCGCCCGTCGTCCTCGACGACCACGTGCACGGCTCCGTCGTCGAGGGTGCCGCGGACCACCCGCCGGACCCGGTCGCTCGGTCCCGCGTGCTGGACGCTGTTCGTCAGGGCCTGCCAGACCGCACCGAGCACCGCCTCGGCGACGGTGCGGGGCACACTGCCCACTCGAGGATCGGCCCCCCTGGCCGTCTCGACCAGGAAGTCGGCCGCGAAGGTCGACGCGGCGTGGGTGAGCTGACGCTCGACGAGCTCGAGCGGCACATCGCCGTCCGCGACGTCGGACTCGCGCTCCGGGAGGAGCACGGCGAGCGTGCGCCGGGCCATCGAGGAGACCAGCGAGCGCTCGGCGGGAGACTCCGCCGTGGCGGCGGCCAGGAGGGTGGCGAGGACGTTGTCGTGCACGAGCGCGTCGACCTCGACCCGCTCCACCTCGCCGGCGTGCTGCCGCATCGCGGCCTCGTACTGCTGCATGGCGGTCGTCTGGGCGCGGTCGACCTCGTCGGCCGACTGCCGGAGCACGGTGATCAGAACGAGCATCACGAAGCCGACGATGCCGACGTAGAAGGCGTCGAGGATCGCGCGGGTGGGCTCGGCCGCGCCTCCGGAGGGGAGCACCCGGAGCACCCCGAACAGGAGCGGCGTCGTGATCGCGTAGGCGATGGCGACGCGCAGCGGCGCGACGGTGGTGCAGAACGCCGTGCCGATGGTCATCAGGTACCAGATCCAGGGCGTCTCCTGGACGGCGGCGTCGGGGAGGACCGAGAACGGCCAGGAGACGAGCGCGAGCAGGAGCCCGCCCGCGACCAGGACCGCGGTCACCCGGGTTCCCCGCCGGAGCACGGCGGTGAGGACCGAGGCGGCGAGCGCGCCGAACACGAGGCCGAGGACGGGCCACGCCACCGCGGGCCGGAGGTCGGGGAGCTGGCCGAGGATCGGCGGGACCGTCTGGAGCGCGAAGCCGAAGCCGAAGAACGAGACGACCGTGGCGATGATGCGGTCGATGCGCTCCCGGTTCGCCGGCGCGCGGACGGTCAGGACGTCAGCGCCCGGCATCGCCGTCGTCCGGGTCGATGCCGGGGAGGATCCCGTCCTCCACCGCGCGGCGGAGGAGGTCGACCTTGGTCGGGGCGGGGCGGCCGATCTCTACGTACTTGTCGCGGATCCGGTCGAGGTACTCCTTGGCGGTCGAGACCGAGATCTGCAGCCGCTCGGCGACGAGCTTCAGGGGCAGACCGGAGGCGTAGAGGTGCAGCACGTCGCGTTCGCGGCGGCCGAGGACCGCTCGGGCGAAGTCGTCGTCGGCGTCGATCGCCGACGCCCACTCGAGGTTGTTGAGCACTTCGCCGCGCGCGACCGTGCGGATCGCGGCGATGACGGTCGACATCGGCGACGACTTCGGGATGACTCCGGCAGCGCCCGCCGCGAGCGCCTCGCGCACCGCGACGACACGATCGGCGATGCTGTGCACCAGCACGGCGGAGCCGCGGACCTGCCCCCACTTGACGTTGGCGGTGATGCTCGAGCCGTCGTTGAGCGAGAGGTCGAGGACGAGCACCTCGATCTCGGTGCCGCCGAGCACCTGCTCGAGCGCTCCGACCGTCTCGGCCGCGGCGACGACGTGCATCCCGGCACCCTCGATCGCGGCGGCGACGCCGAGGCGGACCGACTCGTGGTCGTCGACGATCGCCACTCGGACGCGGGCCTCAGTGCTCATCGTCGATTCCATCGGGTCTCATGGTACCGAGAGACACGTCACCCCTGGCGGCGGGTGAGGCGGGCGACGGCCTCCACGTGCGAGGTGTGCGGGAAGAGGTCGAAGCCGTCGAGCCGCTCGAGCTCGTAGCCGCCCGCCGTCAGCGACCCGACGTCGCGGGCGAGCGCGACCGGGTCGCAGGCGACGTAGACGAGCTGCGCGGGCGCCAGCTCGATCAGCGCATCGGTGACGGCCCTGCCCGCTCCGGAGCGCGGAGGGTCCAGGACCACGGTGGCGGCGCGCCAGCGCTCCCGCTCGCGCGCATCCGCCTGGGCGATCGCGTCGCGGAGGTAGCGGTCGACGCGGGCGGTCACCGCTCGTGCGCCGGTCAGATCGGCCAGGTTCTCGAGCGCGTGCTCGGTCGCCCGCGCGTCGCTCTCGACGCTGGTGACCCTGACGCCCGCGCCGAGGCGGTCGGCCAGCGCCGCGGCGAGCAGACCCACTCCCCCGTAGAGGTCGTGATTGGCCGAGCGCAGGTCGGCGAGCTCGGCGTCGACGCTCGCCTGCACGGCGTCGAAGAGAGTGGTCGCGGCACCGCGGTGCACCTGCCAGAAGCCGGCGCGGTCGACGCGGAACGTGCGGTCGGCGACGAACTCGGTGACCACGGTGCGGTCCCGCCGCGCACGCTTGTCGGCCGGGTCGTGCACGAGGACGGCGGCTCCCTCCGACCCGGCGGCGTCGACGAGGTCGACGACCGAGCCGGGAGCGAGACGCTCACCGAGCGGCGCCGCGGCCGTCGAGGCGGCGGTCGCGAGCGGCAGCGAGTCGACCGTCACGACGTGGTGGCTGCGCGCGGCGTAGGGGCCGACGCGGCCGTCGTCGTCGACGTGCAGACGGTTGCGCGTGCGCCAGCCGAGGCCACCGGAGTCGTCGTCGCCGAGAACCGGGGAGACCTCGACGCTCACCTCGCGGCGGGCGAAGCGCGAGAAGGAGTCCTCCAGCACGAGGCGCTTCAGGGTCCGCTGGTACTCGAGGGAGGCGTGGCCGAACTCCGCTCCCCCGACGCGCTCCTCGGGCCGCCGGTCGAGCCCGGCCTCCGGCCAGACGTGCTCGACGCGGTGCGGCGACGCCTCGAGGACCTCGAGGGCCTCGGCCCGCCAGAAGCTGTCGTGCCGGACCTCGCTGATGCGCACGCGCACCCGCTCGCCCGGGAGGACGTCGGGCACGAAGACGACGCGGCCCTCGTGCCGGGCGACGAACACGCCGCCGTGCGCGACGTTGCTAATGTCGACCTCGATCTCGGTTCCGAGTGCGGGGTCGGCCCTCTCGGGGCGGGACGGCGCGCGGGACGGAGTCTGTGCCATCCGTCGAGCATCCCACAGCGTGGGCCCGGCCGCAGGGAGCCCGCGTGCGCCTCTACCTCGCCTCCACCTCCCCCGCCCGGCTCGCGCTGCTGCGGGCCTCGGGCATCGAGCCAATCGTCGTGCCGTCCGAGGTCGACGAACCGGCCGCGGTCGCCCGCGCCGAGGCCGAGGGCGGGGGCACCCTCGACGCCGACGCGACCGTCGCGCTGCTCGCGCGGGCGAAGGCGACCGCCGTCCTCGGGCCGGAGGTCGACGGGCTCGTCCTCGGCGGCGACTCCGCCTTCGTGCTCGACGGGATCGTGCACGGCAAGCCGCACGAGCCCGAGCGCGCCCGGGAGCGCTGGCGGGCCCAGCGCGGACGCACCGGGCACCTCCACTCCGGTCACTGGCTGATCGACCACCGCGGCGGGCGGCTGAACGCCGAGGCCGGCGCGGTCACGACGTCGGCGGTCACGTTCGCGGCCGACCTCGACGACTCCGAGATCGACGCGTACATCGCCACCGGTGAGCCCCTCGAGGTCGCGGGAGCCTTCACCATCGACGGTCTCGCGGCGGGATTCATCACGCGGATCGAGGGCGATCCCTCGACCGTCATCGGGATGTCGGTGCCGACTCTGCGCACGCTGGTCCGCGGATTCGGGATCGCCTGGCCCTCGCTCTGGAACCGCTGACGGGCGCCACCGGGGAGCGCTGACGCGCCTCCGCCGGCTCGTCCGGGAAACCGCGCTCGCGCGCTCGCGCCGTTGTCAGGAACCGACGAAGCCCCCTCTCTTCTTTGTGGAGCGCCGCGCCGGGCATCGCCGAGAGGCCCCCTAGTGTTGGGGACCATGTCACGCATTACGAAGGTGCTCATCGCCAACCGAGGCGAGATCGCCGTCCGAGTCATCCGTGCCGCCCGTGACAGCGGGATCGCCTCCGTCGCCGTCTACGCCGACCAGGACCGCGACGCCGTCCACAGCCGCCTCGCCGACGAGGCCTACGCACTCGGCGGGACCACCAGCGCCGAGACCTACCTCGTGGTCGACAAGATCCTCTCGGTCGCCCGCCGCTCCGGCGCCGACGCCGTGCACCCGGGCTACGGGTTCCTCGCCGAGAACGCCGACTTCGCACGCGCCGTCATCGACGCCGGACTCGTCTGGATCGGCCCCAGCCCCGAGGCGATCGAGCGCCTGGGCGACAAGGTCTCGGCGCGCCACGTCGCCGAGAAGGTCGGCGCCCCTCTCGCGCCGGGCACGCTGAACCCCGTCTCGGGCGCGGCCGAGGTCCTCGAGTTCGTCGACCAGCACGGCCTGCCCGTCGCGATCAAGGCGGCGTTCGGAGGAGGCGGCCGCGGTCTGAAGGTCGCCCGCGAGCGCGACGAGGTCGAGGAGCTCTTCGCCTCCGCGACCCGCGAGGCCGTCGCCGCGTTCGGCCGCGGCGAGTGCTTCGTCGAGAAGTACCTCGACCAGCCGCGCCACGTCGAGACGCAGTGCCTCGCCGACGCGCACGGCACCGTCGTCGTCGTCTCGACCCGCGACTGCTCGCTGCAGCGCCGGCACCAGAAGCTCGTCGAGGAGGCGCCCGCGCCGTTCCTCACCGAGGCGCAGAACACCGAGCTCTACCGGGCGTCGAAGGCGATCCTCCGCGAGGTCGGCTACGTCGGCGCCGGCACCTGCGAGTTCCTCATCGGCAAGGACGGCACCGTCTCGTTCCTCGAGGTGAACACCCGTTTGCAGGTCGAGCACCCCGTGTCCGAGGAGGTCACCGGCATCGACCTCGTCCGCGAGCAGTTCCGCCTCGCCGAGGGCGGCACCCTCGACTACGACGACCCGGAGCCCCGCGGCCACTCCTTCGAGTTCCGCATCAACGGCGAGGACGCCGGCCGCGGGTTCCTGCCCGCCCCGGGTCCCATCCACGTCTTCAAGGCCCCCGGCGGACCGGGCGTGCGCGTCGACTCCGGCGTCGTCGCCGGCGACGTCATCTCGGGGTCGTTCGACTCCCTGCTCGCGAAGCTCATCGTCACGGGCAGCACCCGCGAGGAGGCGCTCCAGCGCTCCCGCCGCGCCCTCGCCGAGTTCGAGGTCACGGGCCTGCCCACGGTGCTCCCCTTCCACCGCGTCATCGTCGAGGACCCGGCCTTCGCCCCCGAGGGCGACGCCCCGTTCTCGATCTACACCCGCTGGATCGAGACCGAGTTCGACAACACCATCGAGGCGTGGAGCGGCGAGCCCGGCGCCATCCCGGAGCCCGGCGCCCGCCAGAGCGTCGTCGTCGAGGTCGACGGCCGCCGCGTCGACGTGTCGCTGCCCAGCGACCTCATCGGAACGGCACCGGCCCGCGGGACGGCGACCGCCGCGCCCAAGCGCCGCGGCGCCGGCTCCGTGAGCACCGTCACCGGCGACTCCGTCACCGCGCCGATGCAGGCGACCATCGTCAAGGTCGCCGTCGCCGAGGGCGACTCGGTCGTCGCGGGCGACCTCGTCGTCGTGCTCGAGGCCATGAAGATGGAGCAGCCGCTCACCGCCCACAAGGACGGCACCGTCCGCGGCCTCGCCGCCGAGGCCGGGACGACCGTGTCCTCGGGCCACGTGCTGTTGTCCATCGTCTGAGTCGTCTTCTGAGCCGCTCCCTGCGCGACTCAGCGCGGTCGGCTTCTCGAGGTGGGTCGCGCTCCGCAGAGCGAGTCGCGTCGCACTGCCTCGAATCGCTGACACGCGATTCTCGGTCGCGCGCTCGACCCGACGGTAGCGGCGGCCCGACGAGCGCAACGCCGCGCCCTCCACCCCGCTGGTCGAGTAGCCCCGCAGGGGCTCATCGAGGCTGCATCCCCTCTGCTCGCAGCGCCGGCCTTCTGACGGCCGTGGATCTCGATACGCCCGCTCCGCGGCCTACTCGATCACCAGGCACCGGACACGCACCTCGTCGGCCCGACACCCCGCTGGTCGAGTAGCCCCGCAGGGGCGCATCGAGACCCCACCCCTCCGGCGGGCGGGCCGACGAGCAGCAACCACTGACGGCGGATCTCGATACGCCCGCTCCGCGGCCTACTCGATCACCAGGCACCGGACACGCACCCTCCACCTTTCTCAGCGAAGGACGAGGGCGCGATCGAGAAACGCGTGTCAGCGTTTCTCGACAGCCCGACGCGACACGCTCCGCGGAACGCACCATCTCGACAAGCCGACTGCGCGGAGCCGCGCGGGGAGCGGCTCCGCGAGAGGCGCGGCCGTCGGCTTCAGCCGACGATGTGCATGGCGCGCGCCGCCTCCGAGATGGAGCCGGTGAGGCTCGGGTAGACGGTGAAGGCGCGGGCGACCTGGTCGACGGTGAGGCGGTGCTCGACGGCGAGGGCGAGGGGGAAGATCAGCTCGCTCGCCTTCGGGGCGACGATGACGCCTCCGATGACCGTGCCGGAGCCGGTGCGGGCGAACAGCTTCACGAAGCCGTCGCGGATGCCCATCATCTTCGCGCGCGGGTTCGCCGCGAGCGGCAGCTTGTAGATCTCTCCCTGCGCGATGCCCTCCTCGATCTCGCGCTGGCTCCAGCCGACCGTCGCGATCTCGGGCTGCGTGAAGATGTTCGCCGCGACGTTGCGCACCTCCGTCGGGTTGACCGCGTCGCCCATCGCGTGGAACACGCCGGTGCGGCCCTGCATGGCGGCGACGGAGGCGAGCGGCAGGAAGGTCGTGCAGTCGCCGGCCGCGTAGATCGAGGGCACGCTCGTGCGCGCGACGCGGTTGACGCGGATGTGACCCGACTCGGTGAGCTGGACGCCGGCGTCCTCGAGGCCGATGCCCGCCGTGTTCGGCACGGAGCCGACCGCCATCAGGCAGTGCGAGCCCTCGACCACGCGGCCGTCGGACAGCACGGCCCGCACGCCCTTCTCGGTGCGCTCGACCCGGTCGGCGCGCGACTTCGAGAGCACGACCATGCCGTTGCGCTTGAAGACGTTCTCGATCACGGCGGCGGCGTCGGCGTCCTCGCCGGGCAGCACCTGGTCGCGCGAGGAGATCAGGGTGACCTTCGCCCCCAGCGCGCGGTAGGCGGAGGCGAACTCGGCGCCGGTCACGCCGGAGCCGACGACGATGAGGTGCTCGGGCACCGACTTGAGGTTGTAGAGCTGGGTCCAGCTCATGATCCGCTCGCCGTCGGGAGCGGCGGTCGGGAGCACACGGGGGCTCGCACCGACCGACACGACGATGGTGTCGGCCTCGATGCGGTCGAAGTCCATGCCCTCGCCGCCGGCCGCGGTCGAGACGATCAGCGCGTTCGTGCCGTCGAGACGGCCGTCGCCCTGGATGATCTTCACGCCGTGGTGGACGAGGTTCGCGCGCATGTCCTCCGACTGCTGCCGCGCGAGGCCGAGGAGGCGCTTGTTGACGGTGGCGAGGTTCACGGCGACCTCGGGCCGGACCGGCTTGTTCGTCTGCTCCGAGCGGGTGAAGAACTGCACGCCCAGGTCGGACGCCTCGCCGATGGCGTTGGTCGCCTCCGCGGTCGCGATGAGGGACTTCGACGGGACGACGTCGGTGATGACCGCGGAGCCGCCGACTCCCACCCGCTCGACCAGGGTGACCTCGGCGCCGAGCTGGGCTCCGGCGATGGCGGCTTCGTAGCCACCGGGTCCTCCTCCGAGTACAGCGATCCTCTGCGCGCGCTCGAACTCGTAAGCCATGGCTCCATCATCCCTTCTCGCTGGGAATCCGCCCAATCGCCGAGCGTCCGGGGAGGCGGGCGCTCCGCTGCGCACCCTGGATAGGGTGGGTGGATGGCCGACCAGATCCCGAATCCGCTCGATTCCCCCGCCGCCGATCCGTTCGCGATCGCCGCCGACGCCGCCTCGCAGATCGCCGAGGCGACCGGAGTCGAGAGGCACGACATCGCCCTCACCCTCGGCAGCGGCTGGGGCAAGGCCGCCGACCTGATCGGCGAGACGACGGCCACGGTCGACGCCTCCGAGATCGTGGGCTTCTCGAAGCCCGCCGTGCACGGCCACGGAGGCACGCTCCGCTCGGTCCTGCTGCCCACCGGCAAGCGCGCCCTGATCATCGGCGCCCGCACCCACTACTACGAGGGCTACGGCGTCCGGCGGGTCGCGCACAGCGTCCGCACCGCCGCGGCGACGGGTGCGTCGGTGATGATCCTCACCAACGGCGCCGGAGGCATCAAGGAGCACTGGACGCCCGGCACACCCGTGCTGATCAGCGACCACATCAACCTGACGGCCGACTCGCCGCTCGAGGGCGCGACCTTCGTCGACCTCACCGACCTCTACTCCTCGCGCTTGCGCAGCCTCGCCCGCGAGACGCGGGCCGACCTCGACGACGGCGTCTACGTGCAGTTCCGCGGCCCGCACTACGAGACCCCCGCCGAGGTCCAGATGGCGCGGATCATCGGCGGGCACATCGTCGGCATGTCCACCGCGCTCGAGGCGATCGCCGCCCGAGAGGCCGGGATGGAGGTGCTCGGCATGTCGCTGATCACGAACCTCGCCGCGGGCATCCAGAAGACACCCCTCAGCCACGAAGAGGTGCTCGAGGCGGGCCGGAACGCGGAGGACGACCTCGCGCGCCTCCTCGCCGGGATCACGGGCGCCCTGTGACGGGCGATGTCCGGGCCCTGGCCGAGGACTGGCTCGCGCAGGACCCCGACGCCGAGACCCGGCAGGAGCTCGTCGGCCTGCTGCAGGCCGACGACGCCGGCGACCCGGCGGCCAGGACCGAGCTCGAGGACCGGTTCGGCGAGCGGCTCGCCTTCGGCACTGCGGGCCTCCGCGGCGCGATCGCCGCGGGCTCGAACCGGATGAACCGGGTGCTCGTCTCGCAGGCCGCGGTCGGCCTCGCCGATCACCTCCTCGCGCAGGGCACCGGACGACCGGTGGTCGTGATCGGCTACGACGGCCGCAAGAACTCCCGGGTCTTCGCCGAGGACTCCGCGGCGCTCATGGCGGGCGCCGGGGTCGACGCGGTGCTGCTGCCGCGCCTGCTCCCCACTCCGGTGCTCGCCTTCGCGGTGCGGCACCTCGACGCGGACGCCGGCGTCATGGTCACGGCGAGCCACAACCCGCCGCAGGACAACGGCTACAAGGTCTACCTCGGCGGCTCCGACGAGGGATCGCAGATCGTGCCGCCGGTCGACTCCGAGATCGCGGAGCGGATCCTCGCCGTCGCGCGCGACCGGCGCGTTCCGGAACTGCCGCGGGGCGAGTACCGGATCGCCGACGAGTCGGTCGTGGCCGCCTACATCAGCGCCACGGCCGCGGGCGGACACCAGAGCGCTCCGCTCCGCGTCGTCTACACCGCGATGCACGGTGTCGGGTGGGAGACGGCGCACCGCGTCCTCGCCGCCGCGGGCTTCGACGAGCCGGCGGTCGTGGTCGAGCAGATCGATCCCGATCCGGCGTTCCCGACGGTGGCGTTCCCCAATCCGGAGGAGGACGGGGCGCTCGATCTCGCCTTCGCGACCGCTCGCTCGGGCCGTGCGGACCTGATCGTCGCCAACGATCCGGACGCCGATCGCTTCGCCGCCGCGATCCCGGACTCCTCGGCGTCCGACGGCTACCGGCGGCTCACGGGCAACGAGGTGGGAGCGCTGCTCGGCTGGCGGGCGGCCGAGGCCGCGCGCCTCGACGGCCGCCCCGGTGGCGCCCTGGCCTGCTCGATCGTCTCCTCCCCCGCACTCGGTGCGGTGGCGGCCGACTACGGGCTCTCGTTCGTCGAGACGCTGACCGGCTTCAAGTGGATCTCGCGGGTGCCCGACCTCGTCTTCGGCTACGAGGAGGCGCTCGGCTACCTCGTGAATCCTGCGACCGTGCGCGACAAGGACGGGATCTCGGCGGCACTCGCGTTCCTCTCCCTCGCGAGCTCGCTCGCCGAGGAGGGCCGGACGATCGCCGACGAGCTCGACGCCTTCGCCGAGCTGTTCGGCCTGTTCGGGTCGGCGCAGATCTCGATGCGGGTCACTGACCTGTCCGAGATCGCGCGCATCATGGCGCGGCTGCGGGCGGAGCCGCCGTCGGCCATCGGCGGGCTGGCCGTCGAGCGCTCCGAGGATCTGCTCGCCGCCGGAGGTGCACTGCCGCCGACGGATGCGCTGCGCTTCACTCTCGACGGCGCGCGCCTCATCGCGCGCCCGAGCGGCACCGAGCCCAAGGTGAAGCTCTACCTCGACGCGTGGTCCTCCGCTCCCGATCCCGCTGCGCGCGCCGCCGCCGTCGACTCGCGCCTCACCGCCCTGCGCGCGGGCGCCGCGGAGCTGCTGCGCTGACCCCGCGCTGGCTCGGGAGTCGGCGGCGCCTCTGGCAGGACCCGGTCCCGAGCCTGCTGGTCGAGTAGCCGCACAGCGGCGTATCGAGACGCCACCTTCGCCAGGACGGCGAGCTCGCAGCTCCTCCTCCTGACGCCGGTGGATCTCGATACGCCCGCTGCGCGGGCTACTCGATCAGCAGGCACGGGTCGAGGCTTCCCTGGCCGCAGGCGGCGCCAGCAGCGCTCCCGAGCGCAGGGTGGAGCGCGCCGAACGAGAAACGCGTGTCAGCGTTTCGAGGCCGCGCGACGCGACTCGCTCCACGGAACGCACCACCTCGACGAGCCGACCGCGCTGAGCCGCGCAGGGAGCGGCTCAGAAGAGAGCACAGTCAGCCGAGCGCCTTCTCGATCTTCGCCGTGATCTCGGTCTGGTCGAGGTAGTTGTCGATGACGACGATCTCGGCGAACGTCCGGCCGATGCGGTCGACGAGTTCGCCCGAGGTCAGGATGACCTGGGCGTCGGCGGCGAGGGCGTCGACCGAGGCGAGGTCGGAGGCGATCACCTCCGCTTCGAGATCGAGGGCTTCGAGCGCGCGTTCGGCGCCGAGCTTCAGGATGGCCGAGGTGCCGATGCCGGCTCCGCAGAGCGTGATGATCTTCATGAGCTTCCTCCGTGGTCGGGGGCGTCGCCCGTGAGGACGGCGTTGATGCTGCGGGGTGTCCTGGCCGCGGCCAGGGCGCCGATCGCATCGGGTCGGCTGAGGACGTCGGCGAGCCCCGAGATGAACCCGACGTGTCCGTGCGCCCGGGTCGCGGCGATGCCGATGACGACCGACACGGGGTCGTTGGTCGTGTGGCCGAAGGCGACGGGCTCGGCGAGGGTCACGACCGAGAGCCCGTCGGCGAGGACGTCGTTGCCCGGGCGGGCGTGGGCCAGCGCGAGGCCCGGTGCGATGACGATGTAGGGACCGAGCACGTCGATCTGCTCGACCATGCGGCGCGAGTACGCCGGGTCGACGGCTCCGCTGCGCTCGAGGGCGCGCCCCGCCTCGAGGACGGCCTCGCGCCAGCTGGCGGCGGGGTGCCGCAGCGCGATGGCGTCGTCGGAGAGCGCGTCGAGCGGCACGGTCAGGCCGCCTCGAAGCCGGCGCTGATCGTCTCGATCAGGTCGCGGCGCTCATCGAGCGGCAGGAACGCGGCGTGCGCGGCGTTGAGCTGGAAGACCTCGAGGTCGTCGAGGTCGTAGCCGAACGCGTCCGACAGCAGAGCGAGCTCGCGGCTGAGGCTGGTGCCGCTCATCAGCCGGTTGTCGGTGTTCACGGTGACGCGGAAGCCGAGCTGGTAGAGCAGGTCGAAGGGGTGGTCCTCGAGCTCGGTGCCCCACGCGGCGACCGCGCCGGTCTGCAGGTTCGACGACGGGCTCAGCTCGAGCGCGATCTCGCGGTCCTTGACCCACTCGGACAGCTCGCCGAGCGTGACGTAGCTCGCGTCGTCGTCCTGACGCTCGATGTGGATGTCCTCCGCGATCCGCACGCCGTGCCCGAGCCGGAGTGCGCGGCCGTCGAGCAGTGCGGAGCGGATGCTGTCGAGCCCGTCCGCCTCACCGGCGTGGACCGTGGCCGGGAAGTGCGCGGCGGCGAGGAGCTCGAACGCCGGACGGTGCAGCGACGCCGGGAAGCCCGCCTCCGCCCCCGCGATGTCGAAGCCGACCGCGCCGCGCTCGCGGTGGCGGAGCGCCAGCTCGGCGATCTCGAGCGAGCGGTCGGTGTGGCGCATGGCGGTGATCAGCTGTCCGACCCGCAGCCGCGACCCGTGGACGGCCGCCTCCTGGACTCCCTGCTGGATCCCCTCCTGCACCGCCTCGACGGCGGCATCGAGGGTGAGGCCCTCGCGCTGGTGCTGCTCGGGTGCCCAGCGCACCTCGCCGTGGACGACTCCGTCGGCCGCCAGGTCGAGGACGAACTCGCGCGCGACGCGCTCGAGCGACGCCGCGGTCTGCATGACCGAGATCGTGGTCTCGAAGGTCGCCAGGTAGTCGACGAGCGAGCCGGAGTCGGCGGTCGTGGTGAACCAGGCCCGCAGCGACTCGGGGTCGGCGGCGGGCAGCGGGAGTCCCGCCGCTGTGCCGAGCTCGACGATCGTCTCGGGGCGGAGACCGCCGTCGAGGTGGTCGTGCAGCGAGACCTTGGGCAGGTCGTCGATGAGGATCCCCTCGCCCGGAAGGAGGTACTCCTCGGTGGTGTCGGTCACGGTGCTCCTCAGGTCGACGGCTCGCCGACCACCCTAGGGCTTCGGCCGCCCGGCCTCACCCGGCGGTCGCGTCCGGGGTGGTGTCCGGCTCGCCAGATCGGCTCAGGCGATGCGCTCGGCGACCAGCGGGCCGCCGTCGAGGACGGTGTCGCCCTCGTCGCCGATCCGGTAGGCGCCCTCGAGGGCACCCAGCGCGCGCTCGAACCGGGCCGGTTCGTCGGCGGACAGCGTGAAGAGCGGCTCGCCGGCGCGCACGCGGTCGCCCGGCTTCGCGTGCAGGTCGATGCCCGCAGCGTGCTGGACGGCGTCCTGCTGCCGCGCCCGGCCCGCACCGAGGCGCCAGGCCGCGATGCCGAAGGGCAGAGCCTTCTGCTCGACCAGGACACCGTCCCGCTCCGCGACGACCACGTGGGTCTCGCGGGCGACGGGCAGCGCCGCGTCCGGGTCGCCGCCCTGAGCGCGGATGACGGCACGCCAGGTGTCCATGGCGGCTCCTCCGTCGAGCGCGCCCTCGACGTCGGCGTCGGGCAGCCCGGCGAGGGCGAGCATCTCGCGGGCGAGCGCGAGAGTGAGCTCGCGGATGTCGGCCGGACCGCCGCCCGCGAGCACCTCGACGGACTCGCGCACCTCGTTCGCGTTGCCGATCGCGAGACCGAGCGGCACGTTCATGTTGGTCAGGAGCGCGGTCGTCTTCACGCCCGCGTCGTTGCCGAGGTCGACCATCGCGCGCGCGAGCTCGCGCGAGCGCTCGATGTCGACCATGAAGGCGCCCGAGCCGAACTTGACGTCGAGGACGAGCGCGTCGGTCCCCTCCGCGATCTTCTTCGACATGATCGACGACGCGATCAGCGGGATGGCCTCGACGGTGCCGGTGATGTCGCGCAGCGCGTAGAGCTTCTTGTCGGCGGGAGCGAGGCCGGAGCCGGCGGCGCAGATCACGCCTCCGACCGTGCGCAGCTGCTCGAACATCTCGTCGTTGCCGAGCTCGGCGCGCCAGCCGGGGATCGCCTCGAGCTTGTCGAGGGTGCCGCCCGTGTGGCCGAGGCCGCGACCGGACAGCTGCGGCACGGCCACGCCGAAGGAGGCGACGAGGGGCATCAGCGGGAGGGTGATCTTGTCGCCCACTCCGCCCGTGGAGTGCTTGTCGACGGTGCGCTTGCCGAGGCCGTCGAAGTGCATCCGCTCCCCGCTCGCGATCATCGCGAGGGTGAGGTCGCGGATCTCGTCGCGGTCCATGCCGTTGAGCAGGACGGCCATCGCGAAGGCGGCCATCTGCTCGTCGGCGACGTAGCCGCGGGTGTACGCGTCGATCAGCCAGTCGATCTCGGCGGTCGAGAGGCTGCCTCGGTCGCGCTTGGTGCGGATGATGTCGACGGCGTCGAAGCTCTCGACGGGGGCGGTGGTGCCGGTCATGGGGTCCTCCGGTTCGGGTGGTCGGCGGCGGGGGTCATTCCCCCGCGTACGCCTGCAGGGTGCGCGGGCCGAACGCGTCGGGGATGACCTCGTCGATCGTCCGCAGCCCGGAGACGGTCTCGAGGACCATCCCGTCGGCCGAGTGCTCGAAGAGGAGCTGGCGGCAGCGCCCGCACGGCATGAGCGTGGCGCCGTTGCCGTCGACGCACGTGAAGGCGACGAGGCGGCCTCCGCCCGTCATGTGGAGGGAGGAGACGAGCGCGCACTCGGCGCAGAGCCCGATCCCGTAGGAGGCGTTCTCGACGTTGCAGCCCGAGATCACCCGCCCGTCGTCGACGAGCGCCGCGGCGCCCACGGGGAAGTTCGAGTACGGCGCGTAGGCCCGGCCCATGGCGTCGAGGGCCGCGGCACGCAGCGCCTCCCAGTCGATGTCGGTCACGACGACTCCTCTCAGGATTTCAGGTACGGCTTGCCGGCGGCGGCCGGGCCGCGCGACTGACCGACGAGGCCGGCGACCGCGAAGATCGTGACCACGTACGGCAGCATGAGCATGAACTCGCTCGGCACCGGCGAGCCGATGACGCCGAGCACGTTCTGCAGGTTCGTCGCGAAGCCGAACAGCAGCGAGGCGAGTGTCGCTCGGATCGGGTCCCACCGCCCGAAGATGACCGCGGCGAGCGCGATGAAGCCCGCGCCGGCCGTCATCTCCTTGCCGAAGGCCCCGACGGCGTCGAGGGTGTAGTACGCGCCGCCGACGCCCGCGATCGCTCCGGCGAGCGAGACGTTCCAGAACCGGGTGCGCGCGACGTCGATGCCGACGGTGTCCGCGGCCTGGGGGTGCTCGCCGACGGCGCGCAGGCGCAGGCCCCACTTGGTCTTGAAGAGACCCCACCACACCGCGAAGATCGCGAAGTACATCAGGTAGACGATGACCGTCTGGTTGAAGAGCACCGCTCCGACGATCGGGATCTGGCTCAGGACCGGGATCGGCAGCCGGTCGAACTTGACCGGGGAGTTGAAGGTCGTCGCGTCGGCCGTGAGCACCTGCGAGTAGAGGAAGCTCGTGAGCCCGGTGACCAGCACGTTGAGCACGACGCCGACGATCACCTGGTCGACCAGGTACTTGATCGCGAAGGCGGCCAGCACGAACGAGACCAGCACGCTCGCCAGCATCGCGGCGAGGAGCCCGAGGACGGGCTGACGGGTCAGAGAGCCGACCATCGCCGCGGTGAAGGCGCCGGCGAGCAGCTGGCCCTCGATCGCGACGTTGACGACTCCGACCCGCTCCGAGATCACTCCGCCGAGCGACCCGAAGATCAGCGGAGTGGCGAGACCGACCGTGCCGAGCAGGAGGCCGGAGACGGGCAGTGTCGCCCCCGCCGAGGCCCACACGAGGAAGCCGATCAGGAACACCAGCGCGAACACGGTCGACAGCCAGAGAGGAATCTTTCGCGCGGCCCGCGCCATGAGGAACGCGAGGACCGTCAGCCCGACCGTGACGAGGGCCACGACGATCCCGGTCGCCCGGGTCGGGAACGGGATGTCGGGCAGCGCGAAGAAGTCGTTTCCGGCGGCGAGGCGGAACGAGCTCGTGCCGTCGCGCCCGAGGAGCACGAAGAGCACGACGGCGAGCAGCGCGAAGACGCCGAACGCGATCGGGGCCTTCCAGCTGCGGATCGCGACGCGCGAGGGCGCGGCGGAGGCGGTCACGGCGGTCACGCGGACACCTCCGAGGTGCGGCGCTTCGCACGGCGCTTCGGGGCGACCCCGGGCGTCGGGAGGCGGAAGATGGCGCGGACCAGGGGCGGCGCCGCGATGAAGAGGACGATGAGCGACTGCACGACGAGGACGACGTCGATCGGCACACCCTCGGCGGCCTGCATCGAGTACCCGCCGGCCTTGAAGGCGCCGAACAGGATCCCGGCGAAGAAGACGCCCCACGGACGAGAGCGGCCGAGCAGCGCGACGGTGATGGCGTCGAAGCCGATGCCGGCGTCGATGCCCGAGGTGAAGCCCGTGGTCACGGTGCCCATCACCTGCGCGCTCCCGGCGAGGCCGAGGAGTCCGCCCGAGAGGAGCATGGCCCACACGTAGCTGCCCTTGACGTCGATGCCGGCGACGCGGGCCGCGTGCGGGTTCTCGCCGACCGCGCGGAACTTGAAGCCGATGCTCGACCGGGTGAGGAGCCACCAGACGAACACGGTCGCGAGGATCGAGAAGACGAAGCCGAGGGTGAGCGAGTACCCGGAGCCGAGCAGGTCGGGGAAGACCGCCGTCTCCTTCATACCCGGCGACTTCGGGTTGTTCGAGCCCGGGGCCTGCAGCGCACCGGGTGTGCGCAGGAGGTAGGACACGAAGTAGAAGGCGACGTAGTTGAGCATGATCGTGAGGATCACCTCGTGCGCCCCGGTCCGCGCCTTCAGCAGTCCGACCAGGCCGCCCCAGAGCGCCCCGCCGAGGATGCCCGCGGCGAGCGTGATGACGAGGTGGACGCCCCACGGCAGATCGAACGAGAAGCCGACCCAGCCGGCGCAGGCCGCCGCGATCAGCATCTGGCCGCGACCGCCGATGTTGAACAGGCCGACACGGAACGCCAGGGCCACGCCCAGGCCGCCCGCGATCAGCGGAGTGGCGAACGCGAGCGTGTCGGTCAGCGGCTTGATGCCGTTCGCGAAGCCGTCGCGGCGGAAGTTGTAGACCGAGCCCTGGAACAGCGACGAGTACGCACCGGCGACCGACTGCCAGACCGCCTGCAGCGTGTCGAGCGGGCGGGCGAAGAAGTAGCCGGAGGCGGCCTGCACGTCCTTGTCGGTGGCGGCGATGAGCACACCGCCCGCGATCAGCGACAGCAGCACGGCGAGCACCGACATGAGCGCGGTGCCCGACAGGATCTCGCGCAGGACCCGCGACGCGCCGCTCTCGATCGGGCCGGGGCGCGCCTCCTGCCCGGGCTTCTGACCCGGCTCCAGACCGGGCGCCTTCTCGGACTCGGCGTCGGGGTCGACCGACGGCAGTTGCGCGTCGCTCACGCCGCCGCTCCCTTCTCGGCGGGCGACTGCCCGGCCATCATGAGTCCCAGGACTTCCCGGGGCGTGTCGGCGGGGACGATGCCGATGATCCCGCCCTTGTACATGACCGCGATGCGGTCGGCGAGCGCCGCGACCTCGTCGAGCTCCGTCGACACGACGATCACGGGGACGCCGGTGTCGCGCGTCTCGACGATGCGCTTGTGCACGAACTCGATCGAGCCGACGTCGATGCCGCGGGTGGGCTGCGCCGCGATGAACAGTCGCAGCTCGCGGCTGAGCTCGCGGGCGAGCACGACCTTCTGCTGGTTGCCGCCGGAGAGACGGCCCACGTGGGTGCCGATGCCCTGGGCGCGCACGTCGAACTCGCGCACGCGCTCCTCGGCGAAGCGGTCGAGGTCCTTCAGCCGCAGGCTGAGCCCCTTGACGAAGGGGCCGCCGTCGCTGCGGTCGAGCATGAGGTTCTCGGCGATCGTGAACTCGGCGACGAGACCGTCCTCGGTGCGGTCCTCGGGGACGAAGCCGACTCCGGAGTCGAGCACGCGGCGGACGGTGAGACCGTCGAGCCGCTTGCCGTCGAGGGTCACCGAGCCCTCGACGCGCTCCTGAAGCCCCATGATCGCCTCGGCGAGCTCGGTCTGACCGTTGCCCTGGACACCGGCGATGGCGAGGATCTCGCCGCGGCGCACCTCGAAGGAGACGTCGTCGACGACGGCCTGCCCGTTCGCGTCACGGACGGTCAGAGCGCTGACGACGAGAGCCTCGTCGCCGGCGCGGGCCGGCTCCTTCTGCACCGTCAGCTCGACGGCACGGCCGACCATGAGCGAGGCGAGCTCGGCGTTGCTCGCCGTGGGAGAGGCCTCGCCGACCACCTTGCCGAGACGGATGACGGTGATGCGGTCGCCGACCTCGCGCACCTCGCGCAGCTTGTGGGTGATGAAGACGATGGCGGTCCCCGACGCGCGCAGCTGGCGCATGATCGCGATCAGCTCGTCGGTCTCCTGCGGAGTCAGCACGGCCGTCGGCTCGTCGAACACGAGGACGCGGGCGTCGCGCGAGAGGGCCTTGATGATCTCGACCCGCTGCTGCACGCCGACGGGGAGGTCCTCGACGATCGCGTCGGGATCGACGTCGAAGCCGAAGCGATCGGAGATCTCGCGGACCCGCGCGCGGGCCGCGGCGAGGTCGAGACGCCCGCCCGCCCGGGTCTGCTCGTGACCGAGCATGACGTTCTCGGCGACCGAGAACACGGGGACGAGCATGAAGTGCTGGTGGACCATGCCGATGCCCGCCTTCATGGCGTCACCCGGCCCCGAGAAGCTCTGGACCACGTCGTCCAGGAGGATCTCGCCCTCCTCGGCCTGGTACAGGCCGTAGAGCACGTTCATGAGCGTCGACTTGCCCGCGCCGTTCTCGCCGAGGAGGCAGTGGATCTCACCGGGTTCGACGGTGAGATCGATGTGATCGTTGGCCACGAGTGCGCCGAAGCGCTTCGTGATGCCCCGGAGTTCGAGCTTCATGGGACCAATCTAACTTCGGCGCGGGCGGTACGGCCGCCGGAGGGAGCGGCACGGGGAGTGATCGCGGAGCGGATGCCTGTGGAGGCGCCCCGCTCGAACGCCAGAGGCCGGCCGGCTCCGAGATGCTCTCGGGCCGACCGGCCTCTGGCGGCTGCCGCTAGGAGGCGGCCGGAGCCGACGGCGACTCGACGGTGATCGAGCCGTCGATGATGCCCTCCTTGATGCTGTCGAGCTCGCCCTGCAGGTCGGCCGACACCTTGGACTCGAAGTCGTGGAACGGCGCGATGCCGACTCCGTCGTTCTCGAGCGTGCCCACGTACGGGGTCGCGTCGAACGCGTCGGCGCCCGCGGAGCTCGTCACATCGGACGTGCCCGCCTCGATCCCCTTGAGGATGGAGGTCAGGTACAGGTCGGCGCCGTCCGGGTAGGTCTCGTAGAGGTCTGCGTCGACACCGACCATCGCGATCTCCTTGCCGGAGTCGCGGATCGCCTCGATCGCGGACTGGAAGATCGGCCCGCCGACGGGGAGGATGACGTCGGCGTTCTGGTCGATCAGCGACTGCGCGGCCGACTTGGCCTCGACACCGGCGGCGAAGCCTCCGGTGAACGAACCGGTCTGCGCGTCGACGTCCCAGCCCACGACCTTGACGTCGGCGCTCTTCTGCTCGTTGTAGTACTTCACGCCGTCCGCGAAGCCGTCCATGAAGATGGTCACGGTCGGGTACTGCGCGCCACCGAAGGTGCCGACGACGCCGGTCTTCGAGTACGAGGCGGCCGCGTAGCCGGCGAGGAACGCCGACTGCGAGGTGTCGAAGGTGATCGGCTTGACGTTCGGCAGATCGATCGACGCGTCGTCGATGATCGCGAAGTCGATGTCGGTGTTCTCCTCCGCCGCGGCCGACGTGGCCTCGGCGAGCGCGAAGCCGACGGTGATGATCAGGTTGCAGCCCTGATCGACGAGGCTCGTGATGTTCGGCGCGTAGTCGGTCTCGGACTCCGAGGTGACCGTCTTCGGCGTCACGCCGAGCTCCTCGGACGCCTTCGTGAGGCCGTTGTAGCCGAGCTCGTTGAACGACTTGTCGTCGAACCCGCCCGCGTCCGAGACCATGCAGGGCAGGAAGTCGCCGCCGGCGGCAGCGCTCGAGTCGCTCTCCTCGGGGGCGGAGGCGCAACCGGCGAGAAGCGCGGTGACGCCCAGAGCGGCGAGACCGCCGAACGCAGCCTTACGCGTGGTGATAGTCAAGATTCGTCCTCCAAGATTCAGCCCGCGCGACCAGCGCAGCAGGCGTCGATGCCCTCACGTTACAGAGTGTGACGGAATGCTCAGCCGCCCCTGAGGCCCATCTCCGGAAGCGTTACACAGTGTTGATCTTGCGGAGGAGGCGCGAGCGCCTCCTCCGCCGCGGTCGGCTCGGGGAGGGGGGCGGGTGGGTGGAGCGTCCTGCGTCGGGCTGGCGGGAATCGCTGGCACGCGATTCCCGATCGCGCCCTCTTCCTTGAGCGGCACACCTCAGCACGCCGACCCGTCAGGGCGCACAACAGCACGGGTCGCGGTGTGCTCCGCGCTGCGCGCGATCGGGTGCTGGACAGGTGCACAACTCCGCGCTGCGCGCGATCGGGGGCTGGGCAGGTGCAGGGCTCCGCGCTGCGCGCGATCGGGTGCCGGAGAGGTGCACAACTCCGCGCTGCGCGCGATCGGGTACCGGACAGGTGCACAACTCCGCGCTGCGCGCGATCGGGTGCCGGACAGGTGCACAGCTCCGCGCTGCGCGCGGTCGGGGGCTGGAGGCGGGGGGCGGGAGGCGGGGGCGGGAACGGCGAAGCGCGGCGCCTCCGGGGGGAGGGCCGCGCTTCGGGAGGTGGGGTGGGGCTAGAGGACGTCGGTGCGGCCCGAGAGGCGGAGGGCGTCGACGACGCCCTTGACCTTCTGGGCGTTCTCGGTCGTCGTCACCAGGAGGGCGTCGGGGGTGTCGACGACGACGATGTCCTTCACGCCGATCAGGGCGATGAGGCGGTTGCCGCCGCTGACGACGATGCCGGTCGCGGAGTCCGCCAGGACCCGGACGTCCTCGCCGAGGATCGCGAGGTCGGAGCGCAGACCGCTCGCGTGCAGCTTGGCGATGGAGGCGAAGTCGCCCACGTCGTCCCACGAGAAGTGCCCGGGGATCACGGCGAGCTTGCCCGCCGCGGCCGCCGGCTCGGCGACCGAGTAGTCGATCGCGATCTTCTCCAGGCCCGGCCAGATGCGGTCGACGACCGCGCCGCGCTCGGGGGTGTCCCACGCCTCCGCGAGCTCGAGGAGACCCGCGAGCAGCTTCGGCTTCGAACGGCCGAGCTCCTCGAGGAGGCGGTCGGCGCGGGCGATGAACATGCCCGCGTTCCAGAGGTACTGACCGCTCGCCACGTACTCGCGGGCCGTGTCGGCGTCGGGCTTCTCGACGAAGGAGTCGACGGCGAGCGTGTGCGCGGCGCCCTCGATGCCGAGGTGGTCGCCGGTGCGGATGTAGCCGAAGCCGACAGCGGGCTCGGTGGGCGTGATGCCGATGGTCGCGATGTAGCCGGCGTCGGCGGCGACGACCGCCTCGGCGACGGCGTCGTGGAAGAGCGGCTGGCCGCTGATGACGTGGTCGGCGGCGAAGGAGCCGATGATCACTCCGGGCTCGCGGCGCTCGAGGATCGCGGCGGCGAGGCCGATCGCGGCGGAGGAGTCGCGGGGCTCGCTCTCGAGGACGACGTTGAGGTCCTCGAGGTGCTCGAGCTGCTCCTCGACCGCGGCGCGGTGCGCACGGCCCGTCACCACCATGATCCGGTCCGCACCCGAGATCGGCGCGAGACGGTCCCAGGTGTCGCGGAGGAGGGTCTGGCCCGAGCCCGTCAGGTCGTGCAGGAACTTCGGCGCGTCGGCCCGCGACAGCGGCCACAGCCTCGACCCGATCCCCCCGGCGGGGATCACGCTGTAGAAGCGGTCGAGCGGGGCGCGGCCATCGGTCTCAGGTGGTGTCATGTCCGCAGGATACAAGGGCACCCGAGGGAGACCGTCCGTTCACCCGGCCGCGCGCCGTCGTTCACACGGGCCCCGTAGCGTCCCGAGCGTGAGAGTCGCGGTCGTCACCGAGAGCTTCCTTCCGTCGTTGAACGGAGTGACCACGAGCGTCCTGCGGGTGCTCGACGAGTTCGCGGCGCGCGGCATCGAGGCGCTGGTGGTCTGCCCCGCCGCGGGAGCGCCCGCCTCCTACGCGGGGCACCGCGTCGTGGAGCACCCCGCGATCGCCTACCGCGACTTCCCGGTCGGCATCCCGACCCTCGCTCTGACCCGCGAGCTCGCCGACTTCGCACCCGACGTCGTGCACGTCGCCTCCCCCTTCTTACTGGGGGCACGCGCCATCGCCTCCGCGGGCCGGCTGGGAGTGCCCAGCGTCGCGATCTACCAGACCGATGTCGCCCGCTTCGCCGCCCGCTACGGCATCCGCGGGGCCCGCGCACTCGCCTGGAAGGTGATCCGGCAGATCCACGCCGGAGCCGACCTGACGCTCGCCCCCTCGAGCAGCGCGCTCGACGACCTCGCCGCCGCCGGCATCGAGCGCACCGCGCTCTGGGGGCGCGGAGTGCAGAGCGACCGGTTCCACCCGCGGATGCGCTCCTCCCCCTACGCGCTCGATCTGCGAGCGGCACTCCCCGACGGGGACGCTCTCGTGGGCTACATCGGCAGGATCTCGCCGGAGAAGCGGGTCGAGAGGCTCTCGGCCCTCACCTCGCTCCCGGGAGCCGAGATCGTCGTCGGCGGCTACGGCCCCTCCTCCGCCCGCGTCGCCTCGCGCCTCGGGACGCAGGCGCGGATGCTCGGGCGACTCGACGGCGAACGACTGCCCGCCACCTTCGCGGCGCTCGACGTCTTCGTGCACACCGGCACGGAGGAGACCTTCGGCCAGACGGTCCAGGAGGCGCAGGCCTCGGGCACCGCGGTGGTCGCGCCGCACGCCGGCGGGCCGACCGACCTCATCGAGCACGGCGTCGACGGGCTCCTCTACGCGCCCGAGAGCGACTCGGACCTGCGGAGGCAGGTGGAGCGGCTCGTCCGCGACCCGGGGCTCCGCGCCCGCCTGGGCGAGGCGGGCCGGCGCCGGGTGCTGCACCGCACCTGGAGCGCACTCACCGACGAGCTGCTGCTGCACTACGAGACGGCCGGCGCCGCCGCCGCGATGGCACCCCGCAGCTAAGGCTCGCCTAAGCCGCGGATGTCTGTGGGGCCGCCTAGAATTCGAAGGCGAGTTCCTCGCGCTCCCCCGCCCCGCCCGCGCCTCCGAGACGCGGATCAGGTCAGGCCGAAGGAGTCCACAACCAGGGAGGGTTGTCCGTGTCAGTTCAAGCTGCTCAGACCCTCGCACCCCGGAAGCAGGGGAAGATCCGGCGTCCGGCCGGCACCCTCTACCGCGGTCGCGAAGGCATGTGGTCGTGGGTGCTCCACCGCATCACCGGTGTCGCCATCTTCTTCTTCCTCCTCGTCCACGTCCTCGACTCGGCTCTCATCGCCGTGAGCCCCGAGGCCTACAACGCGGTCATCGGCACGTACAAGAACCCGATCATGGGTCTCGGCGAGACGGGTCTCGTGGGAGCGATCGCGTTCCACGCCCTCAACGGCCTGCGGATCATCCTGGTCGACTTCTGGAGCTGGGCGACCCGCAACCAGCGCGTGCTGTTCTGGGTCGTCATCGGCCTGTGGGTCGTGCTGATGCTCGGCTTCGCACCCCGCCACCTGATCAACGTCTTCAGCGAGTGAGGTCCCAGTGAGCACCGTCGCTTCCCCGCGAACCCCCCACACTCCGACCCGCTCCTCCGGCACCAACTGGGAGAAGTGGGGATGGATCTACATGCGCGCCTCCGGCATCGTGCTGATCGTCCTGATCTTCGGGCACCTGATCTTCAACCTGCTCCTCGGCGACGGCATCAAGGCCATCGACTTCGGGTTCGTGGGCGGCAAGCTCGCCAACCCGTTCTGGCAGTGGTGGGACGTCCTGATGCTGTGGCTCGCGCTGATCCACGGCGGCAACGGCATGCGCACGCTGGTCAACGACTACGCCACGTCGCCGCTGCTGGCCCGTGCCTTCAAGGGCGGCATCCTCGTCGCGGTCGTCTCGCTGATCGTCCTGGGCACCTGGGTCGTCTTCGCGTTCGACCCGTGCCCGCCCGGCGCAGACCCGTCGCTGCTGGCGTCGTTCTGCTCGGCCTGACCCCGTCGAGCCGCGCCACTCCCGTCCACGTCCCTCCCTTCCCGCACATCGGAGCATCTCCCCAGTGAGCACACCAGGCCACACCCACGGCGGCGCAGACCAGAGCGCCTTCACGCAGACCGTCGGCCCCGACGGCGTCCACTACCACCAGTTCGACGTGGTGATCGTCGGCGCCGGCGGTGCCGGGATGCGGGCGGCCATCGAGGCCGGTCCGAAGGCGAAGACCGCCGTGATCTCGAAGCTCTACCCGACGCGCTCCCACACGGGAGCGGCGCAGGGCGGCATGGCCGCCGCCCTCGCCAACGTCGAGGAGGACAGCTGGGAGTGGCACACCTTCGACACCGTCAAGGGCGGCGACTACCTCGTCGACCAGGACGCGGCGGAGATCCTCGCGAAGGAGGCCATCGACGCGGTCATCGACCTCGAGAACATGGGCCTCCCGTTCAACCGCACCGAGGACGGCAAGATCGACCAGCGCCGCTTCGGCGGTCACACCCGCGACCACGGCAAGGCCCCGGTGCGCCGGGCCTGCTACGCGGCCGACCGCACGGGCCACATGATCCTGCAGACGCTGTTCCAGAACTGCGTCCGCCTCGGCATCAACTTCTACAACGAGTTCTACGTGCTCGACCTCGTGATGACCGAGGTCGACGGAGTGAAGAAGCCGTCCGGCGTCGTCGCCTACGAGCTCGCGACCGGTGAGCTCCACGTGTTCCAGGCGAAGGCGATCATCTTCGCCACCGGCGGCTTCGGCAAGATCTACAAGACGACGTCCAACGCGCACACCCTCACGGGCGACGGCGTCGGCATCATCTGGCGGAAGGGCCTGCCGCTGGAGGACATGGAGTTCTTCCAGTTCCACCCGACCGGACTCGCCGGGCTCGGCATCCTCCTCACGGAGGGAGCGCGAGGCGAGGGGGCGATCCTGCGCAACGCCTCCGGTGAGCGCTTCATGGAGCGCTACGCCCCCACCATCAAGGACCTCGCGCCGCGCGATATCGTCGCCCGCTGCATGGTCCAGGAGGTGGCGGAGGGGCGCGGTGCGGGCCCGCACAAGGACTACGTGCTGCTCGACTGCACGCACCTCGGCGCCGAGGTGCTCGAGACGAAGCTGCCCGACATCACCGAGTTCGCCCGCACCTACCTCGGCGTCGACCCGGTCGTCGAGCCGGTGCCCGTGATGCCGACCGCGCACTACGCGATGGGCGGCATCCCGACGAACGTGAAGGCGGAGGTCCTCTCGGACAACACCACGGTCGTCCCCGGCCTCTACGCCGCCGGCGAGTGCGCGTGCGTCTCGGTGCACGGCTCCAACCGCCTGGGCACCAACTCGCTCCTCGACATCAACGTCTTCGGCAAGCGCAGCGGCAACAACGCCGCCGACTACTCCAAGACCATCGACTTCACTCCCCTGCCCGCCGATCCGGCCGGTGCGATCCGCGAGATGCTCACCTCGCTCCGCTCCGCCACCGGCACCGAGCGGATCGCCTCGATCCGCAAGGAGTTGCAGGACGAGATGGACAAGAACGCGCAGGTGTTCCGCACCGACGAGTCGCTGAAGTCGGTCACCGACACGATCCAGCGCCTCCGCGACCGGTTCCGCAACATCTCGGTGCAGGACAAGGGCAAGCGCTTCAACACCGACCTCCTCGAGGCCGTCGAGCTGGGCTTCCTGCTCGACCTCGCCGAGGTCGTCGTCTACTCCGCTCGCAACCGCAAGGAGAGCCGTGGCGGTCACATGCGCGACGACTTCCCCAAGCGCGACGACGAGGGATACATGCAGCACACGATGGCGTACCTCTCCGGTGACGCCCACTCCTCCGATGCGGGCGACCACATCCGCCTCGATTGGAAGCCCGTCGTGATCACCCGGTATCAGCCGATGGAGAGGAAGTACTAGCCATGTCGACCGCTACCCTCGAGCAGCCCTCCGCGGCCCCCGCGGCACCGGAGGCGTTCACCGTCACCTTCATCATCCGCCGCTTCGACCCCGAGGTCGACGCCGAGCCGCGCTGGCAGGACTTCGACGTCGAGATGTTCTCGACCGACCGCGTCCTCGACGCCCTGCACCGCATCAAGTGGGACCAGGACGGCTCGCTCACCTTCCGCCGCTCGTGCGCGCACGGCATCTGCGGCTCGGACGCGATGCGGATCAACGGCCGCAACCGCCTGGCCTGCAAGACGCTGATCAAGGATCTCGACATCTCGCAGCCGATCTACATCGAGGCGATCAAGGGCCTGCCGCTCGAGAAGGACCTCGTCGTCGACATGGAGCCGTTCTTCGCGTCGTTCCGCGAGGTGCAGCCGTTCCTGATCGCCAACACCCCGGCGCCCAAGGGCAAGGAGCGCGTGCAGTCGGTCGCCGACCGCGCCCGCTTCGACGACACCACCAAGTGCATCCTCTGCGCCGCGTGCACCTCGTCGTGCCCGGTGTTCTGGACCGACGGGCAGTACTTCGGCCCGGCCGCCATCGTCAACGCGCACCGCTTCATCTTCGACTCGCGCGACGACGCGGGTGGCGCGCGCCTCGACATCCTCAACGACAAGGAGGGCGTGTGGCGCTGCCGCACGACCTTCAACTGCACGGAGGCGTGCCCGCGCGGCATCCAGATCACGCAGGCGATCGCCGAGGTGAAGCAGGCGGTCATCCGCGGCCGCGCCTGATCACCCTCGGCTCGCAGAAGCACCTTCGGCTCGTCAGAATCCTCGGATTCGACGAGCCGAACGTGTTTCCGCGAGCCGGAGATGGTGTTGAGGTTCCTCCACAGGAGCTTCGCTCCTCATCTGTCCCCGGAACAGAGAGCGCGCGAGCCACGAAGGTGCCGGCGCCGCCAGAGTCGGCGCATGCAGTACGGCGTGCACCACATCGGGTATCTACGAGCCATCGGAGTCGATGCTCCGACAGCAGTGCGCCGTGGCGCACTGAAGCGGATCCGGCGGGGCTGGTACGCCTCGCCGGGCGCTTCCGACGAGGAGCTGCGCGCGGCCGACGCTTGCGGCTCCCTGACCTGCATCTCGTTGCTCGCCGAGGCCGGTGCCTTCCGTCCTCCGGACGACCGCCTGCACCTCGCGCTCACCTCGAGCTCACGCCCTCGGCCGCACGCCCTCGACTCCGACATCGTCACCCACTGGAGTCACCGGGTCCGGGAGGCTGAGTACCGCTCGATCCGGACGACACGCGAGGAGGCCCTCGCGCTCGTCGTACTGTGCCAACCGCTCGAGTACGCGATCGCCGTCATCGACTCGTGCCTGCACCTGCGCCTCATCGGCGCCGATCAGCTGGAACGAGTCATCCGTGCTCTGCCTCGTCGCTTCGTCGGTCTCGCTGCGCTCGTCGACGCCCGGGCGGAGGCGGGGACGGAGTCGATCACGCGCGTGCGGCTGCACTTCGGAGGGATCGGGTGCGAACTGCAGGTCGAGGTCCCGGGCCTCGGACGAGTCGACATCGTCATCGACGGGTGGTTGATCCTCGAGATCGACAGTCGCGCCTGGCACGACGACCAGCGGTCGTACCAGAGGGACCGCCACCGCGATCGCGTAGCGGCGGAGCTCGGGTACACACCCCTCCGACTCACCTACGCGGACGTGATGCACGACTGGCCCCACACCCTCGACGGCATCGTCGCGGTGCTCCTCCGCGGCCGCCCGCGCTGAGCCGCCACCTCCGGCTCGTGGAAACACCCTCGGCTCGTCAGGACCGCCGGATTCCGCGAGCCGAAGGTGCTTCGACGAGCCGGAGGTCCCCCGGATCCAGGTTCGGCTCGTGGAAACACCCTCGGCTCGTCAGAACCGCCGGATTCTGCGAGCCGAACCTCGTTCGACGAGCCGGAGGTCCCCCGGATCCAGGCTCGGCTCGTGGAAACACCCTCGGCTCGTCAGAACCGCCGGATTCTGCGAGCCGAACGTGATTCCACGAGCCGGAGTCGGTGGCCAGCACGTGCGCCGCGACCGGCGGCGGGCGGCCCTACGCTGGAGCCATGACGGAGGCGGCGACCGAGACACCGCGCGGCATCCCGGCGCTGTTCGAGCGGCTCATGAGCACCCGGCCGATGCGCGTGTTCCTGCACTACTCCGAGACGGGCGGGCCGCTGTTCGCCTCCGGGCTCGCGTTCCAGGCGCTGTTCGCCGTCTTCGCCGCGCTGTTCGTCTTCTTCGCCGTCTTCGGCTTCTGGGTGCGCGACAACCCGATCATCCGGGAGTCGCTGCTCGGCCTCCTCACCCGGTCCGTTCCCGGGCTGATCGGCGAGGGCGAGGGCTCGCTGGTCTCGATCGACACGCTGCTCGACTCGTCCATCCTCGGCTGGACCGGAGTCATCGCCGCCGCGGGCCTGCTCTGGACGGCCCTCAACTTCCTCGGGAGCCTGCGCCAGGCGGTGCGGATCCTGTTCACGCTCCCCGGCCCGACCACGCTCTTCGTGCTCCTCAAGCTCAAGGATGCGGGGCTCGCCCTCGTCTTCAGCGCGGTACTGCTCGTCTCGGCGGCGCTGTCGGTCTTCTCCACCTCCTTCCTCGACGTGGCGTTCGACTTCCTCGGCATCGGGAGCGACTCGGCTCTGAGCAAGGTCGCCGGTACCGCGATCGGTCTCGTGATCATGCTCGCGCTCGACACGGCGACCCTCGCGGGGTCCTTCCGCATCCTCTCCGGCATCCCGATCCCGTGGAAGAACCTCTGGGTCGGCGCCCTGATGGGCGGCGTCGCCCTGGGCGCCCTGAAGATCCTCGGGACGCAGCTGCTCGGGGGCGCCTCGCGGAACCCGCTGCTCGCCTCCTTCGCCGTGCTGATCGGTCTGCTGATCTGGTTCAACCTCGTCTGCCAGGTCGTGCTGATCGTCGCCTCGTGGATCTCGGTGGGGATGAGCGACGCGGGCATCTCCGCCCGCAAGCTGACACCGGAGGAGCGGGAGCGCGAGCAGCAGGAGCAGCTGCGAGCCGCCCGCCGCACGCTCGCCGAGGCCGAGCGCGAACGACTGCGCTCGGCGCTGCCCGAGGCCTCGCTGCTCAAGCGCCGGCGACTCGAGAAGCAGCTGGCGCGGCTCGAGGAGGAGCTCGACCAGCCCGCCGCGTGATCTCGCGCAGTCCGATGCCCGTCGGACTTGTCCGTTTGTGTTGACTTCCCACACGAACGGGTCTAAAAAGATGTAAACGCAGATCCGAGGTCGGCAACGACACCGCGGATCGCGAGCATCATCACGGCGAGACGACGGAGTCCACATGTACGCACCGGAGCGGCACCAGGCGATCCTGGACCGTGCCCGCTCGGACGGGCGGGTCGAGGTCCGCGACCTCGCGCAGTCCCTGGCGGTCACGCCCGAGACCATCCGCCGCGATCTCACGAGCCTCGAGAAGCGCGGCCTGCTGCGCCGGGCCCACGGAGGCGCGATCCCGGTCGAGCGGCTCGGCATCGAGCCCGAGGTCGCCGCCCGCGAGGGCCACCTCGCCGCCGAGAAGGACCGCATCGCGACCGCCGCCCTGGCCGAGGTCCCCGACGGCGGATCGATCGCCATCGACGCCGGGACCACCACGGTCCGCCTCGCAGAGCTGCTCCCCCTGGACCGCCGGCTGACGGTCGTCACCCACTCCCTCCCCGTCGCGATGGCGCTCGTCGGCCGGCCCAACATCGATCTCCACCTCCTCGGCGGCCACCTGCGCGGAGTCACGCAGGCCGCGGTCGGTCCCTGGGTCACCCAGGCGATCGCCTCCGTCTCGGTGGACGTCGCCTTCATCGGCACCAACGGCATCAGCCGGGAGCGCGGGCTCACCACCCCCGACCTCGACGAGGCCGTCGTCAAGACCGCGATCATCGCCTCCGCGCGACGCGTCGTCGTCCTCGCCGACCACTCGAAGTTCGGCCGCCAGGACTTCGGGCACGTCGCCCCGCTGTCCGCGGTCGACACCGTCATCACCGATCGCGAAGTCGACGACGAGCTCGCCGACGACATCGAGTCGGCCGGCCCGGAGGTCGTCCGCGCATGATCGTCACCGTCACCGCCAACCCCAGCATCGACGTCACCCTGTCGACCAGCGGCTTCACCCTCGGCGAGGTCAACCGCGCGCACGACGTGCGCCGCGACCCCGCGGGCAAGGGCGTCAACGTCGCCCGCGCCCTCGCCCGCAACGGAGTCGAGGCCACCGCGGTCTACCCGGCCGACGCCTCCACCGGTCTCGACCTGTCGACGATGCTCGAGGCGGCCGGCGTGCGCTCGGCCAGCGCCTCCATCGCGCAGCCCATC
Organism: Rathayibacter sp. VKM Ac-2759; assembly: GCF_009834225.1. Taxonomy (NCBI): domain Bacteria; kingdom Bacillati; phylum Actinomycetota; class Actinomycetes; order Micrococcales; family Microbacteriaceae; genus Rathayibacter; species Rathayibacter sp. VKM Ac-2759. Next base: position 2,695,708 of record NZ_CP047176.1, read on the forward strand.
CGCACCAACATCACCGTCGTCGACGACCGCACCGGTCGCACCACCAAGATCAACGAGCCCGGCCCCGCCGTGACCCCGGAGGAGGCCAAGGCCCTCTCGCAGCTCATCTGCGACCACGTCGTCAGCGCCCCGCGCTGGCTGGTCGCGTGCGGCAGCGTGCCTCCCGGGCTCGGCGACGACTTCTACCCGGCCCTCGGCCGGCTCGCCCTGCACTTCGGCGTCCCGCTCGCCGTCGACACCTCGGGTGCCCCGCTGACCGCGATCATCGCGGCCGGCACCGCCACCCTGGTGAAGCCCAACCTCGAGGAGCTCGAGGAGCTCCTCGGCCGCTCCCTGCCGACGGTCGGAGACGTCGTCGCGGGAGCCCGTGCCCTGCTGAAGCTCCCGGACGCGCGAGCGCTCGTCAGCCTCGGCGAGCACGGCGCCCTCCTCGTCACGACGCAGTCGTCGTGGTGGGCGGGCGCCCCCGCCGTGGTCCCCCTCTCGACCGTCGGCGCCGGCGACAGCACGCTCGCGGGCTACCTGTCGGCGACCGACGCCACGGAGGCGGAGCGTCTCGCGACCGCCGTCGCCTGGGGCACCGCCGCCGTCCAGCTCCCGGGCAGCGAAGCCCCGGGACCCGATTCCCTCCGCCTCGGCGACGTCACCGTCGTCGAGAACCCCGATTCCCACCTCCCGATTGGAGAACTGAGCGCATGACTGCTCTCACCGAGGCGTCGACGGTCATCGTCGACCTCACCGCCGCCACGAAGGACGAGGCCACCGCACAGCTCGCGAAGACTCTCGCGGACGCCGGCCGCGTCACCGACCTCGACGGCTTCCTGGCCGACGTCCGCGACCGCGAGGCGCAGATGGCCACCGGCATGCCCGGCGGCATCGGGATCCCCCACGCCCGCTCGTCGCACGTCGTCTCGCCGAGCGTCGCCGTGGGCATCGCGAAGCAGGGTGTCGACTTCGGCGCCCCCGACGGCCCCGCCGACCTCATCTTCCTGATCGCCGCGCCCGACGGCGCCGACCAGGCCCACCTCAAGATCCTCGCCCAGCTCGCCCGGAAGCTGATCCACGAGTCCTTCACCGGGTCCCTCCGCGCCGCGACCAGCGGCCAGGAGGTCGCGGACATCATCGCCAGAGAGGTCGTCGTGTCATGAGGATCGTCGCCGTCACCAGCTGCATCGCCGGCATCGCCCACACCTACATGGCGGCCGAGGCTCTCGAGCAGGCCGCCAAGAAGAAGGGCTACGAGATCCAGGTCGAGACCCAGGGCGCGGCCGGCTCCGACCCCATGTCCGACCAGACGATCGCCGACGCCGACGTCGTGATCCTCGCCGCCGACCTCGAGGTCCGCGGCAAGGAGCGCTTCGCCGGCAAGCCGACCCTCGAGGTCGGCACCTCGGAGGCGCTCGCCAAGGCAGCGGAGGTCATCGACCGCGCCGTCGCGACGGTGCAGGACGCGCCCGCCGCGGCTCCCGCCGCCTCCTCCGACGCCCCCCGCTTCGTCGCGGTGACCAGCTGCATCGCCGGCATCGCGCACACCTACATGGCGGCGGAGGCGCTCGAGCAGGCCGCGAAGAAGCGCGGCTACCCGATCCACGTCGAGACCCAGGGCGCCGCCGGCTCCGAGGAGATGACCGCGGGCGACATCGCCGCGGCCGACGTCGTGATCCTCGCCGCCGACCTCGAGGTGCGCGGCAAGGACCGCTTCGCCGGCAAGCCGATCCTCCAGGTCGGCGTCGCCGAGGCGCTCGCGAAGCCCGACGAGGTGCTCGACCGTGCTCTCGCGCTGCGCTCCGCGAAGCCGGCCGGTGCCGCTCCCACCCGAGCCGCCGCCGCACCCGCGCCCGCCGCCGCACCGAAGAAGGTCGGCGTCGGCACGCGCATCCGCCAGAACCTGATGACCGGTGTCTCGTACATGATCCCGTTCGTCGCGGCGGGCGGTCTGCTGATCGCGCTGTCCTTCCTCTTCGGCGGATACCAGATCGTCAGCTTCACGCCGCAGCAGATCATCGACAACGGCTTCGACGCCTTCAACATCACCGACTGGGCCGGCGTGATGTTCCTGATCGGAGGCGCGACGTTCGCGTTCCTGGTCCCCGTGCTCTCGGGCTTCATCGCCTTCGGCATCGCCGACCGCCCCGGCATCGCGCCCGGATTCCTCGGCGGCGCGGTGGCGGTCACCGTCGGCGCCGGCTTCCTCGGCGGACTCGCCTCCGGCTTCATCGCGGGCTACGCCGCGCTCTACATCTCGCGCATCAAGCTGCCGGCGGCGTTCAAGTCGCTGATGCCCGTCGTGATCATCCCCCTGATCGCGACCTTCATCACCGGCTTCCTGATGTTCGTCGTCCTCGGCGCTCCCCTGCGTGCGCTGAGCGAGGGCCTGTCGGCCTGGCTCTCGGGCCTCTCGGGCGGCAACCTGATCATCCTGGGCATCATCCTCGGGCTGATGATGGCGTTCGACATGGGCGGCCCGGTCAACAAGGTGGCCTACGCCTTCGCGACCACCGGTCTCGCCTCCGTGCCTGCCGACGGCGATCCGAACTCGGTGCAGTTCAAGGTCATGGCGATCGTCATGGCCGCGGGCATGACCCCTCCGCTGGGCCTCGCTCTCGCGACCTCGCTGCGCAAGCGCCTCTTCACCGACGCGGAGCGCCAGAACGGCAAGGCGGCGTACCTGCTCGGCGCGTCCTTCATCTCGGAGGGGGCCATCCCGTTCGCGGCGGTCGACCCGCTCCGCGTGATCCCCTCGGCGATGATCGGATCGGCCGTGACCGGCGCGCTCGTCGCACTGTTCGGCTCGACCCTCCGGGCCCCGCACGGCGGCATCTGGGTGACCGGCCTCGTCGGCCAGCCGCTGCTCTACCTCGTCGCGATCCTCGTCGGAATGGTCGTCACCGCGATCTGCGTCATCATCGCGAAGAGCATCAAGCGCGCCCCGGTCGTCGCCGAGGTACCGGAGCCCGCCGCGGCCCGCGCCGTCGCCGTCTGATCGGCCGACTCCCCGAACGACCGTCCTGAGCGGTCCTGCCGGCGGTCCCACCCGCTGTCGCCCCTTCTTCTCCGAGAGGGACGGCAGCAGTGGGACCGCCGGCTGTGCTCGTCGTCCGCGGCGAGCGGGAACCGCCCCGGAGGAGCAGTGTCGGCTGCTCCAAATAGACTGACACGGTGACTCGCAAGCCTCTCCGCATCGCCACCGTCAACGTGAACGGCGTCCGCGCCGCCTACCGCAAGGGCATGGGCGACTGGCTCGCCGCGCGCGACGTCGACATCCTCGCCCTGCAGGAGGTCCGCGCCTCCACCGACGACCTGACCGGGCTCCTCGGCGATGAATGGGACGTGCTGCACGACGAGGCCACGGCGAAGGGCCGTGCCGGAGTCGCGCTCGCCTCGCGCAACCGCGCCGCGATCCACCGCGTGTCGTTCGGAGCCGAGGACTTCGACTCCGCCGGCCGCTGGCTCGAGGCCGACTACGAGGTGGGCGACCGCACGATCACCGTGGTCTCGACCTACGTGCACTCGGGCGAGGTCGACACCCCCAAGCAGGTCGAGAAGTACAAGTTCCTCGACGCCATGAAGGAGCGCCTGCCGCAGCTGCAGGAGCACAACGAGCTCGCCGTCGTGATGGGCGACCTCAACGTCGGCCACCGCACCCTCGACATCAAGAACTGGAAGGGCAACGTCAAGAAGGCCGGCTTCCTGCCCCGGGAGCGCGCCTACTTCGACGAGTTCGTCGGCGCCGAGGGCGACGACGACTACAACGCCGGCGGAGGCTTCGGCTGGGTCGACCTGGGCCGTCGCTTCGCCGGCGAGGTTCCCGGCCCCTACACGTGGTGGTCGCAGCGCGGCCAGGCGTTCGACACCGACACCGGCTGGCGCCTCGACTACCAGCTCGCCACGCCCGCGCTCGCCGAGCTCGCCCGCTCCTACGAGGTCGACCGGGCGGACGCGTACGACACCCGCTGGTCGGACCACGCTCCCGTGGTCGTCGACTACGCCCTCTGACCCTCTCCCTCCCCCGCGGCCCCACCGCTGCGAACCCGACACCTCGAGGCCTTCGATGACCCCCAGCACCCCGGGCGCCAAGCCCGTCATCCTCTCCGGCATGCAGCCGTCCTCCGGCTCGCTGCACCTCGGCAACCACATCGGCGCGCTCACGCAGTGGATCGCGATGCAGGAGACGTTCGACGCCTACTTCTGCGTCGTCGACCTGCACGCCATCACCGTTCCGCAGGACCCGGAGCAGCTGCGCGAGCGCACCCGCGCCACCGCGGCCCAGTACATCGCGGCGGGCATCGACCCGGAGCGGTCGACGCTGTTCATCCAGTCGCACGTGCCGGCGCACGCCGAGCTGGCGTGGGTGCTCAACACCCTCACCGGCTTCGGCGAGGCGAGCCGCATGACGCAGTTCAAGGACAAGTCGGCCAAGCAGGGCACGGAGGCGGCCTCGGTCGGCCTCTTCACCTACCCGATCCTCATGGCGGCCGACATCCTGCTGTACCAGACCGACGCCGTCCCGGTCGGCGAGGACCAGCGGCAGCACCTCGAGCTGACCCGCGACCTCGCCGCGCGCTTCAACTCGCGGTTCGGTGAGACCTTCACGATCCCGGAGCCGCACATCACCCGCGAGACCGCGAAGATCTACGATCTGCAGAACCCCGGCGCGAAGATGTCGAAGTCGGCGGAGTCCGACGCGGGACTGCTCAGCGTGCTCGACGAGCCGAAGGTCACCGCGAAGAAGATCATGCGCGCCGTGACCGACACCGAGTCGGAGGTGCGGTTCGACCGCGCCGAGAAGCCCGGCGTCTCGAACCTGCTCACGATCTACTCCGTGCTCGCCGAGCGCACCGTCGAGTCGCTCGAGCAGGAGTACGCCGGGCGCGGCTACGGCGACCTCAAGAAGGGTCTCGTCGAGGTCGTCGCGGCGACCTTCGACCCGATCCGCGCGCGCACCGCCGAGCTGCTCGCCGACCCGGCCGAGCTCGACCGCATGCTCTCCCGCGCGGCCGACCGCGCCTCCGAGACCGCGGAGCGCACGCTCGCCGCGGCCTACGAGCGCGTCGGCTTCCTCCGCCGCACCCGCTGACGTGAGCATCCGCGTCGCCCTCTTCGATCTCGACGACACCCTCTTCGCGCACGCTCACGCGGTGCGCGAGGGCATCGTCGACCGGGTCTCGGCACTCGGGGCGCCCTACACGGCGGCTCGAGAGGACGTGCAGCGGCGCTGGTACGAGCTCGAGGAGAAGCACTACCACCGCTACCTCGCCGGCGAGCTCGACTACGAGGGACAGCGCCGGGCCCGGGCGACCGCGTTCGCTGCGGAGTCGGGCGTCGACCTGTCGCCCGAGGAGGCGAGCGCGTGGTTCGCGGCCTACCTCGAGCACTACGTGGCCAACTGGACCTTGCACGACGACGCCCTGCCGACGCTCGACGCTCTGGACGCCTCCGGGGTGCGGATCGGCGTCATCACCAACGGCGATCTCGACTTCCAGCAGAACAAGGTGGAGCAGCTGGGCCTCACGCCGCGGATCGAGCGCCTCGTCGCCTCCGGGGAGGTCGGGGTCACGAAGCCCGACGCGCGCATCTTCGAGGTCGCGTGCGAGCGGTTCGGAGTCGCTGCCCAGGAGGCTCTCTACGTCGGCGACCGGCTCACCACCGACGCGATCGGCGCCGCCCGCGCCGGCCTCCGCGGCGTCTGGCTCGACCGCGTCGGCGGCCCCGAGCACCGTCGCGCCCTGCCCGAGGAGGCGGTCACCCTCGGCGTCCACCGCATCGGCTCGCTCGACCAGCTTGCGCGCCTGCTCTGACAGGGCGCGCATCGGCTGCTGACGGCGGCGGGTCTCGATAGGCCCCTGCGGGCCTCCTCGACCAGCAGGCAGCGGCGGGGCTCCCGAACAGCCTGCCGACGCCCCGGGAACGCCGAAGCGCCCCGGCCCGACCCGAAGGTCGACCCGAGGCGCTCCCCCGTTCAGCGACCGGACAGTCACCGATCAAGGCCGAGGCGAACGGCGAGATCGCGTGTCAGCGATTTCCCCTAGCCGGACGCGAGACGCTCTCTGGAACGCGACCACCTCGACGAGCCGACCGCGCCACGGCGGGCGATGACCGCCGTGGAAGGCTCACACCACGTCTTCGTCGACCCAGTCGAAGGTCTTGGTGACGGCCTTCTTCCAGAGGCGGTACTGGCGGGCGGCCTCGTCCTGGTCCATCTGCGGGGTCCAGCGCGAGTCCTCCTGCCAGTTCTGGCGCAGGTCGTCGAGGTTCTCCCAGAAGCCCACCGCGAGGCCCGCGGCGTAGGCGGCACCGAGCGCGGTGGTCTCGGCGACGACGGGGCGGACGACCGGGACGCCGAGGATGTCGGCCTGGAACTGCATGAGCAGGTTGTTGGCGATCATGCCGCCGTCGACCTTGAGCTCCTGCAGCGGCACTCCGGAGTCGGCGTTGACGGCGTCGAGGACCTCGCGGGTCTGGAACGCGGTCGCCTCGAGCGCGGCGCGGGCGATGTGGCCCTTGTTCACGTAGCGCGTGAGGCCGACGAGCGCACCGCGGGCGTCCGAGCGCCAGTACGGCGCGAAGAGCCCCGAGAACGCGGGGACGAAGTACGCGCCTCCGTTGTCCTCGACCGTGGCGGCCAGCGCCTCGACCTCGGGGGCCGAGCCGATGAGGCCCAGGTTGTCGCGCAGCCACTGGATCAGCGAGCCGGAGACCGCGATCGAGCCCTCGAGCGCGTAGTGCACCTCGCCGTCGCCGAGCTTGTAGCCGATCGTGGTGAGCAGACCGTTCTTCGAGTGCACGATCTCGGTGCCGGTGTTGAAGATCAGGAAGTTGCCGGTGCCGTAGGTGTTCTTGGCCTCGCCCGGATCGAACGCCGCCTGGCCGAAGGTCGCGGCCTGCTGGTCGCCGAGGATGCCGGCGATCGGGACCTCGCGCAGCAGCGAGGACGCCTCGACGTGGCCGTAGACCTCGGACGAGGAGCAGACCTCGGGGAGCATCGACTTCGGGACCCCGAAGGCCTCGAGGATGTCGTCGCGCCACTCGAGGGTCTCGAGGTCGAGGAAGAGCGTGCGGGAGGCGTTGGTGACGTCGGTCTTGTGGACGCCGCCGTCGGTGCCGCCGGTGAGGTTCCAGAGGACCCAGGTGTCGGTGGTGCCGAAGAGCAGGTCGCCTGCCTCCGCCTTCTCACGGGCGCCCTCGACGTTCTCGAGGATCCAGACGATCTTGGTGCCCGAGAAGTAGGTCGCCAGCGGCAGGCCGACGATCGACTTGAAGCGGTCGGCACCCTCGTCGCCCGCGAGGCGGTCGACGATCGACTGGGTGCGGGTGTCCTGCCAGACGATGGCGTTGTAGACCGGCTTGCCCGTGGTCTTGTCCCAGACCACGGCGGTCTCGCGCTGGTTGGTGATGCCGACGGAGGCGATGTCGTGGCGGGTCAGGTCGGCGCGGGAGAGCGCCTGGCCGATGACCTCGCGGACGTTGTTCCAGATCTCGATCGGGTCGTGCTCGACCCAGCCCGCGCGGGGGAAGATCTGCTCGTGCTCCTTCTGTCCCGTCGAGACGATCGAGCCCTTCTTGTCGAAGATGATCGCGCGGGACGACGTGGTCCCCTGGTCGATAGCGATGACGTAGTCAGCCATGAGTGATTACTCCTTCGTAATGGGGATGAGGTGGGTGCGGATCAGATGATCGGCAGGAGCGCGGTCGACGCGAGACCTGCCAGCACACCACCGACGACCGGTCCGGCGACCGGGACCCACGCATAGCTCCAGTCGCTGGAGCCCTTGCCCTTGATCGGCAGCAGCGCGTGCGCGATACGAGGGCCGAGGTCGCGGGCCGGGTTGATCGCGTAGCCGGTCGGTCCACCGAGCGAGGCGCCGATCGCGATCACGAGGATGGCGACGGGCAGGGCCCCCAGCGCGGCGAGTCCGCCGTCGCCCTGACGTCCGCCACCGAAGCCGATGACGACGAAGACGAGGACGAAGGTGCCGATGACCTCGGTGACGAAGTTCCAGCCGTACGAGCGGATGGCCGGGCCGGTCGAGAAGACGCCCAGCTTGTTGGCCGCGTCGGGCTCCTCGTCGAAGTGCTGCTTGTAGGCCAGCCAGCAGAAGACGGCGCCGATGATGGCACCGATCAGCTGGGCGAGGATGTACATCAGGATCGAGACGATGTTGACCGGCACGCCCGAGCCGAACTCGGTGGCTCCGCTCGCGACCAGACCGAGGGTGACCGCCGGGTTGAGGTGGGCACCGGAGTTGTACGAGACGATCACACCGGCGAAGACAGCGAAGCCCCAGCCGATGTTGACCATCAGGAACCCGCCGTTGAAACCCTTGTTCTTGACGAGAGCGACGTTGGCGACGACGCCGCAGCCGAGGAGCACGAGCATCGCCGTCCCCACGACTTCGCTCAGGAAGACCACTCCGAGATTGTCCACGTTGACCTTTTCCTCTGATTAGAACGGACGCACGCGGGCGTCCGCAGCGGGCATCGATGCCCGACGTGTGTGAAGTTATCCGCGCCTCGACGCTCCGACAAGGAACGACGCGTGCACGTTTGTGCGTAAAGACGACGGGAGCCCCGGTTCGAGTCTCACCTCGATCGGGACTCCCGTCGTTCTGCGCCAGCCGCCGGGTCTAGGACGCCGGGACGGCCGTCGGAGCCTGGACGGAGGAGCCTCCGACATCGACGCCGTTGTACTCCTTGAGGTGCGCGATGGTCGCGTCCACCTCGGAGGCGCGAGTCGCCTCGTCCCAGCCGAGGACGGCTCCGGTGTGCTCGGCGAGCTCCTCGAGGAGCTCGCGGCTCAGACCGCCGGTGAAGGCGTGGTTGGTGCGGCGCATCACGAGGTCGATGAGGTGCACGACGCTCTCGCGCTGGGCGAGGTAGCGGATCTCTCCGGTCGTGAAGTCCTTGTCGAAGTCGAGGGCCTCGTCGTGTCCGTCGGCGAGGGCCTCGATGACCTCCTGCGCGCGGGTGCCGTAGCGCTCGAGCAGCTGCCCGGTCCGGGCCGAGGAGAGGCCCGAGCGGTGCTGGCTGATCCACTGCGCGCGGGACGCGTCGGTGCGGGGGAAGCCCTTGCCGCCTCCGATGGGCGTCTTCACCGTGGAGACCCGGCGGGTGACGCCGATCCGCTTGAAGACCTCGTTGGAGAGGTGCTCCGAGAGGGCGCGGAAGGTGGTCCACTTGCCGCCGACCAGGCTGAGCACGGTCGCGCCGCCCGCTCCGGGGAGCGTGGAGGGCTCGATGCGGTAGTCGCGGGAGACGAATCCCGGCGCCTCGTCGTCGTGGCGGGGCAGCGGGCGGATGCCCGAGAACTTGAAGACGATCTGCGAGCGGTCCACGGGGATCGAGGGGAAGACGTGGCTGACCAGCTCGAAGAAGTAGTCGATCTCCTCCTCGGTGCAGACGGCCGGCTTGGTCGGGTCGGCGTCGATGTCGGTGGTACCGACCATGACGCGGCCCTTCAGCGGGTAGATCAGGACGATGCGGCCGTCGCTGTGCTCGAAGAACATCTCGCGACCCTCGCAGGCCTCGACCAGCTCGGGGTTGTCGAGGACGATGTGGGAGCCCTTGGTGCCGCCCATGAACTTCGTGGTCGTGCCGAGAGCCGTGTTGGTGAAGTCGGTCCACGGGCCGGACACGTTCACGACGATGTCGGCCTGGAAGGTGAACTCCTCGCCGCTCTCGCGGTCGCGGAGGACGACGCCCTTCTCGTCGGCGCCGACGGCCTCGACGTAGTTGGCCGCGCGGGCCTTCTTGCCGCCGATGAGCGCGTCGTGCAGCACGTCGAGCGCGAGGCGCTCCGGCTCGTGCACGGAGGCGTCGAAGTAGGTCGCCGTGTACTTGATCTTCGGGTCGAGCTTGGGCAGCTCCGCGAGCGAGCGCTTGCGGCCGTGGAACTGGTGACGGGGGACGGTGCCGCCGTCGCGCGAGAAGAAGTCGTACAGGGTGAGTCCGACCTTGATCAGCAGCGCGCCGCGCTCCTGGGGGGCACCCGACTTGTGGGTCAGGAAGCGCAGCGGGGCCGCGAGGATGCCCGAGAAGGTCGAGTAGATCGGGATGGTGGTCTGCAGCGGCTTCACGTAATGAGGAGCGATCTTGAGCAGACCGTTGCGCTCGTGCACGCCCTCGTTGACGAGCCGGAACTCGCCGTTCTCGAGGTAGCGGATGCCGCCGTGGATCATGTGGCTCGAGGCGCTGGACGCCCCCGAGACGTAGTCGCCGCGCTCGACGAGGGCGACATCGACGCCGTTGAGAGCCAGCTCGCGGAAGGTCCCGATGCCGTTGATGCCACCTCCGATCACGAGAACGGTGGCGCGGGGGTTGTCGCGCAGGGCGGAGACGCTCTCGCGGAGAGCGGTGTTTCCGGGAGTTCCGGCAGACTGTGCCACTTCGTACTCGCCTTCGTGTCGTAGGAGCTTCGTCGAGGCCTTCACGCAGTGTCCATCTCTGGGGTGGACGGTTGATATCGCGGAGGAATACAGCCATCCTTGACCCGACAACACATCCGGTCAAGACGGGTGGAAATACGTGCAAGGAGCGGCAATGACCCCAGTCCGACCGGTCGTCGAACTCGACGAGACGACGCACGCCACCCACCCGGACAAGACGCGGGACGCGCTCCGGGCCGCGCAGCTGTACTACATGCAGGATCTGACGATGGACGCCATCGCGCACGAGCTGCACACGTCCCGCTCCTCCGTCTCGCGGCTGCTCTCGCACGCTCGCGCGACCGGGCTCGTCGACATCCAGATCCGCTCCCCCCTCGACCGGGCGAGCGCGCTCTCGGCCGAGGTTCGCGCCCACTACGACATCACGGCGCACATCGTGCCGGTGCCGGATCACACCAGCGAGATCGACCGCCTCGAGCGGGTCGCGCTCTCGGCCGCGCGGATCCTCGGCCAGTTCATCGACTCGAACATGATCGTCGGCATCGCCTGGGGCTCGACGATGAGCGCGATCAGCCGGCACCTGATCGCGAAGGAGACGCACAACACCCAGATCGTGCAGCTGAACGGCGCCGGCAACACCGAGACGACGGGCATCAACTACTCCAGCGAGATCCTGCGGCGCTTCGGCGACGCGTACGCGGCGAAGGTCCAGCAGTTCCCGGTCCAGGCGTTCTTCGACGACCCGCTGACGAAGCAGGCCGTGTGGCGCGAGCGCTCGACGAAGCGCGTGCTCGAGCTGCAGCAGCGGATGGACGTCGCGCTGTTCGGCCTGGGCTCGCCGTTCGCGGCGGTGCCGTCGAAGGTCTACATCGGCGGGTACCTCGAGTCGAGCGACTTCACCTCGCTGAGCGCCTCCGGAGTGGTCGGCGATGTGGCGACGGTCTTCTACCGGGCCGATGGGACGTGGGACGACATCCCCATGAACGAACGTGCAAGCGGTCCGGACCTCTCCACCGTGCGCCGCGCGGCGCGCCGGATCTGCGTCGTGTCGGGCTCGTCGAAGCTGCCCGGACTGCGCGGGGCGCTGGCGGCCGGACTGATCACGGACCTCATCCTCGACGAGGGCACGGCGCGCGCGCTCATCTCCTCCTGACCCGGCCGCGGGATCTCGCCTGCCTGCTGATCGAGTAGCCCGCGCAGCGGGCGTATCGAGATCCCCCTGTCTCCAGGAGACGCGGACATCCCGCCGATCTACTGAAGCTGGTGGGTCTCGATACGCCCCTACGGGGCTACTCGACCAGCAGGCTGGGGGCCGGGCGCAACCTTCTCCCTCACCGCGGTGACGCGAGCGGGGGTCAGGACTCGCGGGCGTGGGCGTCGAGGAACTCGTACACCTCGGCGTCGTCGATCCCGGGGAAGGTCCCCGAGGGTAGGGGAGCCAGCACGTGCGCGTGCAGGCGCGCGCTCGGCCAGGCGTTGCCGTCCCAGCGCGCGGCGAGCTCGGCGGGAGCACGGCGGCAGCACGACTCGTCGGGGCAGCGGGAGAGCTCGCGGCGATCGGTGTCGCGGCCCCGGAAGAACCGCGCCTCGGCGAAGGGGACGCCGACCGTGATCGAGAACTCCTCGGTCGCGGTCGTGCCGGTCTGCGACGCCGACCAGAAGGTGCCGGCGGGCGTGTCGACGTACTGGTAGTACTCCGTCGTGCGGTTGGTACGGGTGAAGGCCGACCGCGCCGACCAGTACCGGCACACCGTCTGGCCCTCGACGGCACCGGTCACGTCCGTCGGCAGCGGCAGACCGTCGTTCTCGTACGCCTTCTGGATCGAGCCGTCGCCGAGGACCCGCAGGAAGTGCATCCGGATGTCGAGGTGCGAGGTCAGCAGGTTGGTGAAGCGCAGGGCAGCGGCCTCGTGCGTCACGCCGAAGCCGTCGCGGAAGTCCTCGACCGAGATGTCGCGCTCGCGCTTCGCCTCCTGGAGGAACGCGACGGCGGGCTCGAGCGGCATCAGGCAGGCGGCGGCGAAGTAGTTGATCTCGAGGCGCTGGCGGAGGAAGTCCGCGTAGGTCGCGGGGCGCTCGTGGCCGAGGAGGCGGTGCGCCATCGCCTGCAGCGCGAGCGCGCGCAGTCCGTGGCCGCCCGGGATCGAGGCGGGCGGGAGGTAGATCCGCCCGTTCGCGAGGTCGATCACCGAGCGCGCCGAGTGCGGCAGGTCGCCGACGTGGATGATCTCGAAGCCGAGGTGCCGCGCCATCTTCGAGACGGAGCTGTGCGTGAGGGCGCCGCCGCGGTGCCCCACGGTGCGCAGCATCTCGCCCGCCACCGCCTCGATCTCGGGCAGGTGGGCGTTGCGCTCGCGCAGCTGGAGGCGCTGGGCGGTGTTGGCCCGGCGCGCCTCCTCCGGTGTCGCGCTCGCCTCGCTCTTCCGGCGGGCGAGCTCGCGGTACACGCCGAGGAACGCCTCCAGGACCGGCGTCGTCAGGGCCTTGTTGACCTTGAACTCCTGCAGCCCGAGCGAACGGTAGAGCGATCCCTTCTGCACCCGCGCGAGCTCGATCTCGAGCGCCGCCCGCTCGCTCGGGGGCTCGTCGGAGAGCAGGGCGGCCAGCTCGACGCCGAGCGCGGAGGCGAGAGCCTGCATGAGCGAGAGGCGCGGCTCGCGGCGACCGGTCTCGATCAGCGAGAGCTGACTCCCCGACACGCCGACCTTCTCGGCGAGCCGGCCGAGCGTCAGGCCGCGTCGAGTGCGGAAGTGGCGGATGCGCTGCCCCAGCAGGGCGGCGTCGGTGCCGGCGGTATCGGTCACGGCGAGCTCCAGTGGTCGGTTGTGACGGAGGCGAAAAAACAGCGGTTCTTGACGGACTTCGGCCCGGAAATACGCCCTGATCCTCCCGCATTCTTGCTTCAGGCGCCACCGGGTGCCCCTCGACCGCCGTGACAGCGGGCTCGAGGCAGACTCCCCACCCGTCGACGACGACAGCCCAGAAAGCGGAGCCACCATGAGCATCTTCACCAACACCGTCCGGCTCGAACCGGCCACGATGACCGCCCCGACCGCGGTCCCGGCACCCACCGTCCCCGCCGCTCCCCTGGCGCTGCGCCGCTGGGTGCGCGAGATGGCGGCGGTCCTCGAGCCCGACGCGATCGAGTGGAGCGACGGCTCGCCCGCCGAGTGGTACCGCCTCACCGGCCGCATGGTCGAGGAGGGCAAGCTCATCGCGCTGAACCCGGAGTGGCGGCCCGGCTCGTTCCTCGCCCGCACCGACCCCGACGACGTCGCCCGCGTCGAGGACCGCACGTTCATCTGCACGAGCGACGATGCCGACGCCGGCCCGACGAACAACTGGCGCGAAGCCGCCTCGATGAAGGACGAGATCGCCCCCTACTTCGCCGGGGCCATGCGTGGCCGGACGATGTACGTGGTCCCCTTCTCGATGGGCCCGGTCGGCGGCCCGCTGTCTCAGCTGGGCGTGCAGCTCACCGACTCGGCCTACGCCGTCCTCAACATGCGGATCATGGCCCGCGTCGGCGCCGCACCGCTCGCCGCGTTCACCGAGGACACCGCGTTCGTGCGGGGTGTGCACTCGGTCGGGTTCCCCCTCCGCGACGCGGACGGCACGACGCGCGAGGACGTCGCTTGGCCGTGCAACGAGACGAAGTACATCACCCAGTTCCCCGAGACCCGAGAGATCTGGTCGTTCGGCTCCGGCTACGGCGGCAACGCGCTGCTCGCCAAGAAGTGCTTCGCCCTGCGGATCGCCTCGGCGATGGGCCGCGAGGAGGGCTGGCTCGCCGAGCACATGCTGCTCATCCGCATCGTCTCGCCCGAGGGCCGCCGCTACCACGTCGCCGCGGCGTTCCCGAGCGCGTGCGGCAAGACGAACCTCGCGATGATGCAGCCCGCGATCCCCGGCTGGCGGGTCGAGACCCTGGGCGACGACATCACCTGGATGAAGAAGGGCGAGGACGGACGGCTCTGGGCGATGAACCCCGAGACCGGCTTCTTCGGCGTCGCTCCCGGAACCGGGCAGTCGTCGAACCCGAACGCGGTGCACACCCTCTGGGGCAACACGATCTTCACGAACGTCGCGCTCCGCGAGGACGGCGACGTCTGGTGGGAGGGCCTCACGGACGAGACTCCCGAGCGCCTCACCGACTGGCGCGGTGAGCCGTGGACCCCCGCCTCCGGCACCCCGGCCGCCCACCCGAACGCGCGCTTCACCGCCCCGGCCCTGCAGTGCCCGTCGCTCTCGGAGGACTGGGACTCGTTCGAGGGCGTTCCGCTGGACGCGATCGTCTTCGGCGGACGCCGGGCGAGCAATGTGCCGCTCGTGACGCAGGCCACCTCGTGGCAGCACGGGGTCTTCATGGGGGCGACGATCGCCTCCGAGAAGACGGCCGCCGCCGAGGGCACCGTCGGCGAGCTGCGCCGCGACCCCTTCGCGATGCTGCCCTTCTGCGGCTACAACATGGCCGACTACTTCGCGCACTGGCTCTCGGTCGGCGAGGACCTCGGCGAAAGGGCTCCGGCGATCTTCCAGGTCAACTGGTTCCGCAAGGGCGCCAACGGGTCCTTCCTCTGGCCGGGCTTCGGCGAGAACGCCCGCGTGATCCAGTGGCTCGTGCGCCGCATCGAGGGGCTGGCGGAGGCGCGTCCCAGCGCGATCGGCGACCTCCCCATAGCGATCAACACGCACGGGCTGAACCTGCCGGCCGAGGTGAAGGAGGAGCTCTTCTCGGTGCCGGTCGAGGCGTGGCTCGACGAGTGCGATCTGACGGAGCAGTTCTTCGCGCGGTTCGGCGACCGCCTCCCGGCCGCCCTGACCGCCGAGCTGACCGCGCTGCGCCTCCGCCTGCTCGCCGCCCGGCTGCCCGTCGCCGCCTGACACCCTGAACCAGCCGGCATCCGTCGGCTCACCCTGTGGCCCGCGGAGGGGACATCCCCTTCTCGCAACCCTCTCCGCGGGTCCACTCCCCCTCCTCGATCGATGGACGTCATGGACCGCATCACCCTCCGCTTCCTCGCCGCTCCCCAGGACGCGACCGCCGACGGCACCAGCGCCCAGGCCGGCCGTGTGCTCGAGTGGATCGACAAGGCCGGCTACGCCTGCGCCGTCGGCTGGAGCGGCGGCTACTGCGTCACCGCCTACGTCGGCAACGTGCACTTCACCCGGCCCATCGTGGTCGGCAACCTCATCGAGGCGAGCGCGCGCGTCATCCACACCGGCCGCACGAGCATGCACGTGCTCGTCGAGGTCGCCCAGGCGGATCCGCGCACGGGACGCTACGAGGAGGCGACGCACTGCCTCCTGATCTTCGTCGCGGTCGACGAGGAGAAGCGGCCGCGCACGGTCCCGGAGTGGCGGCCGCGCTCGATCGAGGACCTGGCGCTCGCCGAGGGCGCCGCCGCCCGCATCGACGGGCGCCGAGCGCTGCACGAGGTGATGCGCGCGCAGGAGTACACGTCCGCGGGCACGGGGCCTCGGATCGTCTTCCGCTTCCTCGCCGCGCCCGGCGACGTGAACTGGGGCGGCAACGCGCACGGCGGCATCGTGATGCGCTGGATCGACGAGGCGGCGAACGCGGTGGCGCAGGGCTGGACCGGACGCGACGCCGTGGCCGTCTACTCCGGGGGCATCCACTTCTACCGGCCGGTGCGCATCGGGCACCTGGTCGAGGTGGAGGCGCGGCTCATCCACACGGGACCGCGCAGCATGCACCTGGCGATCCACGTGCGCTCCGGCGATCCGCGCACCGGCGAGCTCGAGCTGACGACGCAGTGCATGAGCGTGTTCGTGGTGCGCGGCGCCGACGGCTCGGCCGAGACAGTGCCGGCGCTCGCGCTCGAGGCCGACGAGGACCGGCGGCTCGACGCGCACGCCCGCGAGCTGATCCGGCTGCGCGCGGAGCTGCCTCCGCTGCCGATCGGTATCGCGGCGGCCTCGGTGCGCTGACCTGTCCCGGCGATAGGGTCGAGCCGTGACCCTCCCGATCCTCGTCGTCAACGGCCCGAACCTGAATCTGCTCGGCACCCGCGAACCCGAGCTCTACGGCTCCGACACGCTCGCCGATGCGGAGGCGCTCGCCGCCGATCGCGCGCGCTCCCTCGGTCTCGGGGTCGAGGTGTTCCAGAGCAACGCGGAGGGGGCGATCATCGACCGCCTGCACGCGGCGCGGGGCACCGCCTCCGGGATCGTGCTGAACGCCGGGGCCTACACGCACACGTCGATCGCGATCCGCGACGCCGTGCTCGCGACGGAGCTGCCGATGGTCGAGGTGCACCTCAGCAACGTGCACCGCCGCGAGGAGTTCCGCCACCACTCCTACCTCTCGGACATCGCGGTCGCCGTCATCGTCGGCGCGGGCATCGCCGGGTACGGCTACGCGGTCGACGTCCTCGCCCGGCGCCTGGAGGCCGCGACTCCCCAGGCGTAGCGTCGGGGGCATGACACCCTCCGATCTCTCCCGCTCCTTCGGCACCGCCGTCGACGCCTACGACCGCGGACGGCCCGGGTACCCGGACGACGCGGTGGACTGGCTGGTCGCGCACGCGCCGTCGCGGGCGGCGGGGGCCTACGTGCCCGAGCGGGCGCGGGCGGCGGGTGCCGACGCCTCCGACCGGGTGCGGGTGGTGGATCTCGGGGCGGGGACGGGCAAGTTCACGGCCTCGCTCGTCTCCCGCGGACTCGAGGTGACGGCGGTCGAGCCCGACCCGACGATGCTCGCGCGGCTCGGCGAGAACCTGCCGTCGGTCGCGGCCGTGGAGGGGACGGCGGAGGCGCTGCCGCTCGCCGACGCCTCCGTGGAGCTCGTGACGGCGGCGCAGTCGTGGCACTGGGTCGACGCCGAGCGGGCGAGCGCCGAGGTGGCGCGGGTGCTCGTGCCGGGAGGAGTGCTGGCGCTGGTCTGGAACATCCGCGACGAGTCGGTGCCGTGGGTGCGCCGGCTCGGCGAGGTCGCGGGCTCCTCGGCCGCCGAGCGGTTCGAGACGGTGCACCCGCCGCTGGGCGCGGCGCTCGAGCGGATCGCGTACGCCGAGTTCGACTGGTCGTTCGAGCTGGACCGCGCCTCGGTGCTCGACATGTTCGCGTCGCGGAGCTACGTGATCGCGATGCCGGAGGAGGAGCGCGCGGCGACGCTCGCGGCGGTGGCGCGGGTGGTCGACGAGGAGTTCGGCGCGCAGGCGCGCGTCGCCGTGCCGTACGCGACGCGGGTGACGATCGCGCGGCGCGCGGGCTGAGGACGGGCCCGCACGCCCGCTGATCGAGTAGGCCGGAGGTCGAGGACCTCGGACACGTCTGCGGGTGTCGGAGGGTCTCGATACGGCCCTGCGGGCCTACTCGACCAGCATGCGGGAGGCGCGTCAGACCTCGTTCGGGTCGCCGCCGACGCGACCGGCGCGCTCGAGGGCGGTGATCGCGTCGCGCTCGTCGGAGGTGAGCTCGAAGCCGAAGACGTCGATGTTCTCGGCGATGCGGGCCTTCGTCGACGACTTGGGGAAGACGATGTGGCCGCGGTCGAGGTGCCAGCGGAGGACGACCTGCGCGGGCGTGACTCCGTGCGCCTCGGCGGGGCCGGTGATCACGGGCAGCTCGAGCAGCGGGTACTTGTTCTGGCCGAGCGGGCCCCACGCCTCCGTCGCGATGCCGTGCTGGGCACCGAACGCCGTCACGGTGGGCTGCTGGTGGTAGGGGTGCAGCTCGATCTGGTTGACGGCCGGCACGACCTCGGCGGCCTCGAGCAGGCGCTCGAGGTGCGGGACGAGGAAGTTCGAGACGCCGATCGAGCGGGTGCGACCCGACTCGCGCAGCTCCTGCATCGCCTCCCAGCTCTCGACGTAGCGGTCCTGAGCGGGCTTGGGCCAGTGGATGAGATAGAGGTCGACGGAGTCGAGGCCGAGCTTGTCGAGACTCGCGTCGAGGGCGCCGGGCGCGGTCTCGCGGCCCTGGTCGTCGTTCCACAGCTTCGTGGTCACGTAGAGCTCGTCGCGCGGGATCCCGGAGGCGGCGATGGCGCGGCCGACGCCGACCTCGTTGCCGTAGATCGCGGCGGTGTCGATGTGGCGGTAGCCGATCTCGAGCGCCTCGGAGACGATCCGCTCGGTCTCCTCCGGATCGACCTTGAAGACGCCGAAGCCGAGCTGCGGGATGGTCGTGCCGTCGTTGAGCGTGAGGGTGGGGATGCTGGTCATGCCTCCACCCTGCCGCGAACCGCCGACATCCGACACCGCCTTGCGCCCGATGCGGGGCCGCTGATCAGGGCGACTACCCTCGAAGGGCGCCTGAGCGGGCGCACCGATCCACCCGAGGAGCACCACGTGAGCATCATCGCGGCCGCAGACGGCTCGGCACTGGGCAACCCCGGCCCCGCCGGCTGGGCCTGGTACGTCGACGACGAGCGCTGGGCCGCCGGCGGCTGGTCGCACGGCACCAACAACATCGGCGAGCTGACGGCCGTGCTCGAGCTGCTACGCTCCACGGCCGGCGAGACCGAGCCCCTGCACATCCTCTGCGACAGCCAGTACGCCATCAAGGCGTGCACCGAGTGGCTGCCGGGGTGGAAGCGGAAGGGCTGGCGCAAGGCGGACGGCAAGCCGGTGATGAACGTCGAGATCATCAAGGCGCTCGACGAGGCGCTCCAGGGCCGCGCCGTCACCTTCGAGTGGGTGAAGGGGCACGCGAACCACCGGATGAACGAGGCCGCCGACGTCCGCGCCCGCGCCGCCGCGACCGCCTACCAGCGCCGTCAGCCGGTCGACCCGGGTCCGGGCTGGCCGACCGCGCCCGCCCAGGCTCCCGCCCCGGCCGTCGACGAGACTCCCGCCACCCTCTTCTGAGCGCGCGAGGGGTCAGGGGAGGTGCAGCACTCCCGTCGCGATGAGCTCGCGCACGGGGGGCAGCACCGACTCGAGCACGGCCGCCTCCTCGACGTGCAGGAGCGAGGCCACCGCCGCCACGATCGCCGCGAGCGACAGCTCGCCGTCCGAGGCTCCCACGACCGCGGCGACCGCCGTGTCGACGTCCTCCACGCGGGCGAAGCCGCCGCCCTGCCGCAGCCGCAGCACCGTCGGGTCGTCGTTGCCCGGCCAGTAGTGCCGCTCCTCCGTCACGTCCCCCGCGACCGTGAGGGCGAGGCCGGTGAGCGCGTCGTCGTCGAGCGCGGCCAGCGCCTCCGCCGCGTCGAGGCAGTGCGCGAGGTGCCCGCCGAGCCCCGCAGTGGCGAAGGCCGCGTCGATCCGCTCGAAGCGCCGCAGCGGCGGGCGGGGCGTCGCGGGCAGGCGCAGCGTCACGTAGCCGAAGCCGACCCCCGTCACTCCGCGGCGCTCGAAGTCGCCGACCCAGGCGTCGACGAGCTGGTCGAACTCCGCGCCGCGGGTGGTGCCTCCGTCGCGGATCCACGTCTCGGCGTACACCGCCGGGTCCTGCCGCTCGCGTTCGACGATCCAGACGTCGAGCGGAGACGCGGCGGCCTCGATCCACGCGTCCAGGCCCTCGGGGCTCGGCTCGAGGGCCTGCGCGAGCGGGCTGCGCACGTCGTCGAGCCAGCCGCGCACGCGGTCGAAGGCGTCGGCCGACTCGCGGTACTCCCAGTTGCCGAGCAGCTGCGCGACTCCGCCCGGCACGAGGTGGTCGGCCGCCCCGACGATCACGCGGTGCACGATCTCGTCGCCCTCGAGGCCGCCGTCGCGGTACTCGTAGGAGGGGACGCCCTCGGTGCGCGGCGTGATCACGAACGGCGGATTGGTGACGATGTGGTCGAAGCGCTCGCCCGCGACCGGCTCGTAGAGGCTCCCGAGCCGGAACTCGATGCTCTCGATGCCGTTCAGCGCCGCGTTGAACGCGGCGAACGCGAGCGCCCGCTCCGAGATGTCGGTCGCGACGACCCGCTCCGCGTGGCGGGAGGCGTGCAGCGCCTGGATCCCGCAGCCCGTGCCCAGATCGAGGACGCTGCCGACCGGCCGCTGGATCATCAGCCCGGTCAGGGTGAGGCTCGCGCCGCCGACTCCCAGGACGTGGTCCTCGGAGAGGGCGCGGCCGAGCGCCAGCTCGCCCAGATCGGAGGCGATCCACCAGGAGGCGGCGCCACGCAGGTCGACGAGGTCGTACGGCCGCAGATCGATCGCGGCGGTCACGACGGCTCCCGCCTCCGACTGCACCAGGCCCAGGGCGATCGCGCCCTCGAGGCCGAGCGACGCGAACGCCGCTGCCGCCGCCTCCGTCGCGACCGGGTCGGCGAGGAGGAACAGCCGCGCGAGCGTGGCGAGCGGCGCGGAGTCGTCGGCGAGGGCGCGCCGGGCCGGGACGCGGTCGCCGCGGTGCAGCGCCTCGCCCGCCGCCTCCCCCCACAGCTCGCGGACGGCGTCGACGCCGTAGCGGGCGCGGGTGAGATCGTCGCGGAGGAGCGCCAGGAGCGCGCGGTCGAGCTGGTCTGCAGGCTGCACCGGACCATCCTCGTGCACGGGCGATCGAGAGGACGTCCGCCACGAGCGCCTCTCCGGCTTCTCGGCGTCGTCGTGCGGCACCCGGTCGTACGATCGGAGCATGCCCCTCACCGGAGAATACGAACCGAGCACGTCCGCCTGGGCCCGCGAGCAGGCGGAGCTGTACGAAGCCACGAACGGCGCGGAGGGCAATCTCCTGCGCGGCAAGCCGATCATCGTCCTGACCACGGTCGGCTCGAAGAGCGGCAAGCTCCGCAAGACCGCCCTCATGCGCGTCGAGCACGACGGCGAGTACGTCGTGGTCGCCTCGAAGGGCGGCGCACCGGAGCACCCCGTCTGGTACGGCAACATGCTCAAGGAGCCGCACGTCGAGCTGCAGGACGGCGCCGAGAAGAAGGACTACACCGCGAGCGTCCTCGAGGGCGAGCAGCGCGCGATCTGGTGGGAGCGCTCCGTCGCCGCCTGGCCCGACTACGCGACCTATCAGACGAAGACCGACCGGGAGATCCCGCTCGTGCTGCTCACCCCCTGGTCCTGATCACACCCCGTCGACGCGCGCGGCGATGAGGTCGAGCACCCGCGGATGCGACAGCAGCGCGAAGTGCCCGACGACCGAGACCGCGATGTTCTCGCGCGCGCCGACGAGCCGGCTCCCGCCCGGGATGTACTGATCGCGCATCCCGTAGATCGACGTGATGCGGGAGTCGGCGTCCCGCTCGGCGAGCAGCGTGCGGATCACGGGGCGGTGCGGGGCGAACTCCCGCAGCGCCCGCGCCGGGGCGATCCGGGCGAGCGGCGACCCGTTGAACGGGGTCGAGACCGCGATCATCCGCTCGATCCGCCGCTCGTCGCGATCGTCGACGACCATCATGTGCTTGCCGATCAGACCGCCCTTGCTGTGCGCGACGACCACCACCCCGCGGAGGGCGTTCTCGCGCAGGTACTCCTGGCCGAGTGCCGCGGAGGCGACGATCGGCCGCGTGTTGTAGCCGAGCGCCGGCAGCACGTGGATCGGGTGACCCGCCGCGTGCAGGCGGTCGGCGATCGGCTGCAGGAACTGCCAGGTCTCGTAGACGCCCGGGATGAGCAGCACGGGCGCCGCGTCTCCGGAGGCGTAGTGCGACACGTCCCAGCCGTCGCGGAGGTGCGCGAAGCGGGATCCGTAGGCGTAGCGGTAGTCGCGGAGGTAGGCGCGGCGCATCGAGGTGGAGCGTCGCGGGCGCCCGGACTCACGCGCCGGCATAGGCCTCTTCGAGTGTGCGGATCTCGAGGCGGTTCATCGCCAGCATCGCCTGCATGGCCCTGGAGGCGCCCTCGGGATCCGGCCCGCCGAGGAGCGATCCGAGCACGCGCGGCACGATCTGCCAGGAGAGCCCCCAGCGGTCCTTGAGCCAGCCGCAGCGGCTCTCCTGCCCGCCGTCGGCGACGAGCGCGTCCCACAGCCGGTCGAGCTCGGCCTGGTCGTCGACCGCGACGACGATCGAGACCGCCTCGGTGAACGGGAACCTCGGCCCGGCGTTCATCGCCTGGAAGCTCTGGCCGTCGAGCTCGAAGCTCACCGTCAGCACCGTGCCGGGCGACGGCGAGCCCTCGGGCAGCACCTGCCTGTCGAGGATCCGGGAGTTCGGGACGAGGCTCGTGTAGAGCTCGGCCGCCTCCCCCGCCCCGTCGTCGAACCAGAGGAACGTGCTGACTGCGCCCATCGGAGTCTCCTTCGTCGTCCCAGTGTGGTGCTGCCGCAGGCCTGCGGGAAGCGCGACTCGGTCGTTCCGGTCCGGCCGGCAGCGTGAGCCCCGGCTCCGAGCGGCGACCCTCCCGCAGACGCTCGAGAGACCTCAGAGCGGGTTCACGCCGAACGCCGCCGCGAGCTTGTCGATCTTCTTGGCCCGGCCCAGGCGCGGCAGGTCGCTGCCGTCGCGGATGACGCGGCCGCGCGCCTCGAAGTCGTCGAGGAAGTCGCGCGCCCAGGCGACGTCCGACGGGGTGGGGCTGATGACCTCGTTGATGACCGCGAGCTGCTCGGTGTCGAGGCACAGCTTGCCGGTGAGGCCGAGCGAGACGGTGAGCGCGGACTGCTCGCGCAGCACCGGGTGGCTGTTCGAGACGGTCGGGCCGTCGATCGGGCCGGGCAGGTCGCCGATGCGCGAGGCGACGACGAGGCGGGAGCGGGGGTACGCCATGGCCAGGTCGTCGGCGCTCGTACCCGTGTCGCGGCGGTAGTCGCCGCTGCCGAAGGCGAGCCGGAAGCAGCCGCGGGCGCGGGCGATCGAGACCGCCTCCTCGATGCCGAGCGCCGACTCGACGAGAGCCAGGACGGGGGTGGACCCGCCGAGACGGTCGAAGGTCTCGGTGACGTGCTCCGCCGCCTCCGTCTTGGCGAGCATGACGCCGGCGAGGCCCGGGAGGCCCTTCAGCGCATCGACGTCGTCCGACCAGAACGGGGTCGAGTGGTCGTTGATCCGCACCCAGGCGCGCTTGTCGCCCTTCAGCCACTCGACGACATCGGCCCGGGCGTCGGGCTTCGCCTTCGGGTCGACCGCGTCCTCGATGTCGAGCACGATCTGGTCGGCGCGCGACGCGTGAGCCGCGTCGAACGTCTCGGTGCGGGTCGCGTTCACCAGGAGCCACGAGCGCGCGATCTCGGGGGCGACGTCGCGCCCCTTGCGGACCGGGGCGGTGGTGGTGGGGATGGTCGACGTCACGTGGGTGTGTCCTCTCGGTGGCGCGGTCCTCGCTCCGCGAGCCCCGCCGCCGAGCGACGGTGCCGGGGTCCAGGGTAGCGGGAGCGGCGCGCGCCGGGCTCAGAGGCCCGCGCGCTCCGCGAGGCCCTTCACGAAGGCCGCCTGGCCCGCGTGCTGGATGTCGTCGTCGACGACCGAGACGAGGCGGACCGCGAGCGTCACGGGCGGGTCCCAGCGGGTGTCGACGACGCGCGGCAGGTCGTCGTCGTCGATCGTGCCGAGGTAGGCGAGTGTCTGCTCGTGCACGGCGTCGACGTACTCCGCGAGGAGATCGGCCGGCAGTGCGGCGAGCGCCGCCACCTCGGCGGGCGACTGGCCGTAGCCGCTCGCCTCCGGTGCGAACGGCAGCCCGGAGCGCTCGTGGAACCCTCCGGCGGTCCAGGTCTGCTCGCGCTCCGCGAGCGGCGCGAGGTGGTCGTCCTGCACCCGGGTGAGGTGCCAGATCAGCCAGGCGGCGGAGTTCGCCTGCGGATCAGCGCGGTACGCGAGCTGCTCGGGGGTGGCGTCGTCGAGGACGGCGTGCACGGTCTCGTGCACCCGTCCGAAGGCGTCGCGGAGGAGGTCGATGGCTGCACTCATCACGTCAGTCTGCACCCGGCCCCTTGCGGCATGCTCCGAGGCGAGTGCCGGATACTCGCTCGGGTGACTCCCGGAATCCCGAACCTGGCAACGAAGCCGTGGCTGTCCTCCTACGCGGAGGGCGTCCCCACCGAGATCGATCCGCCCACCCAGACGCTCGTCGATCTGCTCGAGGACTCGGTGGCCCGCTACCGGCGCGGCACCGCGCTCGAGTTCTTCGGCGCCGAGACGAGCTACGCCGAGCTCGGCGAGCAGGTGGCGCGCGCGGCGGAGGGGCTGCGCCGCCTGGGCGTCCGGTCCGGTGACCGCGTCGCGCTGGTGCTGCCGAACTGCCCGGAGCACGTGATCGCGTTCTACGCGGCGCTGCGGCTCGGCGCGATCGTCGTCGAGCACAACCCGCTCTACACGCCGCGCGAGCTGCGCCGGCAGTTCGAGGACCACGGCGCCCGCTTCGCCGTGGTGTGGGACAAGGTCGCCGACGTCGTCGCGTCCATGCCCGCCGATCTCGGCATCGAGCGTGTCGTCTCGGTCGACATGACGGAGTCGTTCCCCCTCGCCAAGCGCCTCGCGCTGCGCCTCCCGCTGCGGAGGATCAGGGAGACGCGGGCGAAGCTCACCGCGCGGCCCCGCTCGAAGACGCTCATCCCGTTCGACCGCCTCCTGAGCGGACGCCGCCTGTCGCGCTCGCACCCGCGACCCTCGCTCGGCGACATCGCGCTGCTGCAGTACACGAGCGGCACCACCGGCACTCCGAAAGGCGCGATCCTCTCGCACGCGAACCTCCGCGCCAACGCGATGCAGGGTCGCGCGTGGGTGCCGGGCCTGCGCGAAGGGGACGAGACCTTCTACGCGGTGCTGCCGCTCTTCCACGCCTACGGGCTCACGCTCTGCCTCACCTTCGCCATCAGCATCGGTGCGAAGGTCGTGCTCTTCCCGACCTTCGACGTCGCGCTGGTGAAGGCGGCGGCGAAGTCGTCTCCCCCCACGTTCCTGCCCGCGGTGCCGCCGGTCTACGAGGCGCTCGCGCGCGCCTCCGAGCGGGGCGAGCTCGATCTGCGCAGCATCCGCTTCGCGATCTCGGGGGCGATGGGCCTGCCCGTCGCGACCGTCGACCGCTGGGAGCGCGCCAGCCGAGGGCTGCTCGTCGAGGGCTACGGCATGACCGAGTCCTCCCCCGTCGCGCTCGGCAACCCGGTCGGCCCGACCCGACGCCCCGGAACGGTCGGAGTGCCGTTCCCGAGCACCGAGATCCGCCTGGTCGACCCGGCCGACCCCTCCGTCGACCGCGGGGCAGGCGAGTCGGGCGAGCTGCTGCTGCGCGGACCGCAGGTGTTCCAGGGTTACTGGAAGCGGCCCGACGAGACCTCGGAGACGCTGCTCGCCGGCGGCTGGCTCCGCACCGGCGACATCGCGACCGTCTCGGCCGACGGCTTCGTCACGATCGTCGACCGGGCGAAGGAGCTGATCATCACGGGAGGCTTCAACGTCTCGCCGTCCGAGGTCGAGGGCGTGCTCGAGTCGCACCCCGATGTGGTCCGCGCGGCCGTGGTCGGGCTCCCCCGCTCCGACGGCGGGGAGAGCGTGGCCGCCGCGGTCGTCCTGCGCCCCGGCACCGCCGTCGACACCGAGGCGCTGCGCGACTTCTGCCGCGTGCACCTCACTCCGTACAAGGTGCCCAAGCGCGTCGACATCGTGACCGAGCTGCCGACGTCTCTGATCGGCAAGGTGCTGCGTCGCGAGGTGCGACGTCAGCTGATGGACTGAGGAGGATCGCGTGGCGAGGATCGTGCAGTACCGCGGGATCGGCGGCCCCGAGGTGCTCGAGGTGGTCGACGCCCCGGAGCCCGTGGCGCCCGCCGACGGCGTCGTCGTCGCGATCCGCGCGGCCGGGGTGAACCCGATCGAGTGGAAGATTCGCTCGGGGCTGCGCCCCAGCCCTCCGATCACCTCGCCGCGCCGTCTCGGCGCCGACGGGTCGGGAGTCGTCACGGCCGTGGGCGCGGACGTCACCGGCTGGAGCACCGGGGACGAGGTGATCGTGACCGGCGCGACCGGGACGTACGGCACCTCCGTCGTCGTGTCGCCCGGCGCGCTCGACGCGAAGCCCGCGGGGCTGGGGTTCGAGGAGGCGGCGGCGCTCGGCATCCCGATCGGCACCGCCTACCAGGCCGTCGTCTCGCTCGGGGTCGCGGAGGGATCGACGTTCGTCGTGCACGCGGGCGCCGGAGCGGTCGGGCAGGCCGCGATCCAGTTCGCCCGCGAGCGCGGCGCCACGGTGATCGCCACGGCGAGCCCGGCGAACCACGAGCGGCTGCGCGAGCTCGGCGCCGTGCCCGTGGCCTACGGGCCCGGGCTCGAGGAACGGCTGCGCGACGCCGCACCCGACGGGGTCGACCGCGTGCTCGACGCGGCGGGCACCGACGAGGCGATCGCCGCCTCCCTCGCTCTGGTCGACGACCCGCAGCACGTGGGCACGGTCGTCGTGGGCGCGCGAGCGGCCGAGCTGGGCATCAGGGCCTGGATGGGCGGCAGCCCGGAGCCGCTGACGGACGAGGAGCAGCGCCTGCGCCGCGAGGCGGTGCCGCACGCCGCCCGGCTCGCCGCCGAGGGCAGCTTCTCGGTCGAGATCGGGCCGCGCTTCGCCCTCGACGACGTCGCCCAGGCGCATCGGCTGAGCGAGGACGGGCACGTCCGAGGCAAGATCCTCCTGGTGCCCTAGAAGCGCCTCACCGTCGACAAGGAGCCAGCTGTGCCGGATGACGCCACCACCCCTGTGATCCTCCACGGCGCGCGGACCCCGTTCGCCCGCTTCTCCGGAGTGCTCGCCCCGCTGTCGGCGGTCGAGCTCGGGGCCGCCGCCGTGCGAGCCGCCCTCGAGCGCTCGGGGGCCACCGCGAGCGACGTCGACGCGGTGATCCTCGGGCAGGTGCTCCAGGCGGGCGCCGGGCAGGGCCCCGCACGGCAGACCGCGATCCGCTCGGGGATCGGCTGGGACGTGCCGACCGTCACGATCAACAAGCTCTGCCTCTCGGGTCTCACCGCGGTGATCGACGCGGCACGCCTCATCCGCACCGGCGAGGCCTCGGTCGTCGTCGCGGGCGGGCAGGAGTCGATGACCGGTGCCCCGCATCTGCTGCTCGGGTCCCGATCGGGCATCGGAGTGGGCGCGCGACCCCTCGAGGACGCGCTGCTGCGCGACGGGCTGCTCGATCCCTTCGACGACCGGATCATGGGGCGGGTCACCGACGACGGGAACGCCGAGCGGGGCATCCGCCGCGAGCGCCAGGACGCCTACGCGGCCCTCTCGCACCAGCGGGCCGCCGCCGCCCGCGCCTCGGGCGTGCTGGCCGAGGAGATCGCACCGGTCTCCGTACCGCAGCGGCGGGGCGCCGACCTCGTGGTCTCGGAGGACGACGGCATCCGGCCCGGTACCACGGTCGAGATCCTCGCGGGTCTCGCACCGGCCTTCTCTCCGGAGGGGACGATCACCGCGGGCAGCTCCTCCCCGATCAGCGACGGGGCGGCCGCTCTCGTCGTCGTGTCCAAGGGGTGGGCGCAGGCTCGCGGGCTCCCGTGGATCGCCGAGATCCTCGAGCACGGGCAGGTCGCCGGGCCCGACAACTCGCTGCACTCCCAGCCGTCGGCCGCGATCCTCCGAGCCCTGTCGCGCCGGGGCGCCGAGGTCGCCGATCTCGACCTGATCGAGATCAACGAGGCCTTCGCCTCGGTCGTGCTGCAGTCGGCCGACGACCTCGGTGTCGCACCCGAGCGGGTCAACGTCGACGGAGGCGCGATCGCGCTCGGTCACCCCGTCGGCGCCTCGGGTGCCCGACTCGCCCTGCACCTCGCGCTCGCCCTCCGTCGCCGCGGCGGCGGCCTCGGCGTCGCGGCGCTCTGCGGTGGTGGCGGACAGGGCGAGGCGCTCCTCCTGCGCGCCTGACAGGGCCGGCGGCCCGTCATCGGCCCCGCATGGCCGCCAGCCCTCGGCCTCGCGGGGAGAACCCGAGGCCGACCAGCGGGATGAGCGCGGCGAGCGCCAGCAGTGCTCCGACATCGCTCGTCGCGAGCTGGAGTGCGAGCGGAGTCCAGGGGAGGACGACCGCCGCGGCGCCCACCCCGATCAGCAGACCGACTCCCGTCTGCAGCGCGGTCTCGACGGCGAGGGCGAGCGCGAGGCGCGGGCTCGAGAGGCCGAGACTGCGGTACAGCGCGAGGTCTCGGCGTCGAGCCAGCCAGGTCGCGCCGATCCCCATCGCGCTGAGCACCGCCCCCAGAGGGGGCCCGGCCGCGGAGAGGCGTTCGGCGAGGCGGGTGTCGAGCTCTCGCTCCTGACCGAGGGTGGGATCGAAGGGCGCGGTCGTCGTCTCGTACTCGGCGGGGAACCACGAGACGGCGATCGCTTCCACGCCCGCCAGAGCCTGGTCGTCGGCTTCGACCAGGCATTCGACGACCGTCCCGGACGCGGGTTCGGCGAGGACGACCGCTCGGTCGAGGAAGGACATGCGCGGCGAGGCGGCGGCCACCTGATCGATCTGCGCCGACCGGGTCTCGCCTGCGACGACGAGGCCCGCGAGAGTGCCCGGGCCGTCGAGTCCTGCGCGGGAGGCGAGGAGCACTCCCGCCACCGCGGACCTCGGCATGTCGCGACGGAGGGAGTCGCCCGGCCAGACCACCTCCGCGTAGCCCGGTGTCGCCGTGACGAGAGTGACCGACAGGCCGTCCGCCGAGGGCACGGTGGCACTCGAAGTGACCCCGCCCGCGCCGACCACACCGGAGACGGAGCGGAGCGCGTCGCACCGGTTCGCCGGAAGGGGGAGGCGGTCCTTCGCCGAGATCGTCAGGACGGTGGAGCCGGCGAGGACGCGCTCCGCCGCCGCCGACTCGATGGCGCCGACGTCGGCCGCGGTGAGTGCCGGCACCAGGAGACCCGCGAGGAGCGCGCTTCCCAGAGCGACCGCGCCCAGCGCCGGCTGCCCTACGACGGTACGGACCGCCTCCTGCGCGATCACGCCGAGACGGAAGCGGCGCCGGTCAGCCATGCCGTGCGGCCGGAGGTCCGACGAGGCGCCCCGCGTCGATCCGGATGATGCGGTCGCACGCCTCGGCGACGACGGTATCGTGGGTGGCGACGACGACGGCAGCGCCCGCCCCGGCCGCACTCATCAGGGAGCCGATCACCAGGGACCTCGAGACCGCGTCGAGCGCGGCGGTGGGCTCGTCGGCCAGGATCAGGTCGCTGTATGCGGCCATCGCCCGCGCCACGGCGATCCGCTGGCGCTCACCTCCCGAGAGCCGGTGGACGATCTGCCGGGCGAGGTGGTCGGCTCCGAGCGCCGTCATCACCTCCCACGCCGTCGCCTCCGCCGCGCGGCGGGAGGCTCCCGCGGAGAGGGGGCCCAGGGCGACGTTGTCGAGGGCGCTTCGGCGCGCGAGCACCGGGGTCGACTGGATGATCCAGGCCGACCGTGCCGCGGGCACCGTCTTCAGGACGCCTCGCGTCGGCCGGAGGTCACCCGCCATGATCCCGAGGAGGGTCGACTTGCCGGCTCCGGAGGGACCGACCAGGGCGACGGTCTCTCCGGCATCGACGGCGAGGGTCACATCGAGGAGGATCGGGAGGGACCCGAGGAGGACGTCGACTCCGTCGAGGGTCACGAGCACGGTGGGGCGCCCGTCCTGCTGGAGACGAGCACCTCGTCCTTGGCGCTGAGCGGGCCCGAGACGGTGCTGCGTCCGAGCGCGCTGGACTCGACGGTCACGGCGATGCGCTCCCGGGTCTCCTCCGCCCCGCGCCGGACCAGACAGGACGTACCCGACTCGCCCTCCCCGATGGCGGTGCTCGGAACCACCCAGGTTCCGGCCGTCGGCTCGGCGATCAGCAGGGCGTCGACCCTCGTCCGAGTGAGATCGATCATCCCGTCGAGTGCCTCCCACCCGGACGGATCGACTCCGAGACGGTCGGCAGCGAGGGGCAGCTCCCGCCCGCCGACCTCCAGCCGCTCCCCCGCTGCCGCGACGACCGCGCTCTGCACTGTCGCCGCGGCGCCCTCGCCCGCCTCGGACGCTCCGATCGCGTCGAGCAACGCGGTCGAGAGAGGCGGCCGACTCGTCACCACGACCTCTCCCGCGCCGGGAGCGGGCGCTCCGACGCGGAGAGTCGAGGTCGCGATACGCGTCTCGGCCTGCGGCAGGAAGACGACCCAGGCGGGATCGAAGGACTCGAGCGTCTCGGCGTCCGGCACCCCCAGCTCCTCCGCCAGGGCGCGCACTCCCGCGAGCGTCCACGCCGTGAAGTCGTCCGAATCGGAGGCGGGGAGATCGCGACCGACGAGGAGGCGATTGAGCGCCGCGACGTCATCCCCGTCATCGCCGCGCCTGAGCTCCCTGCCGAACGGACGACCCGACGCGACCGCCGGCCTGTCGATCCCGCCGACGGTCGCCACGATGTCGCCGTCGCGGAGGACGGCGCCCGGCGCGACCCCCGTCGCCTCGACGATCCCGCTCCAGGCCGGAGCGTAGAGCTCGATGGCAGCGCTCCTGCCGACGACGACGGCGACCGTCCGCCGCGACGCGGCTGTGCTCGCCCGCACCGGCGACCAGACGTCGATGCTCGGCGTCAGCCTCGCCGTTCGAGTCGACTCGGCGAGCACGATGTAGCCGCCGATCGGCAGCGCGATCCAGGCGAGCAGACCGAGCACGAGGAGGGCGCGGACGACGCCGGTCCCCGAGACGACCGGAGCTCGCCGCGTCACCCCTCGCGTCACGTCAGTACCCCACCGAGAGCGACGTCATCTCGGGGTAGAGCCGCGTGGCTTCGCTGAGCACGCAGTCGACCGCCTCCTCGGACTCGGACTCGCCGACGGAGTCGACGAAGTCGGCCACGTCAGTCTCCTCCCCCGTCACGGCCAGCCCCTTGCCGCGCAGGCACTCCGCGGCCGCCTCCGCCAGGGGAGCGTCCATCACCTGCGGCTGCGACAGCTCGTAGGCCTGGGCGACGCTCGTTCGGTACACGGCCTCGCACTCGTCGATGTCCGCGAGAGCGGCGGTCCGCTCGTGCGTGCCGATATCGGCGGTGGACTGGTAGCGCACCCCGTCGACCGGACTGATCTGCGGACCTTCGACCGTCAGACCCCTGTCCGTCAGGCATCGGGCGTAGAGGACGAACGATGCGTCGTACTCCTCGAAGGTCACGACGCCGTCCTCGAGGAACGCCGCCTGCTCTCCGTGCCCGGCGTCGCGCTCCTGGGCCGCGAGTGCCTCGACCTGAGCGGACGACATCGCCTCGTGACCGACGGAGTCGCCGGGGGCCCCTGATGCGCAGCCGGTGAGCGCGAGAAGAAGGGCGCCGACTCCGGCCCTGGCGGCGAGTGATCGCCGCATCAGGTGTTCCGCGAGTAGCCGCCGTTGATGGTGTGATTGCCGTACACCGTCGCCGACTGCGACCTCGACATGCTCGCCGTGACGCTGCCCCAGTTGTACTGCCACGACCCGACGGAGGCGCCGGCGATGGGGCGCGCTCCCGCGGTCTTGTTCCCCCAGCAGTAGCCGTCGAACGAGGTGAAGGCGTTCGCCCTGCCGTTGTTGCCGTCGCTCCGGTAGTAGTAGGTGCCGACGTTGCACCCGCCGCTCGGCGTGACCTGGCTCGATCCTGAGCCGTACGCGACAGCCGGAGTCGCGGCGAGACCGGCGACGAGTGCTGCGGCGGCGAGGGTGACGAGAGCTGTGCGAAGGGACCGATCAGACATGTTTCCTCCTTGGTGCTGAAGCGAGCCGATGCCGCTCCGAGGTGAGTAGTGCTCGAATCGTAGGACCCACACTCCCATACCGAGATGGCTCACGGTTCTTCTGTGGATGACTCGTCGTTGGATCGGCCTGTGGAGGAGGAGCGATCCGGGCGGAGTGCTCCTGCGCCGGTGAGGCCGCCCCGGATACGCTCGACCGATGAGCATCCTCAGCGCCGACGGCCTCGCCTTCGTGACCGACCGGCACCTGGCCACCCTGTCGACACCGTGGCAGCAGGGGCGACTGCACGTCGTCGCCGTCGGCTTCACCTACGAGGAGGGCGTCGTCCGCGTCATCACCTCGCGCGAGAGCCAGAAGGTGCTCAACGTCCGCCGCGGCGGCACCGCGACCGTCAGCCAGGTCGACGGGATCCGCTGGCTGAGCCTCGGCGGGCCGGCGACGATCGAGGAGGAGCCGGAGGCCGTCGCGCACGCGGTCGAGCTCTACTCGGCCCGGTACCGCACGCCGCGCCCCAACCCGCTCCGCGTCGCCATCCGCATCGACGTCGACTTCGCCCTCGCCTCTTCGGGCCTGCGCGCCTGATCGTGACTCGAAGCGATGCGCTCCGAGCAGCGGGCGGCACGTCATCCTTGCGCACCTACCGCTACGTGCGCCTCGCTCTCCTCGCCTCCGTCGTCTTCCTCTCCGTCGCGGTCGCGCAGCAGATCGTCGCAGGCGTGCCGTTGCGCTCCATCAGCGCGCTCTACTACACGCCGGGCCGCTCGGTCTTCGTCGGAGCCCTCTTCGCTGTGTCCCTCGCTCTCGTGGTGCTGGCAGGGAAGAGCCGCCGACGGTTCCTGCTGCTGCTCGCCGGGATGACGACGCCGGTCATCGCCCTGGTGCCCCCACCGCTACCGAGCGGCGAACTGCGCGCCCTCACCGGGTCGGGGTGCCCCTCCGGCATGGACCGCTGCCCACCCCCCGAGGCGACCGACGCCGCAGCCGTCGGCGTGCTCTCGTATCTCGTGGTCGCCGCGCTGGTGCTGACGGCCTCGATCGTGCTCGCGGCGGCCGAACGCAGGCTGGACCGCGCTCTCGCTGTCCGCACGGTCCTGGCGATCGCCCTGCTCGTCGCGCTCGGTGCGTGGTCGCCCTACCCCTCGTTCGACTACCTCGGACACTACGCCGCGGCCGCGCTGTTCTTCTTCTTCATCGCCGCAGCGGCCGGGGTGCATTCCGCGGCGCTGCCGGAGGAGGGAACGAGAGGGCCCGGATCGGCTCGCTTCCACTCGATCTCGAACGGCGTCCTGTCGGTGCTGATCTCAGGGGTCGACGTCGCGCTGGTCCTCCTGGTGCTCTCGGGTACCGCGGAACGGGTACTCGGTCCTCAATGGCTGCTCATCGGTGAGGCCGCGGGGCTGGGACTGTTCGCCGCCTTCTGGGTGCTCCAGACGGTCGAGAACTGGAATGAGTCGAACGCAGCGGCACGCTGAGACGCGGTCCTCGCACTCGTCGCCCTACCCTTCCTCCCCCCTACGCGGTCTCCAGACCCTCGAGAACGCGGACACCGGACGCCTCCCTTCGCTGCCCCCCGAATGCGGCGCAATATCTCGCACGGCAGGGTGAGCTGTCAACCTCCGTTACCCCGCGGAAACGCGGATCTACGGTCGGAACCGACGACGACGCTCACCCCACACCCCTACGGACGGACCCCCTCCGCCCGCTCTGCAGCGACGTCTCAGCGCGATCCCATCCCTCGACGAAGAAGGAAGTCACATGATCGACAGCACTGCGATCGACAGCATCATCGGTTCCCCCGTCCACGGCTCCGACGGAGACAAGATCGGCTCGGTCGAGCAGGTCTACGTCGCCGACGAGACCGGCACCCCCGTGTGGGCCACGGTCCGCACCGGACTGTTCGGCACCTCGGAGTCGTTCGTCCCGCTCGAGGGCGCGTCGTTCGACGACGGCCGCCTGAGCGTCGCCTACGACAAGTCCTTCGTGAAGGACGCGCCCCGCATCGACGCCGACGGCGCCCTCAACGCCGACGAGGAGGCGGACCTCTACCGCTACTACAACCTCACCGGTGCGGCCTCGGCCTCCGAGACCGAGAACGTCGACAGCGCGGCCGGCTTCGGCGGCGCCGACGCCGACCTCGACGCCGCGCGAACGACCGGCATCGACACGAACGTCGGCCACGACACCTCCGGACCCACGACCGACGACGCGATGACGCGCTCCGAGGAGCAGCTGCACGTCGGCACCGAGCAGGTGGAGGCCGGCCGCGCGCGCCTCCGCAAGCACGTGGTCACCGAGCAGCAGACCGTCACCGTCCCCGTCAGCCACGACGAGGTCCGTGTCGTCCGCGAGCCGATCACCGACGCCACCGTCGACTCGGCCACCGCCGGGCCGGAGCTGAGCGAGGAGGAGCACGAGGTCGTCCTCACCGAGGACCGCGTCGTCGCCGCCAAGGAGACCGTGCCCGTCGAGCGCGTCTCGCTCGGCACCGAGACGGTCACCGAGAACCGCCAGGTGACCGAGGACGTCAGCCACGAGGAGATCGAGCTCGACGACGACGGCGTGACCCCGCGCCGCTCGACCGACGGTCACTGACGACCCCGCAGTACACCACGCCGCAGCGGCGGGGGCGATGAGCGCCTCCGCCGCTTCGGCGTCCAGCACGTCCCGGCCGCGGAGCACCCCGCCGGGAGGACCACCGAGGAGAACCGTGTCCCAGACCAGCACCGAGCGCGAGCAGACCGCCCCCGACCCGGACGACGCGCGCAAGCCCGACGGACCGACGGAGGTCACCGCGCGCTCCTGGGGCTACGTCCTCAAGAAGACGCTGCGCGAGTTCGGCGCCGACCAGTGCACCGACCTCGCCGCTGCCCTCACCTACTACGCGGTCCTCGCCCTGTTCCCGGGGCTCCTCGCGATCGTCTCGATCCTCGGGCTCTTCGGCCAGGCCGAGTCGACCACGAGCACGGTACTCGAGCTGGCGGGCGGCTTCGTCTCGCCCGATGTGCTCGACACGATCCGCGGCCCGCTGCAGGAGCTGACCGCCTCGAACGCCGCGGGCGTCGCCTTCGTCGTCGGTCTGCTCGGCGCGCTCTGGTCGGCCTCCGGGTACGTCGGCGCCTTCGGCCGCGCGATGAACCGCGTCTACGGGATCGACGAGGGCCGCCCGGTCTGGAAGCTGCGCCCGACGATGCTCGGCATCACCCTGGTGACCGTCGCGCTGCTCGTCGTCGCCGGCCTGATCCTCGTCCTCAGCGGACCGATCGCCGAGACGATCGGCGACGCCATCGGCCTCGGCCAGGTCGCCCTCACGGTCTGGAGCATCGCCAAGTGGCCGGTGCTGATCGTGATCATGGTGGTCATCGTCGCCGTGCTCTTCCACTGGTCGCCGAACGTGAAGCAGCCGAAGTTCCGCTGGACGAGCCTGGGGTCGGTCCTCGCCCTCGTCGTCTGGGCCCTCGCCTCGGCCGGCTTCGCCTTCTACGTCGCCAACTTCAGCAACTACAACAAGACCTACGGCGCGCTGGGCGGCGTGATCGTCTTCCTCCTCTGGCTCTGGATCACCAACCTCGCGCTCCTGTTCGGCGCCGAGTTCGACGCCGAGCTCGAGCGCGGGCGCCAGCTGCAGGCGGGCATCGAAGCGGAGGAGGTCCTCCAGCTCCCGCCGCGCGACACCCGCCTCAGCGAGAAGAAGGCGAAGAAGCACGCGGAGGACGTCGCCGACGGCCGCGAGCTGCGCGAGAGCGCCGGGAAGCCCTCGACGTGAGCGACCCCGTCTCGGTGATCCGCTCGGAGGAGCGGCTCGAGGTCACGACGGTCCGCACCGCGACCGAGCGCGTGCGCATCCGCCGAGTGATCGTGACGGAGGAGCGCACGGTGACCGTCCCCCTCCGCCGCGAGGAGCTGGTCATCGAGCGCGAGCCCCTCGACGGAGCGGTCGGCGACTCCCCCGCCACCGACCCGATCACGCTGATCCTGCACGCGGAGGAGCCCGTCATCACCACACGCGTCGTCCCGGTCGAGCGCGTCAGCGTGATCGTCGACCGCATCACCGCGATGCGGACGGTGACCGACTCGGTGCGCAAGGAGCGCGTCGACGTGCAACGCTCGGTGTCCGCCCTGCTCGACGAGAACGCGGAGTAGGTTGGCCGGACGGGCGCCGCATCGCCACGACATCCGACGTGCACCAGCGAACGAGAGGCCGGCCATGCAGATCGACGACGAGCAGCAGCTGAAGCAGAGACTGGGCATCGACTCGTGGAGGAACGTCTCGAGGGACTCGTTCATCGACTTCGCGACGGTGCTGCCGAGCGTGAGCGAGGAGCTCGGCCGGAGGATCCTCGAGCAGTTCCCCGACTTCAAGGCCCTCGTCCTCGATTCGCTCGTCGGCCTCCGCGATCAGGCGGCGGAGGGCACGAAGGCGAACTGGCGGAGCCAGAAGAAGGTCCACAGGGCCTTCGCCGAGTACCGCGAGATGCTCACCCGTGAACTGGACCGCGAGGACCTCACCTCCGAGGACCGCTTCGCCGTCATGCGCCTGTTCTCGATGGCCGTCAACGACGAGGCGCTCAAGGACACCGAGCACAAGGAGTTCGTGCTCCGGGCTCTGGGCATGGTCGCCACCGTCGGGATCGTCGCGGTGACGGCGGGAGCCGCCGTGCTCAGCGGCCGGGGCGGCATCGGCGGGCGCTCCTGAACGGCGGCGTCCGCCCGCCACCGGCGGCTCCGACCCTGAGCATCCGGGAACGCAGAAGGCCCGCTCTCACGAGCGGGCCTTCTGCGGTAGTGGTGGATCCGAGGGGATTCGAACCCCTGACCTCTTCATTGCGAACGAAGCGCGCTACCAACTGCGCCACGGACCCGTGCCCTTCGAGCCGTCACCGGCCCGAACAACTCGTCAACACTAGCACGCGACGAGACGGGGAGCAGACGCCGCGTCAGGCTCCGCGACGGCGCTGCAGCGCCTGGTCGAGGTCGATGGCGTCGACGCCCTCGACGACGCCCATCGCGGCGAAGCGCGACGACGGGCGCGGAGCCTCGGGGGCCGGCGCCGCGGCGCGGGGGGCGCGGATCGGGGCGACCTCGGGGGCGGCGGCCGCGGCCCGCTGGGCGAGCTCCGCCTCCGCCGCTGCGGCGCGCAGGCGCTCGACGGCGTCGATGGAGGCCATCGCGCTGGCGGCGACGGTCCCGCGGGAGAGGTACAGGGGCTTCGGGAGCGGCTGCGGGGTCCAGCGGGCCTCGGCGGTGACGGGCGCCTCCTCCTCGGCCTCGGACTCCTCGGCGAGCTCCGCCTCGAACACCTCGGCGCGACGGCGGGCGATCTCGCCCGTGTCGGTGGCGACCGCAGCAGGCGCGGCCTGGCGGCGCCGGCCCGGCGCGAGCAGGATGAGCGTCCCGAGACCGGCCGCGAGCAGGAGCGCCCCGACCAGGGGGACCGCGCCGGTGCCGCCGAACGGCAGCATCACGAGCCCCACGAGTGCCGCGACGAAGCCCACGAGCACCGTCAGCGCCGCGCCCTGACGCCAGCGCAGCGCGCTCGGGCCCGTCTGCGTGCTCCGCCTCGTGCTCGCGGCCGCCCGCCGCAGCGCCTCGCGCGCCGCCTTCTCCGCCTGTGCCAGCTCCATCGCCTGTGCCTTCTCTTCGGCTCGTCGTCGTGTCTCGGTCACCCGGAGCCTGCGCTGCTGCAGCGCGACCTCTCGGGCCGTCGCCTCCGCACGCACGTGCTCGGGCACCTCCGCGGTCTCGGCGAGGATGCGCAGCGTCTGCTGCAGCCTCACCGCGTTGCGCTCGGTCGCGTTGTACGACCGGCGGCGCATCCACGTGGGGATCAGGTAGGCGACCCACAGAACGGCGGCGAGCGCCCAGACGACGCCCCCACCCAGCCAGTCGCTACTCATGGAGCCAACGCTAGGAGTACGCGGAGCTCCCGTCCGTGATTACGGGTAGGTGTGTCCGTGCGGATCGCGGATCAATCGGGCCCCCGAGGAGGGGAGGCCCGCGCCGTCGGGCGGGCCGGAGAGCCCGGAGCGGCGCGAGGCGCGGAGGTCGGCGTCGCTCGGCACGCCCACCTCGGCCGGCACCTGGCCGTCGAGGTAGCGGCGGAGGACCCCGCGGGGCACCTCCTCCGCCACGAGGGCGAAGCAGAAGTGATCGCGCCAGTCGCCGTTGATGTGGATGAACCGCCGGCGCAGACCCTCGTAGCGGAAGCCGAGCTTCTCGACCACGCGCAGGCTCGGCCGGTTCTCGGGGCGGATGCAGATCTCGATGCGGTGCAGACCGAGGTCGAAGAACGCGTGATCGGTCGCCAGTGCCACCGCGACGGGGGTGATGCCGCGACCGGCGAACCGCTCCGAGACCCAATAGCCGATGGAGCCGGAGGAGAGGGACCCGTAGCCGATGTTCGACACGTTGAGCTGGCCGGCGAGCTCGCCGTCCCAGTCGATGAGGAAGGGGGCTCCCCCGCCCGCCCGGGCGTTCTGCTGCAGCGCCCGGATGCTCGCTCGCACGTCGAAGGCCGCTCCGCCGCGGGGGTCGGACGCCTCCCACTGCCGGAGCCACGCGCGATTCGCGATGAGCTCCCGCTCGAGCGGACGGGCGTCCCTGACCCTGATGGGGCGGATGGTGACACGACCCTCGGAGAGCGTCGGTATCGGCAGTGGCATGAGCCGACCCTACTGCGCCGCCGCGGCCCGAGAAGGGGACTGGACTCGCGGGCGTTCCAGAGGGTCGTGGACGACGACGAACGGCCGGGATCCCGCCTCTCGGCAGCGGATCCCGGCCGTCCGGTCGCGTCTTGACGAGGTCAGAGGGTGGCGGCGAACTCCTTCAGCCACGGCTTGAGGTCGACGCCGAGGTCCTCGCGGTCGGAGGCGAGCTGCACGATCGCCTTGATGTAGTCGAGCTTGTCGCCGGTGTCGTAGCGACGGCCGCGGAACACGACGCCGTAGACGCCGCCGAACTCGGCCGGGTCCTGCGCCATGCGCTCGAGCGCGTCGGTCAGCTGGATCTCGCCGCCCTTGCCGGGCTGCGTCTCCTCGAGGACGCCGAAGACGTCGGGCTTGAGGACGTAGCGGCCGATGATGGCGAGATTCGACGGAGCATCCTCCTTCGAAGGCTTCTCGACGAGGCCGGTGATGCGCACCACGTCGTCCTCGTCGGTCGCCACGACAGCGGCGCAGCCGTAGAGGTGGATCTGGTCGGGGTCGACCTCGAGCAGGGCGACGACCGTGGTGTCGCGCTGCTCGGCGACCTCGATCATGCGGGTCAGGAGGGGGTCGCGGGCGTCGATCAGGTCGTCACCGAGGAGCACGGCGAACGGCTCGTCGCCGACGTGGCGCTGCGCCCGCGAGACCGCGTGGCCGAGGCCCTTCGGCTCGCCCTGGCGGACGAAGTGCACATCCGCCAGATCGCTGGCGTACTGCACGTGCGCGAGCTTGGCGTCGTCCAGCTTCTTGGCGAGGTTGTGCTCGAGCTCGGGGACCGAGTCGAAGTGGTTGGCGAGTGCGTTCTTGTTGCGGCCGATGATCACGAGGACGTCCTCGAGGCCGGCGTTCGCCGCCTCCTCGACCACGTACTGGATCGCGGGCTTGTCGACGACCGGCAGCATCTCCTTCGGGATGGCCTTGGTCGCCGGCAGGAACCGGGTGCCGAGACCGGCGGCGGGGATGACGGCTTTGCGGATTCGAGTGCCCATGGGGCGTCATCGTAGCGGAGGCGGTGGTCGAGGATGTTTCCACTGTCCGGTCGCCGTCGGGGGTCCGCGTACCCCCTTTCTCCGGGTCACGGACCCCCGGGGCGGGCGCACGACAGGCGCCGCGGAGCCCCGATCTAGACTGAGCGCATGCCCGCCGACATCACGCACGAGAAGCGCGCGCTCCGTGCCGAGCTGCGCGAGCGCCGACGGACGCAGACCGCGACCGCCCGCGAGCACGCAGCGGCCCGCCTCACCGAGCATCTGATCGAGCTGGCCACCCGCACCGGCGCCACCTCGATCGCCTGCTACCTCTCGGCCCCCGACGAGCCGAGCACCCGGCCGTTCCTGGGCTGGGCGGAGGGCCACGGCATCCGAGTGCTGTTCCCCATCTCCCGCCAGGACGGACTCCTCGACTGGGCGGTCGGCGACGGCCACACCGAGACGCAGGGCCTCTTCGGCATGCCGGAGCCGGTCGGCAAGCTGCTCGGCCCGATCGCCATCAACGACGTCGACCTGATCATCGTCCCGGCCGCCACGGTCGACCGCCAGGGCATGCGGATGGGCTGGGGTCGCGGCTACTTCGACAAGACGCTCGGCTCGATGGAGAAGTGCCCGCCGGTCTACGCGGTCGTCTTCGACAGCGAGTTCGTCGACCACGTGCCGAGCGAAGTGCACGACCAGGCCGTCGACGGAGTCGTGACCCCCTCCGGCATCGTCGACCTGCGCCGCTAGACCTCCCTCTTCCCCTGATCCGCCCTCCCGAGGAGCCCCCCTGTGCCCACCTACTCCTACCGCTGCACCCAGTGCGGCAACGCCTTCGACATCCAGCAGAAGTTCACCGACGACACGCTCACCGAGTGCCCGAGCTGCCAGGGGGCGCTCCGCAAGGTGTTCAGCGCCGTCGGCGTGACCTTCAACGGCTCGGGCTTCTACCGCACGGACTCGCGCTCGTCGGAGTCGAAGCCGAGCGAGAAGTCGTCGGGCGAGAAGTCGTCGTCGGGCGAGAAGTCCGGAGGCGCCGCCGCGCCGGCCTCGACCGCCGCGGCGTCCAGCGGGTCGGGTTCGTCGTCCTCTTCTTCGTCGTCGTCCTCGTCCTCGTCCTCGTCCTCGGGGTCCTCGAGCTCGGGATCCTCCTCCTCCGGGAGCTGACCCGACCCCGACCACCACCTCCGCCCGCCGGCAGAACGGAACAGACCATGATCAACGGCTTCAAAGAGTTCATCCTCCGCGGCAACGTCATCGACCTGGCTGTCGCCGTGGTCATCGGCGCCGCGTTCACCACCATCGTCAACGCGATCGTCACCGGGATCTTCAACCCGATCATCGGCGTGCTCTTCGACGCGTCCTCGCTCGAGGCGCTGAACTGGACCATCCGCGAGGGCACCGGAGGCGAGGACCCGACGGTGATCGCCTACGGCTCGGTGATCTCCGCGCTCATCCAGTTCGTGATCGTCGCCTTCGTCCTCTACTTCGCGTTCGTCCTCCCGATCAACCACCTGAAGAACGCGGCCTTCAAGAAGAAGATGGACGACGCCCCCGCCGCCGAGGACAAGGCGCCGACCGAGCTCGAGCTCCTCGCCGACATCCGCGACCTGCTCGCCAACGGCGGCACCGCCACCACCGCCAACTCGGGGAAGCACGTCGACTGATCCATCTCGTCTTCTTTCGCCGGAGGCGGAAGAAGACCGCGGTCGGTTTTCAGAGGTGGGGCGTTCTGCAGAGCGTTGTGCGGACGGCGCGTCCGAAACGCTGACACGCGTTTCGGACGACGCCTACCCCTCAGGCAGGCTCGACTCACGGCCTTCCGAGGGGCCGCCTCGGCGGAGAGGTCTGCGAACACCTCTCCTGGAGGTGAGGATCTCGATACGCCCGCCCCGCGGGCTACTCGATCAGCAGGCAGTCCGTAGACAGTCCGACCGCCCGCCCACCCGCCCGCTGGTCGAGTAGCCCCGCGGGGGCGTATCGAGACCCACCACCGCAGGCGGGAGAGCCGGCGGCCCCCTCTCCTGGAGGTGAGGATCTCGATACGCCCGCCCCGCGGGCTACTCGATCAGCAGGCAGTCAGCAGACAGTCCGCCCGCCCGGCCCGCCCGCTGCTCGAGTAGCCCCGCAGGGGCGTATCGAGACCCACCACCGACAGCGGGAGAGCCTGCGGACCCGTCCACTGAAGACGGGGATCTCGATACGCCCACTCCACGGGCTACTCGATCAGCAGGCAGTCCGCAGACAGTCCGCCCGCCCGGCCCGCCCGCTGGTCGAGTAGCCCCGCAGGGGCGTATCGAGACCCACCACCGCCGGCGGGAGAGCCTGCAGATCCGTCCACTGAAGACGGGGATCTCGATACGCCCACTCCACGGGCTACTCGATCAGCAGGCAGTCCACCGACAGTCCGCCCGCCCAGCCCGCCCGCTGGTCGAGTAGCCCCGCAGGGGCGTATCGAGACCCACCACCGCTCGCGGGAGAGCCTGCAGATCCGTCCACTGAAGACGGGGATCTCGATACGCCCACTCCGCGGGCTACTCGATCAGCAGGCAGTCCGCAGACAGTCCGCCCGCCCGGCCCGCCCGCTGGTCGAGTAGCCCCGCAGGGGCGTATCGAGACCCACCACCGCCGGCGGGAGAGCCGGCGGACCCCGCTACTGGAGGTGAGGGTCTCGATACGCCCGCCCGCGGGCTACTCGATCAGCAGGCAGTCCGCAGACAGTCCGCCCGCCCGGCCTGCCCGCTGGTCGAGTAGCCCCGCAGGGGGCGTATCGAGACCCACCACCGCCGGCGGGAGACCCTGCAGATCCGTCCACTGAAGACGGGGATCTCGATACGCCCACTCCGCGGGCTGCTCGATCAGCAGGCACCGGAGACCCTGCCCGCCGGACCCCTCTCCTGAAGGCGGGGATCCCGACGCGGCTCGATCAGCGGGCGCAGCGGTCAGTAGTGCGGCGGCACGTCCTGACGCAGGCGGGCGTCGTTCGGGCCGGTGTCCGGGCGAGCGGGCGGCGCCTCCGGATCGGGGATCGGGGTGTCGTGAGGCGACGGATCGGTGCCGGGCTTCGCCGGCAGGGTGGCCCGCCGGCCGCCGCGCGACCGCCGCAGCGGTCGGTCGGAACCGGCGGGCGACAGGCCCTCCCCCACGGTCAGTCGCGCGGCAGCGGCGCGATCGGCTGCGTCTCGTTCGGGCCGGCACCCGCGGGCACCGCGATCGGACCGGTGGACGCCTCGTCGGTCGGTGCGCCGATCAGACCCGCGACGCGCGCGGCCACGGCCTCGGGGTCGGCGAACAGCTCGAAGTTGTGCACCCGCAGGTAGTGCCAGCCGAGGCGGCGCAGCAGCTCGGGACGCAGCCGCAGCGACACCCGCAGGCTCTGCGTGCTGACGTCGCGGTCGGTCTCGACGACGACCGCGCGCGTCCCGTGGGCCGCGACGAGCGCGAGCTTGCCCTTGTGCCCGATGTTGACGCGGAGCCCGCGGCGCTCGAGGCGGGCGGCGAGGTCGACGAGCATCGGCTCGGAGTAGTCGTCGCGGTCGCTGGGCTGGACGCGGTCCTCCGCCTCCTGCAGCACCTGCGCGAGCGCGACCATGCCGTAGCGCATGCGCGACTCGTCGATGTCTC
This sequence comes from Rathayibacter sp. VKM Ac-2759, assembly GCF_009834225.1. Classification (NCBI taxonomy): domain Bacteria; kingdom Bacillati; phylum Actinomycetota; class Actinomycetes; order Micrococcales; family Microbacteriaceae; genus Rathayibacter; species Rathayibacter sp. VKM Ac-2759. The sequence continues at coordinate 2,738,888 of NZ_CP047176.1, forward strand.
CCGGACGGAAGCACGAGACGATGTCCATCGAGCGCCGGGCCCGCGTCATGCCGACGGCGAGCAGGCGCTCTCCCCCGGGCTCCGCGAGGGCGCCGAAGTTCGACAGCAGGCGGCCGTGCGGCGTGCGCCCGTAGCCGATCGAGAAGATGACCCGGTCGCGGCTCTGCGCGACCGACTGCTCGAGCGTGACCACCGCGAACGGCTCCGGCCGGTCTCCGAGGATGAAGTCGTTGAGGTCGGCGCGCTTGGCGAACGCGGTGAGCACGGCCTGCTGCACCCGCACCGCGTGGCGCGGGCTCGCGGTGATGACCATGAGCGACTCGCGCGGGCGGATGACCGCGTGCTCGAGGACCAGCTCGACGACCTTCGCGACCTCGGCATCGACGGACTCGACGGCTCCGGAGTCGTTCTCGGGCATGCCGTGGCCGCTGGCGATGTAGTGGAACCGGAGCGAGTCGTGGCCGAGGAACGAGCCGGCCCACGGCAGGGAGTCGATGCGCCCGCCGTAGAAGCGGCGGTTCACGAGCTCAGCCAGATCCTCGCCGCCGGCCCGGTAGCTGCGGGTCAGGGTGACGGTGTTGAGCAGCTCGCCGAGGCGGGCCAGCGCCGACTGCGCGTGCAGAGCCTCGACATCGGTGCGCGATGCGGCGTTGCCGAACTCGACCGCCTCGTCGACCCGCAGGCCGAACGGAGTGGGGGTCTGCGTGACGGGGTCGCCGAACGCGACGATCTGCTTCGCGCGGCGGATCGCTCCGACGTTCTCGGCGAGGGTCGTGGCACCGGCGTCGACGAGGAACACCGCGTCGAACGTGGTCTCGGTGCCGATCCTGTGCACCTCGTACGGCGAGGCGAGCCAGGCCGGAGCGAGCACCCGCGAGAGGTGCGGCGCCGCCTTCTGCAGCTCCTGGGGCGTGGTCGCCGCCTCGGTGCGCAGCAGCGCCCGCAGCGCGTCGCGCTCCTGGGGCCAGTCGACGAGTCCGATCTTCCAGGTCTCGGACAGCTTCCAGGCGAGCAGCTCGGCGCTCGAGGCGGCGTGCGCCTCGTCGACGAGCTTGAAGTCGGCCTCGAGGCGGTCGAGCACCCCGGTGTTGCCGCCGAGGAGCGCTCGCTCGTCGGTCAGCATGATCTCGAGGGCCGAGCGCCACCAGGCGAGGTCGAGCTCGATCGCGACCAGCTCCGCCGGCACGTGGCGGCGCGAGAGGTCGGTCAGCAGCGGGTCGAGGCCCCACTCGCGCAGCGTCGAGAGGAGCGTCGTGCGCTCCTGGAGGTTCGCCAGCACCTCGCTGTCCTCGGCGAGACCCGAGACCATCGAGAGCAGCTCCGCGAGGGGCAGCGACGCGAGCTGGCTGGTGCTCCCCAGGCGCCCCAGCGGCTCGTCGAGGCGCCCGAGCTGGTCGGAGACGTGCTGGAAGGCGACCTGGACGTCGGCCACGCCGACCGGCACCTCGGGAACGGTGCCGGCGACCGCGTAGCGCTGCCACAGCGTCCGCTGCTGCTGCACCCGGCGCAGTGCCGCGTTGAGGTCGGTGACGTGGGCACCCGGGCGCATGTACTCGCGGGCGAGCTTCTTGAGGCGCCGGCGGTTCGTCGAGGACATCTCGGCGGCGTCGCGGCGCGGCGACGTCGCGACGATCAGGTCCTGGATCGAGCGGTCGAAGACGGCGGGCTGGAACTTGTCGAGGGTGTCGCGGACGTCCTGCAGCAGGCGCAGGTAGATGCCGAGCTCGGCGACCGACTCGAACGGGCGCATCCTGGTCTGCCCGATGACGTCCTGCGCGCGGTCGAGCAGGCGCGGCAGGTCGCGCAGGTGCAGGCGCTTCGCGAGCTCGTGCGCGGCCTCGGCGTCGGCGGTCGACTCGAAGTGCGCGCCGTACCAGGGCGAGTCGCCCGGTCCGTAGCGGAACTCGCCGAGGCGGGCCGACTCGATGAGCATGCGCGTCGCCTCGGGGCGGCTGTGCGCGAGGGCGGTGACGGCGCGGCGGTCGAGGCGGGCGGTCGTCGACGGAGGCGTGCGCAGCTGCGAGAGCCGCGCCAGCTCCTCGAGGGCCTGCAGCGCCGACACTCCGAAGCTCCCGTCGCGGCGCGAGAGCGCGCCTCGGTAGTCGAGCAGCACCTTGCGCAGGCGCAGCAGGGCGTCGTCGATCTCGCTGACGGAGGGGCGTGCCGCCTTCTCGTTGCGACCGATCGACTGGATCAGGTCGCGGCGCAGCGTCCGCGGGCCCACCGCGATGCCGCCGAGGCCCGCCGAGAGCAGGCGCTGGTGGATGCTGTCGAGGCTCGAGCGACGGGCGCTGACGACGAGGACGCGCTTGTGCTGAGCGGCGAGGGCGCCGATCGCGTTGACGATCGTCTGCGTCCCGCCGGTGCCGGGGAGCGTCTTCACGACGAGCGAGTTGCCGGCCGCGATGTTCGCGATGACCTGCTCCTGCTCGGCGTCGGCGTCGAGCAGGAGGTTGTCGGTCGCGGGAGGACGCTCGTCCTGCGGGATGATCGACGCCACCTTCTGCGACTGCTGCAGGGCGCGCTTCGCGGCCGGGTTGCCGGCGACGGCGTCGAGCACGGGGTGCTCGAGCATCCGGGCGTCGCGGAGCATGTCGCCCGCGACGTCGGCGAAGCTCGACACGACGAGGCGGGGGTGCACGGCGAACCACGGCAGGTGCGACGTCGACCCGCGCAGCTGGTCGATGACCGGCTGCGGCTTGAAGACGCCGTTCTGCACGGCGAGCTCGACGAACTGCTCGGGGTCGATCGTGATGCCGAACTGCTGCTTCAGGGCGCGGGCGAGCTGCGGGTTGAAGTAGGGCTGGCCCTTGAGCTTCAGCTCGAAGTCGCGGCCGTAGCGGCGGATCGCGAGCGGACGCAGGAGGACGGGAGCGGTGAACTCCGTCTCTCCAGCGCGCCACTGCGCGAGGCCGATGGCGAGGTGGACGCCCTCGATGCCGCGCACCGAGCGCAGCTCGATCCCCTTGTCGGTGATCGCCGCCGCCGCGTTCTTCGCCGTGCGCAGAGCCAGCTCGTCGCGGATCAGCGAGGACAGGAGCGTCGTCTTGCCCGAGATGAAGGGCGGCAGGCCGCCGGGGTGCGTGGTCGAGAGCTCGATGCGCGTGCGCGGCGAGTCGACGAAGTGCAGGAGCGGCGAGGGACCGCCGACCTTGGCGAGCTCCTCGCGCCACGACTGCCACACGGGGTCGGCGACGTTGCCTCCCTGATAGCCGGCCTCGCCGCTGGTCACCTGACCGGGGGTGGTGGCGGTGGGCGGGAGCTGGAGGGAGGACGCCTCCCGCGGGTCACCGGATTCGGGTGAGGTCGCCACCGGTCCGGCTCCTGGGAAATCGTCGACACGTTGCACACGGACACCCTAAACCGGGTACATCCGAAAGACCGTAGCGACGCGGAGGGGCGTCGATCCTGTCCTGGGGAGCGGGCGTCAGAGCGTCCAGGCGGCCAGCGGCGGCGCGATCTCGACGCGGCGCTCGCCGTCGACGACGCGGATCCGGCTCGCCGCACGGTCGTGTCCGCCGGCGCACGCGACCGCGGTCATCACCAGCTCGGCGTGGTCGCGGGTGAGGTAGCCGAGGGCGCTGCGCAGGTCGACGGGGCGGCCGGTCGCGAGCGAGAGCGCGATGCGCACGACCGCCTCCTCCGACAGATCGAGGAGCCCCGCGTGCGTCTCGAGGAGGGCGAGGTCGACGACCGGCGAGCCGGCCGCGCCGCGGACCCAGGGGTACCCGAGGCGGAGACAGCCCGCGCGGGCGAGGAGCTCCTCCGCGACTCCGAGCGCCGGGCCGGCGACGGCGGGCCTCGTCGACGCGATCACTCGGCGACCTCCCGGCGCTCTGACGGGCGACGGGCGAGGACTCGCGCACCGACCGAGACCGCCGGGGCGAGGACGCAGAGGGCGCCCGCGAGCAGCGGAGCGAGCCAGCCGAGGGTGCTCACGCTGTCGACGTCGGGGCCGAGGTACTGCCACTGGGTGACGGCGAAGACGAAGAGCGAGTAGAAGGCGAGGGCGACGCCGGTGAGCGCCGAGACGAGGTCGGCGGGGCGGACGACGCGCCGCTCGGCACCGTCGAGGTCGGGCTCGAGGTCGTCCGCGGGAGCCGGAGGCACCAGCGGCAGCGTGCCGGTGGTCGGAGAGATGCTCATGGAGTCGAGACAAGCAGCCCGGACCGGGCGACGGCGTCCTCCGCTGGCATGACGCCGCGCGACTCCGGGAGGGTGTCGACGCTGTAGGCGCGCTCCACCGGCCTCCGCGACAGCGGCGACTGGAAGCGGAGGAGGTAGCCGTCGGGATCGGTGACGAGGACCTGGCGGACGCCCGCCTCCTCCTCGCCCACCCGGTACCAGCGGGTCTCGGGCGGCGCGAAGAGCTCGATGCCGGCCGCGGCGAGCGCATCGGCGATCGCGTCGGCGTCGGCGACGCGGATCTGCAGGTTCAGGCCGCGGCCGAGAGGACGCTCGAGCGGCGCGGTGATCCAGTCGCGGGTGAGCCCGATCCGGTCGAGCATCACGTGGGCACCGCCCGAGACGAGGTAGGCGAAGCCCTCCTCGGGACGGGAGTAGCGGACGGTGAAGCCGCACGGCCCGCACCAGAAGGCGAGGCTGCGGTCGAGGTCGCCGACCAGCAGCTCGGGGACGAGGTCGGGATCGGAGTCGGGCACGGGACCTCGGATCAGTCCTTCTTGGTGCGGCCCGGCAGGAGCAGGAGGCCCGAGACGCCGACGACGATGAGGAGGATCGCGACGACGGTGACGAAGGAGGCCAGCGCGAGCACCGGCATGATGATCGTGAGCACGCCCGCGATCACCGAGGCGATGCCCGCCGCGATCGGCAGCCATGCGGGGCCGGCGACCGTGCGTCCGCTCGTGATGCTCGAGACGCCGTCGAGGATCCAGCCCACACCGATCACCAGGCCGAGCACGCTGAGCGACTCGAACGGGTTCGAGAGGCACAGGATGCCGGCGACCAGGATGAGCGCGCCGAGGAGCCCCGCGACCCAGCGGACGCGCGCCTCCAGCCGCGACGCGGTGAACGCGAGCAGGAGGCGGAACACGCCCGCCGCGATCAGGTGGATGCCGAAGACGATGGCGACGGTGAGCAGCGTCGGCCCCGGGATGAGGACGCCGATCACCCCGAGGACGATGGCGATCAGGGAGACGCCGATGATCCAGCCGCGCTCGACGGCGGTGCGGGACATCGTGGGCGCGGGGGTGGTCTCGGACATGGAGTTCCTTCGCGTCGGAGGGGGCTGACACGTCGAACGTTAGGGCACGGGGACGCCGCCCGACACGGCCTTGCGCGCGTCGGCTCCGACCGCGTCGCCTCCGCCCGGGCGGGCCCGAGGGCCCGTCGAGCACCTGGTCAGTGCCGGCGGCCGGCCTTCGCGGCCCGGTGGCGACGGACGCTGCGGAGCACCAGCAGCAGGAACAGGACGCCGATCGCTCCGTAGATGATCGCGTCGAGCACCCCGGCGTACTGGTCGACGAGCTCGTACTGCGTCCCGAGTGCGGCGCCGAGCCCGATCAGCAGGCCGTTCCAGACGCCGGAGCCGAGGATCGTGAGGCCCGAGAAGAGGAGGAGGTTCATCCGCTCCGATCCCGCGGGGAGCGAGATCAGACTCCGGACGCCCGGGATCAGCCGGCCGAACAGCACCGCCCAGGTGCCGTGACGCCGGAACCAGCCGACCGCCTTCTCGAAGTCCTCGCGGTCCACGAGGGGGAGCTTGGAGAGCAGGCGGATCGAGCGCTCGGTGCCGATGCGGTAGCCGAGCCAGTACAGGACCAGCCCGCCGAGGTAGGCACCGAGGGTCGCGGTCACGATCACGAGCACGAGGTTCATCCGCCCCTGCTGCGCGAGGAACCCCGCGAGCGGCAGCACCAGCTCGCTCGGGATGGGCGGGAACACCGTCTCGATCAGGGTCAGCAGACCGACGCCGACCTCGCCGAGCGCGGCGATCACCCGGGCGGCGATGCCGACGAGTCCGGAGAGCTCGTCGATGCTGTCGGAGGAGGAGGCGGTGGCCAGGGACGCCGGGGCGAGGGCGAGGGTCGCGATCGTCATGACTGAGAAGCTACTCAGTGTCGGGTGTCCTCACCTGGGAATCCGGCCGCACCGGTCAGGGCGATCCGGTCAGGATGACGTCGCCGGAGTCCTGCACGCGGACCTCGACAGCCGCGATCTCGGCGAGGGCGAGGCCGGTGGCGAGGGTCGGGTGCATGGTGCTGCCCGGCGTGCTGGTCCACGATCCGACGGGCTCGGTCGCGCCCGACGTGTCGGTCACGTACATGACGTAGCCGACGCCTCCCGGGTACGAGCCGGTGTCACCGGCCGGCGCGCCCCAGCTGCAGTCCATGTCGATCCGCGTGCCCCACTCCTCCGAGACGAACTGCACCGTCGCCTCGACCGGCACACCGGGGGCGCTCGCCAGCGAGACGGTGGCGCCCGCGGTCTCGACGGACGGGAGCGACGGGCCGACCACGAGCGGGAGCGCGAGGGCGGCCGCGGCCGAGACTCCGGCCGCGGCGAGGACGAGACCGGCGATCCTCCAGTGCGTTCGCCGGCGGACGGAGGCGGCGGTCGCGGCGAGTCTCGGCAGGAGCGCGGGCGGCGCGGCCTCGAGCCGGCGCTCCTCGGGTGCCTCGAGCAGGCTCAGAGCCTCGTCGTGCGGGAGGTGGGCGAGCAGCCCCGGCAGGGGGACGAACTCGGCGAGCCCGTCGCGGCAGCCCCGGCACGCGCGCAGGTGCAGCTCGTAGGCCCGGCGGTCGCTCGCCGAGAGCGCGCCGAGCAGGTAGGCCGCGTCCCAGTCGCGGTACTCGTCCTCGTGCTGGATCTCGTCGCTCACAGCTCGGTCACCCCCCGCTCCTGCAGGGCGAGCTTGAGCGCCCGCATCCCGTAGTGCATCCGCGACTTGACCGTGCCGGGAGCGATACCGAGCAGCTCGGCGATCTCGCTGACGCTGCGCCCGCCGTAGTAGGCGTGCACGATGACGGCGCGGTGGTCGTGGCTGATCCCGCTCAGCGCGTCCGAGAGCAGCCAGGCGTCGAGCACCTGGTCGGTGCGGTCGGCGTGCGCGCGCTCGGGGACCTCGTCGGTGCCGAACTCGCGGGCGTGGCGGGCGCTCCGGCGGTCGTCGATGACGAGGTTGCGGGCGACGGTGTAGAGCCAGGAGCGGGCTGCGGACTCGCCCTGAGCGAGGATCTCGGGGTGCTTCCAGGCGCGCAGCAGCGCCTCCTGGACCACGTCCTCGGCGAGATGGCGGTCTCCGGTGAGCCGGAGGACGAACCTCCACAGCGCAGCGGAGTGCTCGTCGTGCAGCGCACGCAGCATCTCGGCCTGATCCTCGGACATCTCCACCTCTCTCCTTTCAACGTAGCGGGGGGCCCGGCGGTTCAGTCCGGGGCGCCCGGTTCGCGCCGGCGCGCCCACTCTGGTACTCCGGGTACGGTGACCTTCCCCGATGCCGCCGACGCCGCGCGCGTGCGCACCTTCCTCCGCGACAACCGCGGCCACATCCTCGACGACATCCGCCACCTGGTCATGATCGAGAGCCCCAGCGACTCGCTGGAGGCGCTCGAGGAGCTGCACGCCTACCTCGTGCACTGGGTCGGCGAGCGCCTCGGCCACGCGGCCGAGGTCGAGCACCTCCGCGAGCAGGACGCTCCGCGCGCCACCAGCTGGACCTTCCAGGGCTCGTCCCCCGGCCGCGGCGCCCGCGGCTCCCGCCCGTTCCTCGCGCTGCTCGGCCACTACGACACCGTCTGGCCGCTCGGCACCACCCGCTCGTGGCCCTTCGCCGTCGACGGCGACCGGCTGAGCGGACCCGGCACCTACGACATGAAGGTCGGCCTCGTGCAGATGGTCTGGCTGGTCGCGGCGCTGCGGCACGCGCGCCTCGACCACCCCGCCGTGCGCCTCGTGGTCAACGGCGACGAGGAGGTGGGCAGCCTCTCCTCCCGGGGGTTCCTCGAGCGCCAGAGCAGGGGGGCGGAGGCGGCACTCGTCTTCGAGGGCGCCATCGGCGACGCGGTGAAGACCGCGCGCAAGGGCATCGGCAACTTCGTGGTCGACATCGTCGGGGTGGAGGCGCACGCGGGGGTCGAGCCCGAGAAGGGCGCGAGCGCGATCCACGAGCTCGGCGAGCTCATCCCCCGCATCCTGGCCATCGCACGGCCCGACGCCGGCACCACCGTCAACATCGGGCTGGTCGGCGGTGGCCAGCGCGTCAATGTCACGACCGGGCGGGTGCGCCTCGAGCTCGAGGCGCGGATCCGCGGCTCGGCGGAGGCGGCGCGGGTGGAGGCCGAGATGAACGCGCTCGAGGCGTCGGACCCGCGGATCCGGATCGAGGTGCGCGGCTCGTGGCAGCGCCCGGTCTTCGAGCGGACGGCCGCCGTCGCGGCGCTGTTCCGCCGCGCCGAGCGGATCGCGCGCACCATCGACCTCCCGCTGACCGAGACCGCGGTGGGAGGCGCCAGCGACGGCAACCTGATCGCGGCGCTCGGCATCCCGGTGCTCGACGGACTGGGCGCTCCCGGCGAGGGTGCGCACGCCCGCGGCGAGTCGGTGAGCATCGAGGGGATCCTCGAGCGGATCACCCTCGCCTCGCTCCTGGTCGCGAGCTTCGCGGCCGAGGCCGACGACGAGAGGACACTCCGATGACCCTGTTCGAATCCCGCCCGGTGGGCGTCGTGATCGACGCCCCGGCCACCGAGGTGTACGACTTCGTCGTCGACCCCGCGAACCTGCCGCTCTGGGCCGAGGGACTCGCCTCCGCGTCGGTCGAGGAGGCGGACGGCCGCTGGTTCGCCGACTCGCCGATGGGGCGCGTCGAGGTGCGCTTCGCTCCGCGCAATCCGTTCGGCGTGGCGGATCACGTGGTCACGCTGCCCGACGGGACCTCGGTCGACAATCCGCTGCGGATCCTGGTGAACGGCGACGGGGCGGAGGTCGCGTTCACGGTCCGCCGGCGGCCGGGGATGACCCTCGACGAGTGGGATGACGACTGCGCGCGCGTGGCCGACGACCTCGAGACGCTGCGCCGGCTGCTGGATCGCTCCTCCACAGGCGACTAGACGCCCCTGATCGCGGACTCCGGCCGATCGGCCGCCCCGGCGGGGATAGATTCGATGCACCGTCGGCGCTCCGGCGCCACTCCGCGCGAGAACGAGGGATGCGATGACCTCTCCCGAACCGTCCGTCCGCCCCGCAGGCGGCATCGAGCTCAACGGGCTCGACACGATCCAGGAGTCGGAGCGGCACGGCCGCCCGCGCGACCTGTTCTGGCCGTGGTTCGCCTCCAACGTGTCGGTGCTCGGGCTGAGCTACGGCTCGTTCCTGCTCGGCTTCGGGCTCTCGTTCTGGCAGGCGACCGCGGTGAGCGTGGTGGGCATCGTGCTCTCCTTCCTCTTCTGCGGGTTCGTCGCGGTGGCGGGCAAGCGCGGCTCCGCCCCGACGATGGTGCTCAGCCGGGCGGCCTTCGGCGTCGACGGGAACCGCCTGATCGCGGTGATCTCGTGGCTGCTCACCGTGGGCTGGGAGACGGTCCTCGCCTCGCTCGCGGTGCTCGCGACCGCGACCGTGTTCGAGGAGTTCGGCTGGGACGGCGGCGTGCTGACCAAGGTCGTCGCGCTGATCGTCGTCGCCGCCCTGATCGTGGTCGCGGGGATCGCAGGCTTCCGGCTGATCATGCGGCTGCAGCTCGCGATCACCATCGCCACCGCGGTGCTCACCGTGGTCTACGTCGTCCTCGTGCTCGACCGCATCGACCTGGACGCGGTGGCGAGCCTCCCCGCCGGCTCGGGCGCATCCGTCATCGGCGGCCTCGTGTTCATGATGACGGGCTTCGGGCTCGGCTGGGTAAACGCGGCGGCCGACTACTCCCGCTACCTGCCCCGCACGGCGCGCACCGCGGGCGTGATCGGCTGGACCACCGTCGGCGGCGCGGTCGCGCCGGTCGTGCTGGTGGTCGTGGGCCTGCTGCTCGCGGCGTCGTCGAGCGATCTCTCGGACGCGATCGCCGCCGACCCGATCGGCGCCCTCGCGAGCATCCTGCCGACCTGGTTCCTGCTCCCGTTCATCGTCGTGGCGCTCCTCGGGCTGATCGGCGGCGCGGTCATGGACATCTACTCGTCGGGCCTCGCGCTGCTGAGCACCGGCCTCAAGGTCTCGCGCCCGGTCGCCGCCGGCATCGACGGCGTGCTGATGGTGCTCGGCGCGATCTACGTGGTGTTCATCGCGGGCGACTTCCTCGGCCCGTTCCAGGGCTTCCTGATCACCCTCGGCGTCCCGATCGCCGGCTGGCTCGGCGTGTTCCTCGCCGATCTGGTCCTCCGCCGCCGCGACTACGACCAGGAGGCGCTCTACGACTCCCGCGGGCGCTACGGCAGCGTCTCGATCGCTCCGGTCCTGCTCGTCGTGATCGGCTCGGTCATCGGCTGGGGGCTCGTCGTCAGCTACGCCCCCGGCTTCGAGTGGGAGGGCTACCTGCTCGGGCCCATCGGCGGTCGCGACGGCGCGTGGGCGGGGGCGAACCTCGGCGTGCTGGTGGCGCTCGTCATCGGCTTCGCGGGCACGCTCCTGCTCTCGCGGTCGGCCGTGCGCCGGCAGGAGCGCGACGCATGAGCCTCCTGGTCGCGATCGACCTGCAGCACGTCTTCGCCGATCCGGAGTCGCCGTGGGGTTCCGGCGAGTTCGCCCGGGCGGCGGAGGGCACCCGGCGCCTGATCCCGGCCTTCGGCGAGCGCGTCGTGACGACCCGCTTCGTCGCGCCGGCCGAGCCGACCGGCGCGTGGATCCCCTACTACCGCGACTGGCCGTTCGCACTCGTGCCGGAGGGCGACCGTCTCTACGAACTGGTCGACGGGTTCGAGGGGCACCGGACGGTGACGGCGACGACGTTCGGCAAGTGGGGGTCCGAGCTCGAGTCAGCCCTCGACGCGTCCCGCGAGCTGGTCCTCACCGGCGTCTCGACCGACTGCTGCGTGCTGTCGACGGCGCTCGCCGCGGCGGACGCGGGAGTCCACGTGAGGGTGGTGGCGGACGCGTGCGCGGGCGCCTCCGAGGCCGACCACCGGCGGGCGCTGGACGCCATGGCCCTGTACGCGCCGCTGATCACGCTCACGACGGTCGACGAGGTGCTCGCCGGCGCCGGCGACCGAGGCTGACCGGCGGAGTCGCCGCTCGCGCGATCGCGTGCGCACGGCCTCTCACCCCGATGCCGCGCGACGCGGCATGATGGCGGCATGTCCTCCGACAACGGCCGCGACAGCGCGGCGCCCCGAGTCCTCGTCATCGGCGAAGCGCTGATCGACATCGTCGAGCGCGACGGCGCGAGCACCGAGCACGTGGGCGGGTCTCCCGCCAACGTCGCGCTGACCCTCGCCCGGCTCGGGCGCGAGGCGACGCTCGTCACCGACATCGCCGACGACACCCGCGGCCGGCGCATCGCCGAGCACCTCGGCGCCTCGGGGGTCGAGGTGCTCCGCGGCGACTCCGAGCGCACCTCGACCGCCCGCGCGGTGCTCCGCGAGGACGGCTCGGCCGAGTACGTCTTCGACCTCTCCTGGAACCCGCCCGCCGCGGACCCGACCCGGGCCTCCCACGTGCACACCGGGTCCATCGCGGTCTACCTCGAGCCGGGCGGCTCCGCGGTGCTCGAGCTCCTCGAGGCGCTGCCCGCCGGCGTCACGGCGAGCGTGGACGCGAACATCCGCCCCGCCCTCGTCGGCGAGCACCGTGACGCCCTCGCGCGCTTCGAGCGCGTCGCGGCGGCCTGCGAGATCGTCAAGCTCAGCGACGAGGACGCCGAGTGGCTCTACCCGACGATGCAGCTCGACGAGGTGCTGACGCGCCTGCTCTCGCTCGGCGCGCAGCTCGCCGTGGTGACCCGCGGCGCCGACGGGCTGCTGCTCGCCTCCGCCGGCGCCCGGGCGACCGTGCCGGCCGCGCGGATCGTCGTCGCCGACACGATCGGCGCGGGGGACTCCGCGATGGGGGCGATCCTCGACGAGGCGTTCCGTCAGGGCCTGGGCGCGCCGAACGGGATGCTGCTCGACGAGCCGTCGCTCCGGGCGATCGGGCACTGGGCGGCGCGGGTCGCCGGCATCACGACGTCGCGCGCGGGCGCGAACCCCCCGACACGCGCGGAGGTCTGAATCGGGTCGTTGCCCGCGGGCTCGGCCGGGTCGATACTGGGCGCGTTCCCGACAGGAAGGCGCCCCATGTCCACCAGTCTCAGCCCCTACATCGGCTTCCGCGACAACGCTCGCGAGGCGATGGAGTTCTACCGATCGGTCTTCGGAGGGGAGCTGCAGTCGAGCACCTTCGCCGACTTCCACGCGAGCGAGGATCCGGCCGAGCAGGACCTGATCATGCACTCGCAGCTGACCACGCCGAACGGCCTGATCCTGATGGCGTCCGACACCCCGAGCTCGATGACCTACGAGGAGGGCTCCCGGATCACCGTCTCGCTGTTCGGCGACGACGACGCCGAGCTGAGCGGCTACTGGGACTCCCTGGCCGACGGCGGCTCCGTCTCGATGCCGCTCTCGGACTCGCCGTGGGGCGACCGGTTCGGGATGCTCACCGACCGCTACGGAGTGAACTGGATGGTCAACATCGCCGGTCCGTCCGCCTGACGCGTCCCGATCGCCTCCCGCACAGGCGCAGAATGGAAGGGCCGCCTCGAGTCGGGGCGGCCCCACCCTCTGACGAAGGCTGCAGATGACGATCACGCTCGGGTACAAGGCATCGGCGGAGCAGTTCGGGGCGCGTGAGCTCGTCGAGCTCGCGGTCGCCGCCGAGCGGCACGGCTTCGAGAGCGCCGTCGTCTCCGACCACTTCCAGCCCTGGCGCCACACCGGCGGCCACGCGCCGTTCTCGCTCGCGTGGCTCGCGGCGGCCGGGGAGCGGACGTCGACCATCCGCCTCGGCACCTCCGTCATGACTCCGCACTACCGCTACAACCCGGCCGTGATCGCGCAGGCCTTCGGCACGCTCGGCGTGCTCTACCCCGACCGCATCATGCTCGGCGTCGGCACCGGAGAGGCGCTCAACGAGGTCGCCACCGGCTACCAGGGTGCGGGCGAGCAGACCTGGCCCGACTTCAAGGAGCGCTTCGCGCGCCTGCGCGAAGCCGTGCGCCTCATGCGCGCCCTGTGGGCCGGCGACCGCGTCACCTTCGACGGCGAGTACTACTCCACCCACGAGGCGTCGATCTACGACAAGCCCGAGGACGGCGTCCCGGTCTACATCGCCGCGGGCGGCCCTGTCGTCGCGAAGTACGCCGGCCGGGCGGGCGACGGCTTCATCTGCACCTCCGGCAAGGGCATGGAGCTCTACACCGAGAAGCTGCTCCCCGCGGTCGAGGAGGGCGCGGCGGCCGGCGGGCGCGACTCCGCGGGCATCGACCGGATGATCGAGATCAAGCTCTCGTACGACACCGACCCCGCCCTCGCGCTCGAGAACACGCGCTTCTGGGCGCCGCTGTCGCTGACTCCCGAGCAGAAGCACTCCCTGACCGACCCGGTCGACATGGAGAACGCCGCCGACGAGCTGCCGATCGAGCAGGTCGCCAAGCGCTGGATCGTCGGCTCCGACCCCGACGAGACGGTCGCGCAGATCAAGCCCTACGTCGACGCCGGCTTCACCCACCTGGTGTTCCACGCGCCGGGCGACGACCAGCAGCGCTTCTTCGACGCCTTCGAGCGCGATCTGGCGCCGCGACTGCGCGCGCTCTGAGCCGCCCGACCTCCTCCCCCGCCGACTCCGCGTCGGCCGACCCCTCCGGAAGAGCCGCATGACCGCCCCCACGGCCGACGTCCTCGCCCGCCTCGCCGAGGGCGAGCCGATCACGCGCGCCACGGCCGAGATCCTGCTCTCGGCGCGCGGCGCCGATCTCGACGCGCTCCTGGACGCCGCGGGGCGCCTGCGCGACGAGGGGCTCGCCCGCCGCGGCCGCCCCGGCGTGATCACGTACTCGCGCAAGGTCTTCGTCCCGCTGACCAAGCTGTGCCGCGACCGCTGCCACTACTGCGTGTTCGTCGAGACTCCCGGCGGCCTCGCCGCCAAGCGCGAGTCGACGTTCATGGAGCCGGAGGAGATCCTCGAGGTCGCGCGCGCCGGAGCCGCGCTCGGCTGCAAGGAGGCGCTGTTCACCCTCGGCGACCGCCCCGAGGACCGCTGGCCGGTCGCGCGGGCCTGGCTCGCCGAGCACGGCTACTCGTCGACGCTCGAGTACGTGCGCGCCATGGCGGTGCTCGTGATGAGCGAGACGGGCATGGTCACGCACCTCAACCCCGGCGTGATGTCGTGGGCCGAGCTGCAGCGCCTCCGGCCGGTCGCGCCGTCGATGGGCATGATGCTCGAGACGACCGCCGGTCGGCTGTGGTCCGAGAAGGGCGGCGTGCACTACGGGTCTCCCGACAAGGACCCCGCGCTCCGCCTCCGGGTGCTCGAGGACGCCGGCCGCAGCCGCATCCCCTTCACCACCGGCGTTCTGCTGGGCATCGGCGAGAACGACGCCGAGCGCGCCGACGCGCTGTTCGCGATCCGCGAGTCGCACGAGCGCTGGGGTCACGTGCAGGAGTGCATCGTGCAGAACTTCCGCGCGAAGCCGCGCACGGCGATGCAGAACGAGGTCGACCTCGAGCTGCAGGAGTACGTCGCCAACGTCGCCGTCGCGCGGCTGGTCGTCGGCGCCGACGTGACGATCCAGGCGCCGCCGAACCTGACCGACGAGCAGGAGCTGGGGCTGCTCATCCGCGCCGGGATCGACGACTGGGGCGGCGTCAGCCCGCTGACCGCCGATCACGTGAACCCCGAGCGCCCCTGGCCGAACATCGACGACCTCGCGCGCCTGACCGCGAACGCGGGGTACACGCTGCACGAGCGTCTCACCGCGCACCCGCAGTACCTCCGCGACGCCGCGACCTGGATCGACCCGCGCGTCGAGCCCTACGTGCTCGCGCTCGCCGACCGGGAGTCGTGGCTCGCCGACGAGGCGGCCGCGGTGCTGCCGCGGGCGTACCGCGAGTCGCTCGACGCGCCGACGCGCGTGCAGGCTCCGACGCTCTCCGCTGTCCTCGCGCGCGCCGCTCTCGACCCCGCCGGACTCGACGACTCCGACTACCTGGCCCTGCTGGCCGCCGACGGCGACGACCTGGAGGCGCTCGCCGCGCTCGCGGACGACGTGCGCCGCGAGGCGGTCGGGGACGCGATCAGCGTGGTCGCCAATCGCAACGTCGACACGTCGCTGTGGGGCGCGGGAGGTCTGAGCACCGAGCGGCTCGGATCCCTCGCCGACGAGGCCGTGTCGCTCGGCGCGACCGAGCTCTGCCTCCAGGGCGCCCTGCCGGCCGAGCACTCGGGCGACGACCTCCTCCTGATCGCGCGGACGCTGAAGGCGCGCCAGCCCTCGCTGCATCTGCACGCGTTCCGGCCGGCCGAGATCCTCGACGCCGCTGCGCGGACGGGGCGCACCGTGCCCGCGATGCTCGCGGCGCTGCGCGGAGCCGGAGTCGACTCGGTCCCGGGCACCGCCGCGCGGATCCTCGACGACGACGTCCGCCGCCTCCTCAGCGAGGGGACGGACCCGAGCGTCGCGGCCTGGCGGGAGTCGGTCACCGCCGCCCACCGCGCCGGGCTGCGCTCGACCGCGACGATGGTCTACGGCCACGTCGAGACGCCGGAGCAGCAGATCGCGCACCTGCGCACCCTCGCCGGGATCCAGGACGAGACGGGCGGCTTCACCGAGTTCATCGCCATGCCGTTCGTGCCGGCGGAGGCGCCTCCCGCGGTCGTCCGCGCGACGCGCGGCGGGCCGACCCTGCGCGAGACGCGGGCCGTGCACGCGGTGGCGCGCCTCCTCCTGCACGGCCGCATCGCCCACGTGCAGACCGCGTGGACCAAGCTCGGACTGCACGCCTCGCAGGTCCTCCTGCGCGGCGGGGCCGACGACCTCGGCGGCCTGCTGCTCGACGGGTCGACCCCCGAGCTGGGCGCGGAGGCGCACCGCTCGCTCGACATCGCGACCGTGGCCCGGATCGCGGGCGAGCTCGGCCGGCCGTGGCGGCAGCGGACCACCGACTACGGGAGCGTCGCGGCCGAGCGGGTGCTGCGGCCGGTCGTGCGACCGCTGCTCCCGGTGCGCGAGTCGCGGATCCGCCGCGTGTCATGACCCGGCGCGCCGAGTTCCTCGAGCGCCAGGCCTCGGTCGTCAGCGACGAGTCGATCCTCGTCGGCGGGCGTCCCGTCCGGCTGCTCACCGCGGGGCGTCCCGACGCGTCCGTCGTGCTCCTGGTCACCGGGCCGGGCCGGGGCCTGCAGGACGACACGGCCCTGCTGCTCCCGATGCTCGCGCGTCGGCGGAGGGTCGCGGCCCTCGATCTCGAGGGGCTCGACGATCACGCGGGCGCGGTGAGCGCGGTGCTCGACCACCTCGGCGCCCGCGAGGCGGTCATCATCGGCCACTCGCTCGGCTCCGCGGTCGCGATCGCCGCGGCCGGGGCCGATGCGCGCGTCCGGGCCCTCGCCCTCGTCGCCGGCTGGCTGCGGCCGACCGAGCGGCTCGTCACGCTGGCCCGGCTCTGGCGGACGCTGCCTGCGGAGGCCCGCGCGGATCTCGCGCGCCTGGTCGCCGTCCGCTCGCCCGCCGCGCTCGGCCCCGGACACCCCTCGCCGCTCGCCGTCGACTCCGACCTGCTCGTCGAGGCCGCCCGCGCCGACTCGAGCGCGGCGGCCGGTCGCCTCCGCATCCCGGTGCTCGTGGTCGGCTGCACCGCCGACTCCGTCGTGGGTGTCGAGGGCGCGGAGGCGCTGCTCGGTGCGATCGACGACGCCCGGTACGCGGTGGTCGACTCCGGCCACGCGGTACTCGCCGAGCGCCCCGCCGAGCTGCTCGCCGTGCTCGAGCACTTCCTCGCCGACCCGCGGCGCGACCCGGCAGGCTCCGTCCTGCCGCGGATGAGGGTCTGATGGACGTCGACGTCCTGATCATCGGCGCCGGGTTCGCCGGGATCGGCGCCGCGACCCGCCTCGCGCGCCGCGGCGGCGCCTCCTTCGCGGTGCTCGAGCGCGCCGAGCGCGTCGGCGGGACGTGGCGCGACAACGACTACCCGAACGTCTCGTGCGACATCCCCTCGCACCTCTACTCGTACTCCTTCGCGCCGGAGCCGGACTGGTCGGCCTTCTACGCGCCGGGCGCCGAGATCCAGGGCTACCTCGAGCGGGTCGTCGAGCGCGAGCGGCTGACCGCGCACCTGCGGCTCGGCACCGAGGTGCTCGAGATGGTGTTCGACGAGTCGTCGCGGCGATGGCGCGTGGACACCTCGCAGGGCGAGTGGACCGCCGCGGTGCTCGTGGTGTGCGCGGGGCGGCTGTCGGAGCCGCGGCTGCCGGCGATCCCGGGGCTCGACGCGTTCGCGGGGCCGGCGTTCCACTCCGCTCGCTGGCGGCACGACGTCGACCTCGACGGCGCGCGGGTCGGCATCGTCGGCTCGGGGGCGTCCGCCGTGCAGATCGTGCCGCACCTGGCCGAGCGGGCGGCGTCGGTCGTGCTCTTCCAGCGCTCGGCGCCCTACGTCGTGCCGCGGCGCAACCGCGAGTACCCGCTCGAGGAGCGCCGGACGCTCGCCCGCGTGCCCGGCGCGCTCGAGCGCCTCCGCGAGGACCTCTTCTGGCGGGCCGAGCTCGGCTTCGCTGGTCGCGTCGGCGTGCCCGCCGCGATCGACCGGCTGCGAGCGGAGGCGTTCGGCCACCTCGCCGGGCAGGTCGCCGACCCGGACCTCCGCGCCGTGCTCACGCCCGACTACGAGATCGGCTGCAAGCGGGTGCTGCTCTCGGACGACTACTACCCCGCGCTGACCGGGCCGCACGTCCGCGTGGTGCCGAGCCCCCTCCGCCGCATCGAGGGCTCGTCGGCGATCGGCGACGACGGGGCCGCCCACGAGGTCGACGTGCTGGTCTTCGCGACCGGCTTCCACTCCACGCGACCGCCCTTCGCCCGCCGGATCCGCGGCCGCGACGGACTGCTGCTCGCCGACCGCTGGGCCGATGGGATGTCGGCCTACGACTCGACCACGGTCCACGGCTTCCCGAACCTCTTCGTGATCAACGGGCCCAACGCGAGTCTCGGCCACAACTCCGCGATCCACATGATCGAGACGCAGATCGACTACGTGCTCGCCGCGCTCGATCACCGGGAGACCTCCGGGATCGACGTGCTCGAGGTCACCGCCGAGGCCGAGGCCGCCTCCGTCGCGCGGGTGGATGCGCTGAGCGCCGACACCGTCTGGACGAACGGCGGCTGCGAGAGCTGGTACGTCGACGCGGCGAGCCGCCGCCTGACCCTGCTCTGGCCCGACTTCGCCTTCGCGTTCCGCGAGGAGCTCGGGCGCTTCGACCCGGCGGCGTACGCGCCGGCCTAGGCGCGGGCACTCGTCCACCCGGTCCGCGCCCGGTCGATCCGTCGCGGACGGCCTGTCCGACCGGCCGGCGGGAGCCGTTCGCGACCGATCGATCGCCGCGCGCGGCCGTCACGCGCGATCATGGAGGCACCCGCTCCCCGCACGACAGGACTCCGCATGCCGTCCGATCCCTTCGCCGCCCCGCCGCCCCCTCCGCCGCTCGACGAGCGCGCCGCCGCCGCGTTCCTCCGCGACCGCTACGCCGTGGAGGGACCGCTGCGCGAGCTCGGCAGCAATCAGGACCGCAACGTGCTGGTCGGCGACCGCCTCCTGCTCAAGATCGCGAACCCGGCGACCCCGCTCCGGGTCGTCGCCGCGCAGACGGAGGCGGTGGCTCGGCTCGCCGAGCACCTGCCCGACCTGCGCCTGCCGCGCGCCCGCCCCGACCGCGACGGCCGGGCCCTGCACGAGGAGGGCGGAGGCGTCGCTCGGCTGCTCGACTTCGTGCCCGGCCGTACGCTGTCCGGCTCGGGCTACCTCTCCCCCGCCGTCGTCCGCGCGATGGGGACGCTGGCCGCGCAGGTCGATCTGGCGCTCGCTGTGCAGCCGCTCGACGACCTCGACGAGCCGGGCCAGTGGGATCTCCGCCGGGCGGTCGACGTCGTCGACGCCCTGATCTCCCGGGTCCCGCGGCGCTCCGCGAGGGTGATCCGCGACGCGGTCGCCCAGGCGCGCGCGGTGGTGGACCCGCTCGCGGAGGCGCTGCCGGTGCAGCTGATCCACGGCGATCTGACCGACGACAACGTCGTGGTCGACGGCGGTCCGCTGCCCGACGGAGTGATCGACTTCGGCGATCTCGGCGCGGGCTGGGCGGTCGGCGAGCTGGCGATCACGATCTCCTCGCTCCTGCACCACGCCGACGCCTCGGCACCGACGGTTCTCCGCGCGGCGGCCGCCTACGACGCCGAGCGCCCGCTGTCCAACCCCGAGATCGAGGCGCTCTGGCCGCTCGTGATCCTGCGCGCCGCGGTGCTGGTCGTCAGCGCGCACGACGTGCTCGCGCAGGACCCGGGCAACGACTACGCCCGCGAGAACCTCGAGCACGAGCGCCTCATCCTCGAGCGCGCGACCGCCGCGCCGCTCCCGGTGCTGCAGGCGCTCGTCCGCCGAGCCCTCGGACGCGAGACCCCGGCCCCGACCATCGCCGGCACGACGCCCGCGCTCGGCATCGATCCCGTCGTCGTCGACCTCTCCCCCGAGAGCGCCCTCCTCGACGGCGGGCGCTGGCTCGACGACGACGCCGAGAGCACCCTCGCCCGAGGAGGTGACGCTGTCCTCCGCTACGGCGAGCGCCGCCTGACCCGCGCCCGCCCGCACGCGGCGCACGAGCCCGCGACCACCGCGCTGGGCGTCGAGGTGCACCTCGCCGAGCCGTCGGCCCTGGTCTCGCCGTTCGACGCCGAGATCGTCGCCGCCGCTCCCGGCAGCGTCACCCTGGTCGCCGCCGACGTCCGCCTGGTGCTCAGCGGAGTGGAGACCGCGGCGACCGGCACCGTCGCGGCGGGCGATCCGCTCGGCACCGCCTCCGGGATCCTCCGGGCCCAGGCCCTGCCCCTCGCGATCGACGATGCGCCGTTCTTCGCCGAGCCCTCGTGGGCCGACGCGTGGCTCGACGTCCTGATCGACCCGACGCCGCTGCTCCTCGGCCGCGAGCTGCCCGCCCCGCGGCCCGACCGCTCCGTCCTCGAGCGCCGCGTCGCGCACCTCGCCGACGTGCAGGAGCACTACTTCGCCGAACCGCCGACGATGCTGCGCGGCTGGCGCGAGCACCTGGTCGACGACTCCGGCCGCGTGCACCTCGACGTGCTCAACAACGTCTCGTCGATCGGGCACGGGCATCCGCTGCTCGCCGAGCGCGTCGAGCGGCAGTGGCGGCTGCTCAACACCAACTCGCGCTTCTCGTACCCGGCGATCGGCGAGTTCTCCGAGCGCCTGGCGGCGCTGCTGCCCGAGGGTCTCGACTCCGTCCTCCTCGTCAACAGCGGGACGGAGGCGACCGATCTCGCCCTGCGCATCGCCCGCGCCTGGTCGGGCCGCGACGACGTCCTCGCGGTCCGGGAGGCGTACCACGGCTGGTCCGGGCTCTCCGACGCCGTCTCCACCTCCGTGGCCGACAACCCCGACGCGCTCGCGACCCGACCGCCGTGGGTGCACACCCTCGACGCGCCCAACAGCTACCGCGGCACGCACCGCGGCGCCGACGCCCACCGCTACGCGACGGAGGCGGTGGAGCGCATCCACGCGCTCGCGGCGGACGGCACTCCCCCGGGCGGGCTCATCGCCGAGACCTACTACGGCAACGCGGGCGGCATCCCGCTGCCGGACGGCTACCTCGCGGCGGTGTACCCGGCCGTCCGCGCGCACGGCGGGCTCTGCATCGCCGACGAGGTGCAGGTGAGCTACGGCCGGCTCGGCGAGTGGTTCTGGGGGTTCGAGCAGCAGGCCGTGGTCCCGGACGTGGTCGCCGTCGCGAAGGCGATGGGCAACGGGCATCCGCTCGGCGCGGTGATCACCACGCGCGAGATCGCCGAGCACTACCGCTCGCAGGGGTACTTCTTCTCCTCCGCGGGAGGCAGCCCCGTCAGCTCGGTGGTCGGCCTCACCGTGCTCGACGTGATCGAGGGCGAGCAGCTGCAGCAGAACGCGTCCGTCGTCGGCGCCCACCTCCGGGCGCGGCTCGAGGAGCTGGCCGAGCGGCACCCGCTCATCGGCGCCGTGCACGGACACGGCCTCTACCTCGGCCTCGAGCTGGTGCGCGACCGCGAGACGCTCGAGCCCGCCACGGAGGAGACCCGCGCGATCTGCGAGCGCCTCCGCGAGCGCGGCGTGATCGTGCAGCCCACCTCCGACCGTCAGTGCGTGCTCAAGATCAAGCCGCCGCTCTGCTTCACCGCGGAGAGCGCGGACTTCTTCGCCGACCAGCTCGACGAGGTGCTGACGACGGGGTGGTGAGTCCTCCCGGCTGCGCCGGGCGAGGCCGCCCAGGGTAGGCGCCGGAGGCCCCGCCCACCAGCGGTCGCCGGGCGGCGGAGGCGCCGGGATAATCGGAGGCATGCGCGAAGACGACGATGTCGATCTGGTGATCGACGCGTGGGCCGACGCCCTGCCCGATCTCGACTTCGCTCCCCTGGACGTCGTCTCGCGGCTGCGGCGCCTCAGCCCGCGCGTGCAGGAGATCCGCCGTCAGTCCTTCGCCGCCAGCGACCTCGCCCCGTGGGAGTTCGAGCTGCTCTCGATCCTGCGGCAGACCGGGGCGAGCGGCGTGACCCCGTCCGTCCTCTCCCTCCGCCTGGGCATCTCGAGCGGCAATCTCGCGAGCCGCGTCGACCGCCTCGGCGCCCGCGGTCTCGTGGTGCGCGAGCAGAACGCGGCCGACTCGCGGAGCAAGATCGTCTCGCTCACCCCCCGCGGCACCAAGCGCGTCGACGAGGCGATGCGCCACCTCGTCGCCGCCGAGAGCGAGATCCTCGCGAACCTCGACGGCCGGCAGATGTCGGTGCTCATCGAGTGCCTGCGCACCATCAGCGACACCCTCGACCACCTCGACTGACACCCCGAGCGGCGATACTCGAGGGATGCGCATCCTGGTGGTCGACGACGAGGTGCGCTTCGCCGACGGCGTCCGGCGGGGGCTCGAGGCCGAGGGCTTCTCGGTCGATCTGGCGCATGACGGGGTCGACGGGCTCTGGCGCGCGCGCGAGACCGCCTACGACGCGCTCGTCGTCGATCTGATGATGCCCGGGCTCAGCGGGTTCGCCCTCTGCCGCACGCTCCGCGACGAGGGAGTCTGGACCCCGGTCCTCCTGCTGACGGCCAAGGACGGCGACGGCGACCAGATCGAGGGGCTCGACGCCGGCGCCGACGACTACGTCGTGAAGCCGCTGGAGCACTCGGTGCTGGTGGCGCGCCTCCGGGCCCTCGTGCGCCGCGGCCGCCCCGAGCGACCCGTCGTGCACCGCCTCGGCGATCTCGTCATCGACCCGACGGTGCGCGAGGTGTCGCGCGGCGGCGTCCCCGTGCGGCTGACCTCGCGCGAGTTCTCGGTGCTCGACTTCCTCGCCCGCAACCGCGATCGCGTCGTCGCCAAGCGCGAGATCCTCGAGGGGGTCTGGGACGACCAGTTCGACGGCGACATGAACATCGTCGAGGTCTACGTGGCGCGGTTGCGCGCGAAGCTCGACCGGCCCTTCGGCACGGAGTCGATCACGACCCTCCGCGGGGCCGGCTACCGCCTCGTCGAGGGCGGCGGTGCCTGAGCGCGGCCGGCGCGAGTGGAGCATCCGCGTGCGCCTGACGGCCTTCGTCGCCGCGGCGATCCTCGCGGTCCTCGTCGTGGGAGCGGTCGCCTTCGTCGGGCTGCTGCAGCGCTCGCTCGTCGACGCGGAGGCGTTCACCGCCGGCCAGCAGGCGTCGCAGATCGCGAACGACACCGAGAACGCCGGCCGCCTCCCCCGGTACAACGCCGACGAGGTGGTGATCCAGCTGCAGCGCGAGGGCTCGGTGATCGCCGTGGCCGACGACGACTTCGTCTACGCCGTGCCACTGCCCGTGGCCGACGAGCCGACGATCACGAGCATCGGAGGCACGCGGTTCGTCGTGCGGTCCGCCGGCCTCCAGCTCGGTGCCGACCCGCGCGAGACCGTGGTCGTCGCGCGCACACTCGCGGGTGCGGACGACGCCGCGGCCTCGGCGGCCGCGCTGCTCGCCGTCGCCGTGCCCCTGGTGACCGTCGTCGTCGGCGCGCTGGTGTGGTTCGTCGTCGGCCGGTCGCTGCGGCCGGTGGAGCGCATCCGCTCCGACGTCGAGGCGATCGAGACCGCCGATCTCGAGCGGCGCGTGCAGGAGCCGCACGGGCGCGACGAGATCGCCCGCCTCGCGCGCACGATGAACGGCATGCTCGAGCGGCTGCAGCGCTCGCAGACGGCGCAGCGCGCCTTCGTCTCGAACGCCTCGCACGAGCTGCGCTCTCCCGTCGCCGCGATTCGCCAGCACGCGCAGGTCGCCCTGAAGCATCCGGGCGCGGTGCCGCTCGCCGAGCTCGCGCAGGTCGTGGACGACGAGGCCGAGCGGATGCAGGCGCTGGTGGCGGGCCTCCTGCTGCTCGCCCGTGTCGACGAGGGCGCCCCCGGTGCGGAGGAGGTCGACCTCGACGATCTCGTCCTGCTCGAGGCGCGACGCCTGCGCGCTCTGGGCGTGGACGTGCGGACCGACGGCGTCGGGCCCGCCCAGGTGCTCGGCGACGAGCTGCTGCTGCGCAGCGCCGTGCGGAACGCGGCGGACAACGCGCGCCGGCACGCCGCCTCCGCCGTGGCCTTCACCGTGTGCCAGCGCGCCGGAGAGGCGGTCGTCTGGGTCGACGACGACGGCTCCGGGGTCCCGGAGGAAGACCGCGAGCGCGTCTTCCGCCGCTTCGAGCGGCGCGACGACGCCCGCGCGCGCGACACCGGCGGCACCGGGCTCGGGCTGGCGATCATCGCCGAGGCCGCGAGGGCGGGCGGAGGCTCCGCCCGGCTCCTCGACGCGCCGCTCGGCGGGGCGCGGCTCGAGATCAGGCTCCCGGTCGCGCACGACGTCGACTGAGACGGCTCCTCTCGCGCTGCTCGCCGATGTCGCACGAGCGGCAGGCTGTTCAGGCTGGCGAAAGGCGCCGCCCCGCAGGCTGTGCCCGTGGAAATCCCGGCCTACCTCCGTGTCCTCTGGCACTACCGCCCCGCCGTCCTGGGCGCCGTGGTGCTCGCCGTCGTCGTCGCCCTCGTCGCCCACTTCGATCTGAAGGACGGTGCACTGGAGTACCGCGGCGACCGCGAGTACAGCTCCGGCGTGACCGTGCTCCTCGGCGGCGGGCCCCGCTCGCCGTACGCCGCCGCGGCCCCGGGTGTCGAGGCGGAGCCGGGGACGAGCGCAGCGCAGACCGAGGACCTCAGCGCCACAGCGGCCGTCTACGCCTATCTCGTCAGCGGCACGGCCGTGCGCGCCCAGGTCGCTGACCGCGTGGGCCCGCTCGGCGAGCGCGAGAGCATCGGAGCCGTCCGCCGCACCTCCCAGCCCTACCGGACCGAGAGCAACCCCGGCCGCATGTCGCTCCCCATCCTCACGATCATCGGCACGTCGCTCGACCCCGACCGGGCCGTCGAGCTCTCGCGCGCCACGGTCTCCTTGTTCCTCGACGAGGTCGCGCAGCAGCAGGACGCCGACGGCATCCCCGCCGACGCCCGCGTGACCCTCACCGTGACGGACGAGGCGGGCGCGGTCGCGGGGGATCTGGGCACGGTCGCCCTCCCGATCGGAGCGACCGGGCTCGCCGTCTTCGCCCTGGCGATCCTCGCGATCCTCGCGGTGCACAGCCGGCGGAAGCGCGGCGTCGTCCCGCCCCGGGGCTCCGAGCCCGCCGACACGGACCTCGAGGACGAGCTCGCCGCGGCCCTCGAGCGCGAGGGCGCCGCCGTCCGGGGAGCGCACCGCGCACTCTCCGGACGGTGACCGAGTTACTCCGCAGATGTCGGGAGGTCAACCCCGTTCGCGCATCCCGTCTCGCGACATAGCGTGAGTGAGCGCGGTCGAGGCGGAAGCCACCCGCGCACGATGCACGCGAAAGAGCACCATGACACAGATCCCCATCATCCAACCCGCGCGATGGAGCCGGAACGGAGTCAGGATCGTGGTCGTCCCCGGGGCAGAGCTGCCCCGGTTCCGCCTCGAGATCGACCCCTGCCTCGCCTCCGACCCGCGCCTCGTCTCCGACGCCCTCTTCACGACCGTCGAGGAGGCCGAGCGCGCCGCCGAGGCCGCGGCCGCACGCCTGATCCGTCCGCTCGCCGTCAGCTGACGAGTCCGTCGAGCGGCCCGGTCGGCAGCGCGATCCAGCCCTCGGCCTCGGCCGCCTCGCGCAGGTGCTCGGGCACCGGCAGCGTCTCGCCCAGGGCGTGCGCGCGCGCGTTCAGCGCGGCGATCACCGCATCGAACGCGTCGTTCGAGCGAGACATCAGGGCGAGCACACCGGCGGAGGCGTCGAGCCACGGCGCCGCTCTCCGTAGCGCCTCGACGGCGAGCGCGACCGCCTCCGGTCGCGTCTTGTAGCCGGTCGTCTCGATCCCCCAGTGCCGCAGCGCCGCCGCCGGGTACGCCTCGACGAGCCGCCCCGCACCCGAGCGGTCGACCTCCTCGCCCGCGGCCGCGAACGCGTCGAGCAGCTCCGCGCAGCGCATCGCCGTCATGCCGAGACGATCGGTGGAGACGCTGAGCGGCCAGCGGCCGGTCACCTCGCGGGCGGCGCGATCCGTCTCCCGGTACGCGAGGCGGCGGCGCCAGTCGCGGCCGGCGAGCGTGCGCGGAGCGATCTCGCGGCGAGTGTGCGCCGAGACGAACGCGGCGAACTCGAGCGGCCAGCCGAAGGCGCAGTCGATGCCGATCGTCGTCGCGGGCCGCGAGAGCGCGACGATCTCGTCGTCGCCCGCGTCGAGCGAGAGCGAGAGCACCCGCGCGCGTCCGTCCCGCCACTCGAGGGCGGCGAGCGCCGTGCGGGCCGGCTCGGCGGCGAGGTCGACACCGATGGTCAGCATCGGATCAGGCTAGCTAGGCTCGGGGAATGACGCCGCACCCCTCCGCCGCCGGACCGCGCAGAGGCGTCGCGGCCCTCCGGATCGTGGTCGCGCTGACCGTGCTCACCGCGGTCGTCGCGACCGCCGTCGACACCGCGTCGCGAACTCCCCTGCTGCCGTTCAACTTCTTCGGCTTCTTCACGATCCAGGGCAACATCCTCCTGGCCGTGCTCCTGCTCGCGACGGCCGTGACCGGGCGGAGTCTGGCGATCGCCCGCGGTGCCGCCACCGGCTACATCGTCGTCGTCGGCCTCGTCTACAACACGCTGCTCGTGGGTCTGGCCGGCGGAGTGGCGCTCCCCTGGGCGAACACCGTCATGCACCTGCTCTTCCCGATCTACGGACTCCTCGACTGGATCCTGTTCGCCGACCGTCCGGCCCTGCCCTGGCGGCGCCTCTGGATCGTGATCGTCTATCCGATCGTCTGGCTCGTCGTCGTGCTCGTCCGCGGGGCGACCGACGGCTGGGTGCCCTACCCGTTCCTCGATCCGGCGAACGGCTACGGCACCGTCGCGGTCTACGTCGTCATCATCGCGGTCGCCTTCCTCCTCTCCGGCGCGCTGGTCTGGGCGCTGAGCCGCGTGCGCGTGCTCCGGCCCACGCGATAGAAAGCCCCCTTCTGGGGTCAATCGCGCAGGTCCGCTCGGATTCGCGCTCCCCTAACGTCGGCAGCGGCGGCCCCTACCGCCGACCCCCGACCGAGAGCGGTTCCCCATGCGACTCCCCCTGCCCACATCGCCGCGCCGCCCCGGGAGTCGCCGCCTGCGCGCTCTCGCCACCGGCGCCGTCCTCGCCCTCGCGGCGGCACTGGTGCCCACCGGCGCCGCCTCAGCCGCCACGGGGCCCCTCTCGGTGCTCAGCCTCGGCGACTCGATCACCCAGGCCTACGGCACCTGCGGCCAGTTCGCCGACTGCCCCCGCAACAACTGGTCGACCGGCACCAACACGACCGTCGTCTCGTTCGCCTCGCGCCTGCGCACCGCGAACCCGGGCACCACGGTCACCACCGCGAACTTCGCGCAGACGGGCAGCCTCGTCGCCGGAGTCCCCGCCCGCATCGACGCGGCCGTCGCCGCGGGCGTGCGCCCCGACGTCGTCACGCTCCTGATCGGAGGCAACGACCTCTGCTCCGCCAGCAACCCCGTCGCCGCCGACGGCTACACGATGACCACCGCCGCGACCTTCAGCACCAACGCCAGCGCCGCGATCACCAAGATCCGCACGACCTGGCCCAGCGCGAAGATCGTGCTCTCGTCGATGCCGAACGTCGCCGCGGAGTGGGCGGTCGTCAAGGGCGGAGTCGGCTCCGTCATCTGGGCCTCCGGCAAGCTCTGCCGCACGACCCGCGGGGTGAGCGCCACCGGCGGCCGCCTCAGCACCGCCGCGGCCGCCGCCTCCGCGACCGCCGCCAAGACCCGCACCACGCAGTACAACAGCGCTCTGCAGAAGGCGTGCGCCGCCGCCGGCCCGCTCTGCGACTACGACGGAGGCGCGCTCACGGCGACCCCGGTCACGAAGGCGCTGATCGGAACGGTCGACTACTTCCACCCGAGCATCGCCGGCCAGGCCAAGATCGCGTCGGTGCAGTGGAGCGCGTCGAACTTCGCGACGACCGGCTGAGCGAGACGCCGGGAGGTCAGGCGTCCTGCGGGCGCTCGCCCTCCCGGCGGCGGCGCTGCTCCTCGGCGAGACGCGCGTAGTGCGCCTCCTCGCGCTCGAGGTCGGCGAGCTGCTCCTCGGTGCTCTTCGCAGCCGGGCGCATCACGATCGTGGGCGGCGGCGTCTTCGGGCGGCGTAACCGCGTCCTCTGCCCACCGGGCACGAAGGAGGCGCCGTCGCCCTTCTTCCAGTCGTGTCCGAGCACGAACCACAGCGTCACGCCGATCAGCGGGATGAAGACGATCAGCAGGATCCAGAAGATCTTGGGCAGGTTGCGGACCACATTGTCCGGCTGACGCACGACATCCACCAGCGCCAGCACCATCAGCACGACGGTCAGCAGCGAGAACAGAACTCCCATGCGTTCGAGGGTACGGTGCGCGCGCGCTGAGCACCCTCGAAGTGCGCGAGACGGTGCGGTCCGCAGGCGATCGTGCGGTCTGCAGGCGACAGTGCGGTCTGCAGGCGATCCGGCCTCGCCGCTCGACGTCGCGCGGCGGAATCGGCCTTCGGACTCGGATCTCCTGCAGATCGAACGCGCGGCCGCCCGTGACACCATCGAGAGATGACCGAGCCGACCCCCGCCAGCACGGCCGCCCCCGAGCCTGCGCGACACAGGCGCCTCACTCCGCGCCGCCTCGCCCTGATCGCCGGCGCCGTGCTCACGATCGCCGGCCTGGCCCTCGTCGCCCTGATCCCCCTGCAGTACTGGAGTCTCGCGCAGCAGGGCTTCGACGCCGTCTGCACAGCGAGCGTCGGTGGCGTCCCGCCCGGCGAGGGCACCCTCGTGGGCGGATCATGGTCGTGGTGGCCGCTCGGCGCCTCCTGCGAGTGGCAGGCCCTCGACGGCAGCGAGCTCGTCGAGCAGCCCGACTGGTCGAGCACCGCGGTCGCGATCACCGGGGCCGCGATCCTGCTCATCGGGCTGGTCACGCTGCTCGTCGCCGCGCTGCGTCGCCGCCGCTGACCGCTCAGCGGTCGAACAGGTTCCCCAGGTCGCCGAGCCCGGGCATCTCGAAGTTCGACCCGAAGTCGGACACCTGCTCGCCGAGCCCCGACACCTGCTCGCCGGCCCCGGACACGAACTCGCCCGCCCCGCCGGTGATGTCGCCGAACTCGCCCAGATCGCCGAAGCTCCCGGTCAGCCCCTCGAGGTCGACACCCTGCAGCAGCGGCCCGGCGACACTGCTGAGCACCGCGCCGCCCGCGACCGCCGCGAGCAGGCCGCCCGCAGCGCCCAGACCGACTCCGGCGACCGCTCCCACTCCGGCGCCCGCGAGAGCACCGCGAGTCCCCGGCGTCGAGAACATCTTCTTGAGGAACCCGGGCTGCTGCGCCTCGCCCCGCGTCGCTGCGCGCGCAAGGTCGTCGGGGTTCGACGACCGCGGCTGCTCGTTCGCCGGCAGCTCCTCGCGCAGCCGCGCCTCGACCTGACCGCGCTGCGTCGGCGTCAGCTTCGCGAACGCGTCGCGGTGCACCTGCTCGAGCTGCTCGGGGTCGGCGGTGCGGAGGAGGTAGTCGTAGCGCGCGATCGCGGCCCGGTCTTCCTGGGACACGGCGGGCTGTCCCGGTCGTGCGTCCTGCGGGCGCACCGGGGTCCGCGGCGTGCCGTAGGCGGGAGGGGTCTGCGCCGGTCGCGCGTCGCCCGTCACCTTGTCGGCGGCGGTGCGCACCAGGTCGCGCCAGTCGGTGGTGCCGCCGCTGCTCGACGACCCCTTCGAGTCGAGCGCCTTGGACGCCATGCCGATGACTCGCTTGAACATGCTCACAGAGAACCTTCCGTCGGGTATCAGTCTCGATCATCCCGGCGGAGCCTGAGCGGAACCCGTCCGGAAGCCCTCCGGATGCTCGGAGACGCCCCCGTCCTGAGGCCCCAGGTCCACCTCCGCCGAGGTCGATCCGTCGCGAACGGCTCCCTCGAGCGCGGTCGGACAGCCGTTCGCGACGGATCACTGCCGCGCGCGGCCGACGAAGCACTCCCGATCGACCCGAGCGCCGCGGCCGATCGGTCGGATCCTGCGGCCGTCCGGTCGGGCGCCGCCCGCGTGCCTCCGCCAGGCTGGCTGCATGCCCTCGACCGCGTCCGTCCCCGTCGTCCGCCCCGATCAGGCGACGAGGCGCTTCCCCTACATCCCGCTCATCACCCTGATGCTCCTGAGCTTCCTGCTCGTGACCGCCGAGTTCCTGCCGAACGGCGTCCTCACCGAGATGGCGGCCGGTCTCGACGTCACCCCCGGGCAGGCGGGCCAGACCGTCACCGTGACCGCGCTCGTCGGCCTGATCGTCGCCCCCACGGTCGGCCTGATGTTCCCCCGGCTCGACCGCCGCACCCTCTTCATCGGGACGGCGATCGCCGCCGGCGCGTCCAGCGTGCTCGCAGGCCTCGCGCCGAACCTCGCCCTGGTGCTGCTCTCGCGCCTCCTGCTCGGAGCGGCCATCAGCGCCTTCTGGTCGATGTCCATCACCGTCGCCGCCCGCGTCGCAGGCCCGGACCGCGTGGGTCGCGCGACCATGTTCACCAGCGCCGGCCTGTCGCTCGCGACCGTCGCCGGAGTCCCCCTCGGCGTGATCCTCAGCGAGCTCGTCGACTGGCGGGCCGCCTTCGTCCTGATCGGCGTCCTCACCGCCGTGCTCGCCGTCCCCCTGCGCCTGCTGCTGCCGCGCGTCCCCGCTGCGCCGGCCGCCGGCCTCGGCGTCCTCCTCGACACCGTGCGCCGCCGCGGTGTGCGCCAGGGCTTCGCGGGCCACATCCTCGTCGTCCTCGGCCACTTCCTCGCCTACACCTACATCCGCCTGGCCCTCGAGCGCACCGAGGGCACCGACGCCGCCACCATCGTCGCCCTGCTGGCGCTCTTCGGCGCGGGCGGCCTCGTGGGCAACATCGTCATCGGCTCCGTGATCGACCGCTCCTTCGCGTTCTTCGGCATCGTGGCGCCCGTCGCGATCGCGGTCGCCGTCGGAGGCGTCCTGCTGCTGCCGGGTTCCGTCGCCGCGGTCGCGGTGGCCGTGTTCGTCTGGGGCTTCTTCTTCGCCTCCTGGCTGATCATCGTCAACACCTGGGTCGGCCACCGCATGACCGACCGCCTCGAGGCCGGCGGGAGCCTCGTCGTCGTCGGCTTCCAGGCCGCGATCGTCGTCGCGGCCGGCCTCGGCGGCGTCCTCGTCGACGCTGTCGGTGTCGAGACCGACTACGTGATCGGCGCCGTCCTGCTCCTGGTCGGTGCGGCCCTCTTCGGCTCGTCGAACCGGACGCGCACGGCCTGAGCGCTCACGCCGCGCGTCGTGCCGTCCGCCACTGCGACGGCACGACGCCGACGTGCCGTCGGAAGGCCCGGCTGAACCCGTCGTCGGAGGAGTAGCCGAGCGCCCGCGACGCCTCCGAGACGCTTCGCCCCGCCTCCAGCAGCTCCTTCGCCCGCCGCATGCGCACCTCGGTCACGTAGCCCGCGGGCGTGCGCCCGAACGCCGCCCGGAACCGCTCCGTCAGCACCGTGCGCGACATCGCGCCGACGCTCGCGAGCTGGTCGACCGTCCACTCCCGGCCCGGCTCGCCGGCCACCGCCGCGGCCACCCGGTCGAGGTAGACGTCACCCGTCACCGGAGGCACGCTGCTCGCATCGCCGAACGCCCACGCCCGCACCACCGAGAGCAGGACCGTCCGCACCATCAGGCGGCAGATCACCGGGTCGCCCGACCGTGCTGACCCGTCGTACGCCGGCCCGAGGGTCGCCGCGAGCGCCGCGGCCGCCGGCTCGAGCCGCGCGAACCCGCTCGCGAACACCAGCCCCGGCAGCGAGCTCGGGCACGATGCGGTGTCGAGCTGCACCTCGACGACGGTCAGCCGAGCACCCGACACCGACGCGAGCGTCGCCGTCCGCCGCCCGAACGTCAGGAGCGCGTCCCCCGCCAGCAGGGTTCTGGGCACGGAGGCGGCGACCGCGTCGCCCGCGCACACATCGAGCGCGCAGGCGGTCCCCTCCGGCGCGAGCGCCGTGACCTCCCCCTCGACGACGTAGACGAGCACGACGGTGCCGGCCGCGAGCACGGTCCGCTCACCGGAGGCGAGGGTCGCGCGCCGGATCGCCCCGAGCGTCACGTCCAGCGAAGCAAGGACATCCTCGAGCACTGCCGGTTCGATCGTCATTCTCGAGGCAACGCGCACTGCTCCGCCGCCATTCCGGAGTCGCGCCCGCCCGGGACACCCCGTCCGAGGGGACCGCACTACCCTGGCCCGATGAGGCACGCCAGCATCCCGACGGTCCTCGGCGACCTGCTCCTGGTGGCCGACGGCGACGCCCTCGCCGGACTCTACTTCCCGGGCCACCGCTACCCGCCCGCGGCCGGATCGATAGGCGACGAGGACCCCGCGGCCGCGATCTTCGGAGACGTCGCGCACCAGCTCGACGAGTACTTCGCCGGCTCGCGCCGCGCCTTCGACGTCCCGCTCGCCCTGCACGGCGACGACTTCTCGCAGTCGGTGTGGACGACCCTGCGGGCGATCCCCTTCGGCGAGACGACGACCTACGGCGCGATCGCCCGCGCCCTCGGCAACCCGCATCTCGCCCAGCGCGTCGGCCAGGCCGTCGGCCACAACCCGATCTCGATCATCGTCCCCTGCCACCGCGTCCTCGGCGCCGATGGCGCCCTCACCGGATTCGCGGGCGGTCTCGCCCGCAAGCGCCACCTGCTCGACCTCGAGGAGCCGGATGCGGTGAGGGCCACCCGCCTGTTCTAGACGGCCACCGGTCCGGACGACCCGGCTCGGACCCCCTGCGATGGGAGGCGCGCTGCAGACGTCCGACGGTTAGCGTGAGCACATGCGCACACCCGCCACCCTCGCGCTCAGCGCGCTCGTCGCCTCCTCCCTTCTCTTCGCCCCCGCCGCCGCGGCGGCCACCGCCACCAGTACAGGGCCCGTCGACGGTGGCACCAGCGCCGGCGACCCGTACTTCCCCGGTCTCGGCAGCACGGGCTTCGACGCCCTCTCCTACAGCCTCTTCCTGAAGTACGACCCGGCCTCGCGCGCCCTCGGCGGCCGAGCGGTCGTGACGCTGACCCCGACGCAGGACCTCCGCTCGTTCTCCTTCGACCTCACCGGCCTGACGGTCTCCAAGGTCTCGGTCAATGCGCGCGCCGCCGTGGCCACGCAGTCCGGCGACGAACTGACCATCACTCCCGCGCGCACGCTCAAGAAGGGCGTCCCCGCGCTCGTGAGCATCGAGTACGCCGGCACGACCGGCAACCCGGTGGACGACACCGGCGCACCCTTCGGCTGGTGGTCGACCAGCGACGGCGCTCTCGTCGCCAGCGAGCCGAACGGCGCCTCCACCTGGTACCCCGTCAACGACTCCCCCGCCGACAAGGCGCTGTACTCCTTCAGCATCACCGTTCCGCAGGGGAAGACGGTGGTCGCGAACGGCGTCCCGATCGGCTCCCCGATCACCGCGAAGGGCTGGACCACGTCGAGCTGGGTCGAGACCAGCCCGATGGCGAGCTACCTCGCCATGGTCAACATCGGCGACTACGACCTGGTGACCTCGAAGAAGGGCGGCGTCACGACGATCGACGCGATCGACCGCGACATCACCGGAGACACCAGGGTCCAGACCGAGGCCGCCCTGGCGAAGCAGGGCGAGATCATCGACTTCTTCGCGGCGACCTTCGGGCGCTACCCGTTCCGCTCCGGCGGCGCCGTGGTCGACGACGAGCAGATCGGCTACGCGCTCGAGACGCAGGGCCGCTCCTTCTACTCCGGCGGGGCCGACGAGACGACCGTCGCCCACGAGATCGCGCACCAGTGGTACGGGAACAGCGTCACCCCGGGCGTCTGGTCGGACATCTGGCTGAACGAGGGCTTCGCGACGTACGCGGAGTGGCTCTGGGAGGAGCACGCCGGCCGATCCACCGTCGCCGAGTCGGCCGGGCAGATCGCCGCGATCCCCGCCGAGGACGAGTTCTGGTCGACGAAGGTCGCGGACCCGGGCGCGACCGGTCTGTTCGACGGCCCCGTCTACGCCCGCGGTGGGCTCTTCCTCGTCGAGCTCCGCGACGAGATCGGTGCGGAGGCGTTCGACACGATGCTCAAGCGCTGGGCATCCGAGAACCGCTACTCCACGGTGAGCACCGGCGACCTCGAGGACCTCGCCGAGGAGATCTCGGGCCAGGACCTCTCGGCCTTCTTCCAGGCCTGGCTCTACACCCCGGAGAAGCCGGCGGGCCTCTGAGACGGCGCGGCTCGCTCGTCACGCGCAGCACTCTGCAGGACACCGCCTTCCAGGCCCTCGCGGGCGCTCTGGGCGGAGCGACGGCCGCCGCCGCGCCTCGATCCACCTCGTCGAACGCGACTGCATCCCGGAGTGCACCGCTGACCAGGTGCTGCATCAGCACCTCGACCGGCTGACCCTGCTGGGTGGCGAGCCGGTGCCGCCCGAGACCTCATCGACCGGAGGCTCCGGCGGTTCCGTGCCGTCCGCTCCGGCACGATTCCTCACGGCGACTCTTCGGTGCCCCTGTCTGGAACCAATCAAAAAAGATGGGAGCGCGCGCTGGTGGCCGCCAGGACTGGAATCAACAGGGGTGACGAGCCTGAAACGGTGGCTCCCCCGGTCGGCGTGCAGGCCCTCCGTCAGCGCCAGGTGCGGCTTTCCGACGAGCAGAAGGCCAAGCTGGCAGGCTGAGTACCTGGCAGGCGGGAACATCCGCCAGCTCGCCACGTCGTGGGGCGTGAGCCGGGAAGCGGTGCGCTCCGCGCTCAGGCAGCAGCACATTCCGGTGCGACGGGTGACACTAACTCCTCGGCAGCTGGCGGATGCTGCGGAGCTGAAAACACAGGGCAGGTCAGAACCAACTTGGTTCGCTCTACGGCGTCGATCCGAAGACGATGAAGGCGAGGCTCCCGGCTCGGGCTCGAGAATCGGAGTAGAGGCAACTGCCGCTTTGCTGTCGTCACGCACATAGGCAGGCTGCTCCATCTTCCACCGGACGTACGCGAGCACCGCACGGACGAACTTCTTCTTGTCGATGCGCTGCGCGATGGGCACGATCCTCACGTTGCTGGACGCTCCCCCGCCGCGCTTCGAGTCGTGCTGCTTCGCCTCCGAGACAGACGCGTAGGCCGGTGGTGGGGATCGGTGCCGGCCAACGACCTCCTCGCGCTGCTCGTCCGTGATGCCGTGGGCACGGGATGCAGTGATGAAGGCACCCTCGATCAGCTTGAAGCTCTTGACTGCTTCGTTGCGCATCGAGGGGTGGGCTGCATCGAGCTTCTTACGGTGCTCGAGGAACTCCTGCTCGCCGTAGTCACGGCCTGTGGCGTAGTACTCGTGGAGATCGAACTGCTTCGTCGGCTCGAGCAGCGCGAAGAAAATCTGCAGACTCTGGTCTTGGAAGACAAGGCGAAGGAATTGATGGCGGCGGAAGTACTCAGCATTTGTAACCCTTGGCATCTACACAACCATTCGGACCGCCCCGCCAGCCTCAGTATTGGTCCAGTTTGAGTACTTTGGTCCGTCGGAAGCGGGCGGACTCACAGGTTTACGCATTTTCACACTGACTGGCACCGGAAAATCGACACCCATAAGGATGGCCTCGCCAGGAACAAGCCCGGGTAACAACTTGGTTGCCGAATGATCTAGTTCGGCTGCAGCCTGCTCGACACGTTGGCGGTCTCGACCGTCTGCAAGGCGGTGCACAATTGTCATTCCCACCTGGCTCAGTACGCCTGCTGGCAAGTCTCCTGGACGCTGAGTAGCTACGCAAACCGTCAAGCCGTATTTCCTGCCTTCTTTCGCAATGGAATCGAAGGCGTTCAAGCGCGTGCTTGCAAAATCATCTCCGACAGTAACATCGAAGAACTGATGCGCTTCGTCAATGGCAACTACGACCGGTCGTTCTTTAAACTTGTTGCCTCGCGCCTCAGCGAGAAGAGCTTGGCCAATGATATTTACTACGATCTCCCTCAGGTTGTTCGCGAACGTGAGATTCTTGAGCGAAATGCGAAGTACATGCTCCATCGGGTCTTCCACCCAGTCTCGTATGACATCAACCGCATTTTCAGTGCTTTCCGAAGAACTTATAACACCCATTATCTCCGGGATTTGCACCAGATCATTAACCCGGCTTATCAACGACGAGACATATCCGAGCTCGTTGTTATTCACATTGCCGAAGTTTCCACCTTGTGACCCCGGAGGAAAGACACATTCGAGAGCGATTTGGTCCGCGAGCTTAGTAAAGTCAAAGGGTGCGTTCGCGCCTTCGACTTGTTTCGTGTATTTTGCAAGTGCTCCTCGGAACGTCGCCGAAGGGCGCCCGGACTTACTTACTACTCCAGTTCCATCGACTATTGGCGCGTGCGCGGCAGTAGCACTGGCGTCGCTTTTTATCGCTTCGATTAGCCGCAATGAACGCACCGCTTCTCGCAACTTCGGCAACTGTGTCCCCGATGAAGGATTAAGGAAAGCGTTTCGATCTGATTCTCGCATCATATAGTGCGGGAGCCCGACAAGACGAGTGCCCTCCGGCTCATCCACAGCAGACCCAAAAGCAAGATGAGTTGCCGTGACTCCTAATGTCCTAAACTCTCCAGTGGCGTCAATCAGAATCATCTTCCCAAACGAATCCGCAACTCCTTCAACTAATCGCGCTAAAGTCCAACTCTTTCCAGATCCTGTTGCTCCAACTACTGCAAGGTGGCGTCCAAACAGCCGAGACATGGGTACCGCTACCGGAACCGACTCGTCAATAGAAAGTCTACCGAGCTCGAGACTCTTCTCATCCGCATGCACCCCTGCACCGATCACCGCAAGGATCGATTCTGAATTCGCTGCGTACACTGCGTCACCGATCTTTGGGTAACGTGCAAGCCCGCGGTTAGATTTGCCGTCTAGATAGAGGGTTGATAGAAGTTGTATCCTTCCCTCTACCTGAACTCGCCGATCCAGTTGTGACACAACATCATCTGCGCGGCTGGGCGGTGTACCAACCCTGAGCAGACGGCCAAACGCCGCAACGCCCCCTACATCAATTAATACGAACTCGCCCACCTCGCCGCGTCCAAGGTACTCTCCGAAATGTGAGCGAGGCAGCTTATTAGCGGCAGTGAAAGCGACGTCAGCAAACGAACCCTCAACCTGAAATATGTGACCAATGCGTCGCTCAGCACTGAACGGATGAGTTTGCATACTCAAGTCCGGCCTCCAGCCGCCAGTACCCGCAGTGCGTGTGCTTCCCGCTCTTCTTTCGCAGGGGTATCAGGGAGTAGACGCACCAGTTCCTCAAATGTCGCAGCCAGAAGAGTAATCCGACGATCTCCCTGATCGACGAGCCGCTCGATCCAACCGAGCGACGCTGATCGACCCGCCGCTCGTATGCCGGGCGAGACAATGGCGATGCGCAATCCGACGTTGCTACGCAACGCAGCCTCAAGTGGCGCAACGAGATGTTCGTCGTTGAAACCAAAGCCAACAATCAAAACTCCAACATCTGGTTGACGTAAAGCACTTTGAAATCGAGACATGAATTCGAGATATGGTTGGCGGAATGAGAGTTGATATTTCGCCGCCGACGGGTAGATAAGCACGGGATCAGCCGGCCGCATTCCGCCGCACACCCGCCGCACCCGATCGCCATCTGCGTTCCAGTCCACAGATCCGTGGAGCTTTAGGAGATGAAAGACGTTTGGTTCGAGCGACAGCGGCTCATTTTGCCGCCGACGAACAAAATCAAGATCGAAGGATGCACCATCAAACTCTTGCGAGCTGAATCCAAACCCGTCGATAACGTTGAAATGAGCTCTCGCTGCAGCGGTTTCAAAGGCGAGATCGTAATTTGTCGTGTAGAGCTGCGCTCGCTGCATCCTCGTCGATCGGCGTGCAACTTTCCGAAGGAACAACTCGTGAACTTCTAAGCCTGATCCTTCGTCGACAAAATTGCAGCGCTTCCAGATGATATCCTCAGCAGCAGAAATAAAGGCTTGCAATTCTGGATCACCAGGAGCAGTCGCGAGGGCAGCTCTCGCCTGAGCGTCAGACAAGACATATTCGAGATTTTCTGTAGCGAGGATAGCAGGATTAAGTGTTCCACGAATAGCATTGAGTTCCGGTAGAACAACAACATCTCTCCACAGGTCCGACATCGTTGGAGCACCTAGGTGTCCTGCCTCGTAATTAGGGATGCTCAAAGAAGTTCCCAGCCCCGCGAGTACTACGAGGTTTTCCGCTCCTAGAATAGCCCCTAGCTCATCTTTGAGCGCAGATCCGACCGCAAGAATTCCTGCTTTCTCTGCATCCGTTGATTCATCTTCCGGCTCAAGCGGTTTCCACCCGCCAACAAACGCACCCTTAACTTCTTTTGTGGCTACCATACCCGCTACT
This sequence comes from Rathayibacter sp. VKM Ac-2759, assembly GCF_009834225.1. NCBI lineage: Bacteria > Bacillati > Actinomycetota > Actinomycetes > Micrococcales > Microbacteriaceae > Rathayibacter > Rathayibacter sp. VKM Ac-2759. The sequence continues at coordinate 2,776,979 of NZ_CP047176.1, forward strand.
CCTCCAGTCTAATCTGATTATGACAGAACCAACGGAGCCGTCAAAGAGTGGATTCTTCGATCCTTTTACTTCGAGCATGAGGATGAATCATCCGACCGGTACAGGTGTGGATAACTCAACAGGGGTGGGAGAGCCCATCACCTACCTTCATTCTTGTACCGGCGTCAGCCGTCAGCCTCAGGCGCTCGTGCCCGCAACGGGGGTGGCGGACTGACGCGAAAATCCGCGTAATTCTACCCAGGTACAGGGAGCAATAAAAAAGGGCCGCTCGCTGGTGCGAACGGCCTCTGTTAAGATTTGCATAATAATCATAGTCGCTATGGTGCACCTTCTGCAACTACAAAAACAGATGGGAGCGCGCGCTGGTGACTGCAAGGACCGGAACCTACAGGGGAGACGAGCCGAAGACAGCCACTCCTCCGGCGGGGTGCGGCCCTCCGTCGGCGCCAGGTGGGGCTATCCGACAAGCAGAAGGCCAAGCTGGCGTCTGAGTACGCCGCAGGCGGGAACATCCGCCAGCTCGCCATCTCGTGGGGCGACAGCCGCGAAGCCGTCAGGTCTGCCCTTTGGCAGCAGCACGTTCCATCAGGTTGTGTTGACGGCTCGACAGTTGGCGGATGCTGCGGAGTTGAAGACCCAGGGCTGGTCGTTGAGCCAGCTTCGTGCTCTCCACGGCGTCGACCCGAAGACGATGAAGGTGAGGCTCCAGGGTCGGGTTCGAAAATCCGAATAGAGACGACCGCCGCCTTGCAGGCCGCCCCACACGTAATCCGGGTCATCCAACTTCAACGGGGCGTACGCGAGTACCGCACGAACGAGCTTCTTCTGGTCGACACGCAGCGCGATGGGCACGGTCGCCACGTTCTTCTGGATTCCCCCACCGGGCTTCGAGACCCGCGACCTCGCTTCGGAGAACACAGGACGTCGCGACGAGTCGTGCGGGCGACCTTCTCGCCAAGACGGAGCGGTCGATGCCCCTCGGACGAGACACCAACGCGAGAGACTGCGATGCCACACCCTCGGGCCCCATGCCATAGATTAGGTCGCTATGAGCGCCCAGTCAGGTCTGTCGCTGTCCAGATTCACGCGAACGACCCTAGGGGTCATAGCGACACTGCTGAGCGCAGTTAGTTCTGTAGTCATGTACCGAGAGGGGTCTCCGGAGGTCGGAGGCGTAGCGTTTGTGGCCGTCGCGGGTGCTCTCTTTGTACTGGCTGCTGTTGGCCGCGTCCCGTCCAAAATTGGCTTCGGAGCGAGCGGAACAGTGGAGTTCGACGCGCAAAGGGCGGACGACCTCGCTGACATCTTGTCACGACTCGATTCCGCTGATCGAGCGACACTCTCCAGCCTTCTTAGTGCAACAAGAGATGAGACGGTTCAGAGCGCGCTTACGCAGGCGAACGAAGAAGCGAACTTCGAAGAGCGCGTGCTTGCCGAGGTGGAGCAGGTCCGCGGAGTATCCGTTGACCGCGATGTGTCAGTACCAACAGGAGGGCGCGGACGGCCGATGATCCTTGACGCCGTTATTAACTTGAACGGACAGAAACTCGCTGTGGAAGTGAGAGATAAGTGGTCCGAGTCACCAGCCGCGCGCCGCTCGATCGACCGCCTTGCACGAGCGGTACAGCTAAACGAGTATCGACAAGGTTTTCTCGTACTCCCCAGCAAGCACGTGGAGCGAGTTCACTTGCTAGAGGAGGACATCCGCGTACTCGACCCGGGATCCCTTATCCAGCTTCTCAAGACAGTAGACAAATAACGAGGCGTTGAGCAATCATCACCGGAGAATCCGACTACCCAGTGACGCGCAATCTCGACCTTGATACCTGGTAGCTGCGCGTGAAAATCAAGTGCAGTCGAATCGGACGATGTCGAGTTCTTGACACTGAGATCAGGTCGGTCGACGCGAACGGACACTTCATAAGGGAAGAATCCCGCGCACGGACCGCATTTGTAGCCGTTCCGTCACGAGCAAGACCGCATCCGCTCAGAGCGCGCGATCGCCGAGTGCGACGAAGCACGGCTCACTCAGGACGTCACGGACGTCGAGCACGCCATCCAGCTCACCCTCGACCTCACCATGAAGTGAGCCACCCAGTACGAACGCGCTCCCGATCAAATCAGGCGTCTTTCAACCAGGTCTTCTTCGAGCGGGACCTCGTGCACACGGACGAGACGGTCACGGCAGAACCGCGCAAGCCGTTCGCGGCGATCACGTCGCAGGTGGTCCAGTCGAACGCGCACGAAAAAAGCACCACTCGTAGGAGTGGTGCTCGGACCCTCACCAGCCATACGGAGGCCAGCGATGGCGTGAACGCTCCGATCTTCTATGGCAAGGGTTTTAGTAACGACACTTCGGTGCCCCTGGAGGGACTCGAACCCCCAACCTGCTCCTTAGGACGGAGTCGCTCTTCCATTGAGCTACAGAGGCTGGCCGGTCCAGTGTACCGACGCCCGCCCACCCCGCCACCGCGCAGGCCGGCAGCGGCGCCGCGCCGATGCGCCCTTGACACCCGCCCCGCACCCTGCTTGGTTAGTTACTGCACCAACTAACCAACACACCCACGCAGGGAAGGAGGCCCCCATGGACGACTCCCGCCCGATCTTCCTGCAGATCGCGGAGCAGATCGAGAACGACATCATCGCCGGGGCGCTCCCCGAAGAGACCCAGGTCCCCTCCACCAACGAGTTCGCCGCGTTCCACCGCATCAACCCGGCCACGGCCGGCAAGGGCGTGAACCTGCTCGTCGACGACGGGGTCCTCTACAAGAGACGGGGGATCGGCATGTTCGTCGCCGAGGGCGCCCGCGACCGGCTGGTCGAGAAGCGCCGCACGCAGTTCCGCGACCAGTTCGTCGCACCGCTGCTCGCAGAGGCCGCCAAGCTCGGCCTCACCACCGAGCAGCTCGCCGCCATGATCAACGAAGGGGGATCGCGATGAGCGCGGTCATCGAGGTCTCCGGCCTCAGCAAGCGCTACGGCAGCATGCACGCCGTCAGCGACGTCAGCTTCACTCTCGACGAGAACCGGATCCACGGCCTCCTCGGCCGCAACGGCGCCGGCAAGACCACCCTGATGTCGCTGCTCACCGGCCAGGAGTTCGCGAGCGCGGGCGACATCCGCGTCTTCGGAGCCTCGCCCGTCGAGAACGCCGCCGTCCTCTCCCGCACCTGCTTCATCAAGGAGAGCCAGAAGTACCCCGACGACTTCAGGGTGAAGCACGTCCTCCGCAGCGCCCGCTGGTTCTTCGAGGGCTGGGACGAGGAGTTCGCCCAGGAGCTCGTCGTCGACTTCCGCCTCCCGGTCGATCGGCGCGTCAAGAAGCTCAGCCGCGGCCAGCTCTCGGCGATCGGCGTGATCGTGGGGCTCGCCTCCCGCGCCCCGCTCACGTTCTTCGACGAGCCCTACCTCGGCCTCGACGCGGTCGCCCGCCAGCTCTTCTACGACCGCCTGCTCGCCGACTTCGCCGAGCACCCCCGCACCGTCATCCTCTCCACCCACCTCATCGACGAGGTCAGCGACCTCCTCGAGCACGTCCTCGTCATCGACGACGGCCGCCTCCTCATCGACAGCGACACGGAGGAGCTGCGCGGCTCGGCCGCGACGGTCGCCGGCCCGCGCGCCGCGGTCGACTCGTTCGTGCAGCACCGCGAGGTCCTCTCGCGCAGCGGGGTCGGCGGGCTCGCCACCGCGACCCTCCCCCGCCTCGACGCCGCGGACCGCGCCGACGCCCACCGCCAGGGTCTCGAGCTCGAGCCCGTCTCGCTCCAGCAGCTCGTCGTCCAGCTGACCTCCGGAAAGGCCGCATCATGACCGCTCTCGCCCCGCGCCACTCGACGGCGCGCGACCGCCTGCTCAGCATCGTCCGCCTGCACTTCGCGAATCCGGCGACCCTGCTCTACACACCGCTGGCCATCCTCGGTGCGATCTTCGCCGGGAGCCTGATCATCTGGCTGCTCGTCCTGCGGATGGTCGGCGTCGACACCGCGGGCGGCGACTCCGGTGTGCAGATCACCGGAGGCACGACCTTCATCTTCATCTACATGCTGGTCGTCGCGATCCAGGCCACCAACGTGACCTTCGCGCTCGCGCTCGGCTACGGCTCGACCCGCCGCGACTACTACCTCGGCAGCGCACTCACCTTCGTCGGCCTCTCGGCCGCGTGGACGGCGCTCTACTCCGGGATGTCCGCGCTCGAGAACGCGACGAACGGCTGGGGCCTGGGCGGCTACATGTTCCGCGCCTCCTCGTTCGACGACGTCTCGTGGCTCGAGCAGGCCTTCTCGACCTTCAGCCTGTTCCTCTTCTTCTTCTTCGCCGGGTCAGCCGTCGCGTCGGTCTACGTCCGCTGGCGGGCGACGGGGATGACCGTGTTCTTCCTCTCCCTCGGCGCCCTGATCGTCGGCCTGATCGCCCTCTTCACCCTCACCGAGAGCTGGGACGCCGTCTGGCTCTTCGTCGAGGCGATCGGGTTCACGGGCGCCTTCGCGCTCCTGCTCATCCCGACCGCACTCTCCGCGGTCTTCGGCTACCTCATCCTCCGCCGCGCGACTCCGCGGGGCTGACTCCCGACACGACGTCAGCGGAGAGCGGGTCTCGCGTCCCCTGGTGGACGAGACCCGCTCTCGACTGATGTCGTGCAGGAGATTCCCGCCCATTCACGCTCCTGCCGACGATGACGACACAAGACCCTTCCGCCCCGCTCCCGGTGCTGCCAGCGTTGCCTCATGGCCGCATCCGAGATCACCACCGCCGCCCAGCACGTCTGGGCCTCCCGCGACGACGCTCCCCTCGACCCCGACACCCTCGAGACCATCGACGCCTGGTGGCGCGCCGCCAACTACCTCGCCGTCGGCCAGATCTACCTGCTCGCGAACCCCTTGCTGCGGACGCCGCTCAGCCGCGACGACATCAAGCCCCGCCTCCTCGGCCACTGGGGCACGACGCCCGGCCTGAACCTGATCTACGCGCACCTCAACCGAGCGATCCGTGAGCGCAGCCAGCCGACCCTCTACATCACCGGTCCCGGCCACGGTGGCCCGGGCATGGTCGCCAACGCCTACCTCGACGGCACCTACAGCGAGATCTACTCGCACATCGACGAGACCGAGGACGGCCTGCGCCGCCTCTTCCGCCAGTTCAGCTTCCCCGGCGGCATCCCGAGCCACGCGGCCCCCGAGACACCCGGCAGCATCCACGAGGGCGGCGAGCTCGGCTATGCGCTGAGCCACGCGTACGGAGCCGCCTTCGACAACCCCGACCTGCTCGTCGCCGCGGTCGTCGGCGACGGGGAGGCCGAGACCGGGCCGCTCGCCACCAGCTGGCACTCGAACAAGTTCGTGAACCCCGCGACCGACGGCGTGGTGCTGCCGATCCTGCATCTCAACGGCTGGAAGATCGCGAACCCGACGATCCTCGCCCGCATCCCCCAGGAGGAGCTCGAGAGCCTCCTCCGCGGCTACGGCCACGAGCCGTTCCTCGTCGAGGGCGGCTTCGACGGCGAGGACCCGATGCGCGTGCACGAGCGCTTCGCCGCCGTCCTCGACACGGTGCTCGACCGCATCGCCGCGATCAAGAAGCGCGCGGCCGAGGGCGACCTCACCCGCCCGGCCTGGCCGATGATCATCCTGAAGACCCCCAAGGGCTGGACCTGCCCCGCCGAGATCGACGGCGTCCAGGTCGAGGGCACCTACCGCGCCCACCAGGTCCCGCTGGCCAACGCCCGCGACACGGAGGCGCACACCCGCCTCCTCGAGGAGTGGCTGCGGTCGTACCGCCCCGACGAGCTCTTCACGGCCGACGGAGGCGTCTCCGACCGCGTCCGCTCGCTCGCTCCCGAGGGTGAGCTGCGGATGAGCGCCACGCCGCACGCCAACGGCGGTCTGCTGCGACAGACCCTCCGCCTTCCCGACTTCCGGAAGTACGAGGTCGTCGTCGAGCAGCCCGGCGGCACCATCGCCGAGGCCACCAAGGTCCTGGGCGAGTGGCTGGCCGACGTGATCCGCGCCAATCCCACCAACTTCCGCATCTTCGGGCCGGACGAGGTCGCGAGCAACCGCCTGCAGAGCGTCTACGCCGCCACCGACAAGCAGTGGGACGCCGAGCTCAGCCCGCTCGACGACCACCTCGCCCGCGCCGGCCGGGTGATGGAGGTGCTCTCGGAGCACCAGTGCCAGGGCTGGCTCGAGGGCTACCTGCTGACCGGCCGCCACGGGCTCTTCACCTGCTACGAGGCGTTCATCCACATCATCGACTCGATGTTCAACCAGCACGCCAAGTGGCTGAACGGCACCCGCGAGATCGAGTGGCGCCGCCCGATCGCGAGCCTCAACTACCTGCTCTCGAGCCACGTCTGGCGCCAGGACCACAACGGCTTCAGCCACCAGGACCCCGGCTTCATCGACCACGTCGTCAACAAGAAGCCCGAGGTGGTGCGCGTCTACCTGCCGTTCGACGCCAACACCCTGCTCTCGGTCTACGACCACTGCCTCCGCAGCGTCGACTACGTCAACGTCGTCGTCGCCGGCAAGCAGCCCGCCCCCGCCTGGCTCACCATGGCGGAGGCGGTCGCCCACTGCACCCGCGGTCTCGGCATCCTCGAGTGGGCCAGCAACGAGCGCCGGGGAGAGTCTCCGGACGTCGTCGTCGCCTGCGCGGGCGACGTGCCCACCCTCGAGGCCCTCGCCGCCGTGAGCATCCTCCGCGAGAAGCTCCCGGACCTGGCGATCCGCACCGTCAACGTCGTCGACCTGATGCGCCTGATGTCCGAGTCCGAGCACCCGCACGGACTCTCCGACCGCGAGTTCGACGCGATCTTCACGCCCGACCGCCCCGTGATCTTCGCCTACCACGGCTACCCGTGGCTGATCCACCGCCTCACGTACAAGAGGACGGGCCACCAGAACCTGCACGTCCGCGGCTACAAGGAGAACGGGACGACGACCACTCCGTTCGACATGGTGATGCTCAACGACCTCGACCGCTACTCGCTGGTCATCGACGTCATCGACCGCACTCCGGGGCTCGGCGCGAAGGCCGCCGGTCTCCGCCAGGAGATGCAGGACGCCCGCATCCGCGCCCGCGCCTACACCCGCGAGTTCGGCGAGGACCTCCCCGAGGTCGCCAACTGGACCTGGGCCGGCGAGCGCTCCGGCAACGCGAGCGATGCCACCGGAGGCGACAACGAGTGACGCGGCGCGTCACCTCATGGAAGGGGAATCAGGCGGCTGAGGCCACCAGGTAGTCGTCCCACTCCGGCTGCGTGCGCTCCGCCCCGCGCACCAGCCAGGAGCCGGCCCGCGGCACCCGCGGCACCGTGCGCAGCCGCCACCCCATCTCGAGCGGCGTGCGGTTGCTCTTGACGTTGTTGCAGCGGTGGCAGCAGGCCACGAGGTTCTCCCAGGTGTCCCGTCCGCCGCGCGACTTGGGCTGGATGTGGTCGATCGTGTTCGCGTGCGATCCGCAGTACCCGCAGCGGTGGTTGTCGCGCCGCAGCACCCCGCGGCGCGAGACCGGCACCGTCCGCGAGTTCGGGATGCGCACGTAGCGCGTCAGCAGGATCACGGAGGGTCGCACGTAGTCTCCGGCCGCCCCGTGCACCGGATTCTCGTCGTCGGCCGCGATGATCGTCGCCTTCTCGGTCATCAGCAGGACGAGCGCCCGCTTGAACGACACGACCGCGAGCGGCTCGTATCCGGCGTTGAGAACCAAAGTGCGCATCACTGACCTCCGGGCTGTCGCACTCGGCCCCGCTCCCCCGCGGCGGACGCGAAAAAGGGCGCCGTCGTCATGACAGCGCCCTTCGAGTCCATCGCGCGCAGGCGCGTGACGTCGTGGTGTCGTATCCGCGTGTCGGCGGAGTGCACCGCGGCGGAGAGGATCCCCGCCCGGATCGAGTCGGTCCGCCGCACGCGCCAACGCAGCCCCACGCAGTGGTGCCCGTTCCGCTCGGCCATCCGGCACTCCGTCCCTCGACGAACCGGTCCGCTCGCCACGAGCGGACTGGGGTTCAGATTAACCCTTCACGCCCCGAACACCAGAGGAACTCCCGGATTCGTTACCCGCAGTTCACACCGGGAGACCGCCGCCGAAACGCGTCGAGCCCGCCCCGGAGTGCGGGACGGGCTCGACGAGCTTCAGAGGAGGATCAGCCGGGGATGCGGACGATGCTGTAGTCCGACGTCCAGATCGGCTGCACCCGGACGCTCGCGCCCTCGTAGGGCGCGTGCAGGATGTTGCCGTTGCCGGCGTAGAAGCCGTCGTGCCCGTCCATGATGACGAGGTCGCCGGGCTGCGCCTCCGCGAGCGAGACCGGGGTGCCCATGGCACCCTGAGCGGTCGACGAGTGCGGCATCGAGATGCCGTACTGAGCGAAGACGTACATCACGAAGCCGGAGCAGTCGAAGCCGCTCGGGTCGGCGCCGCCGAAGACGTAGGGCACGCCCTGGTACTGCATCGCCGTGCCGAAGACGGCGGAGAGGCTGTAGCCGGTGGTCGGCGCCGATGCGGCGAGCTCGCTGGCCGAGGCGCCCTCGTAGGAGTTGAACTCCTCGGCGGTCTCGGCGCGGGCGGCGGCGACGTCGGTCGTGTCCGCGACCGGCTCGACCACGGGCTCCGGCTCGGGCGGCGGAGGAGCCGCCTCGGCCGAGAAGCCGTCGCGGGCGATCGCGGCGAGCACGACGCTCCCGGCGACGTCGACGCTCTGCGCGTCACCCTGTCGCAGAAGGTCGGCCTTCGAGGCGGCGAACAGCCCGTCGTCCTCGCTGCCGGGCGAGAAGGCGTAGGCGGGGAGGGCCATCGTCGCCACAAGCGCGCCGGCGAAGCCGACGATCGCGATCTTGCCGAGCTTCCGGCCGCGGCGCTTGCGGGGCGCTCCGAGCGGAGTCGGGACGAAGTCGGTGACATCGCCCTGGCGCGCAGGGGCGACCGGGACCGCACGGCGGGCGGCGGGCGCCTCGTCGTGGAACCGGGCCCTGATGACGGGCGGCTGGTTCTCGAACGAGGCGGCGTTGCGGTCGGGGTGGGTGGATCGGAACCGGTCGGGTGTTCCGGATGAGGTGTTCTGGGGCAAGGGGGAGGTCCTCCGACGTCCCGTCAGCCCAGGCAGCTGTCCCGTCTCATGCACGAAGCATCGAAGTTCACAGAGGTCCGAGACGGGCGAGGGGGCGTCGGACTCCGCGCCCGGCGTCCGGGGTTCGGGCGACGGGCTCCCCAGAGCGTAAGCGACCGTTACCGATTTGTCACCATTCGGCGCAGACGATCTCCGCGCGGATGATGCGGTCGCCTCCGTCGATCCGGTAGGGCGGCCGGATCGTGCAGACGTCAGACGACGACGAAGATGTGCGCCGCGACCTCGTTCGGCAGCTCGATGCCGGCTTCGACGTCGTCGATGCGCACGAGCACGTAGCCGCTGAGCGCCGAGAACTCGCCCTCGGCGCCGGGGACGACGCCGGCCTGCTTGAGCTGCAGCAGGAGCTCCGGGTCGACCTGCGCCGGCTCGCCCAGGCGGCGGACGACGCCGCGCTTGGGCTCCGCCGACCCCGCGACGAAGCGCGGCAGGCTGATGACGCCGTCGGCGAAGCGCGACGCGGGAGAGTCTCCGAGCTCGTCGAGCCCCGGGATCGGGTTGCCGTACGGCGACTCCGTGGGGTGGTCGAGCATCTCGAGGAGGCGGCGCTCGACCTGCTCGCTCATCACATGCTCCCAGCGGCATGCCTCCTCGTGCACGAACTCCCAGTCGAGCTTGATGACGTCGTGGAGGAGGCGCTCGGCGAGGCGGTGCTTGCGCATCACGTGGATCGCCTTGCGGCGTCCGTCGGTCGTGAGCTCGAGATGGCGGTCGCCCGAGACGACGACGAGTCCGTCGCGCTCCATGCGGCCGACGGTCTGCGAGACGGTGGGGCCGGAGTGGCTGAGGCGCTCCGAGATGCGCGCGCGGAGGGGGATGATGTTCTCCTCCTCGAGCTCGAGGATGGTGCGCAGGTACATCTCGGTCGTGTCGATCAGATCCGTCATGACAGCCTTCCCGTCTCGGCGCGCTCAACCTTAGTGGGCGCCGTGACACCTCCTCCGCGAGGGGGCACAGCGCTCCGGCCTTCGTGACTCGAAGGCGGGGCGAGCCGGGAACCCTAGTATTAACGCATGCCGTACGTCACCATTCCTCGCGAGCTCCTCCCCCACGACGGACGATTCGGCTGCGGCCCGTCCAAGGTGCGGCACGACCAGCTCGCGCACCTCGCGACCGAGGGCGCGCACCTGCTCGGCACCTCTCACCGGCAGGCTCCGGTGAAGAACCTCGTCGGCCGTGTGCGCGAGGGTCTCGCGACGCTGTTCGACGTCCCCGAGGGCTACGAGGTGTTGCTGGGCAACGGAGGATCGACCGCGTTCTGGGACGCGGCCGCCTTCTCGCTCATCGAGCGCCGCGCCGAGAACCTCACCTTCGGCGAGTTCGGTCAGAAGTTCGCCACCGCCGCCGCCGCCCCCTTCCTCGAGCCGCCGCACGTCGTGTCGGCCGCCGCAGGCTCGCGCAGCGAGGTCGAGATCGTCGAGGGCGTCGACGTCTACGCCTGGCCGCACAACGAGACGTCCACCGGAGTGATGGCGCCGGTCCGCCGTGTCCACGGCGACGACGGAGCGCTCACGGTCATCGACGCGACCAGCGCCGCCGGAGGCATCGCCTTCGACACCGCCGAGACCGACGTCTACTACTTCGCGCCGCAGAAGAACTTCGCCTCGGACGGCGGGCTCTGGTTCGCCCTCTTCTCCCCCGCCGCGATCGAGCGCGTCGAGCGGATCGCCGCGAGCGGTCGCTACATCCCCGAGTTCCTGAGCCTCAAGAACGCCGTCGACAACTCGCGCCTGAACCAGACGCTCAACACCCCGGCCCTCTCGACGCTCCTCCTCATGGAATCGCAGCTCGAGTGGATGAACGCGAGCGGCGGTCTGCCGTGGGCGTCGGCGCGCACCGCGGAGTCCTCCGGTGCGATCTACGACTGGGCCGAGGCCTCGTCGATCGCCACTCCGTTCGTCGAGGTCGTCGAGCACCGCTCGCAGGTCGTCGCGACCGTCGACTTCGACGCCTCCATCGACGCGGCGCTGATCGCGAAGATCCTCCGCGCCAACGGCATCGTCGACACCGAGCCCTACCGCAAGCTCGGGCGCAACCAGCTGCGGGTGGCGACCTTCGTCGCCATCGAGCCGGACGACGTCCGCTCGCTCCTCGCCTGCATCGACTACGTCGTCGAGCGCCTGGCCGACTGAGACGGCGGCGATCGGGATGCGGCTGTGGCTGAGGCCGGACGAGCGGCGCCCCAGCCCGCCGCCGTACCCGAGCGACGACGCGACGGCCCTCCTCGTCGGCTGCCTCGCCTGGGCGCTCGCGCTCATCGGCGTGCTGATCGCCGTCGCTGTCGGCGCCGCCGTGCCCCCGATCGTGCTCTCGACGGTCGTGATCGGCTTCGTGCTCGGCACGATCGGGCTGTTCTACAGCCGCAACCGCCGCTGATCAGCGGGCGGCGACGGTCTCCATCCGGAGGGAGGCGCCGTCGTCGTCGAGCGCCAGCGCGACGCTCACCCGTCCGAGAGCGGAGAGCCGCCCGACGTGCGTTCCCCCGCACGGGATCGTGGCGTCGCCGTCGGGCGTCACCTCGCAGCGCCAGCTCCGGCGGGTGCTGAGGCGGGAGTCGTCCCGCTCGATGCGCACCTCGGCGTCGGCGCCGATCCAGCCGGCCAGCAGCGCGTCGATCCGCGCGGTGATCGAGGGCAGCTCGTCCCGGAGGCGCGCGGTGTCGAAGCCGCTGCGCCGGAGCGACTTGCCGAGACGGTAGACGTCCGTCGACCCGGAGCGCCGGATGACCGAGCTCTGGATCGCCGCCTGATCGAAGTCGGGGCGGCCGAGGGAGTCCTCCCGCGCAGGCTTGCTCCACAGGTCGGCGACCGCCGCGTTCAGCGCGAGCGACGCGAGGTGGCACGCGGTGTGACCGCGCGAGAGCTCCTCGCGGTACTCGGCGTCGATCTCGACCGAGACCGGAGCGCCGAGGGGCAGCGGATCGGCCAGCACGTGGACGACGACGAAGCTCCAGTCGGGAGTGCCGAGGCGGGCCGGCAGCCGCTCGCCCACGTGCAGCGCGCCGTCCTGCCACGCGCCGATCCGTGCGTCGAGCAGCGGATGGCGGACGCCGTCGGCGACCAGCGCGCCCTGGTCGGGCCCCTGATCGGGCCAGGTGGGGTCGACCGGGTGCGCGGGAGTCTCGGCGAGCACCACGCCCCAGCGGCCGTCGGGCAGCTGCTCGGCGTGCACGACGGTGCTGCTACCCGCCGTCGCCCCGTCGGGGTAGGTGATCAGGGTGTCGGAGTCGATCATCACCGGCCGAACGGTCGTCGCGCCCCGCCGTCAGCGACGGTCGAGAGCGTCCTCATCGTCGGAGTCGTCGTTGTCCTCGTCGGAGTCGTCCTCGTCGTCGGAGTCGTCCTCGTCGTCGGAGTCGTCCTCGTCGTCGGAGTCGTCCTCGTCGTCGGAGTCGTCCTCGTCTGAGTCGTCATCCTCGTCGGAGTCGTCGTCCTCGTCGTCCGCATCGGCGTCGAGCACAGCCGTCTCGTCGAAGTCGTCGTCCGGGTCGTCGTCGTCGGAGTCCTCATCGTCGTCCGACTCGTCGTCGTCCTCGTCCGACTCGTCGAACCCGCCCTCACCGTCGACCGAGTCCTGCGCCGCCTCGTAGTCCGCCAGGCGGACCGACCACGGGACCCAGTCGGGAGCCAGGACCGAGCCCTCGCCCGGAAGCAGCTCGACCTCGAGCACGTTGACGTCCTCGCTCTCGTCGATCCGCGAGAGCGTCGCCGTCCACAGCCACCCGGGGTAGCCGCGCATCAGGTTCGCGAACTGCAGCGAGACGACGTGCTCGCCCTGCGCGAGCGTCGCGACGAGCGCGCCGATCGTCTCGGGAGGCGTGATCTCGGCGAGAGCGGCACGGGCGCGCTCCTCCGACGCGGCGAGCACCGCGTCGACCTCGTACACCCGCTCCGGCTCCGCCGGGGCGGACTCGGCAGCGTCGGACGAGTGTCCGTCGGACTCGACCGCAGCCGATCCGGGCGCGCCGTCGCTCTCGGAGTCGCGGGCCGGCTCATCCGCCGGCGACGAGCCGTCGCCCGAGAACGTCAGCGTCTGATCGTCCGTGCGCGCGGCGGAGTCGCCGCTCGTTCCGTCGGAGTCAGGCATCCAGCTCGTCCGCCACTCGGCGCAGCAGCGCCGCGATCGTCTTGCCGTGCGCCTTGTCGGGGTAGCGGCCGCGCTTGAGGCCGGTCCCGATGCCGTCGAGCAGCTTCACCGTGTCCTCCACGATGACCGACATGTCGTCGGCCGACTTGCGGTTCAGCTTGACCATGCTGGGCGGCGCGTCGAGAACGCGCGCCGAGAGGGCCTGCGCACCGCGCTTGCCGTCGGCGATGCCGAACTCGAGGCGCGTGCCGGCCTTCACCGCGGTCCCCGAGGGCAGCGCGGAAGCGTGCAGGAAGACCTCCTGGCCGTCATCAGTGCTGATGAAGCCGAAGCCCTTCTCCTCGTCGTAGAACTTGACCTTGCCGGTAGGCATGCAGAACCCCTCCTGAAATGAAGCAACCATCAGTTTAGACGACACAGCGCCGCCCTATCCTTGACGGGTGAAGCCACAGGAGCCCGCGGGCATCGGACGCGTCGAGCGCACGCTCGCGTACATGTTCATCGCCATCATCGTCGTGACCGTCCTCGCGTTCCTCGCCATCCTGCTCGCCCCGGTGATGGGGATCCGCGAGTACAGCGGTCCGCTGTGGCAGTTCGTCTTCGCGCTGCCCCTCGTCGGCCTGCCGATCGCCTTCCTGATGATGATCGCGATGCTCATCGTCGGCGTCCGGCGCCGCCGCGCGTCCTGACCGAACGGCTCACGGGAGGGGTCGAGGCGGCGTTGATAGCTCAGCCATGCGACTCCCAGACTTCGTACAGCTGACGCGCAGATACTGTCGTCCATGGACGGACCCCGCATTCTCATCGTCGACGACGAGCCCAACATCCGCGACCTGCTCACCACGAGCCTCCGCTTCGCCGGCTTCGCCGTGCGTGCGGTCGGCAACGGCGCGCAGGCGATCTCCGCAGTCCTCGAGGAGGAGCCGGACCTCATCATCCTCGACGTGATGCTGCCCGACATGAACGGCTTCGGCGTCACGAAGCGACTGCGCTCCGCCGGCTACACCTCGCCGATCCTCTTCCTCACGGCGAAGGACGACACCGAGGACAAGATCACCGGCCTCACCGTCGGCGGCGACGACTACGTCACGAAGCCGTTCAGCCTCGACGAGATCGTCGCGCGCATCAAGGCGATCCTCCGTCGCACGATGCACGCCGAGGAGGACGCGGTCATCCGCGCCGGCGAGCTCACCATGGACCAGGACACCCACGAGGTCCTCGTCGGCGACGACCCCGTCGAGCTCAGCCCGACCGAGTTCAAGCTGCTCCGCTACCTGATGCTCAACCCCAACCGCGTGCTCAGCAAGGCGCAGATCCTCGATCACGTCTGGGAGTACGACTTCAACGGCGATGCGGGCATCGTCGAGTCCTACATCTCCTACCTCCGACGTAAGCTCGACACGCATTCGGAGGAATCGCTCATCCAGACCAAGCGAGGATTCGGATACATGCTGAAGGTCGCCAAGGTCTGACCTCCGGCCCGGCGGCGCCTTTCTCGAAAGGAGCCGCCGCCCGCTTGATCTCGAGGGAGTTCCACCGCCATGCACCAGGGTCTGGCCGAGCGGTGGAACTCCATCTCGTTGCGCACGAAGATCACCGCCGTCACCGTCCTGCTGCTGACGCTCGGTCTGCTCGTCTCCGGCATCGGCACGATGACGATGCTGAAGCCCCAGCTCATCTCGCAGCTCGACGACACACTCGAGCAGAAGGCGCAGGAGATCGCCACCACGCTGAGCACCGACGGTGAGGCGCAGGTGAACGACTCCGACGCCGCGTACGAGGGCGCCGTCTACGACGCAGCCGGGAGGCTCAGCAATTCGACGGCCGGCTCGGTGGGCTCTCCCGATTTCCCCCAGACCTTCACCATCGAGCAGGCGCTCGCGTGGGCCGAGACGGGAGAGGCTCACCCGGTCGAGAGCGTGAACGGCCGGACCGAGTACCGGGTCGTCGCCACGACCTTCTCGAAGGGCAACCAGGTCGCGACCCTGCTCCTGGCCACCTCCACCCGCAGCGTCGACACGATCATGACGCTGTACCTGACGATCTTCCTCGGCTTCGGAGTCGCGATCGTCGTCATCGGCGCGATGCTCACGCGCCTGCTCGTGACGACCACGTTCGCGCCGCTGCGCGAGGTCGAGCGCACCGCGGCCGCCATCGCCGACGGCGACTTCAGCCAGCGGCTCGACGGCACCACGCCCAACACCGAGGTCGGGCGGCTGAACCGCTCCCTCAACGCCATGCTCGGGCGCATCGACACCGCCTTCCGCGACCGTGCGCGCACCATCGACCAGATGCGCCGCTTCGTCGGCGACGCCAGCCACGAGCTGCGCACTCCCCTCGTCTCGGTCCGCGGCTACGCGGAGCTCTACCGGATGGGCGCGCTCCAGACCCCCGAGGCCGTCGGCCAGGCGATGGAGCGCATCGAGAAGGAGGCGATCCGCATGGGCGGGCTCGTCGAGGACCTCCTCGAGCTCGCGCGACTCGACGAGACGAAGCCGCTCGCGCTCGCGCCCGTCGATCTGATGCCGCTGGCGAGGGACGCCGCGATGGACGCGATGGCGTCCTGGCCCGACCGCGACTTCGGCGTCGAGACCCGCGACGACACCCCGATCGAGACTCCGGCGCTCGACACCGAGGAGGCCGACGGCTCGGCGACGCAGACGATGGAGATCGCCTCCCCCGGCCTCACCGGCCCGATCGCCGCGGCGGGCGCCAGGCTCGCGCGCCTGCGTCGCCGTCCTCGCCGCCTGAAGGCCGAGGACATCGCCGCCGGAGCCGCCGTCGCCGCCCCCGAGGAGCCGGGTGTGCCCGCGATGGTGATGGCGGAGGAGAACAAGATCCGCCAGGTCCTCACGAACCTCATCGGCAACGCGGTCCGCTACACGCCCGAGGACACCCCGATCGAGATCGGCGTCGCCGTCGACCGGTCGCGTCGCCTCGCGCTGCTCGAGGTCATCGA
Source organism: Rathayibacter sp. VKM Ac-2759 (assembly GCF_009834225.1). Classification (NCBI taxonomy): domain Bacteria; kingdom Bacillati; phylum Actinomycetota; class Actinomycetes; order Micrococcales; family Microbacteriaceae; genus Rathayibacter; species Rathayibacter sp. VKM Ac-2759. Next base: position 2,793,151 of record NZ_CP047176.1, read on the forward strand.
CCACGGAGACGGCATCCCGCCGCAGATCCGCGAGAAGATCTTCCAGCGCTTCTGGCGCGCCGACACCTCGCGCACCCGCGAGACCGGAGGCAGCGGCCTCGGCCTCGCGATCGTCGCCTCCATCGTCAGCGCGCACAAGGGCCGGGTCGACGTCGTCGAGACCCCGGGCGGAGGCGCCACCTTCCGCGTCGCGCTGCCTCTCCTCACCATCGGCCCGAACGGCGAGTCCTCCCCAGCTTCGGTCTGAGGGCCCCCGGACGCGATCGCATCGGCCATAGGTTTCTCGCACGCGCCGGCCGGCGCGCAACCGAGCGAGAGGACCCTCCGATGACCCACTACCAGACCGACGCCGACGCGATCGAGTCCATGACCGGCACCGCCCACGGCTACGCGGAGCGCATCCAGGCCGAGGTCGCCGGCCTCCTCGGCCAGCTCACCAGCCTGGAGACGGTGTGGACCGGTCAGGCGGCGACCGCGTTCCAGGGAGTCGTCGGCCTCTGGCGCACGACGCAGAGCCAGGTCAACGACGGCCTCGCCTCGATCACGCTCGCGCTCGGGACCGCCGGGCAGCAGTACATGGAGACCGAGCAGGCGAACGCCCGCCTCTTCGCCTACTGAGCGGCCCTCGCGGGAGGAGCGCCCCGTCGGGCGGCTCCTCCCGCAGCCTCCGTCGCCCCTGTGGGCCGACTCCCCCCGGGAAACGCCGAAGGCGGCTCCCCGGAGGGAACCGCCTTCTGCGTGGAACGAGTCGGACTAGAAGTCCATGCCACCCGTGGGGTCTCCGCCACCGACGGCCGGGTTCTTCTCCGGCTTGTCGGCCACGACGGCCTCGGTGGTGAGGAACAGACCGGCGATCGAGGCCGCGTTCTGCAGAGCGGAGCGCGTGACCTTGACCGGGTCGATGATGCCCGCGGCGATGAGGTCGACGTACTCGCCGGTCGCGGCGTTGAGGCCGTGTCCGGTGGGCAGCTCGCGGACCTTGGCGGCGACGACGCCGGGCTCGAGGCCAGCGTTCAGCGCGATCTGCTTGAGCGGGGCGTCGATGGCGACCTTGACGATGTTCGCACCGGTCGCCTCGTCTCCGACCAGCTCGAGCTTCTCGAACGCGAGCTTGCCGGCCTGGATGAGGGCGACGCCACCACCGGCGACGATGCCCTCCTCGACGGCGGCCTTCGCGTTGCGCACGGCGTCCTCGATGCGGTGCTTGCGCTCCTTGAGCTCGACCTCGGTCGCCGCTCCGGCCTTGATGACCGCGACTCCACCGGCGAGCTTCGCGAGGCGCTCCTGGAGCTTCTCGCGGTCGTAGTCGCTGTCGGTGTTCTCGATCTCGCCGCGGATCTGCGCGACGCGACCGGCGATGGCCTCGGCGTCGCCGGCACCCTCGACGATCGTGGTCTCGTCCTTGGTGATGACGACCTTGCGGGCCGAGCCGAGCAGGTCGAGGGTGACGTTCTCGAGCTTGAGGCCGACCTCCTCGGAGATGACCTGGCCGCCGGTCAGGATCGCGATGTCCTGGAGCTGGGCCTTGCGACGGTCACCGAAGCCCGGAGCCTTGACGGCGACCGACTTGAAGATGCCGCGGATCTTGTTGACGACCAGGGTCGCCAGCGCCTCGCCGTCGACGTCCTCGGCGATGATCAGCAGCTGCTTGCCCGCCTGGATCACCTTGTCGACGACGGGGAGGAGGTCCTTGATGTTCGAGACCTTGGAGTTGACGATGAGGATGTAGGGGTCCTCGAACACCGCCTCCTGGCGGTCGGGGTCGGTCACGAAGTACTGCGACAGGTAGCCCTTGTCGAAGCGCATGCCCTCGGTCAGCTCGAGCTCGGTGCCGAAGGTGTTCGACTCCTCGACGGTGACGACGCCCTCCTTGCCGACCTTGTCGATGGCCTCGGCGATGATGGCGCCGATCTCGGGGTCGGCGGCGGAGATGGAGGCGGTCGCCGCGATCTCCTCCTTGGTCTCGATCGCCTTGGCGCCCGCGACGAGCTCGGCGGTGACGGCCTTGACGGCCTTCTCGATGCCCTTCTTGAGGCTGATCGGGTCGGCGCCGGCCGCGACGTTGCGCAGGCCCTCGCGGACGAGTGCCTGGGCGAGCACGGTGGCGGTGGTGGTTCCGTCGCCGGCGACGTCGTCGGTCTTCTTGGCGACCTCCTTGACGAGCTCGGCGCCGATGCGCTCGTAGGGCTCGTCGAGCTCGATCTCCTTGGCGATCGACACGCCGTCGTTCGTGATGGTGGGGGCGCCCCACTTCTTCTCGAGCACGACGTTGCGGCCGCGCGGGCCGAGGGTCACCTTGACCGCATCGGCCAGGGTGTTGAGTCCACGCTCGAGGCCACGGCGGGCTTCTTCGTCAAAAGCAATGATCTTGGCCATGTGTGTTTCTCGTCCCTCCCGGACGTCAGGAAAATTCTCGATTGGCACTCAGCCGGAGCGAGTGCCAAGAGCGATTCTGGCACTCGCGGGTGACGAGTGCAAGTGAGCCCGACGCCCGGCGCAACGACAGGAGCCGCCGTCCGCGCAGTGCGGACGACGGCTCCTGGAGCGACGAGGGACTCAGACCACGCGCACCGATTCGGCCTGCGGACCCTTGGATCCGCTGCCGACCTCGAACGCCACGTGCTGACCCTCTTCGAGGACCTTGTAACCGGACATGTCGATCGCGGAGTAGTGGACGAAGACGTCCTGCCCGCCGCCGTCGACCGTGATGAAGCCGTAGCCCTTCTCAGCGTTGAACCACTTGACGGTTCCGTTCGCCATTTCCACTCCCCAGTGCTGTGCTGCCCGCGACACGTGCGATGCGCAGGTGCCTGGTTGGGAATACTAATGGAGCCGTTCAGGCCCGAAAGGGCCGATCCGGGCCTCGGGGAAAGAGTTGCCCGGGATTCAACATGGATTAAACGTGCCCGAAACAGAACGGCCGTTCGGAGGCGTGGAAACGCCTCTCGGAGAGGCCTATGGGGCGGTGTAGTCGGCCCCGAGGACCACGACCAGGTTCGCCGTCTCGACGAAGTCCTGCGTGAGGGCGAGCGTCCCGGTGCCGAGCGAGGCGACGAGTCCGAGCGCCGCGCCCTCCTGCGCCGGATCGGAGTAGTAGACGGTCGTCACGGCCTCGTCCTCGGTGCTCGCGTTGGTGACCGTCGGCACGTTCCAGCCCGCCGTCGTGAGGACCTGCCCCGCGCTCGCAGCGAGACCGGCGGTCGGAGTGCCGTTCAGGACGGCGACGGTGAGAGCCGGGTCGACGGTCGGTGCGACCGTCGGGGTGGCCGTCGTCTCGGCGATGCCCGTGGGAGCCGTGAAGACGTCGTTGAACTCGACGCGGTTGTCGATGACCAGGAGCCCGATGAAGCCGAGCAGCACGATCACGCCGGTCGCCAGCGCCGCCCAGGCGAGCGCGATGATCCCGGCGTGCGGAGCCGGCGGCCGCCGGTGCGCGCCGACGCGGCCGTCGCCGGCCGGGATCTCGTCGAATCGGTCCTTCTGGTGGGTGTTCGACATCGGGGTGACGGCCGGCCTTCCGTTGCAGTGGGCTCGAGCAGCGGGTCTACTCGGGTCGCCCGAGTCGTCGCGCCGCGCGGGCGCCGGCGCGTCCGTCGCGGATGCGCTGCAGCCGCGTGACGAGCATCGGGTCGTGGGCGAGGGCCGCCGGAGAGGCGAGGACCGCGCCGAGGACCTGATAGTAGCGGGCGACCGAAAGACCGAACTGCGAGCGGATCGCGTCGTCCTTGCCACCGGAGCGCGCGGTCCACTCCCGCTCGAACTCGAGCACGCGCCGATCGCGATCGGACAGGGGGGTGCCCTGCCTGCTGCCCGTGCCCGCGGTTCCGCTCACCCGTCCAGGGTAGGCAGACCGGCGCCGGGAGCCGGGGAGGCGCTCCGGAGCATGCTGACGTGCGCGATGCCCGCCTCGTCGTACTCGGGGCCGAAGGCGACGAATCCGGATCGCGCGTAGAGCCCGGTGACGTGCGCCTGCGAGTGCAGGAGGATCGCCTCGTCCCCGTACCGGGCGACGACCGCCTGCACGAGGCGGTGCGCCAGACCCTCGCCGCGGCGGTCGGCGCGCGTGACGACGCGGCCGATGACGCGGTGGGCGCCGGCGTGCTCCGGCTCCTCGTCGTGCAGTGTCCGGAGGTAGGAGGCGACGCCCCGCTCGTCGGCGATCCACCAGTGCCGCGCCGAGGGCTCGAGATCCCGCCCGTCGAGCTCGTCGTCGTCCACCCGCTGCTCCCGGAGGAAGACGTCCGCGCGCAGTCGCGCGATGCCGTAGACCTCCTCGGTCGAGAGTTCGCTCCACGCCTTCGAGATCACGGAATTCGCCTGCACGGCTGGGAGTTTACGAGAGAGGAGGGGATGCCCCTCCCCCGTAAACTGGCGAGGAATCCAAGGGAGACCCATGTCGTATTCCGTGAACAAGACCGATGCCGAGTGGCGCGAGGAGCTCGACCGCGACAAGTACGCGGTCCTGCGCGAAGCCGCCACCGAGCGTCCGTGGACCGGCGAGCTGCTCGACGAGCACCGCTCCGGCCTCTACACCTGCGCCGCGTGCCACGCGGAGCTCTTCAAGAGCGGCACGAAGTTCGACTCCGGCTGCGGCTGGCCCAGCTTCTACGAGTCGGTGAATCCCGAGGCCGTGCAGCTCATCGAGGACAGCACCCTCGGCATGGTCCGCACCGAGGTGCGCTGCGCCAGCTGCGGATCGCACCTGGGCCACGTCTTCCCGGACGGCTTCGGCACGCCGACCGGCGACCGCTACTGCATGAACTCCCTCGCTCTCGACTTCCAGGCCGAGGGCGAGTGACGATGGCGTCGGCACCCGTTCTCGAGGCCGTCCTCGCGCGCCGCTCGCGCTCGAAGGTGACCCCGGAGGCGCCCGGGCACGAGGAGATCGCCGCGCTCGTCTCGGCGGCCTCCCGCCTGGCCGACCACAGCTCGCTCCGCCCGTGGCGCGTCATCGAGATCCGCGGTGCCGCACGCGATCGCATCGGCCGCAGCTTCGCGGCCGCTTCCGGGTCGAAGAAGGACCCGCGCAAGTACATCGAGAAGACCCACCGGGCCTCGCTGCTGCTCGCCGTGGTGGTGAGCGTCAAGAAGTCGTCCGTGCCCGCGTGGGAGCAGGAGGCGGTCGCCTCCGGGGTCGCGCACCTGCTGAGCCTGCTGCTCGACGAGGCCGGCTGGGGTGTCTTCTGGCGCACCGGCTCGTACACGCGCGCCAAGCAGGTCCGGAAGGCGCACCGGCTCGAGAAGGGCGAGGAGCTGCTCGGCTGGCTCTACGTCGGGCGCCCCGACGGCAAGATCGGCGGGCCCAAGCGGCCCACTCCGGCAGCGCGGCACCTCAGCATCCTGGAGCCGTGATCCACCCTCGCGGGCGGGAGCCGATCGGGCTCCGACGCCCGCGATAGGGTGATCCGAGGCGCGGCGACGCACCTGCCGACGTGGCGCAATTGGTAGCGCACCCGACTTGTAATCGGGCGGTTACGGGTTCAAGTCCCGTCGTCGGCTCCCCCGCTGCACGAGGACCGGACCCGCACGGACCCCCCTCGACCAGAACGGCCCGCTCACGATGAGCGGGCCGTTCCTGTATCCGGAGTCCGGGCGGTCAGCCCGCGGGGGTCGCGCTCGGCGTGGCCGACGAGTACGAGTCCGCGGCGGCCGAGAGGACGAACGAGCTGAAGGCGTCCGGGTCGGTCAGCGACCCGGAGTACGCCTCGCCGTTCACGAGGACGGTCGGAGTGCCGGTGACGGCGGCGACCTCGGTGCCCGGGAGCGGGCCGGCGGTCGCGCGCTCGGTGGCGGCGCGCACCCAGCTCACGAACGACTGGTCGTCGATGCAGGTGTCGATCGCGGCCGTGTCCTCGACGCCCGCCTGCGAGACGTAGTCCTTGAGCTGGTCGTCGGAGAGCCCGTCGGTCCCCTCCTCCGGCTGGTTCGCGAAGAGCAGGGCGTTGAAGTCGAAGAAGGAGTCGGGCGCGGTGTCGGCGACGCACGCCGCGGCGTTCGCGGAGCGCTCCGAGTACTTGGTGCCGTTGGAGCGCGTGGTGAGGATCGCGATCGGGTGGATCTCGACCGTGGCGGCCCCGCTCGAGACCCACTCCTGGATCTGCTCGCCGTTGGTCTCCTCGAACTGGCCGCAGTAGGGGCAGAGGTAGTCGAGGTAGACGCGGATGTCGACCGTGCCGGTCGACGTGTCGAGGGCGGTCGGGCTGGGAGTGCCGTCGGCCGGGATCGCCGCGCTCGTCTGCGCGACCATGCCCTCGCCGATCACGATGCCGTCGCTCGCCATGTTCGCGGGGCCGGGGCCGGCGGGGCGGATGCTCGAGGTGACGGCGAAGACCACGACGGCCACGATCGCGATGACCACGACGGCGAGACCGCCCTGCAGCGCGATGCGGCTCACCTTGTCGCGGCGCTTCTGCTGCTCCCGGAGCCGCCGGGCCTTCTCCCTGGCGGCCTCTCGACGCTGGTTCTTCGAGAGACGGTCGTTGGCTCCGCCGTTGGTCATGACAAGGACACTCCGAGTGAGAGGGGAAGGCTGTCGCTCGGGCAGCGACTCGCCGGAATCCTACGCGCGAGCCCTGGGAATCCTCCAAACGGCGGAGACGACCGCGGGCCGCCCCGCCTCCGGTGCCGGACCCTCCCGGAATCACCGCCCATGGCATACTGTGACGGTTGGTCACTGTCGTCCAGACGGCGATGGCCATCACTTCCATTCACTCGGATCGTCCGGCACGTACCTGCCGGTGAAGGAGCAAGCACAATGGCGTCCGTAACTTTCGACCACGCGTCCCGCGTCTACCCCGGGGCCACGCGTGCCTCCGTCGACAAGCTCAACCTCGAGGTCGGAGACGGCGAGTTCCTCGTCCTCGTCGGCCCCTCCGGCTGCGGCAAGTCCACCTCCCTCCGCATGCTCGCAGGCCTCGAAGAGGTCAACGAGGGCCGCATCCTCATCGGCGACCGCAACGTTACGGACGTTCCGCCGAAGGACCGCGACATCGCGATGGTGTTCCAGAACTACGCGCTCTACCCGCACATGTCGGTCGCCGAGAACATGGGCTTCGCGCTCAAGATCGCCGGCGTCAACAAGGACGAGCGCGCCGCCCGCGTCCTCGAGGCCGCGAAGATGCTCGACCTCGAGCCGTACCTGAACCGCAAGCCCAAGGCCCTCTCGGGTGGTCAGCGTCAGCGCGTCGCGATGGGCCGCGCCATCGTCCGCAAGCCCCAGGTCTTCCTCATGGACGAGCCGCTGTCGAACCTCGACGCCAAGCTCCGCGTCTCGACCCGCACCCAGATCGGCACCCTCCAGCGCCGCCTGGGCATCACCACGGTCTACGTCACCCACGACCAGACCGAGGCGCTCACCATGGGCGACCGCATCGCGGTCCTCAAGGACGGCCTCCTCCAGCAGGTCGGCACCCCGCGCGACCTCTACGAGAACCCGAACAACGTCTTCGTGGCCGGCTTCATCGGCTCGCCCGCGATGAACCTGTTCCACGCCGACGTCACCGACGGTGGCGTCAAGTTCGGCGACACCGTCCTCCCGATCGCCCGCGAGGCGCTCGCGAAGACCTCGCAGAAGGTCGTCACGCTCGGCGTCCGCCCCGAGGACGTCACCGTCTCGACCCAGCCCGGCGGCCTGCCGATCGAGGTCGACCTCATCGAGGAGCTCGGCTCGGACGGCTACCTCTACGGCCACACCGAGGTCGAGGGTCGCCGCACCGACATCGTCGCGCGCGTCGACGGCCGCGTGCACCCGACCGCGGGCGACCGCGTCTACGTGACCGCGAACCACCGCGTGCACATCTTCGACGGCGAGTCGGGTCTGCGCCTCTCCTGACCTCGCGTCACCCCGCCACCACCACTGCCGCCGTCTCCTCCGGGACGGCGGCAGTGGTGTTCGCGGCCTCCCACCGTCCGAACCACCACACGAACGGCGCAGAATGTCCGGCTCCCTGAACATCACCTCGGCCACTGTCGACCCGGCCCTCCTCGATCTGCCCTGGAATCTGAGGCTGAACGACTGGCCCGACGAGTACATCGCCGCACTGCCCAAGGGCATCTCGCGGCACACCGTCCGCTTCGCGCACCTCTCGGGGCACGTCGTCGCCGTCAAGGAGACGACCGCCGAGATGGCGCGCCGCGAGTACGAGATGCTCAAGACCCTCCAGCGACTCGACGTCCCCTGCGTCGTCCCCGGCGCGGTCATCACGAACCGCAGCGACGACGAGGGCGGTGAGCTGCCCGCCGTCCTCGTGACGCGGCACCTCAAGTTCTCGCTCCCCTACCGCGCGCTGTTCTCGCAGACACTGCGCCCCGACACGGCGACCCGCCTCGTGGACGCGCTCGCGCTGCTCCTGGTGCGCCTGCACGTCATCGGGTTCTTCTGGGGTGACGTCTCGCTCTCGAACACCCTCTTCCGTCGCGACGCGGGCGCCTTCGCCGCCTACCTGGTCGACGCCGAGACCGGTCAGCTCTACACGGGCGGGCTCTCGAACGGGCAGCGCGAGAACGACCTCGAGATCGCCCGCGTGAACATCGCCGGCGAGCTGCTCGACCTCGAGGCGGGCGGGCGCGTCGACGACGATCTCGACCCCATCACGGTGTCGGACGGGATCGTCGCCGCCTACCGGAGCCTCTGGAAGGAGCTCACGGGCGTCGAGTCCTTCGCGACCTCGGAGCGCTGGCGCATCAACGACCGGGTGAACCGCCTCAACGACCTCGGCTTCGACATCGAGGAGCTGGCGATCAAGACCGACGAGGCGGGCTCGACGGTGCGGATCCAGCCCAAGGTCGTCGACGCCGGCCACCACCAGCGCCGCCTGCTCCGCCTGACGGGGCTGGACGCCCAGGAGAACCAGGCGCGGCGCCTGCTGAACGACCTCGACTCGTACACGGCGACCTACGACAAGCAGGGCCTGGACGAGGAGATGGTGGCGCACGAGTGGCTCGCCCAGGTCTTCGAGCCGGTCATCCGCTCGATCCCGCGGGATCTGAAGGGGCGTCTCGAGCCGGCGGAGATGTTCCACCAGCTGCTCGAGCACCGCTGGTTCATGTCGCAGCAGCAGGCGCGCGATGTGCCGCTGGCGGAGGCGGTCACCGCGTACGTGAACGACATCCTCCGCCACCGCCGCGACGAGGCGACGATCATCGCGCCTCCGACCGAGGCGCTCACCCTGCCCAACCTCGTCATCGACGAGGCGGGCGACGCCGAGCTGACCGACGAGGACGCCGACGTCGACTGGACGAAGAACGTCTGACCCCTCTCACGCCGAAGGGCTCGTGCGGATCACCGATCCGCACGAGCCCTTCTGTTCTGCGCAGCATGCCTGCGTTGGACGTCAGCTACTCCGAAGAGGCGCGGAGCTTCGAGATCTCGTAGAGGGCTACGGAGGCCGCGATGCCCGCGTTGAGCGACTCCGCCGCCGAGCTGATCGGGATGGAGACGACCGCGTCGCACTGCTCGGTGACGAGGCGCGAGAGGCCCTTGCCCTCGCTGCCGACGATGACGAGCAGCGGGCGGTCGGCGAGCTCGAGACCCGGCAGCATGGTGTCGCCGTCGCCGTCGAGGCCGATCACGAAGACGCCCTCGCGCTTGTAGTCCTTGATCATCTGCGTGAGGTTCGCGGCCATCGCCACGGGGACGCGCGCCGCCGCTCCCGCCGACGTCTTCCAGGCGGCCGAGTTGAGGCCGACCGAGCGGCGCTGCGGGACGATGACGCCCTGTCCGCCGAACGCCGCGACCGAGCGGATGATCGCTCCGAGGTTGCGGGGGTCGGTGATGCCGTCGAGCGCGACGAGCAGCGGCAGGGCACCCCGCGAGACGCTCCGCTCGAGCAGGTCGCTCGGGTGCGCGTACTCGTACGGCGGCACCTTCAGCACGAGGCCCTGGTGCACCGAGTCGGGGCCGGCGAGGCGGTCGAGCTCGGGACGCATGACCTCGAGCACGGGGAGGCCGCGCGCGGTGGCGAGCTTGAGCGCCTCCTTCACACGGTCGTCCATCTCGATGCGGGTCGCGAGGTAGAGGGTCGTCGCGGGGATCTTCGCCCGCAGCGCCTCGAGGACGGAGTTGCGGCCCGTCACCATCTCGGACTCGTCGCCGCTCTTGGGCTTGCGGGGCCCGGTGGGCCGGCCCTGTCCGCGGGCGGCGGCGGAGAGCGCGCTGCCCGGACGGCCCTTGCCGCCGGCGGCGATGAAGCGCTCGCGCGCCGCCTTCGCCTTGCCTGCGGGGTGGTACGGGCGGTCCTCGGCCTTCGGCGTCGGCTTCTTGCCCTCGAGCGCCTGTCGGCCCTGGCCGCCGGAGCCGACGGCCTTGCCCCTGCTCTTCTTCCGGACCGCTCCTGGGCGGTTGTCCTTATTCGCCATCGAGACTCCAATGTGCACCCGTCTGGGTGTCTTCGATCGTGATTCCCGCCGCGGCGAGATCGGTTCGGATGCGGTCGGCGGCCGCCCAGTCGCGCTGCTCCCGCGCGGTCTGGCGGTCGGCGACCAGCCGGTCGACCAGGACGCTGAGCGCCCGGTAGGTCGGCTCGTCGTCGGAACGCGCCCACTCGGGCGCCTCCGGATCGATGCCGAGGACGGACGCCATCGCGAGCACCTGCGTGCGCAGCGACGACACCGTCCCGAGGTCCTCGGCGTCGAGGGCGGCGTTGCCGGCCCTGACCGTCTCGTGCAGGACGCCGATGGCCTGCGGGATCGAGAGGTCGTCGTCCATCGCCTCGGCGAACGCCTCGGGGACCACGGGCTCGCCGAGGGTCGCGAAGCGGGTGCCCTCGAGGCGTCGGCGCGAGCGGTCGAGGAAGCCCTCGATGCGCTCGAGCGCCGCCTCCGCCTCCTCGAGCGCCCCGTCGTGGAACTCGAGGGTCGACCGGTAGTGCGCCGAGCCGAGGTAGTAGCGCACGACGAGCGGGCGCGCCGAGCCCAGCAGCTCGGAGGCGAACACGGAGTTGCCGAGCGACTTGCTCATCTTCTGACCCGTCACCGAGACGAGCCCGTTGTGCAGCCAGTAGCTCGCGAAGGCGTAGCCCGCGGCGCCCGACTGCGCCAGCTCGTTCTCGTGGTGCGGGAAGCGCAGGTCGAGCCCGCCGCCGTGGATGTCGAACTGCGTGCCGAGGTACTTCGTCGACATCGCGGAGCACTCGATGTGCCAGCCCGGGCGGCCGGCGCCCCACGGCGACGCCCACGAGGCCGACTCCGGCTCGTCGGGCTTGATGCCCTTCCACAGGGCGAAGTCGTGCGGGTCGCGCTTGCCGCGCGGATCGGCGTCGGTCGCCGCCTCCATGCTCTCGAGGCGCTGGTGGGTGAGCGAGCCGTAGTCGGGCCACGAGCGCGTGTCGAAGTAGACGTCGCCGGACTCGTCGGGCGCGGGGTAGGCGTGGCCGAGCTCGATGAGGCGCTGGACCAGGGCGATCATCTCGGCGATGCTCGCCGTCGCGCGCGGCTCGTAGGTGGGGGGCAGGATGCCGAGGGAGTTGTAGGCCGCCGTGAACTCGAGCTCGACGCGGTAGGCGAGCGCCCACCACTGCTCGGACGGGGCGCCGACGGGAGCGGAGCGGCGCGACTCCTCGGCGATCGCGAGGATCTTGTCGTCGATGTCGGTGACGTTGCGCACGAGGGTCACCCGGAAGCCGCGGTAGTGCAGCCAGCGCCGCAGCTGGTCGTAGACGAGCGCGGAGCGGAGGTGTCCGATGTGGGGAGAGGACTGCACGGTGGGTCCGCAGACGTACATCCCGACCTCGTTCGTGCGGAGGGGGACGAAATCGACGAGGGCCTGGGCCTTCGAGTCATGCAGTCGCAGAGTCACGGTGGGGAGTTTACCGGGCGACCGGCTCACGGCCCGGCCCGGAGACCTGCCCTGGGGATCAGACGGCGGCTGCGCGGCGGGGTAGGACGAGCGCCGTCGCGACGGCGGTGACTCCCTCGCCGCGTCCGGTGAAGCCGAGCGCGTCCGACGTCGTGGCGGCCACGCTCACCGGAGCGGCGAGCAGAGCGGAGAGGAGCGCCTGCGCCTCCTCGCGCCGCGGGGAGAACTTCGGGCGGTTGCCGATCAGCTGGACCGACACGTTCCCGATCGTGAACCCGGCGGCCTCGACGAGCTCGCGGGTCGCACGGAGGAACACCTCGCCGTGCGCATCGCGGAACCGCGGATCGTCGGTGCCGAAGCGGGAGCCGATGTCTCCGAGCCCCGCCGCCGAGAGCAGGGCGTCGCAGATCGCGTGGGCGACCGGGTCGCCGTCGCTGTGCCCCGAGAGCCCGCGCTCCCCCGGCCAGTGCAGGCCGGCGAGCCAGAGCGGCGACGTCTCGTCGAAGGCGTGCACGTCGATGCCGACGCCGACCAGCGGCACGGCGACCGCCGCAGGAGTCGCGAGCAGCTGCTCCGCGCGAGCCAGATCCCAGGGGGTGGTGATCTTGAAGGCCAGGGCGTCGCCGGTGACCACGACGGAGGGGTGCCCGTGCGCGGCGAGCAGCGCGGCGTCGTCGGTGAACTCGCGCCGGGCTGCGGCGTAGGCCTCGTCGAGCAGCGCGCGGGGGAAGCCCTGCGGGGTCTGCACCGCGGCGAGCTCCGAGCGGTCGACCGTGTCGAGGATCGTCCCGGCCGCGTCGACGCGCTTGATGGTGTCGGTCACGGGGAGCCCGGGAATGACCCCGCCGCCCGTCGTGCGGACCGCCGCGATCACGCGCTCGAACTGGTCGACGGGAGTGAGCGCCCGCGCCGCGTCGTGCACGAGGACCGTCTCGATCGACGGGGCGAGGAGCGCGAGACCGCGAGTCACCGACTCCTGCCGGGTCGCGCCTCCGGCAGCGACGGTGACGGAGTCGGCGGCGAGGCCCGCTGCCGCGGCGCAGAGCCGGACGGTCTCCTCCACCAGCTCGGACGGTGCGACGACGACGACCTGCACCGGCTCGGAGAGCGTCAGCGCCGTGCGGAGGCTGCGCTCCAGGATGGTCACGCCGGCGCACTCGACGTAGGCCTTCGGACGCTCGCGCCCGAGGCGCGTCCCGCTGCCCGCGGCGACGATGACGACGGCGGCGCTCGGCGCCAGAGGCGTCCCGCCGGGCTCGAACTGCATGCGTGGTCCTCTCAGCGGCGGTCAGAGTAGCACGGGGCTGGGCGCAGGAGGCACCCTCGGGCGGGCGTGGGCTGCGACCTCGCTACGCTAATCTGGTGTCCGGCTCCAGCTCCGTGGATCCGCCCTGTCCGGGGCGAGCAGGGCCGACGATCTGGAGGTACCTGTGAAGGCGCGAATCGCTGCATCCGTCGTTCTCGCGGTCGGCGTCGCACTCGCAACCGCCGGCTGCAATCTCGTCGCCCCTCAGGCGACCCGCAACCTCTACGACCCGAGCGACGGCGTGGGCGCGACCATCGGCGACCTCGCCCTGCGCAACGCCTTCATCGTCTCGGACGACGGCGAGCTGGGCACGCTGGTCGTGACCGTCGTGAACTCCGGCGACGAGACGCAGACCCTCGAGGTGCAGTACGAGTCGACCACCGGGCGCACCGACGCCGAGGCCGAGATCGTCCCCGGCAACAACGAGATCGGCCCGCAGAAGGACGCCTCCGTGACCATGTCGGATCTCGACACCGTCCCGGGCAGCCTCTTCCCCGTCTACTTCCAGTACGGCTCCGAGGAGGGCAAGGAGCTCCTGGTCCCGGTCCTCACCTCGGCGCTCGAGGCCTACTCGACCCTCACCCCGGCCCCGTCGGCCACTCCGACGCAGACCGCGACCCCCGACCCGGCGAACACCGCTCTGCCGACTCCGACCACCGAGCCCGGCAACTCGATCGAGCCCTCGAACGAGTAGCCCCGACTCCTCGAAGGGCCGTCCGCTGAAGCGGGCGGCCCTTCGTCGTCCTGCTCGCGGCTCCCTCGTCGCTGGTCTCGATGCGCCGCCTCCGCGGCCACTCGACCAGCCGGCAGTCGCCACCTCTCCCCGGCTCCCCCGCCCGTCGCGCAGCGACGGCCCGGTCCGCGTGCACGTCGTGCAGCGACGGCCCCACCCGAACCCGCACGCCCTCCCCACAGACGCCCTCACGCCGCTCGTCGCGCAGCGGCGGCCCCGTCAACGTGCTCGTCGCGCAGCGACGGCCCCACCCGAACCCGCACGCCCTCCCCACAGACGCCCTCGCGCCGCTCGTCGCACAGCGACGGCCCCATCAGCGTGCTCGTCGCGCAGCGACGGCCCCATCAGCGTGCTCGTCGCGCAGCGACGGCCCCACCCGAACCCGCACGTCCCCCAGCCGCCGCACCCTCCACACCTACCCCCTGCAGAACGGGATCGCGGGGGCTGGTGGGGGCAGGTGCAAGGCGGAGGAGGGCGCGATACTGGAAGTATCGCAACCGACGACAACGCCGCAGATGCCCCCACCAGCCCCCGCGATCATGCGTCGAAGCGGTAGCCGAGGCCGCGGACGGTAACCAAGAGCATCGGCTCCTTAGGCGTCTTCTCGATCTTCGAGCGGATGCGCTTCACGTGGACGTCGAGGGTCTTGGTGTCGCCGAAGTAGTCGCTGCCCCAGACGCGGTCGATGAGCTGGCCGCGGGTGAGGACTCGGCCGGCGTTGCGGAGGAGCATCTCGAGGAGTTCGAACTCCTTGAGGGGCATGGGGGTCTCGACTCCGTCGACCTCGACCGTGTGGCGTTCGATGTCCATCTTGACGGGGCCGGCGACGACGATGCGCTCCTCTCCCGGGTCCTCTGTGCGGCGGCGGAGGACCGCGCGGATGCGGGCGAGCAGTTCGCGGGTCGAGTAGGGCTTGGTGACGTAGTCGTCGGCGCCGAGCTCGAGTCCCACGACGATGTCGACCTCCGAGTCCTTCGCGGTGACCATGATGATCGGGATGGAGGAGCGGGTGCGGATCTCTCGGCAGACCTCCGTTCCGGGCATGCCGGGGAGCATCAGGTCGAGCAGGATCAGGTCGTAGTCGCCCTCGTCGAAGGCGGCGACGGCGCGCGTGCCGTCCTCGGCGACGGTGACGTCGTATCCCTCTCGTTCGAGCAGGTAGCTGAGGGGCTCGCTGAGGGCGCTCTCGTCCTCGACGAGCAGGATGCTGGTCACGCGGTGTCTCCTATCGGTGCCGTCGACGCGAAGGGCGTCCGGGCCGGGTCTACTTCGGGAAGTCGGATGGTGAAGGTGGAGCCGCGGCCGGGCTTGGACCAGACGCGGACGTCTCCGCCGTGGTTCTGGACCGCGTGCTTGACGATGCTGAGGCCGAGGCCGGTGCCTCCGGTGTGGCGCGAGCGCGCCTGGTCGACGCGGTAGAACCGTTCGAAGACGCGGTCGAGGTCCTCCTCGGGGATGCCGATGCCCTGGTCGGTGACGGCGATCTCGACGACTCCCCCGGTCGAGCGGACGCCCACTCCGACCCGGGAGCCGGGGGGCGAGTACTGGATCGCGTTGGAGAGCAGGTTGTGCAGGGCCGAGACGAGCATCTTCTCCTGGCCTGCGACGTAGGCCTTCTTCATGCCGCCCTTGACCAGGGTCACGTCGTGCGACTCGGCCATCACGTGCGTCGTCTCGAGCGCTGCAACGACGATGTCGTCGACGCGGACGACCTCGGCGGTGCCGGCGACGTCGGTCGACTGCAGGCGCGAGAGCTCGATGATCTCGCGGGTGATCTTCGCGAGGCGGTGCGACTCCTGGGTGAGACGGTGCGCGAAGCGGCGGACCTGCACCGGGTCGTCGGCGGCGGAGTCGAGCGCCTCGGCGAGCAGCCCGACCGCGCCGATCGGAGTCTTCAGCTCGTGGGAGATGTTGGCCACGAAGTCGCGGCGCACCGCTTCGAGCCGGCGCGCCTCGGTGTGGTCCTCGGCGAGCACGAGGACGAAGCGGGAGCCGAGGCGGGTGGCGTGCACCACGAGGGTGACGGCCGCGTCCGAGAGCGGACTCGTCGGCAGTTCGAGGTCCTGCTCGATGTCGTCGCCGAAGCGGCGGACGCGGTCGACGATGGCGACGAGGTCGGGGTGCAGCAGGGTGTCCTGCGAGACGAGCCCGAGCGAGATCGCCCGCGTCGACGCCTTCAGCACGTTGTGGGAGGGGTCCGTCACGAACGCGGGAGCGCCGACGGCGTCGATGATGGCGTCGATCCCCTCCGGCAGCCCGACCGCGGCGACGTCCGCGGCGATCCGGCCCTGACGGGCGGCGAGCGTGACGACGACGGTCATGGCGACGCCGATGGCCAGCCCGAGGACGAGCGCCAGAACAACGTACAAGCCCGTATCCACGGACCCAGGCTAGCCATCCACCGGCCGTCTCCCTACCGGACGCCGATCGAGCGGCTGGGGGTCGAGTACTGTTCAAACCCCCGGCACCGTCCGTTAACCTGCCGTGGTCATCATTGCTGCGCTTGCGCCGACTCGGTGCAGGCGCAGTGTCGTGCGTGGTGCGCGACGCAACACCGGCACCGGGACTCCGTGCGTGCCGCAGAGAGGGTCGATCAGAAGATGCGCGAAGTTTTCCAGCAGGAGCTGGCCGAAGTCCAGGACCGCCTCGTCGAGATCTCGGGACTCGTCGAGATCGCGATCGAGAAGGCGACCCAGGCGTTCAACCACTCCGACGTCTCTCTCGCCGAGGAGGTCATCGCGAGCGACGCGCGCATCGACGAGCTGGCGATCAGCCTCGACGAGCTGGCGATCGACATCCTCGCCCGTCAGGGACCGGTCGCGCGCGACCTCCGCACCGTCGTCTCCGCCCTCCGCATCAGCGCCTCCCTCGAGCGGATGGGCGACATCGCCGAACACATCGCGCAGCTCTCGCGCTACCGCTTCCCCGACAAGGTCGTGCCCAAGAGCCTCCGCCCGACCTTCGTCGAGATGGGACGCCTCGACGTCGTCGTCGCGCACAAGCTCACCGAGCTCCTCCGCTCGCAGGACGCGCGCATCGCGGAGGAGATCCGCGACGAGGACGACAAGATCGACGAGCTGCACGTCAGCGTCTTCGACAAGGTCCTCAGCGAGGCCTGGAAGGGCCAGGCCGCCGACACCGTCGACGCCACCCTCGCCAGCCGCTACCACGAGCGCTTCGCCGACCACGCCGTGTCGATCGCCAAGAAGGTGCAGTACCTGATCTCAGGCGACTACGCCTGAGTCCATTCGTCGATATCGCGCGAAGCGCGATATCGACCGCGGTCGGCTCTCCAGCGGGGTCGCGTTCCGCAGAGCGGGGTGCGTCCGGCTAGATCGAATCGCTGTCACGCGATTCGATCGTTCGCCTCGTGGACGGCTGGCTGGTCTGCAGGCTGACCCCCGAAGAGTGTCGGCCGACTGTCACCGACATTCGAATGAGGAAGACGAACCGGCCTGACTTCGGCTCGCGGAATGTGCTTCGGCTCGCAGGAATCTCGTGTTCCTGCGAGCCGAAGGTGTTTCTGCGAGCCGGAGGACGGGCTGAGGCACGGTCGGCTCGCGAGAAGGGGCTCGGCTCGTCAAAGGCGGCGATTCCTGCGAGCCGAAGGTGTTTCTGCGAGCCGGAGGACGGGCTGAGGCACGGTCGGCTCGCGATAAGGGGCTCGGCTCGTCAGAGTCGGCGATTCCTGCGAGCCGAAGGTGTTTCTGCGAGCCGGAGGATCGGCACGCGGGACTTCGGCTCGTCGCCTGTGCTTCGGCTCGCAGGAATCGGGTGATCCTGCGAGCCGAGCGTGGTTCTGCGAGCCGGAGGTGCTCCGAGGCCGGGCGCGGATGCGGACGGCCCGCGAGAACCGGGGTTCCGCGGGCCGTTCGAGGAGGGCGAGGGCTACTTCTTGGCGCCCTGGGCGGCGACGGCGGCGGCACCCGCGGCGGCCGCCTCCGGGTCGAGGTAGCGAGCCGGCTCGGTCGGCTCGAAGTTCTCGTCGAGGGTGTAGACGAGCGGGATCCCCGTGGGGATGTTGAGCTCGGCGATGTCGGAGTCGGAGATGCCGTCGAGAGTCTTCACCAGAGCGCGCAGCGAGTTGCCGTGCGCAGTGATCATGACGGTCTTGCCCGAGGCGAGGTCCGGCTTGATGTCGGACTCCCAGTACGGGAGCATCCGCTCGATGACCAGCTTCAGCGACTCGGTGCGCGGGAGGGCGTCGCCGAGGTCGGCGTAGCGCTCGTCGTGGGCCTGCGAGTACTGGTCGTCGTCGTCGAGCGGGGGCGGCGGCACATCGAACGAGCGACGCCAGGTCTGGAACTGCTCGGGGCCGTACTCGGCGAGGGTCTGCGCCTTGTCCTTCCCCTGCAGCGCGCCGTAGTGGCGCTCGTTGAGGCGCCAGGAGCGCTTGACGTCGATCCAGAGGCGGTCCGCGGTCTCGAGGGCGATGTTCGCCGTCTGGATCGCGCGCGTCTGTCGGGAGGTGTAGACGATGTCGGGGTGCAGCCCCGCCTCGGTCAGGAGCTCGCCGGCGCGGGTCGCCTCGGCGATGCCCTGCTCGGTCAGTCGCACGTCGACCCAGCCGGTGAACAGGTTCTTCTGGTTCCACTCGCTGTTGCCGTGGCGCACGAGGATGAGGGTGTAGGTCTCGGACATGCGCCCAGTGTAGAGGTGGCCCCTTTCGGGCGCGGATACGCTGGACGGCATGCCGATCGGAGCCGTGACCCGCGGGACGACCGGCACCAACAGGCTCCGCCGGGTGGACCGCTGGATGACCGAGCTGCCCGTGCTCCGCGGCACGGCGGACCCGCTCGTCGTCGACCTCGGGTTCGGGGCGAGCGCCGTCACCACGCTCGAGCTGCACCGCCGCCTCGTCCGCGTGGCGCCGGGAGTCGAGGTCGTCGGCCTCGAGATCGAGCCGGCGCGCGTGAGCACCGCCCGCGAGCAGCTGGCGGGTGTGCGGCGCGGAGGCACGGCCTTCCCGAGCGACGCGCGCGTGCGCTTCGAGCGCGGCGGGTTCGAGATCCCGCTCCCGGAGGGTCGGCGGGCGAGCGCGATCCGTGCGTTCAACGTGCTCCGCCAGTACGACGAGTCGGCCGTCGCCGGCGCCTGGCAGACCATGATCGAGCGGCTCCGCCCCGACGGTGTGCTCGTCGAGGGCACCTGCGACGAGATCGGGCGCATCTGCACCTGGATCGAGATCGGCCGGGAGGGGCCCCGGTCCCTGACGCTCTCGCTGCGACTGGGTGCCGTCCCCTCGCCGATGATCGCGGCCGAACGCCTCCCGAAAGCGCTGATCCACCGCAACGTCCCCGGCGAGCCGGTGCACGCGTTCCTCCAGGCGCTCGAGCGGGCCTGGACCCTGAACGCTCCGCTCGCGGTGTACGGGCCGACCCAGCGCTGGCAGGCGTCGGTGCGCGCGCTCCGCGCCGAGTGGCCGATCCTCGACGGGCCGCGGCGGTGGCGGCTCGGGGAGGTGACCGTCGCGTGGGACGCGGTCGCGCCCGCGGGCCCGGCCCCGTCACTCCTCTGACGGACCGCGTCAGCGCAGCTCGGGCAGCGCCGCTCTCGCCTCGGCGGAGTCGGTGCCGGCCGCCGTCAGCAGGTCGACGACCAGCGGTCGGAGGATGACGAGGAGCGTCTTCTCGGCGAGGCGCGCCTCGGGGATCAGTCGCTGCGGGTCGAGCGTCGTCGCGAGCAGCACCAGATCCTGACGGGCCAGCGCGAGCACGGAGGCGTCGGTCAGCGAGCGCCCGAGCAGCGCGATCCCCGGGCCGAACGAGGCGACGACCTCGGCGAGCGCCGGGCGCGGGGCGCCGTCGCCGACGAGGAAGTCAGTGCGCCGCGCGACGATCCGGAGGTTGCGGGTCGCCAGGTCGAGGGCGGCCAGCATCGCGCGCTGCCGCTCGAGCTCGCCGCGGTGCCGCCGGACGAACGGCGAGATGCGCGCGACTCCCAGGGCCGACTCGAGGGCCGCCGACCAGCCGTCGATGGTCGGCTGCGTCGAGCGGATGCGCTCGAGCGCCGCACGGGAGGCGCCGGCGTCGCCGTTCCGGAGCGCCTCGGACAGTCCCTCGATCGTCTCCGCCAGTGCGGCGACGAGGCGGCGGGCCTCCGCCCTGGCCGTCCGGAGCGGGCTCCGCGGCACGATCGCGGTGCACAGCAGCGCCGCGAGGCCGCCGACGAGACCGTCGAGACTGCGGGTGAAGACTCCTCCGTCGGGCGCGGGGAGGACCATCACGAGCATCGCCTGGGTGCCCGCCGCGACGGCGAAGCCCGGCGACGGCGACAGCGCACGACCGACGGTGAAGACGATCGCGAGCACGACGGCCAGCTGCCAGACCCCCGTGCCCCAGAGGAGGAGGAGGACCTCGCTCGCCGTGATCCCGATGAGCATGCCGACGGCCGTCTCGGCCACCTGCTTCGGGCGGGTGTCCCGCGCGATGCCCAGACTCGAGATGGTCGCCGTCAGCGAGAGCACCGGAGCCGGATGCCCGAAGACGAACCTCGACACCGAGTAGGCCAGGATCGCCGCGAGCACGATCTGCAGCACCGCGGGCAGCGATGCCACCGCGCGGGCGAGCCCTCTGCCCGGGCGGAGCCCGTCGACGCGGACGAGCCGCCGGAGCCGCTCGGCCGCCCGATCCGGCCCGTCGGATCCTGCGGCCACCACGGCGTGGCCTATCTGGTCGTGGCCCCGAGCCGGGGCAGGCGGGGCACTCCCGCCTCCGCACCGGCTCCGGGCGGGACGACGACCTCCTGCGAGGCGGCGACACGGATGTCTCCCGCGATCACGGTGAGCTCGTGGTCGACGGGCACCGAGCGCTTGACGACGGCGAGCGCGATCGGCCCGTCCTCGTAGTGCCAGGCGCTCGAGGTGACGGTGCCGACCTCGACCGGCTCGCCACCCTTCAGCGCGGTCACGACATCGCCGTGCGCCGGGAGGGCCGAGTCGGAGCCGTCGAGCTGCAGCAGGACGAGGCGGCGCGGCGGATGCCCGAGGTTGTGGACCTTGGCGACGGTCTCCTGCCCGCGGTAGCACCCCTTCGCCAGGTGCACGGAGGAGCGCAGCAGGTCGAGTTCGTGCGGGATCGACCGGTCGTCGACCTCGGTCGCGTGACGCGGTCGCCAGGCGGCGATGCGGAGCGCCTCGAGGGCGTCCGCTCCCGCGAGGGCGACTCCGGCCGAGGCGGCACGGGAGGCGAGCTCGGCGAGCACGGTGCGCGGCACGAGAGTCTCGCGGTAGTGCCAGAGAGCCGCGGGGTGGCCCTCGACGGCCGCGTACTGCCAGCCGCCCGGCTGCACCTGCGACCACGGGTCGAGCCAGCCGACCTCGCCCAGCGAGAGGGCGAGAGCCGTGGCGGAGGCGTCGCCCAGCGTCCCGAGGGTCGCGAAGTCCTCGGTGCGGTCGGTGATCTCGACCCGGAGCATGAAGCGCATCCGGTCGAGCCAGGCCGCCAGGCCCGCGGTCTCGTCGCGGTCGAGGAGGAGCCACGCCGTCTCTCCGTCGTCGACGACGCGGAGGACGTGCTCGATGCGCCCGGACGGATCCAGCAGGAGGGTCTCGGCCGACGCTCCCGGAGCGAGTCGCGCGAGCGACTGGCTGGTCAGGGAGTCGAGCCAGGTCAGCCGGTCGGGGCCGGTGACGGTGACGACTCCGCGACCGGAGAGGTCGACGAGCGCGGTGCCCGCGGCGAGCGCGCGCTGCTCGCGGAAGGGCTCGCCGTAGTGCGCCGCGACTCCCGGCTCGGCGATGCTCGACGTGGCGACGGCTCCCTCGACCGAGAGGAGCGGCGAGACCTCCGCCTCAGTCGACACGGGCGAGCCGTCCGGAGGCGTGGGTCCGCAGACCCTGACCGAGCGCGGCGATGTCCCAGGCCCAGAGCAGGTGGTCCTCGACGAGGCCGTAGAGGCGGGTCGCGGCGGCGTAGTCCTTCGCGGCGGCCGTGCGCATGACGGCATCGGTCGCGAGATCGATGCGCGGGCCCTTGACCTGGCCGAGGTAGAGCTCGCTCACGCCGTCGGGGTGCACGAGCGAGACCTCGATCTCGAAGCCGCCGGCGGCGTTGCGGAGCGTCTCGACCGACTCCGCGTCGGGGTACGCGGGAGCGCCGCGGCCGGGCAGCATCGCCGGGCCCGCATCCGCGTCGGTCAGCGGGCGGCTGAGGCGCCAGTAGCCCGTCTCGCTGACGAGGGGGCGGTGGCCGACCTCGCTCTCGTCCTCGATCAGCCAGGTGTACGAGCTGTAGTTGAGGTACGGCAGCCCGTCGTAGCTGAAGCTGATGCGGTGGCCGAACTCGGCCTGGACCGAGTCGTCGCCGACGGCGTAGTCGACGACTCCCGAGCCCTCCCAGACGCCGAGCAGCCAGGAGAGGGGGACGAGTTCGGGCGGCAGGCCCGACGGCAGCGAGATCAAACCGGCTCTGACCCGGCGACTAGCGCTGGCCGCGGTAGAGCTTGAAGACGACCACGCCCGACACCCACGCGATGGCGAGCGAGGCGAGCCCGAGCAGTCCGAGATAGAAGAGTTCGAGGGCGAGAAGCATGGCCCCATCCTATCCGCCGGTACCGACGCGGAGTCGGGCCCCGCGGAACTCAGCGGGAGGCGAGAACGGCGATCCCGGTGGCGATGCCGACGATGACCATCGCACCGACCATGCTCGTCATCGTGCGCAGCAGATAGCCGGAGGCGCGGGCGACGGCGAGCTGCACGGCGAAGGTGGCGAGGACGCATCCTCCGAAGGTCAGCGCGAGCCAGAGCTGCGCGGAGCCGGCCGGGGCGACGACCAGCGAGAGGACCGAGCCGACGAGGGCCAGCGCCCAGACGATCCCGACGCCCACCTGGTCCCTGCTCATCCGTCAATTGTGCCCCAGGCGATCGGCCCTCCCGGCCCGCCGCTAGTATTGCGGCACAACAGTTCTGGAGGATCCGTGGCGCAGTTGCTCATACTGACCTCTGCGGGGGGCGCCGAGGTACTGCCCGCGCTGGGGCTGCTCAGCCACAAGACCCGGCAGATCCCGGCCGAACCCGCTCATCTCGTGAACGCTCCGAGCTGCGACCTCATCTTCGTCGACGCCCGTCAGGATCTCGCCAGCGCCAAGTCGCTGTGCAAGATCCTCACCACCACCGGCATCAACGTCCCCCTCATCCTGATCCTCACCGAGGGCGGCCTCACCGCCGTGAGCGCCGACTGGGGCGTCAACGACGTGATCCTCGACTCCGCCGGCCCCGCCGAGGTCGACGCGCGCATCCGCCTCGTCATCGGGAGGCTCGCCCAGGAGCAGTCCGCATCGCGGATCCAGGCGTCCGGCGTGGTCATCGACGAGGCGAGCTACTCCGCGAAGGTGCACGGGCGCCCGCTCGACCTCACCTTCAAGGAGTTCGAGCTCCTGCGCTTCTTCGCCACCCACCCGTCCCGGGTCTTCACCCGGGAGCAGCTGCTCAGCGAGGTCTGGGGCTACGACTACTTCGGCGGCACCCGCACCGTCGATGTGCACGTCCGGCGCCTGCGCGCGAAGCTCGGCGACCTCGAGTCGCTCATCGGCACGGTCCGCAACGTCGGATACCGCTTCAACGTCTACGAAGAGGACAATGAGCGAGTCGCTCAATCTCTCGGTTGAGAACCTGTCCGATCCCGCGGTCGCGGCCGGACTCGAGCACCTCATCGGCCGGGCGACCTGGTTCGACGAGCAGCCCCCCTTCAGCGATCAGACGCTCGTCGACGCCCGGGCGGGCTCGCGCACGCTGCTGATCGGCCTGCGCGCCGACGTCGTCGTGGCGGCCGCGGTGCTCGGCCAGGGCGAGCTCGAGTTCGTCGTCGATCCGGAGTGGCGAGGAGTCGGATTCGGCCGGGCGACGCTCGAGCAGGTGCTCGCGAGCGGCCGCACGGGGCTGCTCGCCTGGGCGCACGGCGACCACCCGGCAGCCAGGGCCCTGGCCGCCTCCCACGGGTTCGCGCCGATCCGGACCCTCCTGCACCTGGCCCTCGAGCCGCTCGCCGCGCCCGACGTCGTCGTCCCCGACGGCTACGCGCTCTCGGACGCCCGCGATCTCGACCCGGCCGAGTGGGTGGCGCTGAACGCGCGGGTCTTCGCCGCGCATCCGGAGCAGGGACGGCTCACCGAGGACGACCTCGCCGCGCGCCGCGCCGAGCCGTGGTTCGACGAGGGCGACTTCCTCCTCCTCCGCGACGCCGACGGGACCCTCGTCGGCTACGACTGGCTCAAGATCGAGCCCGGATCCACGACCGGCGAGATCTACGTGCTCGGCGTCGCCCCCGAGGCGGCGGGTCGCGGCCTCGGCCGGGCCCTGCTCGGCGCCGGGCTCGCGCGGATGCTCGAGCGCGGCTGCACCACCGCCGATCTCTACGTCGAGGCCGAGAACCGCTCGGCCGTCGCCCTCTACCGCTCGCTCGGATTCACGGACGCCTCCGTCGACGTGCAGTACCTGCAGCGCCGTCCGGCGGTCCGCTGACTCCGAGGCTCCTCCCCCGGCCGCGTTCACCCCGCATTCACCACCGGCGGCGCGAGGCGGCCGGAGGCGGTGCCAGGATGGTCGCATGGACGGCGACAACCTGATTCTCGAGGACGGCCTGAGCGACGAGCTCGACGACGACTTCGACGACGAGGAGGAGGAGCACTCGGATCCCCTGCTCCCGGACAACCGCTACCTCGATCGCGAGCTGAGCTGGCTGGCGTTCAACCAGCGCGTGCTCGAGCTGGCCGAGGATCCGCTGGTGCCGGTGCTCGAGCGGGCCAACTTCCTGGCGATCTTCTCCTCGAACCTCGACGAGTTCTTCATGGTCCGCGTCGCGGGTCTGAAGCGCCGCATCCTCACCGGTCTGGCGCTGCCGACGAACATCGGCCGCGTGCCCGTCGACGTGCTGACCGACATCTCCGAGAAGGCGCACCTGCTCCAGCAGCGGCACTCGCGGGCGTTCAAGGACCTCGTCGAGCCGGCCCTGCGCGACTCCGGCATCGACATCGTGCGGTGGAGCGAGCTCAGCGACGCCGAGCGCGCGGTGCTCGACGACTACTTCTCGGCGCAGATCTTCCCGGTTCTGATGCCGCTCGCGGTCGACCCGGCGCACCCGTTCCCCTACATCTCGGGCCTGTCGCTCAACCTGTCGGTGCGCGTGCGCAACCCCAAGACGCAGAAGACGGAGTTCGCCCGCCTCAAGGTGCCGCAGATGCTGCCGCGGTTCGTCCGGATCGCCGGAGTGGCCGCTCCCGGCGAGCCCATGCGCTTCATCTCGCTCGAGGACCTCATCGCGAACCAGCTCGACGACCTCTTCCCCGGCATGGAGATCCTCGACCACCACGTCTTCCGCATCACCCGCAACGAGGACGTCGAGGTCGACGAGGACGAGACCGAGAACCTGATCAAGGCGCTCGAGAAGGAGCTCCTCCGCCGTCGGTTCGGCCCGCCCATCCGGCTCGAGGTCACCGACGACATGGACGACGAGACGCTCGGGCTGCTGGTCCGGGAGCTCGACATCACGACGCAGGAGGTCTACAAGCTCCCCGCGCCGTTGGATCTCGGCGGGCTCTTCAGCCTGCAGAAGATCGACCGGCCCGATCTCAAGTACCCCAACCACGTCCCGACGACGGCCGTGCAGCTCTCGCCGAGCGAGCCGAACCAGCGCCAGGACATCTTCAAGGCGGTCTCGCGCGGAGACGTGCTGCTGCACCACCCGTACGAGTCGTTCGCGACCAGCGTTCAGGCGTTCCTCGAGCAGGCGGCCGCCGATCCCGACGTGCTGGCGATCAAGCAGACGCTCTACCGCACGTCGGGCGACTCCCCCATCGTCGAGGCGCTGATCGACGCGGCCGAGTCCGGCAAGCAGGTGCTCGCGCTCGTCGAGATCAAGGCGCGCTTCGACGAGCAGGCCAACATCTCGTGGGCGCGCAAGCTCGAGAAGGCCGGCGTGCACGTGGTCTACGGGCTCGTCGGGCTGAAGACCCACTGCAAGCTCGCGCTCGTGATCCGCCAGGAGAAGGGCGGCGTCCTCCGCCACTACTCCCACATCGGCACGGGCAACTACAACCCGAAGACCTCGCGCATCTACGAGGACCTCGGGCTGCTCACCGCGGACGCCGAGGTGGGCAAGGACCTGACCCGGCTCTTCAACGAGCTGTCGGGCTACGCGATCGAGAAGAAGTTCAAGCGCCTGCTCGTCGCTCCCCGCCACCTGCGCAAGGGCCTGCTCAAGCGGATCGACGCCGAGACCGAGAACGCCCGCAAGGGCCTCCCGTCCGGGATCCGGATCAAGGTCAACTCGATCGTGGACGAGGCCGTGATCGACGCGCTCTACCGCGCCAGCCAGGCCGGAGTGCCGGTCGACGTCTGGGTCCGCGGCATCTGCGGTCTGAAGCCCGGGCAGGAGGGTCTCTCCGAGACCATCCGCGTCCGCTCGATCCTCGGCCGCTACCTCGAGCACTCGCGCATCTTCAGCTTCGTCAACGGCGGCGAGCCCGACGTGTTCATCGGCAGCGCCGACATGATGCACCGCAACCTCGACCGCCGCGTCGAGGCCCTGGTGCGCATCGTCGAGCCCGCGCACCTCGCCGAGATCGACGACATGTTCGTGCGCGCCATGGACGAGAAGACGGCGTCGTGGTGGCTCGGGTCGGACGGCACGTGGACCCGGCACCACCTCGACGAGGACGGAGCGCCGCTGTCCGACCTGCAGAACCGTCTGATGCAGCACATCTCGCACCGCAAGCGCGCCGCTTCGCGGTCCGCCTCGCGCGTGTCGAGCCGCTGACACCGTGACGGGGACCGTCTTCGCCGCCGGGGCCGTGTGCTGGCGACTCATCGAGGGTCGTCCGCACATCCTCGTGATCCACCGGCCGCACCGGAAGGACGTCAGCCTGCCCAAGGGCAAGGTCGACCCGGGCGAGTCGCTGCCCGAGACCGCCGTCCGCGAGATCCGCGAGGAGACCGGGCTCGCCGTAGCGCTCGGCGTGCCGCTCGGCTCGACCGAGTACACCCTCCCGAACGGCCGGCCGAAGGCGGTGTACTACTGGGCCGCGCGGGTGACCGAGAAGGCGGTGCTCGCCTCCGACTTCCTCCCCAACCACGAGGTCGAGGCGCTCGAGTGGGTGACCGTCAAGAAGGCGCGCACCTACCTGACCTACCCGCACGACGTGTCGATCGTCGACGAGTTCGCCCGGATCGCGGCGCGCGGCACGCTCGACACCTTCGCGATCGTGGTGCTGCGGCACGCGAAGGCCGTTCCCCCCTCCTCGTGGGAGGGTCGAGACTCGACCCGCCGGCTGAACCGCCGCGGCACCGAGGAGGCAGCGGCCGCGGCACGCGCGGTCGCCGCCTGGCGTCCGAGGCGCCTCGTCTCGAGCACCGCCAAGCGCTGCCGCGCCACGATCGCCCCGCTCTCCTCCCTGCTCAAGCGTCCCGTCCGGCTCTCGGAGGACATCAGCCAGGAGGCGTTCGAGCGCGACGCGGCCGACGTGCGCGCCGTCGTCGGAAAGCGGGTGCGCGCGCGGAAGTCGGCCGTGCTGTGCAGTCACGGACCGGTCATCCCCGAGATCCTGCGCGAGCTCGCCCTGGCGACGGCCACTCCGATCGGCGCCTACCTCGAGGAGGCGTCCACCCTGCCCACCGGGGGCTTCACCGTGGTCCACCTCTCGACCGAGCACCCCGGTTCGGGCATCGTCTCGCTCGAGACGCACGCACCGCTCACCTGAGCCCCGGCGCGAGGTGCGAAGCGTCCTCCGCCTCCGCTGATCGGGCAACGGGCCACCCCGTCGTTCATCCTGCGTTCACCGAGCGGTCGGTGCCAGGACACGACCTCTCCGTACTCTCGCCTGCGGGCCGCACCAAGCCCTGTTCTGTTCTCATGCTTTCCTACCCGAAAGGGATACTTGTGCGTTTCTCGCGTCTCGGCCAGGCGGCCGTCATCGCCGCCGTCGCAGCTATCACGCTGACCTCCTGCGCCTCCAACGAGGCCCCCGCGGGCGGCGGCGAAGGCTCCGCCTCCGCGTCCTCGCTCTCCGGCACCATCACCGGCATCGGCTCCTCCGCTCAGGGCACCGCGCAGACCACCTGGGCTGCCGCGTTCCAGACCGCGAACCCCGAGGTCACGGTCAACTACGACCCCCAGGGCTCGGGTGCAGGCCGCACCAGCTTCATCGACGGCGCCGCCGACTTCGCCGGCTCCGACGCCGCGCTGAAGGACGAGGAGCTCGCGGGCACCTTCGCCTCCTGCGCGCCCGACACCAAGCCGATCGACCTCCCGGTCTACATCTCGCCGATCGCGGTCATCTTCAACGTCGAGGGCGTGGACGAGCTCAAGCTCGACGCCGCGACCATCGCCGGCATCTTCAAGGGCACCATCACCACGTGGGACGCCCCGGAGATCGCCGCCCTCAACCCGGACGCGACCCTGCCCAGCGCCCCGATCACCTCCGTGCACCGCTCGGACGACTCCGGCACCACGCAGAACTTCACCGACTACCTCGCGGCCTCCGCGAGCGACGTCTGGGACGCCCCGGCCGCGCAGACCTTCCCGTACCAGAGCGGTGACGGCGCCAAGGGCACCTCCGGTGTCGTCGACGCGGTCAAGAACGGCACCAACACGATCGGCTACGCCGACGAGTCCGGCGCCCAGGGCATGGACATGGCTCAGCTGAAGGTCGGCGACGCGTTCTCGACCATCTCCGCCGACGGAGCGGCCGCTGTCGTCGCCGCGTCGCCGGTCGCCGAGGGCCGCGAGGAGAACGACCTCGCCATCGCGATCGACCGCACCGGCACCGAGGCCGACGCCTGGCCGATGGTCCTGGTGAGCTACCTCATCGTGTGCCAGGAGTACTCGGACGCCGAGAAGGGCGAGGTCGTCAAGGCCTTCGCCTCGTACATCGCCAGCTCGGAGGGCCAGGAGGCCGCTGCCGCTCAGGCCGGTTCCGCTCCCCTGAGCTCGGACCTCGCCGACAAGGTCGCGACCGCGATCGAGTCCATCAAGTAATCCACAGGCCGGGCCCGTTTCGCCGCATCATGCGCGAGACGGGCCCGGCCTGTGACCGGGGTTCGACCTGCCGGATGCGCGCACCCGAGCCCTACGATCTCCCCGTGAGCACTGTCGAACCCCCTCGTCTGAAGAGAGTCCCCTGGAATGGCAACTGAGACCGTCGTCCGCCCGAAGGCGAAGGTGCGCGTCGGAGACCGGGTCTTCTCGATCTCGACCGTCGCCGCCGGCTCCCTCATCCTCCTCGTGCTGGCCGCCGTCGCGATCTTCCTCATCGCGCAGTCGATCCCCGCGTTCACCGCGACCTCCGATGAGCTGCCCGGGGAGGCGACCAACTTCTGGTCGTACGTCGGCCCCCTCGTGTTCGGCACGATCTGGTCGGCCGTCATCGCCCTCGTGATCGCGCTGCCCCTGTCGGTCGCGATCGCCCTCTTCATCTCGCACTACGCACCGCGCCGCATCGCCATGGCGCTCGGCTACATCGTCGACCTGCTCGCCGCGGTCCCGTCGGTCGTCTTCGGCCTCTGGGGCGCGACGGTCCTCGCGCCGATGGTGCAGCCCTTCTACCTCTTCCTCAACGTCAACGTCGGCTGGTTCCCGCTGTTCAGCGGCCAGGCCTCCGGAACGGGCAAGACGATCCTGACCGCGTCCGTCGTCCTCGCCGTGATGGTCATCCCGATCATCACCGCGGTCTGCCGCGAGATCTTCCTCCAGGCCCCTCGCCTCCACGAGGAGGCGGCGCTCGCCCTCGGCGCGACCCGCTGGGAGATGATCCGGATGGCGGTCCTCCCCTTCGGAGCCCCCGGCATGGTCTCGGCCGCGATGCTCGGCCTGGGACGCGCGCTCGGAGAGACCCTGGCCGTCGCGATGGTCCTCTCGCCCGCCACGGTGGTCTCGTTCCTCCTGCTGACCTCGCAGAACTCGAACACCATCGCGGCCAACATCGCCCTGCAGTTCCCCGAGGCGAGCGGCGTCGGTGTCAACGTGCTGGTCGCCTCCGGCCTCATCCTCTTCGTCATCACCCTCATCGTGAACTCGATCGCGCGATTCATCGTGAATCGTCGCAAGGCCTTCTCTGGAGCCAACTGATGTCCGCCGCCACCTCGACCGCCGTCGTCCCTCCCGTCACCCTGGTCACCGGCAGGCTGCCCAAGGGGACGCCCTGGATGCTGCTGGTCGGCAGCTGGGTCGTCTTCGCGCTGGTCTTCCTGATGCTCCAAGCCGCGGGCATGATGAACGACTTCAGCCTCGTCGGAGCGATCTTCTGGGGCACCGTCCTCTTCGACATCGCCATCTACGTCGTCTCGCGCCTCGTCGAGGGCGGCCGCAAGGCGGTGGACCGCCTGGTCACCTCCCTCGTCGCAACGGCGTTCATCATCGCGCTGCTCCCGCTCGTGTCCCTGCTCTGGACGGTCGTCACCAACGGCACGGCACGCTTCGACCCGCTGTTCTTCAGCTCCTCGATGCGCAACGTCATCGACGCCGGCGGTGGAGCGCTGCACGCGATCATCGGAACGCTCGAGATCACGGCCATGGCCGCCGTCATCTCGGTGCCGATCGGACTGCTCACCTCGATCTACCTCGTCGAGTACGGCCGCGGCCACCTCGCCCGCGCGATCACCTTCTTCGTCGACGTGATGACGGGCATCCCCTCGATCGTCGCCGGTCTGTTCGCCTACGCGCTCTTCGCGCTGATCCTCGGCCCCGGCGTCCGCATGGGCTTCGCCGGCTCGATCGCCCTCGCCGTGCTGATGATCCCCGTGGTCGTCCGCTCGTCCGAGGAGATGCTGAAGCTCGTCCCGAACGAGCTGCGCGAGGCCTCCTACGCGCTGGGCGTGCCGAAGTGGCTGACCATCGTCAAGATCGTGCTGCCGACCTCGATCGCCGGCATCACCACCGGCATCACGCTGGCCATCGCCCGCGTCATCGGCGAGACCGCGCCGCTGCTCATCGTCGCCGGCTTCACCGCCTCGATGAACTACGACCTGTTCAGCGAGCGGATGATGACCCTCCCGGTCTTCGTCTACACGCAGTACGCGAACCAGGGCCCCGACTCGGAGGCGTTCCTCAACCGCGCCTGGACCGGCGCGCTGGTGCTCATCCTGATCGTGATGGCGCTCAACCTGAGCGCCCGGCTCATCGCCAAGGCGTTCGCCCCCAAGCTCGGCCGCTGACACCCACCACTCGGCTCCGGCCGCCACTCCCGAAGGAAGCAATGTCCAAGCGCATCGAGGTCAACGACCTCAACGTCTACTACAGCCAGTTCCTCGCGGTGGAGGGTGTCTCGCTCACCATCGAGCCGCGCACCGTCACGGCGTTCATCGGCCCCTCCGGCTGCGGCAAGTCCACCTTCCTCCGCACGCTGAACCGCATGCACGAGGTCATCCCCGGCGCTCACGTGCAGGGCGAGGTGCTGATCGACGGCAACAACCTCTACGCTCAGGGCGTCGATCCCGTCCAGGTGCGCCGCCAGGTCGGCATGGTCTTCCAGCGCCCCAACCCGTTCCCGACGATGTCGATCCGCGACAACGTCCTCGCGGGCGTCAAGCTCAACAACCGCCGCATCTCGAAGTCGGACGCCGACGCGCTCGTCGAGCGCTCGCTGCAGGGCGCCAACCTCTGGAACGAGGTCAAGGACCGCCTCGACAAGCCCGGATCGGGCCTCTCGGGCGGCCAGCAGCAGCGTCTGTGCATCGCCCGCGCGATCGCCGTCTCCCCCGACGTCCTGCTGATGGACGAGCCGTGCTCGGCCCTCGACCCGATCTCGACGCTCGCGATCGAGGACCTCATCGAGGAGCTGAAGAACGACTACACGATCGTGATCGTGACCCACAACATGCAGCAGGCCTCGCGCGTCTCGGACCGCACCGCGTTCTTCAACATCGCGGGAACCGGCAAGCCGGGCAAGCTCATCGAGTACGACGACACCGCGACGATGTTCTCGCGCCCGTCGGTCCAGGCGACCGAGGACTACGTGTCGGGCCGCTTCGGCTGATCCGTCCCCTCGACGCAGAAGAGCCGCACTCCTCGGGGAGTGCGGCTCTTCTGCGTTCTCGTGCCGGAGTCAGGCAGTCGCGATCGCGAGGATCGGATCGGTCGTCGGGGCGTCGGATCCGCCCGCGTCCTCGACGGTGACCGCCACGACGGCGCCCTCGGACAGCGTGCCCTCGAGCGGAGCGACCGTGCGGCCGTCGCCTCCGTCGAAGGTGCCGGCGGGGACGGCGCCCGAGCTCCCGATGTACCAGAGCTCGTAGGTCTTGTCGGCCGGCAGTGCCGCGAGGTCGTCGACGACGAGCGCCGAGCGGCCGAGCGAACTCGACCAGACGAGGGTCGCCGCTTCTCCGGTGGCCAGCGCGCCGACGGTCTCCCGCACATCGGGAGCGCTGCGGATCTCCTCGAGGGCGGTGAGCTGCTGGGTCTGCCCCGCGTCGGGCGTCAGCAGCGGCGGGAGGGTCACTCCCCCGACCACGATGACCGCGGCGGCCGCGGCCGCCGAGAGGTAGACGGCGGGACGAGCGAACCAGCGGCCGCGGCTGCGGGCCTCTGCGCTGTGGCGTGCGGGCGCCGGTGCCTCGTCGACCGGAGCGACGGCCGCCAGTCGCGGGGGCCGGGTCGCCTCCGTCGCGGCACCGGCGTCGACGGGCAGCTGCGGCGTGGTGGCGATGAGGGCCATCAGGTCGGCCTTGAGGGTGGGAGACGGTGCGACGGACGGCGCACTGGAGGCGAGCGCCTCGGCGACCGCCGAGAACTCCTCGGCCTCGCCGCGGGCCTCCGGGTTCTCGAGGAGGTAGCGGGCGAACCGCTCCTCCTCCTCGGGGGTCAGAATGCCCAGCGCGTGGCCGGCCGCGAGGTCACGCGGATCGGCGGCGCCATCGGGATCGTTCATGTCGTTCACAGGGCCACCCCCATCTCTTCTCGAAGTCTGATCATTCCATCGCGGAGGCGCGTCTTGACGGTGCCGATGGGGCACTTCAGGATCCCCGCGATCTCACTGTGCGAGTACCCGCCGTAGTACGCGAGCTGCAGCGCCTGACGCTGGAGCTCGGTGAGGCGCTCGAGAGCGGCTGCGACCTTCTCATGCTCGAGGGACACCTCCGCCTGCTCGGCGACCTGGTCGTACTCACGGCCGAGGTCTCGGATACCGATGCGCACGTCCCGGTCGCGGCCCGCCTGGGCCGCGCGTACCCGATCGATGGCCCTGCGGTGTGCCATCGTGAGGATCCAGGTCGTCGCGCTTCCTTTATTCGGAGCGAATCGTCCAGCGGTTTGCCAGATCTCGAGGAAGACCTCCTGGGTGACCTCCTCGGACTGGGCGCGGTCGACCAGGACCCGGGTGATGAGTCCGAGCACCCTCGAGGCGAAGAGGTCGTAGAGCTCGGAGAAGGCGCGCTGATCGCCGTTCGTGATGCGCTCGAGGAGCGCTCCGGCCTCGGCCGTCGTGTCGTCGGTCATCCGCGTTGCCCCGCTCGTGCCCGGCTCTTGAGGTTCCGGGTCATCCAGAAGGCTGCCACGGCGACGCCCGCGATCACGACCGACACTTCGAGGGGGAGCGTCACGAACCGCACATCGAGCGAGACGACGCCCAGGTCGAGGAGCGCCGGAGCGGACAGCCGCGGCGCCAGCCACA
Source organism: Rathayibacter sp. VKM Ac-2759 (assembly GCF_009834225.1). NCBI lineage: Bacteria > Bacillati > Actinomycetota > Actinomycetes > Micrococcales > Microbacteriaceae > Rathayibacter > Rathayibacter sp. VKM Ac-2759. The sequence goes on from NZ_CP047176.1 coordinate 2,826,580, forward strand.
GCGAGATCACGCCGACGAGAGCGGCCGTCAGACCGGGGTAGCTGCGAGGGCGGACGAGCACCCACAGCCCCGCACCCAGGCCGAGGACGGCGAGGGTGCGCATGATCGCGCCCTGCGACAGGACGACTCCGGCTCCGAACTGCGCACCCTCCTGGGAGTCGACGCCGGGAGCGGCGAGGAAGTACAGGACCGCGACGAGGAGGAGGCCGAGACCGGCGACGAGACGCGCGCCGATCCGGAGTGCCTTCGGACTCTTCATGCCGGATCTCGCCTGTCTGTCGGGGATCGGGACCGGAGCCGCCGATCACTCGCCGCGGGCCCTCGACCGGCCGCTCCGACGCGGAGATGAGGGGGCCGGACCGCAGAAACGCCTCTCGGCGCGAGGCCGCTCGAAGCGGCTATAAGTGGAGCCCGGGGTTACTGCGATCCGGCCTCAGCCAGTGTAACCGGTGCCCCCCGGGTGCCCGCGAGGAGCGTTCGCGGTCCGAGAACGCCGGGCGCGGTGGGCTTGCGGCGGGCTCGCTCTACTCGAGGGAGTCGCTGCGCCACAGCCGCGCGCAGCTCACCAGCTCGGCCGCGGTCGTCGAGAGCCGCAGCGCGCGCGTCGTGAGCTGGCTCGCGCGCGCCTCGTCGGTGAACTCGACGTCGTCGGCGACCGAGGCGGCACCGGACGCGCTCACCCGGCAGAAGGCGGCCGCGCGGTCGAGCGCCACCGCGAAGTCGCCGTCGAACACCCCGCGGAGGATGCGGTCGGCGAGCTCGGTGATCTCTGCCGGCCCGGTCGGAGTGACGGCGCCGGCGACCACCGGGTCGATCGTGGCCGACAGCTCGACTCCCCGCTGGTAGAGGAAGCTCGTGCTCTCGGGGTCCTGGCGGATGACGAGGCGGAGCAGGTAGATGCGCCAGAGCGCACCGGGCAGGCTGGCGGCGCTCGAGCGGGCCCACAGCTCGGCGAGCGCGTCGATGCCGTTGTGGTCGGTGTACTCGACGAGGCGGTCGATGACCACGGGGTCGGGGTCGCTCCGGACGCGGCTGAGCAGCGCGACGGCCGTCTCGTGCGCGACACGGCTGATCTGCGCCGGGTCCTCGCCTCCCTGGAACGCCTCGAAGACGTGGGAGGGGAACTTGGTCGGCTTGTGGAAGCCGTCTGTCATGGGGCCGCCTTCCGCGGTGGGGGGTGCTCGGTCCTGTCGATCACTCGTTCGCGTCGACACGGTTCGAGGAGGGTAACGCGCGGGCATGCCGAGGTATGCCCCGCGCCGCCCCCGCGCCGCCGGGCGCTACCCTGGATGCCGCGGGCCTCTAGCTCAGTTGGCAGAGCAGCGGACTTTTAATCCGCGGGTCGTCGGTTCGAGCCCGACGGGGCCCACCAGTAACGGCGCGGAAGTAGCCTCCCCGGGCCGCCGCCGTCGAGGCCGAACCCCTCCGGAACCCCTCCGCTTCAGGTTCCGCTAGCGTCATGACGATGACGAGCAGATATCCCCTCAGAGCGAATTCCGAGCAGCTTGCGCTGAAGGCAGGCATGCGGCGAGTGGAAGTCAAGACCGAGTCTGCACCGGAACTCAAGGACCTGGCGAGCGTGCGCGCAGACTTCAGCATGGCGAAAATGCTCCTCAGTTGTTACCTCGAGAAAGACTTAGAGCACTCTGCTCCTGAGCCTGGCGAGAGTGATGCCCTCTGGCTAGCAGCCGTAACACTATATGGTCGTGCTTTCTCAAAGGGGGTTCGGCGCCATGGTCGCGCGGAACTGAACGCCTTCGGTGCCGACTCACGAGCCTCCCACGACTTCTTCCTGGACTTGCGAAACAAGTTCGTCGCACACTCCGTGAATGCGCTCGAAGCTGGCGCCGTATTCGCGGACCTCTATTCGCCGGATGGCCCGCTCGGGATTGCCAGCATCGGCGAAGCCTATGTGAGCGTTACGCGAATGTCACGATCAACGGCACAGGACCTTCATGACTTGTGTGCGCAGCACGAAGAGGCCCTCACCCGACGGATCGAGGTGCTGCATCAGAAGATTGGGCAGGAGCTTTCCGCGCTCGGACCGGAGCTGCTCTACGCACTACCAACGTTCGTTCATCCGGAGCCTGACGCTTCGGACCCCGCGGCCGCGCGGAAATAACTGAAATCAGGAGGAAAGTTGCGGCGTGTCGTAGGCAAGCGTTCGCCGGTCGTGTCGATGATTCTCCATGGTCTCTCCTAACACGTCGCTTCCTGCCGATACATACGTACCGATCCTCAAGGGCAAGCGAGCTGAGCTCGACGCCGTCTCGGGAGCCCCTTCTGACCGTCTCGTCCCGCTGTTCGAGTTTCTCGATCCGGCTCTAACGAAAGATCTGCTCGCGCGCGCGTGGGCCAACCCGAGTGATGTCGTCTGGATACAGATACTCAATGCCGACGGTGTCGAAGATGCCGCTTTCGCATCCTCGCTAACGGATCTCTTTGCGAGTCTGCGCCCGGACTACCTCGCAGTCCCCGTATTGACCACGACAGAAGAGCCCAACACGCTCGCCGCTATCGCCGCTATCGCCGCCACTGACGGGCGGGGCGTAAGCCTGCGGATTGATGTCGAGGAGCTCGTCGACGAGAATGTGAATAGTTCCGCAGACATCAACGCCACGCTCGATGGCCTCGCGCTTACCGTCGCGGACGTCGACCTTGTCCTGGATGCTGGTTTGATCAGTGGCTCGGCTACGATCCGGGCAGCGGTCGTCAGTCAGGCCATCCGAGAACTACCTGAAACCGGCTGGCGCTCAATTGTGGTTTCGTTCTCGGCCTTTCCCCCGGCCGTTGGGGAAGTCGTCCCGAAGGGAACAGTAGTTGCACTTCCGAGGACCGACGCGGCAGCATTTGTAGCACTGCGCCGGTCCACAGACCTCGAGCTGGTATACAGCGACTACGCAATTGGTGTCCCAACCTACGCCGCAGCCGCCTTCACACCGATTCCCAACATGAAATACGCATCCGATAATGAGTGGTTCGTACATCGCGGCACGGAACGAAGGAACCCGGCGCCGCAGTATCGAGCACTAGCTCGCGCAATCGTCGCCGCCACGTACTACTCAGGAACCGCCTTCAGCCCCGGCGACCAGCAGATCAGCGACGTTGCGACAGAAACCTCCGGGCCAGGAAACGCGACGACACACCTGCGGATTGCGATGTCTCGTCACCTGCATGTGGTGCTTTCGCGACTCGCCACCCTTGGCGCGCCGTGAGTGCGCTCGTCACGAGGGACCTGAGCTGATCGCGCTCGGTCATTCGAGCGAGGCGTTCGGCCAGCTCATAGCGGGTACGGCTCCGATAGCCGGTCGACGCGTCGAGGGAGTCCAAGGCGCGAAGTAGCTCGTCGCGCCAGAGCAAGCTGGCTAGCGCTAGGTTGTCGCTGAACCTACGCTGCTGAGCTCGCCGAACCTGGCGATAGATGAGTGTGTCCTCGGCCGTGCGATCAACTACCGCTAATCCCCAGCCTCGATTGAGGACCTGGCGGGCTTTTGTCAGGTGACGTGACGTTACTACGAGAGTGCAGTAGTCGAAGACGTCACCAAAAACGTCCATTTGACGGGGCAGGCGTGCAAGAGTATCCAGATCGCTTTTCAACTCGTACCCAATGAGATGATCGCCAATAACCGCGATGTCGATGCGCCCGCGTTCACCGATGACGAACTCGTCGATGACCAATTCGTGGAGGCTTCCTCCGCGGACAACGGCCTCGTGGACGGCGGACCGGATTTCGAGTTCGGTCACCGGAGCCATGCCCACGATGCTAACTCCCTTCGGCCTCCGCGAAGGCGGTGAACCGCGCGACGTGCGAGGTGTAGTCGGTGGCGTAGAGGCGGGCGTAGATCGTGTCCGTCGTGGTCACGCTCGAGTGCCCGAGCCACCGACTCACCTCGTACGGCTGGAACCCGGCGGCGAGCCAGAGCTACGCGGCCGTGTGACGGAGGTCGTGGACCCGCATGTCGGGGAGTTTCGCGGCGGCGAGCGCGGGGCGGAAGTAGTTCCGGCGGAAGCTCGCGTTGTCCATCACCCTTGAGTAGTCGGGCGAGTGCTTCCCGCCGACCGCTCGTCCCGGCCAGAACAGCGCCGACGGGTCGCCGGAGCGCGGGTGTTGGAGGAGGTACCGGCGGAGGTCGCGGATGAGCCCGCTGTGCATGAGCGGAACATCGCGGGTCGAGCGCTTGGACTTGGGTGTGCCGACTACCCACTCCCCCGCTACGTGCTGCATCGTCTGGCGGACCTGTACGTGGCCTCGAGCGAGGTCGACGTCCTGGACGCGAAGCCCGGCCAGCTCGCCCGCTCGGAGGCCCGTATACGCGGCGAAGCGGACGAGGAGGTCGTACGGCGCCGAGTCCGTGAGCTTCACAGCGAGCGCCTCGACCTGAGCCGTGGTGAGGAAGGTCGGCGCGAACTGTCCGGCATCGTGGTTCTTCGGCAGCTTCACCCCATCGCAGGGGTTGTAGGAGATGAGCCGGTCGTGGAGGGCGTGCTTACAGACCTTCCGGAGCGCGACGTAGCAGTGGTGAACCGTCATCGGCGCCAGCCCCTCGGCGTGCAGCTCCCCGATCCACGTCTGGACGTCGGCGCGGGTGAGCGTCGCGATCCGGCGCTTCCCGAACCGCGGCAGCACCCGCCCCGAGTAGAGCAGCTCGGCCGACCGGTAGGTGCGGGGCTTGAGCTCCGGCTTGCTCGCGGCGAGGGACGCCACGACGACCTCCGCGACGGTCTTCGAGTTCTTCACGAGGGGCTCGGTACTCGCGCCTCTCTCCAGCTCCGACTCGACCTTCAAGGCGAATCGCTCGGCCTCGCGCTTCGAGGTGAAGGTGCGCTGCTTGAAGCCGCCGTTCCCGTCCCGCCACCGGCACTCGTATGCGGTCCCGGTCTTCCGTTCGACCGCTCGAAGATACGCCCGGCGGATCTCGTCGTCGCGTGGACCCCCCTGAGCGCGATTGTCGAGCGCCGGTGTCAGAGCTCGCACCGGATCGCCCATTCGACGTCGCCGGCGAGCTTGGCGGCCTTCTTGGTCCGCTGATGGGGTCACCATCCCCCTGGGTGAGAGGGGGTGCCACCCTGGCTGGGGGTCAGCCTGACGGTCTCCATCCGCTCGGGGCAATGATCGGGAGTTGCTGTGCCCCCGCTGGCGGCGTGGGGTCGTCCCCGTCGCTTCGCTATCGGTTGCACCAGCCTTCGGCGCAAGACACGGGTGTAGTCCTCTTGCCAGCGGGTCACCGCCACAGCTAACGTCCCGGATCTCATCGACGACAGGGAAGCGTGGCTCGTCTAGGTTGAGGTCTCGAGCCATCGCTGTGCCAAGCAACTTGGTGGGCGACGTGCAGTGGGCGCCGGCTGCGATTAGGCGTAGGCGGAGCTCTCTGCGTTGGCGTACTTGGGGTTGGTGGCCACGGTCGCCTCGCGATCAGCTGTGGACTCCTATTCGGCTGGGTAGCAGCTCTGGTGCTGAACGCCCCGGCCCGGTGGGCAAGAGGCGGTCAGCGATCGGTGGCGATCAGTCGCCGTTGAAGATGCGGGCGGCCTGCGCGAAGAGGAGGAGCATCAGCGGTGCGGCGTTGAGCCAGAAGCCCCAGTTCGCCATGACTCGACCGTGACCGCCGATCTCCCTTGAGCGTCGGCCACCGACTATGGCGCAGATCAGGCCGGGGATGGCGGGGATCCAGGCGATGAAGATGCCGATGATCGTCAGGGTCGGGAGAATGGCGCAGAGGCCGAGGATGAGTGATGCGACCGAGGCGCCGTTCCCGGGTGGCCGTTGTAGCTGCACGACTGTGGGAGTGAGCGGTGCGCGTTGCTCGGTCCATGCGATGCCGTCCCAGTAGCGCTGAGTGGCGGGCTGTGTCGGGTCCGGGTACCAGCCAGGCGCGGCGTTGTTCATGCCCGGAGTGTGCCAGGTCGGGCGCACGTACGCCACTATCCGCGCTGCGTTGCTCCCGGTTGTGTGGGGTGCGGCGCGTGTCGATGCTTCCATTGCTCCGAGTTCGGCGATGACATCGGAATACTTCCGTGCTCAGTGGCGTGTGGTCACAGCCTCGGCTGCACGTTGGACAGCGTCAGCTCGGTGGTCAGCGGGTCGGGACGTCTGTGGGGCGCCGCACCGCAGACGGGCGAATCTGTTCGTCATCCCGATAGGAGCGATTGACAGTTCCAGGAGCGCGGGGGATCGGCAAGAGGACCGGAATGCCGCACCGCACGACGGCACCGGAGTCGGTCGGCGGGCTGCACCGCCGTCGCGAACCACGGCATGCCGGCTCCCTCACAGCACATCGGTCGCGATTCGGCGCAGTCCTCACACGAGGCTGTCGGGGACAGGCGCTACTCGTGGCAGAGGGACCAGTCGGAGTCGGGGTAATCGCGGGTGACGGTGCCGTCGAGGAGGCGCCAGACGCCTCCGTGGTGCTCGAGGAGGCGGCCGTGGACGATCTCGGACTCCCAGCCGTCGTCGGTGCGGTACCAGCGGACGAGGCGGACGGTCACGGCGCTGCGGGTGCCGACACGAGGGGACATCGTCGTCCTTTGCGGTAGAGGGGTCGTGGAGTGGTGAGGGCTCCAGCTCGTCTGCTGACGGAGGTGGGTCTCGATACGCCGCCTCCGGCGACTACTCGATCAGCGAGGGCCGGTCAGCGAACAGTGGGGGCGGACGACGGGGGCGGGACGGCCGGCGGAAAGGGGTCGCCGACCGCCCCGCGCTGATCACCGGGTCGGGTCGTCGGGCCAGAAGCAGACCATCGTCATCGTCGAGCGGTAGAAGAGGGTCTTCGCGTCGACCTTGTCGACCGGGCGGTTCTCGTCGTCGGGGTAGAGCTCGCCGGCGGAGTCCACGCCGGGCGGGAGGCAGGCGTCCTGCGCGGTGTAGCGGGTCGGCTTCTTCGGGGCGTACCAGTCGCCTCCGTCGCCCTGCTCGGTGCCGGGGATGAAGGACGGGATGCCCGTGTAGGAGCAGACGAGCGTCAGCGAGGCACCGGCCCGGACGAAGCGGTAGCTCGTCGTGCTGAGACTGATGTCGGGCGAGCCGGGCAGCAGGGCGCCGTAGTAGCAGGAGCCGTTCGACGAGATGTCGGACGAGGCGTAGCCGTCGAGGTTCGCGCCGGCGTTGTGGTCGGCGAGGGCGGGAGTCGCGGCAGCGCCGACGAGGGCGGCAGCGGCGGCGAGGGCGAGGACGGTGGAGCGGAAGGACGGCATGGACGGTCTCCTCATCGAGACGGCGTCGGCGCAGTGCGTCGGCAGTGGCGGGTGCTCGACGAGCGAGCGGCGGGGCATCGGCGCTTCGGGGCGACAGCTCTGTCTCCCGTTCGGATGCTCCGCGGGCGTCCGGCGGACCGGATGCCCCGAACTCTAGACCGCCGACCGGCGGGTGTCTGCCCCCTGTGAGGTCACGAAGAAGCGGCGATGACCGGCCTCTCGGGAGGAGGCCGCGGCGCGCATCCTCCGGGACCGCCTGCGCAGCACCCGATCGCTCGGGCCGAAGGTGCCCGCCTCGAGCAGCTGCCGTAGCGAGGAGGCGACCTGCCGGGCCAGCCGGGGATCGATCCCGCCGGGCACCCGCAGGGCGTCGATCAACTCGAGGGCCGTCCGCGTGGTGCGAGAGATCGCCATCCCCGAACCCTATGAAGACTCTGAGAAGCACGGTGCGCCCCGGGCCGGGGTCGCGCGACAGGACCATTGCTCAGCTGTCGCGCGACTCCGCTCGGAACGCTCGGGACTAGCTCGAGCTGCCGTCGCCGCGGCCGGTGGCCGACTGGAGGCGGTCGATGTGCTCGGAGGCCTGAGCCTTGGTGAGGTCGGCGGGAAGGGTCTCTCCGGCCTCGCGGGCGAGGGTGTCGAGGTAGCTGCGCTGCGGGCCGGTCATCGGCTCGTCGCCGGTGACCCAGTCGGACGGGTCCTTGCTGGCGCTGGTGTCGCTGGTGTCGTCGGCTCGGGCGCCGAGGACGTCGCCCTCGGTCTTGACGTCGGGATCGGTGGTGTTGTCATCGCTCATGCTGCGACGCTACGCCCGACCACCGACACGGACGAGGGCTTGCGGATCGCCTCCGGGAGGCCCGCTCTCCGGGCTCAGGACCCGAGCAGCGCGTGGGCCACCGTGAAGATGACCAGGCCGGCGAGCGAGCCGACGACGGTGCCGTTGATCCGGATGAACTGCAGGTCCTTGCCGACCTGCAGCTCGAGCTTCTCGGAGGTCTCGCGCGGATCCCAGCGCTGGATCGTCTCGCCGATGATGCTCGCGATGTCGGTGCGGTAGCGGTCGACGAGATTCGCCGCGACCGTCCCGATCCAGGTGTCGACGGTCGAGGCGAGCGCCTCGTCGGTCGAGAGACGCCGACCGAGGTCGACCACGATCGACTCGATGCTCGCCCGCAGCGGGCTCGCCGGGTCGTCCATCGCGCCGAGCAGCGACGACTTCGTGGTCTCCCAGACGTCGCCCGCCAGGTCGCGCACGCGCGGGCTGTCGAAGGCGCGGTTCTTGATCTCCTCCACGCGGGCGATCAGATCGGGATCGGTCCCCAGATCCCGCGCGAGGGTCGCGAGGTAGCCGTCGATCGCGATCCGGAGCGGGTGGCCCTGGTCGTCGCGGACGGCGCCGACGAAGACGAGGGCCTCGTGGTAGAGCCGCTCGTCGACCACCCGGCTGACAGCCGAGGGCAGCCAGCTCGGGAGCCGGCCGCTGACCATCCGGGTGAAGCTCTCCGGATTCGCCGCGAGCCACGCCTCCGCCTGCTCGACCAGCGTGTCCACGAGCCGGCGGTGATGACCCGACTCGACGATGCCGCCGACGAGCGAGCCCAGCGGCGGCCCCCACTGCGGGTCGAGGAGGTGCCGACGGGCGAGCGCCTCGATCACGCGCTGGACGTCGGAGTCGTCGAGCAGCGCGATCGCCGCGCGTGCGGCCGCTGCGCTCTCGCCGCCCACGCGCTGGGCGTTGACCGGGTCGGAGAGCCACTGCCCGGCGCGGTGCGCGATGCCGAACGAGTCGAGCTTCTCGCGCACGATCGCGCCGCGGAGGAAGTTCTCCTCGACGAACTGCGCGAGGCTCGCGCCGATCTCGTCCTTCTTGGTCGGGATGATCGCCGTGTGCGGGATGGGCAGCCCGAGCGGCCGGCGGAACAGGGCCGTGACCGCGAACCAGTCGGCGAGCGCGCCGACCATGCCGCCCTCGCTGGCCGCGCGGACCCACTGCAGCCACGGGTAGCGGTCCTGCAGCGCGAACGAGACGGCGAAGACGACCGCCATGACCACCAGCAGCCCCGTGGCCAGGCGCTTCATGCGGACGAGGGCGGCCCGCTTCTGCTCGTCGTCCCGGCCGACGGAGGTGGCGACCGTCATGACGAGGCGGGGAACCCCTCGTGCCGGATCCCCCAGGCGACGCTCCACTCCTCGCCGGGCTCGAGCCAGCGGAGGCCCTGCCCGGAGTTGAGCGCATCGGCGGGAGCGGTCATCGGCTCGACGGCGATCGCGGTCTTGACGTCGTCGCCGTCGGGGAAGATGCGGGTGATGAAGACCTGGATGTAGTTGTGCGACGCGTCCGCCCACATCAGCACGCGGCGGCCGTCGGCGGCGCTGACGCCGTGGACGCTCTCGCCGTCGACGACGGTGACGTCGGCCCAGGCGTCGTCGAGCTCGAGGTCGCCGATGCGCCGGCCGCCGCGGAGATCCCAGTCGGTCCCGTCGACCGGGCTCTGGCCGGTGGGGTTGAGGCGCTCGTCGACGTCGATGTGCACCGCCGCGTCCACGGTGATCGTGAGCTCGTCGGTGGGGACGTCGCCGATCGCGAGGAAGGGGTGGGTCCCGATCGCGACCGGGGCCTCCTCCGCTCCGACGTTGACGACGCGGTGCACGACCTTCAGCCCGTCGGCCTGCAGCTCGTAGCGGACGGTCGTCTCGAGGTGGAACGGCCAGCCGCGCTGCGGGACGACCGGGGCGGCGAGCTCGACGAAGGACTCGCCCTGCTCGACGAGCCGGTACGAGGTGTGGGTGAGGAGCCCGTGGAGGGCGTTGTGGTACTTGGGCTCGGTGATGTCGAGCTGGAGGGTGCGACCGCCGTGGTGCCACTTGCCGTCCTTGACGCGGTTGGGCCAGGGCATCAGGACGATGCCCGAGCCGAACGGCGGGACGACGCTCTCGGGGTAGGCGGCGGTGATCTCGACTCCGTCGACGGAGAGGTGGCGCAGCCCTGCGGCCACCTCCGTGACGACGGCGTGCAGGGTGCGTCCCTCGGCGGTGAGGTCGAGTGCGAACTGGCGCCCGGTTGCGGGGGCGGGGGTGAAGTCGGCCATGGCTGAATCCTACGGACTGACGCCGCGACGCACGGCCGCCCCGGACCCTCCGCAGCGCGTGACGGCCAGGCCCGCCTCCTCGAGGCGCGCGACGACGTCGTCGGGTGCGGCCTCCCCCGTCAGCAGGCGGTCGAACTCGGCGGTCGCGGCCACCCGGCCGAGGTCGACGACTCCGAGCTTGCGCGAGTCGGCGACGACGACCCGCCGCGCGGCCGCGTGCAGCATGCGCCGCTTGAGCGTCGCCTCCGGGAGGTTGACGTTCGTGACGCCCGCCTCCGGATCGACGCCGGTGCAGCCGATGAAGACGACGTCGGCGCGGAGGCGCTCGAGCACCTCGGAGGCGAGCGGCTCGACGAGGGAGTGCTGCAGCGGGCGCAGCGTGCCGCCCGTGACGACGACGGTGAAGCGCGGGATCGCGGGCTCGAGGGCGAGGGCGGTGGACAGCCCGTTGGTGATGACCGTCACATCGCGCAGGTCGTCGCGGGCGACGAGGGCGTGGGCGATGGCGAGCGGGGTGGTCCCCACATCGAGGATGACGCTCTCCCCCGACGAGACGGACGCGGCGGCCTCGCGCCCGATCGCGGCCTTCTCGTCCGAGGCGGCGGCCAGGCCCTCCTCGAGGGAGCGCTCGCCGACGCGTTCCGCCGCCGGGATGGCACCTCCGCGGACCCGCTGCACCGAGCCCTCGCCGGCGAGGACATCGAGGTCGGAGCGCACGGTCACGACGGACACGCCGAGACGCTCGGAGAGCTCGGCGACGGAGACGAAGCCCCGCTGCTGGGCGAGCACGAGCATGCGCAGCCGGCGCTCGAGCGCGGAGTGGCCCTCGGTCTCGCGGTCGGCTGCCATCCGCCCATCGTGGCCCGGGAGTGAGGACTTGTCAAAGAGAAAACCGTCTTTCCTTTCCGAAGATCGGGCGATACTCTCTTGCCTGCCATGAATGAAGCGATCACCCTCACCGCCGGCGTCGTCAAGCGCCCGCACACGCTCGCGGACGGCCGCGAGCTCCTCTACTTCGACGACGCCGACACGACGCTGCCGCCCGAGCGCGCCGCCGATGCGCGGGACCTCGATCCCCGCCCGGCCACCGCGCGCATGCGGCAGGACCCGCTCACCGGAGAGTGGGTGTCGATCGCGGCCTCGCGGCAGAACCGCGTGTTCCTGCCCCCGGCCGAGCTGGACCCCCTGGCGCCGGCCTCGCCGACGAACCCGTCCGAGGTGCCGAGCCGGTACGACGTGGCGGTCTTCGAGAACCGCTCTCCGTCGTTCGGGCCGCTGCTCGAGGACGCCGACGCCCCCGCCTCCCTCGACGATCTGCGCACGCTCGGCCTCGGCCGCACGCTGACGAGCGTCGGCCGCTGCGAGGTCGTGTGCTTCAGCCCCGAGCACGAGGGGTCGTTCGCGACCCTGAGCGCCTCGCGGGCCCGCACGGTCGTGGAGGCGTGGGCCGACCGGGTCGCCGCGCTCTCGGCGCTCCCCGGAATCCAGCAGGTCTTCCCGTTCGAGAACCGCGGAGAGGCGATCGGCGTCACCCTGCACCACCCGCACGGCCAGATCTACTCCTACCCCTACGTCACGCCCCGGACGACGCGGCTGCTCGCCTCGCTCGACTCCTACGGCCCCACGCTCTTCGCCGACATCCTGGCGTTCGAGCAGGCGGGCGAGCGCGTGCTCATCCGCGGCGAGCACTTCACCGCCTTCGTGCCCTTCGCGGCGCGCTGGCCCATCGAGGTGCACCTGCTCCCCCACCGCCACATCGCCGATCTCAGCGAGACGACGCCCGAGGAGCGCGACGAGCTCGCGACGATCTACCAGCGCCTGCTCCGCGGCATCGACGCCCTCTACGACTCGCCGACGCCCTACATCAGCGCCTGGCACCAGGCTCCCGTGCACGAGCGCCGCGACGAGGTGCGGCTGATGCTGCAGATCACCTCGCCCCGCCGCGCCGAGAGCAAGCTCAAGTACCTCGCGGGCAGCGAGGCCGCGATGGGCGCCTGGATCGGCGACATCGCCCCCGAGACGAGCGCCGCCGCCCTGCGCGCCGCGATCGAGCGCGCCGACGCGGCGACCCTGGCCGCCGAGGCCGCCGACAACCCCGAGGCCTCGGTCTCGAGCAGCACCGAGGAGACCCGATGACCGACACGAGCGCCTCCCTGGACTCCGTCGCCGAGCGCGCCGCCCGCGACTTCGAGCGCGCCTACGACCGCGAGCCCGCCGGCGTGTGGGCCGGGCCCGGCCGGGTGAACCTCATCGGCGAGCACACCGACTACAACGAGGGCTTCGTCTTCCCGTTCGCCATCGACCGCGCGACCGCGATGGCCGTCGCTCCCCGCGAGGACAGGGTCATCCGCATCGCGAGCGCCTTCTCCCCCGAGATCGTCGAGACCACCATCGACGAGCTCGGCCCGGGAGCCCTCGCGGGCTGGTCGGCCTACCCGCTCGGCGTCGTCTGGGCGCTCTCGGAGTACGGCGTCGACCTCGACGGCCGCGCGGGCTTCGACGCCTTCGTCGACTCGGATGTGCCGGTCGGCGCCGGGCTCTCGAGCTCGGCCGCCCTGATGTGCGCCATGGCCGTCGCCCTCGACGAGCTGTGGGAGCTCGGCCTCGACCGGGCCACCCTCGCCCGCGTCGGACGCCGAGCCGAGAACGTCGCCGTCGGCGCTCCGACGGGGATCATGGACGAGTCGGCCTCGCTCTTCGGGGCGCGCGACTCCGCCGTGTTCCTCGACTGCCGGAGTCTGGACACCGAGGTCATCCCGCTCGGCTTCGAGGAGGCGGGGCTCGTCCTGCTGGTCATCGACACCCGCGTCGAGCACGCCCACGCCACCGGCGGCTACGCCGAGCGGCGCGCCTCGTGCGAGCTCGGCGCCTCGATCATGGGCGTGGAGTCGCTGCGCGAGCTGTCGGTCGACGACCTGCCGCAGGCCGAGGAGCTGCTCGACGACGTCACCTTCCGCCGGGTGCGCCACATCATCACCGAGAACGCACGCGTCCTCGCGACGGTGCGCACCCTCCGCGAGGAGGGGCCCCGCGCGATCGGCACGCTGCTCGACGAGGGCCATCTCTCGCTCCGGGACGACTTCGAGATCTCGGTCCCCGAGCTCGACACGGCCGTGGAGTCCTCCCGCGGCGCGGGTGCGATCGGCGCGCGGATGACCGGCGGCGGCTTCGGCGGCTCGGCGATCGCGCTCACCCCGGTCGAGAAGGAGGCGGAGGTGCGCGCGGCCGTGCTGGCCGCCTTCGCCGAGAAGGGCTTCCGCGAGCCCGAGCTGTTCCTCGTCACGGCGGCGGACGGCGCGGGTCGCGTGCGCTGAGCGGCGCGACCCCTCGGGCGATCCGCGAGGGCGCTCCCTCACGAGCAACCCGGGGGGCGCACCGAGACCCCGCCTCCGCCGGGCGGAGGAGTGTCGAGACCTCGTGTGCTGATCCCGGCGGATCTCGATACGTCCGCTGCGCGGCTACTCGATCAGCGAGGAACCCTGACCCTCCTGTGTGAGCGGCGTCACGCGGAGGCCGGCGGCACGACCGCGTGCGGCGTGCCTCCGGTGACGGCGACGAGCTCGGCGAACGTCGTCGGGTAGACGGTGTGGGCGTGCCCCGCCGCCGCCCAGACCGCGCCGTAGCGTGCGAGCTCGTCGTCGACCACCGTGCGGAGCGGCCTCGGATGGCCGACCGGCGCGACGCCTCCGATGGTCTGTCCGGTCGCCGCCTTGACGACGGAGGCGGACGCCCGCGTGATCGCGCCGCCGAGCGTCTCCCCGAGCCACTCCGTGTCGACGCGGTGGCCGCCGCTCGTGAGAACGAGCAGCGGCTCACCGTCGAGCAGGAACACCAGCGAGTTCGCGATCTGACCGACCTCGATGCCGAGCGCCGCCGCGGCGAGCGCCGCCGTCGACGCCGCCTCGTCGAGCCAGCGGACCGGTGGACGGACGTCGTGCTCCGCCAGATCGGCGAGGACGCGGTCGACAGCGGGGTGGCTTCGTTCGCTCATGTCGCCGAGGCTAGCGCCAGGGTCAGTCCTTGAGCGTCGCGATGTCGATGACGAAGCGGTAGCGGACGTCGGAGGTGAGCACGCGATCGTAGGCCTCGTTGATCTGCGACGCCGAGACGACCTCGACCTCGCTCGCGATGCCCTTCTCGGCGCAGAAGTCGAGCATCTCCTGGGTCTCGCGGATGCCTCCGATGCCCGAGCCCGCGAAGGAGCGGCGGGCGCCGAACAGCGTGAAGACGTGCAGCGGCAGAGCCTCGGCGGGGGCGCCGACGTTGACCATGGTGCCGTTGCGACGCAGCAGTCCGAGGTAGGCGTCGAGGTCGAGCACCGCGCTCACCGTGTTGATGATGAGGTCGAAGGTGTTCGCGAGCGTCGTGAACGTCTCCTCGTCCTTCGTCGCGTAGTAGTGGTCGGCTCCGAGACGCAGGCCGTCCTCCTTCTTGCTCAGCGACTGCGAGAGCACCGTGACCTCGGCGCCCATCGCGTGCGCGAACTTGACGGCCATGTGGCCGAGCCCGCCGAGCCCGACGACGGCGACGCGCTTGCCGGGGCCCGCCTCCCAGTGCGACAGCGGCGAGTAGGTGGTGATGCCGGCGCACAGCAGCGGCGCGGCGGCCTCGTAGGGGATCGACTCCGGGACGCGGAGGACGAAGTCCTCGACGACCACGATGTGGGTCGAGTAGCCGCCCTGGGTGATGGTGCCGTCGCGGTCGACCGATGCGTAGGTGCCGGTGTTGCCCTTCAGGCAGTACTGCTCCTCGCCGGCGAGGCAGTTCTCGCACTCGCGGCAGGAGTTCACCATGCAGCCGACGCCGACGCGGTCGCCGACGGAGTGCTGGGTGACCTCGGACCCGACCTCGGCGACGACGCCGACGATCTCGTGGCCGACGGTCAGCGGGTACGTCACGGGACCCCACTCGCCGCGCACGGTGTGGATGTCGGAGTGGCAGATGCCGGAGTAGGCGATCTCGATCAGCACGTCGTGCGGGCCGACGTCGCGGCGCTCGATGGTGGTGGGGATCAGCGGCTCGGTGGCGGAGGGGGCGGCGTAGGCGTTGACGGTGAGCATGTGTTCTCCTCGTGGGGCGGGCGCACGCGAACGACGGGGTCGTGCGGGGGGGGTGGGGACGCGAGTGCGCATCACCAGGCTATCGATCGGGTCTGGGCGCTCCCCGTAGGCTCGGAGGATGCGGAGTGCGATCGACCTCAACGCCGATCTGGGCGAGGGCTTCGGCGTCTGGGAGCTCGGTGACGACGAGGCGATCCTGGGCGTGGTCTCGAGCGCCAGCATCGCCTGCGGATTCCACGCCGGCGACCCGTCGATCATGCTCGCGCGCTGCCGCTCGGCGGGTGAGCGCGGCGTCTCGATCGGTGCCCACGTGTCGTACCGCGACCTCGCCGGCTTCGGCCGCCGCGAGATCCCTGTGGGCCGCGACGAGCTGTACGCCGACACGGTGTACCAGATCGGCGCGCTGCAGGCGGCTGCGCGTGCGGCCGGCACGCGGGTGCGGTACGTCAAGCCGCACGGCGCCCTCTACAACCGCATCGTCCACGACGAGCTCCAGGCGGAGGCGGTGGCCGCCGCGGTCCGCGACACCGCGCCCGAGCTCCCCCTGCTCGGGCTCGCGTCCTCCGCCGTCGAGCGAGCGGCCGCCTCGGCCGGGCTGCGCTTCCTCCGGGAGGCGTTCGTCGACCGCGGCTACCGGGCCGACGGATCGCTCGTGCCTCGCGGCGAGGCGGGAGCGGTCCTCTCGGATCCGGCGCTCGTCGCCTCCCGAGCCGTCCGCATGGTCGTGGAGGGCGTCGTCGCCGTGGGCACGGGCGAGCTCGTCGCCGTCGACGTCGACTCCCTCTGCGTGCACGGCGACTCTCCGGGCGCTCTCGCGATGGCGGAGGCGGTGCGCGCGGCCCTCGCGGACGCGGGCGTCGACCTCGCCCCCGCCGTGCCGTGATCGTCGCGCGGCTCCTCCCCTCCGGCGACCGGGCCGTGCTCGTCGAGGTCGCGGATCTCGACGACGCTCTCGCGCTGGCCGCAGCCCTCGACCGCGACCGGCCCGCCGGCGTCGTCGACCTGATTCCGGCCGCCCGGACCGTGCTGGTGGTGATCGATCCGGAGCTCCTGGCCGTCTCGACGGCCGCGCACTGGATCCGGGACACCGCCGCCACGGCCACGGCCCGTGATGCGGACGTCTCGAAGGGGCGGCACGAGATCCCGGTCCGCTACGACGGCGCGGACCTCGGTGCGGTCGCCGAGGCGCTCGGCTGGAGCGTCGACGAGCTCGTCCGGCGGCACACTGCGACGCCGTGGCGCGCGGCCTTCGGAGGCTTCGCTCCCGGCTTCGCCTACCTCGCCGCCCTCGCTCCCTGGCCCGAGATCCCCCGGCGGTCCGAGCCGCGCACGAGCGTCCCCGCGGGCTCCGTCGCGCTCGCGGGCGCCTGGTCGGGCGTCTACCCGCGCTCCTCCCCCGGCGGCTGGCAGCTGATCGGCTCGACGGAGGCGGTGCTCTGGGATGTCCGCAGGACGCCGCCCGCGCTCCTCGTCCCGGGCGACGAGATCCGGTTCCGGGCCGTGCCGTGAGCGTCCGCGTGCTGGATCCGGGGCCGCTCGCACTGGTCGAGGACGGCGGCCGTCCGGGCTACGCCGCGCTCGGAGCCGGTCGTTCCGGAGCGATGGACCGCGGGGCGCTGCGGACCGCGAACCGGCTGCTCGGCAATGCCGGGGACGCCGCGGTGCTCGAGCTGCTCGGCGCGGGCTTCACGGCGCTCTTCGAGGCGGCCGCGTGGATCAGCCTCGGGGGCGCGGCGGGGCTCGCGACGCTCGACGGACGGGAGATCGACCGCGTCCTCCCGACGCTCGCGCCCGCCGGCTCGGTGCTGCGGCTCGGACCGCTGCGCGCGGGTCTCCGGCGCACTCTCGGAGTGCGGGGCGGATTCGCAGTGCCTGCGGTGCTCGGCTCCCGCTCGAGGGACACCCTCTCGGCACTCGGGCCGGAGCCGCTCCGCGCCGGGGACGAGCTGCCGATCGGATCCGCTCCCGGCCCGGTGCGGCCGGTCGACTGGTGGCCGTTCGACGGTCCGGGTCCCTGGGCGACGCTCGAGGTGCATCCGGGACCGCGGCTCGAGCGCCTGCCTGCCGGCACCTGGCAGCGCCTGCTCGCGGGCCCGTGGACGGTGAGCGGCGAGGCCGACCGGGTCGGGATCCGCCTCCGGGGCGGACCGCTGCCCACGGGCGACGCGGGTGAGCTGCCCAGCGAGGGACTCGTGCACGGTTCGGTGCAGCTGCCGCCGTCGGGCCTGCCCGTGGTGTTCGGACCGGACCACCCGGTGACGGGCGGCTACCCCGTCATCGCCGTGGTCGACTCCGCCTCGCTGGATCTGCTGGCGCAGCTCGTGCCCGGCAGCTCGGTGCTGCTGCACGCCGCACGGCGCCGAGGGTGACGCGCGATCTGCAGGTGACGGCGCTCGCGGACCGCACGCTCCGGCTAGCGCAGAGCCCGCTCCGCCGCCGACACCACGTTGTGGATGAGCATCGCGCGGGTCATCGGGCCGACGCCGCCCGGCACCGGCGACAGCCAGCCCGCGACCTCGGCGACTCCCGGAGCGACGTCGCCCGTGAGCTTCGCCTTGCCCGTCTCGGGGTTCTCGACGCGCGTGATCCCCACGTCGAGGACGGCGGCGCCGGGCTTCACCCAGTCGGCCGCGATCAGGCCGGGCACGCCGACGGCCGCCACCACGATGTCGGCGCGGCGCACCTCGGCGGCGAGATCGGTCGTGCGGGAGTGGGTCAGCGTCACGGTCGCATCCAGGCCCTTGCGCGTCAGGAGGAGTCCGAGCGGGCGCCCGACCGTGAGACCCCGGCCGACGACCACGACGTGCCGGCCCTGCAGGGGGATGTCGTGGCGCCGGAGCATCTCGACGATGCCGTTCGGCGTGCACGGCAGGGGGCTGTCGAGCTCGCCCTCGACGCCGAGCACGAGGCGCCCGAGGTTGGTGGGGTGCAGGCCGTCGGCGTCCTTGCCGGGATCCATCAGCTCGAGCATCGCGTTCTCGTCGATGCCCTTCGGCAGCGGCAGCTGGATGATGTAGCCGGTCACCGCCTCCGACTCGTTGAGATCGCGGATGGCCGCCCGGATGTCGTCGGCCGACGCCGTCGCCGGCAGGTCGACGCGGATCGACTCGATGCCGACCTCGGCGCAGTCGCGGTGCTTGCCGGCGACGTAGGAGCGGGAGGCGGGGTCGTCGCCGACCAGCAGCGTGCCGAGGCCGGGAACGACGCCCTTCTCGCGCAGGGCGCTGACGCGCTCGGTGATCTCGGCCTTGACCGCGGCCGCCGTCGCGACTCCGTCGAGTACCTGTGCCGTCATCGTGGAACTCCTCGTTGGGTGTCGCTGAGAATCGGTGTCGCGGGGCGCGGGTCGCGCCGGTTCCGGGCGCCCGGGAGCACCGGGAACAGGTCCCGGTGCTCCCGTCGCCGGGTCTAGAGGCCCGGGTAGAGGGGGAAGTCGTCCGTGAGCCTGCCGACGCGGGCGCGCAGCGACGCGAGGTCGGCCGAGGGCTTCAGCGCCTCGGCGATCACGTCGGCCACCTCGGCGAACTCGGTGTCGCCGAAGCCGCGGGTCGCGAGTGCGGGCGTACCGATGCGCAGGCCCGAGGTGACCATCGGCGGGCGGGGATCGAACGGCACCGCATTGCGGTTCACCGTGATCCCGACCTCGTGGAGGCGGTCCTCGGCCTGCTGGCCGTCGAGCGGCGAGTTGCGGAGGTCGGCGAGCACGAGGTGCACGTCGGTGCCGCCGGTGAGCACGTCGATGCCCTCGGCCTTGGTGTCGGCGGCGACGAGGCGCTCGGCGAGGATCTGGGCCCCGCGGATGGTGCGCTCCTGACGGTCGGCGAACTCGGCCTCGCCCGCCAGCTTGAAGGCGGTGGCCTTCGCGGCGATGACGTGCATCAGCGGTCCGCCCTGCTGGCCGGGGAAGACGGCGGAGTTGAGCTTCTTGGCGTACTCCTGCTTGGCGAGGATGAGACCGGAGCGCGGACCCGCGAGCGTCTTGTGGACCGTCGAGGTGACCACGTCGGCGTGCGGCACGGGCGACGGGTGCAGACCCGCGGCGACGAGGCCGGCGAAGTGCGCCATGTCGACCCAGAGCTTCGCGCCGACCTCGTCGGCGATCGCGCGGAAGGCCTCGAAGTCGAGGTGGCGCGGGTAGGCCGACCAGCCGGCGATGAGCACCTGCGGGCGCACCTCGAGGGCCTTCTCGCGGACGACGTCCATGTCGATGCGGAACGTCTGCGGGTCGACTCCGTACGCCGTGGCGTTGTAGAGCTTGCCCGAGAAGTTCAGCTTCATGCCGTGGGTCAGGTGGCCGCCGTGCGCGAGCTCGAGTCCGAGGATCGTGTCGCCGGGCTGGATCAGCGCGGCGAGCGCCGCCGCGTTCGCGGTCGCTCCCGAGTGGGGCTGGACGTTGGCGAACTCGGCACCGAAGAGCGCCTTGGCGCGGTCGATCGCGAGCTGCTCGGCGACGTCGACGAACTCGCAGCCGCCGTAGTAGCGGCGACCCGGGTAGCCCTCGGCGTACTTGTTGGTGAGGACCGAGCCCTGCGACTCGAGGATCGCGCGCGGCACGAAGTTCTCGCTCGCGATCATCTCGAGGTAGCCGCGCTGGCGGTCGAGCTCCTGCTGGAGGACGGCGGCGATCTCGGGATCGACGACCGAGACGGGCTGGTCGAACGTGGCGGCGAGGCTGGTGCTCGCGGCGGAGGAAGAGGACACGGACGCTCCTTGACGGCGAAACGGATGGTGCCCGTGCCGTCGCAGCGAGGCGACGAGGCTCGTTCGGGCGACCGGGACTACGGTATCCGTTCCGGCCCAGGCGTGCGGCAGGAAAAGTGTCCGGCGAGAGTGCACCGGAGGAGGTGTCGCTCCCTGATGGTCACCCATCCGAACGCCAGTCGCGACGCGGCCAGTGTAGCAAGTGCCGGGCGCTGAACCTCCCTCACCTCTGTGCGAGGATCTCTCGAGTCGTCCTCCGTTTCGGACGAGGGAGGGACCATCGTGGGACGCAGGGCGGGCTCTCGCGGCGCCGTCGACCCGCTCGGCGACGCCGAGCTGATCGAGCTGGTCCGCCGCGGCGAGGCGACGGCGACGGCCGAGCTGTGGCGGCGGCACGCGGCGGCGGCGCGCACCGTCGCGCGAGCGTGGTCGAGCTCGCTCGATCCCGACGATCTCGTCTCGGAGGCCTTCCTCCGGGTGCTCTCGACGATCGAGCGGGGCGGCGGCCCGGAGGGCGCGTTCCGGCCCTACCTCTTCACCGCGGTCCGCAACGTCGCCGCCTCCTGGGGGCGACGACAGGATCGGGAGCGCCCGCTCGCCGCGGAGGAGGACGTCGTCGCGCCGGGACCGGGGCCGGAGGAGACCGTGCTCGCCGCGCTGGATCGCGATCTCGGGGTCCGCGCCTTCCGGGCACTGCCCGCGCGCTGGCAGGAGGTGCTCTGGTACACGGAGGTGGAGGGGCTCTCCCCCGCAGAGGCCGCGCCCCTCCTCGGCCTCCGGCCCAACTCGGTCGCGGCCCTCAGCCACCGCGCCCGCGAGGGCCTCCGCGGGGCCTGGATCCAGGAGCACGTCACCGACGTCTCGGCCGAGGGCGAGTGCCGGTGGGTCCTCGAGCGCGCCGGATCGCACGTCCGCGGTCGCCTGCCGGCACGCGATCGGCTCCGGGTGCGCTCGCACCTCGGGGAGTGCGTCGGCTGCCGGGTGGCGCTCCGCGATGCGGAGCAGTCCGGCGCACGCCTGGCGACGGTGCTGCTCCCGCTCGTCGCCGGCGTCGGAGGCTCTGCCGCCTACGCCGCCGGAGGCGCGGTTCCCGGGGTGTCGGGCGGTGGCGGGGCGGCAGTGGGAGGCTCTGCGGCGAGCGCCGGGTCCGTGGCCGGAGGCGCCTCCGCCGCGACGGTCGCCGTCGTCGCGGCCGGGCTGGTGCTCGTGGCGGGAGTCGCGGTGGCGGCGCTGCTGCCGATCGCCGGTCCTGAGACGACCCGGGTGCCGGACGCGTCGGAGAGCGCACCGGAGTCGACGCCCACCGAGGAGGAGACGCTCGCGCCCGTGGCGACGGTGGAGCTCACGCCGTCGCCGGCACCCGACCCGTCTGCGACCGCGCCGTCGACGGAGCCTTCCCCGACGTCCGGTCCCGACGCGTCGGCCGTGCCTGCACCGGTGCTCGCACCCCCGTCGCGCGAACCGCTCCAAGCGACCCCCGTGCCGACCACGACTCCCCCGGCGGCACCGGCTCCCCCTCCGGATCCCACGCCCGGTCCGACACCCACGGCCACCCCCGGTCCGACTCCCACGCCCACTCCCCCGGTGACGCCGACCGCCACCCCCACCCCGCCGGTCCCGGCCACGTCGACCCTCGAGACCGACCCGGACGAGCGCCTGCTCCCGGGCGCGACCGGCACCGCGGCTCCCGGTGCGGCGGTATCGGTGGAGGACGCGCGGTCGGGACTCGTCTACGCGAGCACTGTCGCCGGGACCGACGGCACCTGGTCGCTCGAGAGCCTCGACCTGCCGGTCGGCGACACGGCGGTGACCGTGCGCACCACCGCGCCCGACGGCACCGAGACGCTCAGCGCCTCCGAGACCGTGCGGCTGAGGGCGCCCAGCGTGCTCGCCCCGTCGACGGCGAGCGCCTCCTCCGGAGTCCCCGTGCTCGTGCTCTCGGACCCGGGGGCGGTCCAGCTCCTCGTCGACGGGGAGGTCGCCCTCGAGCGGACGGTCTCGAGCGCGGGCTTCGTGGCGACGCTCGATCTCGCGGCCGGAGAGCACGAGATCGGCGTGCGCTACGCCTCCGCGGACGGCCGTGTCGGGGCGGTCGCGTCGACCGCCGTCGACGTGCGCTGAGGGCCTCGTCGGCGGCCGATATCCTGAGCGGATGCAGTCCGACTCCGCCGCGCCCTCCTCCGCTCCGCCCGCGTCCGTGGGCTCCGCCGAGAACGCCGCACCCGGTCGGGACGAGCCCGCCAACCACTGGACGCTGACCTTCACCTGCCCCGATCTGCCGGGCATCGTGCACGCCGTCTCGGGAGCCGTGGTGCAGGCGAACGGGAACATCACCGAGAGCCAGCAGTTCTCGAGCGCCGACACCGGCCGCTTCTTCATGCGGCTGCAGGTCGCGTCGGCGGTCACCCGCGACGAGTTCGAGCGGGCGCTGCTGCCCGTCACCGAGCACTACGGGATGACCTGGCGCCTGGACGTGGTGGGCCGCCCGCTCCGCACCCTCGTGCTCGCCTCGACCGCCGCGCACTGCGTGAACGACCTGCTGTTCCGCCAGCGTGCGGGGCAGCTCGCGATCGACGTGCCGCTGATCCTCTCGAACCACGGCACCCTCCGCGATCTCGCCGAGTTCTACGGCGTGCCGTTCGAGTCGCGACCCGTGGTGTCCCCCGAGACGAAGCGCGCCTTCGAGGAGCGCGTGATCGAGGTCGTCGAGCAGCACGACATCGAGCTCGTCGTCCTGGCCCGCTACATGCAGATCCTCTCGCCCGAGCTCTGCGCGCGTCTGGCCGGCCGCGCGATCAACATCCACCACTCCTTCCTGCCCGGCTTCAAGGGCGCGAACCCCTACAAGCAGGCGCACGCCCGCGGCGTGAAGCTGATCGGAGCGACGGCGCACTTCGTCACGAGCGACCTCGACGAGGGCCCGATCATCGAGCAGAACGTCGTCCGGGTGGAGCACTCGCGCTCGGCGGCCCAGCTGGTCGCGATCGGGCAGGACGAGGAGAGCCGCACCCTCACCCAGGCGGTCAAGTGGTTCGCGGAGGACCGGGTGCTGCTCGACGGCGCCCGGACGATCATCTTCCGCTAGGGCCCGCCTCCGGCTCAGGACGGCGGAGATACGATGGTCGGCGTGAATCGAGCAGGAGCGGGTGCCGCGGGCACCGAGGTCAGGATCGGCCCCAACGACGTCCTGCGGTTCGTCCTCGAGCTCTTCGCACTGGTGACCTTCGGCATCTGGGGCTTCACGACCTGGGCGCTGCCGCTGAGCATCGTCTTCGGGATCGGCGCGCCCGTGCTGGCCGCCCTGGTCTGGGCGCTGTTCCTCTCACCCCGCGCCGTGTTCTCCCTCGACGTCTACGGCCGCTCGCTGATCGAGCTGCTGGTGATGGGCGCCGCCGCGGTGGCGTGGCTCGACATGGGCCAGCCGATCGTCGCCATCGTGTTCGGCGTGGTCGCCGTCGTGTCCGGCGTGATCGCCGGGCGTCGCGCCGTCTCCTGACGCCGCGCCCGCGTCCCGCCAGGGCCGCGGGGACCTCCGGCTCGTCGCACCGCGTCCGGCTCGCCGGAATCCGCGATTCGAGCGCGCCGGACGCGATTCCGCGAGCCGGAGGTGTGCCCGGCGCGAACGCGGACGGCCGCCCCGCCGCTCCGGAGGGAGCGAGCGGGGCGGCCGTCGGTGCGAGCGCGGAGGGCTACTCCGCGGCTGCTCCCTCACGCTGAGCGAGGGCCCGGCGGCGGACGCCGGAGATCACGACTCCGGCGCCGATCAGCGCCAGGGCCGCAGCCCCGAGCAGACCGCCCTCGAAGCCGGTGGAGGGCAGGCCGCCCGAGCCGCCACCGTGGCCGGGCGCACCCGGTCCGGCGGTCGGCGAGCCGGTCGGCGCGGACGTCGGCGACGTGGTCGGCGCAGGTCCCGCGGTCGGCGTCGGCTCAGGGGTCGCCGTCGGCTCCGGGGTGCCCGTGGGCTCCGGAGTCGCGGTCGGCGTGGGAGTCGGGGTCGCCGCCTCCGTCACGTCGACGCTCACCAGAGTCGCGAGACCCGAGTCGGAGTAGGCCACCCGGCCGAGGTACTGGGCGGGGCCGGCCAGGTCGCTCCACGAGATCGCGTAGCTCGTGGGCTCGCCCTGCGTCGCGTCGATCACCGCGGGCTCGGTCGTCAGCGAGCCGACGCCTCCCTCGGGCGTGATCACGAAGCTGCGCAGGTCGAAGGTGACCGTGGGCTCCGCACCGACCGCGTAGATGTCGGCCGTGACGCGGTAGGTGCCCGCCTCCGGCTCCGCGAGGTCGACGCGCTCGTCGGCGGAGGCCGTCGCCGAGACGGCCTGCGAGACGGGCTCGCCCGCCGCGTCGAGCAGCTCGACGTAGAGGTCGAGGTCGGCCGTGTCGTCGATCGAGTCGAGATCGAAGCGGGCGAAGTCGGCGCCCTCGGGCACCTGGACCTCGGTGATCAGGGTCGTGCCCGCCGGCAGCGTGCCGGAGTGTCCGTCGGCCGCGGTGGCGTCCTCGGCGAGGACTCCCTGCGCGAGACCGGTGGTCGACAGCGGCAGCGCGCCGTCGATGCCGGGCGTGATGGTCGCCGTCGTCGAGCCCGTCGAGCCGGAGCCCGAGACCTCGTACGGAGCGTCCAGCAGGACGGGTCGCACCGCGACGGGGCTGCGCACCTCGTGGTCGGCGCTCGACCAGGTGAGGTAGCCGGTCGCGAACTCCGAGAGCTCGGCGTCCGCGGTCGTGAAGGTGACCGTGTACTCGGCCGTCTGGCCCGCTGCGGTGAAGGAGAGCGTGGACGGCGACACCACGGTGTCGACACCCGGGATGTCCAGCGACGCGGTGTACCTGCCGGGAGCGGTCGACGTCACCGTGCGGGTGACCGTCTGCGTTCCGGCGAGCGCGCCGATCGCGATCGACGCCTGGTTGAGGTCGGAGGGGTCGATCGCCTCGATCGGGTCGATCGCGGGATCCGGGTTGAACACGTAGCCCGCGCCCTTGAGGAACGCGATCCAGTCACTCGGGCCGCTGTCGTAGATCAGTCCGGGGTCGAGGAACGCGGTCGGGTCGACGTGGCCGGCGCCCTGCGCGAAGACGTCCTCGGAGGCGGTGCCCGACTGGTCGACGCTGTCGTACGAGGTCGTCATCATGGCCGACTTGACGGCCGACGGCGACGCGTTCGGGGTGGCGCCGAGGATCAGCGCGGCGAGGCCGGCGATGTGCGGCGACGACATCGAGGTGCCCGACTCGAACGCGAAGGCGGGGTCGTCGCCCTCGGCGTTGAAGCTGTCGGCCAGGATCGCGACGCCGGGCGCCGTGATGTCCGGCTTCAGCACGTCGCTGCCGTCGGCCTCGGCCGGACCGCGCGACGAGAAGCCGGCGACCTGCGGGACCGCGATCGCGATGCCGGAGGTGTTGCCCTCGCTCAGCGTCGCGGTCGCACCGGCAATGGACGCGTAGGCGGTGATGGCGTCGTACGCCTCCGAGTCGATCTGGATGCTCGGGACGGAGTGGTCGTCGACGTGCAGCGCGTTCGGGAACGGGTTGAGCAGCAGCATGCCGATGCCGCCCGCCCGCTCGACCTCGGCCGACTTCGACACGCGGGCGGTGACGCCCGCGGTGCAGGCGACGATCTTCCCGGCGACCTTCTCGGGGTCGAGGGTGCCGGTCTCGCAGATCTCCGGAGTCTCGGCCCCGGCGAGGACGACGTCCGCGCTGTTCACGAGGGGTCCGGTGATCTCGTCGTGCACGGTGATCGATCCGCCGGGGAAGGCCTGGCCGTCACCGAGGGTGGCGGTGGCGGTGTAGGTCGGGATCGAGGAGGCGGCGACCGTCGTGTACCACGGCGAGGCGTGGTCGAGGGTCGAGTCGCCGGGGCCGGAGTTGCCGGCCGAGGCCGCCACGAAGACGCCCGCGGCGGCGGCGTTGAGGAACGCCTCGTCGATCAGCGTGAGCGTGGAGGTGGCCGAGCCGCCGCCGATCGAGAAGTTGATCACGTCGACGCCGTCGCTGGTCGCCGCATCGATGGCGGCGAGGATGCCGGGGCCGGAGCAGAAGTCGTCGTCGTCGGTGCCGTCGACGTCGCCGTTCCAGCAGACCTTGTACGCGGCGACCTTGGCCGCGGGCGCGACGCCCGAGATCAGTCCGTAGTCGTAGCCGTCGACGCTCGCGTCGACGCCCGCGTTGCCGGCGGCGGTCGACGCCGTGTGCGAGCCGTGGCCGTCCGCGTCGCGCGGCGAGAGGTACTCGGGGTTGTCGGGCGAGCCCGCGGGCTCCGAGGCGCCGAGGAACCAGCGCGCACCGATCAGCTTCTGGTTGCACTCGTCGCCGGTCCACTGCTGCGACGCGTCGGCTCCGCTCGCGCAGGCTCCCACGAAGTCGTTGCCGTCGGACTTCGGGTAGGTGATCGTCGTGCCGTTCGTGGAGGGGGCGGCTCCGGGGCTCGTCGCGAGCGGAGCACCGGCGAACGAGGGGTTCTCGGGCGCGATGCCGGAGTCGATGACTCCGACCACGACGCCCTCGCCCGCCTCGTCGACACCGCCGAGCTCGTTCCAGACTCCGTCGGCTCCGTCGAGGCCGAGGAAGCTCGTCGAGGACTCCTGACCGGTGTCGGGGACGGGGATACCGGCGGCGGCCGGCGCCTGCAGCGTGGTGGGCTGCACCGCGCGGTCGAGGGTGAGGTCCTCGATCTCGCGCACCTGGGCGACGTCCTTGCGGTTCGCGAGGCGGCTGGCCTGCGCGCCGGTCAGCTCGGCCGAGAAGCCGTTGAGCGTGACGGTGTAGTGGTAGCCGATCTCGGCGTCGACAGCGGCGGCGACGTCGTCCTGGCGCTGCTCGAGGTGGGCCGAGTAGTCCTCGACGGGGGCGGACCGCGCCTGCAGCTGGGAGCCCGCGTCGGGAGCCGTCCGGGCGAAGCGGGCGTCGGTGCCCTCGTAGGTCGCCGCGGCGGGCTCGATCAGGGTGACGACGTAGTCGCCGTCGTCGAAGCTCTGCAGCGACGAGAGGCCGCCGACGAGCGAGGCGCTGCCGACGACGGGGGCGGCGGAGGCGCCGGTCGCCGCGAAGGCGGCGGAGGCGGCGACCCCGATGACGGCGAGGCCCGCCAGGATGCGCCGATCGGCGCGGCGGACGGGTGGACGGTGGGACGGGTGGATCGGCAATCGATGTCCTTACTCACGCTCGCTGGGAACCGGATCCGGTTCAGCTCTGAATCAGTACTGACGACCCTACGAAATCGATCGCCCGGCTCTGTTTCCAACAGATTACGAAGTAGTCGATCCTGGGACGGAGGTGCTTGGCACTCTCGAGGGTGGAGTGCTAAATTCTTCACAGTTGAGTCGATGAGGCTCAACTCTGAGAAGTCCTTCGTTGCTCGACTGAATGGAGTGATCATCATGGCCGTGACCTACGACCCCATCCGCGAACTCGACCGCGTCGCCTCCGCCCTCCTCGGCTCCGGCCAGGGCCCGCGCCGCATGCCGATCGACCTGTACCGCGACGGCGACCACTACGTCCTCACCGCCGACCTGCCCGGGATCGATCCCGGATCGGTCGACGTCGACGTCGACGGTCAGCTGCTGACGATCCGCGCCCAGCGCACGGTCGCCAGCGGCGACGACGTCACGTGGATCACGCGCGAACGCCAGTCCGCCACCTTCGTCCGCCAGCTGAGCCTCGGCCAGGGCGTCGACACCGAGCGCATCTCGGCGTCGTACGACAACGGCGTGCTCTCGGTCACCATCCCCGTGAGCGAGAAGGCGAAGTCGCGGAGGATCGAGGTGGTCTCGAGCGCGAGGCCCGAGCAGGTGCAGCTCAGCGAGTCCCGCTCCGAGTGATCCGGACGACGGAGGGCCCGCCCGCTCCCGAGCGGCGGGCCCTCCGTCGTGTCACGGCGCGACCCTAGGCTGGGAGCCATGCGCGCCTCCACGCCCGACGCCGCCGTCGGAATCCTGCTCCCCCGCGATCTCCCCGCCGCCGAGGTCCTCCCCTACGCCCGACGCGCCGAGGCGCTCGGCTTCGACGAGCTGTGGGTGATCGAGGATCTCGGCTTCCGCGGCGGCATCGCGCAGGCCGCCGCCGTGCTCGCGGCGACCGAGCGCATCGTGGTCGGGATCGGCATCCTCCCCGCCGCCGCACGGACGGCCGCGTTCACCGCCATGGAGCTCAGCACGCTCGCCGAGCTGTTCCCCGGTCGCCTGCACGCCGGGATCGGCCACGGCATGCCGCACTGGATGCGCGGGCTCGGCGTGTGGCCGAAGAGCCCGCTGACCCTCCTGGAGGAGCAGTTCGACGCCCTGCGCTCGCTGCTCGCCGGCGACGAGACGACCCGCGACGGCCGCTACGTGAAGGTCGACGGCCTCCGGCTCGAGTCACCGCCCGCCGTCGTGCCGCCGCTGCTCGCCGGCGTGCGGGGCCCGAAGTCCCTCGAGCTGGCCGGCCGGATCGCGGACGGCGTCGTCCTGGCCGAGCCCGTCACTCCGGAGTACCTCGCCGCGGCCCTGGAGCAGATGGCCGTGCCCGGCCGCGTGGTCGCCTACAACGCCGCGGCGGTCGACGACGACGCCGCCCGCGCGCGCGATCTCGTGCGCCCCGGTCTCGAGTGGATCGGCGACCCCGACTGGGCCCCGCACATCGCACCGCTGCCGTTCGCGGACGACTTCGCCGGGCTCCGCGAGCGCAGCGCCGACCGCGCCTCCTTCGCCCGCGACCTGCCGGACGAGTGGGTCGACCAGCTCGCCGTCGTCGGCACTCCCGACGACGCGCGGGCGAGGATCGGCGAGCTGCACCGGGCGGGCGCCTCGAGCGTGGTGCTGATCCCGGCCGGCCCGGACGCCGGCACCGCGATGGAGTCGCTCGCCCGCGTGCTCTGACCGGCGCCACGCAGGAACGGCTCCGGCCCGCAGGATCCGAGGATCCCTGCGGGCCGGAGCCGTTCCGATGCGCCGGAGGTCAGGCCGACATGCGCGCCTGGAGGTTCTCGTCGAGCGTCGCGAGGAACTCCTCGGTCGTCTGCCAGCCCTGGTCGGGGCCGACGAGGAGCGCGAGGTCCTTCGTCATCTTGCCCGACTCGACCGTCTTGATGACGACGTCCTCGAGCGTGAGCGAGAAGTCGATCAGCTCCTGGTTCCCGTCGAGCTTGCCGCGGTGCGCGAGGCCGCGCGTCCAGGCGTAGATCGACGCGATCGGGTTGGTCGAGGTGGGCTTGCCCGCCTGGTGCTGGCGGTAGTGGCGCGTGACGGTGCCGTGCGCCGCCTCCGCCTCGACGACGCTGCCGTCGGGCGTGGACAGGACGGAGGTCATCAGGCCGAGCGAGCCGAAGCCCTGCGCGACCGTGTCCGACTGCACGTCGCCGTCGTAGTTCTTGCAGGCCCAGACGTAGCCGCCCTCCCACTTCATGGCCGAGGCGACCATGTCGTCGATCAGGCGGTGCTCGTAGGTGAGGCCGGCGGCGTCGAAGCGCTCCTTGAACTCGGTCTCGAAGATCTCCTCGAAGATGTCCTTGAACCGGCCGTCGTAGGCCTTGAGGATCGTGTTCTTCGTCGAGAGGTAGACCGGGTAGTTGCGGCTCAGGCCGTAGTTGAGCGACGAGCGGGCGAAGTCGCGGATCGACGCGTCCTGGTTGTACTGGACCTGCGCGATGCCGTCGTCGGGAGCCTTGTAGACCTCGAACTTCATCGGCTCGGAGCCGTCGTCCGGGGTGAACTCGACGGTGAGCGTGCCCTTGCCCTTGAAGACGAAGTCGGTGGCGCGGTACTGGTCGCCGAACGCGTGGCGGCCGATGATGATCGGCTTGTTCCAGCCGGGGACCAGGCGCGGGATGTTGGAGATGATGATCGGCTCGCGGAAGATGACGCCGCCGAGGATGTTGCGGATCGTGCCGTTGGGCGACTTCCACATCTTCTTCAGGCCGAACTCCTCGACGCGCGCCTCGTCGGGCGTGATCGTCGCGCACTTGACGCCGACGCCGTGCTTCTGGATGGCGTGCGCCGCGTCGATCGTGACCTGGTCGTCGGTCTCGTCGCGGTACTCGATGCCGAGGTCGTAGTACTCGAGGTTCACGTCGAGGTACGGGTGGATGAGGGTGTCCTTGATCTTCTGCCAGATGATCCGCGTCATCTCGTCGCCGTCGAGCTCGACGACGGTTCCCTCAACCTTGATCTTGGACATTGCTCTCCCATGGTCTCGATGCAACCCCGCTCCTGCGCGGGACGAGCGGCTGCGCGGCCGCTCCGGATGGCCTCCACCAGCCTACCCGAGGGCTGAACTGTCTCGATGTCGAGAGAGTTCGGCCCTCCGGTGCTCTCGATCGGCGCCGGTGGGGGCGCTGTCGTCCTGGCGGCGGATGACGCCCCGGGGTCCGGCCGCTAGATTGGCCGCATGAGTGCACTCCGCCTGGAAGAGCTGTCGGCCTCGAACATCTCCGCCGTGAACGGGCTGAGCCTCAAACCCGGTCAGGAGCAGTTCGTCGCCCCGGTGTCGTACTCGGCCGCCGCCGCCGTGATCGACCCGGGTGCCGCCTGGCAGCGCGCGATCCTCGACGACGACGCGCTCGTCGGCTTCATCCACGCGCACTTCGACGAGGACGCTCCGGAGGAGTTCCGCAGCTGCATCTGGCGCATCAACATCGACGCGTCGAAGCAGGGGCGCGGAGTCGGCACCTTCGCGGTCCGCGCGGCGGCCGACGAGGCCCGCCGCCGCGGGTTCGACACGCTCACCGTCATCTGGGAGTCGGGCGAGGACGGTCCCGAGCAGTTCTTCCGCTGGATCGGCTTCGAGGTCGTCGGCGAGACGCAGTACGGCGAGAACATCGGGGCGCTGAAGCTCTGAGCCCTCGCGCTCGGACCGGCGAGCCGTCCTCGTCCGGGGCGGGCCCCGACTCCCCCGACTTCGTCTCGGCGGTGCTGGCCGTCGTCGACGGCATCCCCCCGGGGCACGTGATGGCCTACGGGGAGATCGCCGCCGTGCTCGGGACACGCGCCGCGCGCGCGGTCGGCACGGTCATGGCGCGCTACGGCTCCGACGTCGCGTGGTGGCGGGTGGTGCGCTCGGGAGGCGCTCCTCCCCTCGGACACGAGGACCGCGCGCGCGTCGAGTACGACCGCGAGGGGACGCCGCTGGTGATCACTCCCGGCGGCTACCGCGTCGACGTGCGCGCGGCGCGCTGGCGGCCCTGAGGCGCGACGGTCCGCGGGCGGGTCCCCCTCCGCGGACCGCCCGCGGCCTCACACCAGCGAGTCGCGCCAGGCCGCGTGCAGCGTCGCGAACCGCCCGGCGCCGGCGATGAGCGCCTCCGGAGTGCCGTCCTCGACGATGCGGCCGTGCTCCATCACGAGGACGCGGTCGGCGATCGCGACCGTCGAGAGCCGGTGCGCGATGATCACCGCCGTGCGGTCGGCGAGCAGCGTCTGCAGACCCTGCTGCACCAGGCGCTCGCTCGGGATGTCGAGCGACGACGTCGCCTCGTCGAGGATGAGCACCGCCGGATCGGCGAGGAACGCGCGCGCGAACGAGATCAGCTGGCGCTGGCCCGCCGACACGCGGCCGCCGCGCTTGTTCACGTCGGTGTCGTAGCCGTCGGGCAGCGCCCGGATGAACTCGTCCGCGCCGACCGCCTGCGCGGCCGCCACGATCTCGTCGTACGACGCCGACGGCCGCCCGATCGCGATGTTGTCGGCGACCGAGCCCGAGAAGAGGTACGCCTCCTGGGTCACCATCACGATCGCGCGCCGCAGATCCTTCGGGTGCAGCTGACGCAGGTCGACGCCGTCGAGGGTCACCACGCCGTCGCTCGGGTCGTAGAACCGCGAGATGAGCTTGGCGAGCGTGGTCTTGCCGGCGCCGGTCGATCCGACGAGGGCGATCGTCTGGCCGGCCGGCACGTCGAGGTCGAAGCGCGGCAGGACCTCGCGGTCGCTGGTGTACGCGAAGCGCACACCCTCGAAGCCGAGGTGCCCGCGCGCCTCGCGCAGATCCGTCGGATGGGCGGGATCGGGCACGCTCGGCTCCTCGGCGAGGACGCCCGAGATCTTCTCGAGCGCCGCCGCCGCCGACTGGTAGGAGTTGTAGAACATCGCCATCTCCTGCACCGGGTCGAAGAAGCGGCGGGTGTAGAGCAGCACCGCGAGCAGCGCGCCGATCTCGAGTCCGCCGTCGAGCACGCGGACTCCTCCGACGAACAGCACGACCGCGACGGTCACGTTGCCGATCAGCACGAGCCCCGGGTCGAAGGTGCCGAAGACTCCGAAGACCTTCTTGTACGCCACCCGGTACTTCTCGACGACTCCGCCGAACACCTCCTCGTTGCGCTTCTCGGCGCGGAAGGTCTGCACGGCGCGGATGCCCGTCATCGTCTCGACGAACTGCACGATCAGGCGCGAGGAGGCCACGCGGGTCCCCCGGAACAGGGCCTGCGACCTCTTCTGGAACCAGCGCGTCAGGATCGCGAGCGGGACGAGCGAGCAGGCGAGCACGATCCCGCTGACCCCGTCGACCGACACGAGTGCGATCGCCACGAAGCCCATGTAGAGCGCGCCCTGCACGAGCTGGTTGATCCCGGAGTCGAGCAGCTCGCGGATCGAGTCGAGGTCGCTCGTCTGGCGCGAGATGATGCGGCCCGACGTGTAGTTCTCGTGGAACTCCAGGCTCAGCTTCTGGGTGTGCAGGAACACGCGCTTGCGCAGGTCGATGAGGATCGCCTGGCTCACCCGCGCCGAGAGCACCGTGTACCAGGCGACCAGCACGGCACCGATCACGCCGGTCAGCACGTAGGCGCCGACCGTCAGCGCGAGCGGAGTCGCGTCGCCGTCGAGCACCGCGGGCAGCCCGTTGTCGATGCCCAGGGCGATCAGGGCGGGCCCGGCCACCTGCGCGGCGGTCGAGACGACGACCACGATCGCCGTGAGGACGAGCCGCAGACGGAGGGGGCGCAGCAGCGTCCCCAGCAGTCGCAGCGACCGGCGGCGCATCTGGGCGGACTCGGCGCGCGTGAGGTCGTCGCGCTCCTCGGTCGAACCGAGCGTGCTCATGATCGGGTCTCCTGGTCGATGGTGTCGGTGGCGTCGCCGCTCGGGCGGGAGCCGACGCGCTCCGTGCCGGGCGGACGGCTCAGCTCGTCCTCCTCGAGGCTCGAGATGACGAAGCGGTAGTGCGGGCTGCTCGCGAGCAGCTCGCTGTGGGTGCCGACGGCGGTGACGCGTCCTTCTTCGAGGAGCGCGACCCGGTCGGCGAGGGCGACCGTGGAGGGACGGTGCGCCACGATCAGCGCCGTCGTGTCCCCGAGCACGCGGCGCAGGCCCGCCTCGACGCGCGCCTCCGTGTCGACGTCGAGTGCCGACAGGGGGTCGTCGAGCACGAGCACGGAGGGACGCGCCGCGATCACCCGGGCGAGGGCGAGGCGCTGGCGCTGGCCGCCCGAGAGGCTCATGCCCTCCTCGCCGACCGTGGTGTCGAGTCCGTCCGGGAGGGAGTGCACGAAGCCCGCCTGGGCGATCTCGAGCGCCTCGAGCAGCTCCTCCTCGCTCGCGTCCGGCCGACCGAGGAGCACGTTCTCGCGCACGGAGGTCGAGAACAGGGTCGCGTCCTCGAAGGCCATGCCGATGTGCGAGCGCAGCTCGGCCCGCCGCATCCGCCGCACGTCGACTCCGTCGATCTCGATCGCTCCGCCGGTGACGTCGTAGAGGCGCGGCAGCAGGGCGGTGAGCGTGGTCTTGCCGGAGCCGGTCACGCCGACCAGCGCCATGGTCTCGCCGGGCTCGACCTCGAGGTCGACGCCGTCGAGCAGATCGGGGAAGCGCTCGGGAGCGTCCTGGTAGCGGAAGTGCACGTCGCGGAAGCGCACGCGGCCGCGGGGGCGCTCGATCGTCTCGGGCGACTCCGGGTCGGTGATCGCGTTCCTGCTGTCCATGACCTCGAAGTAGCGGTCGACGGCGGTGCGGGTGTCGAAGGTCATCGACAGGAGGAAGCCGATCGACTCGACGGGCCAGCGCAGCACGGTCGCGGTGGCGAAGAAGGCGAAGAGCTCGCCGACGCTCAGCTGGCCGTCGGCGGCGAGCCACACCCCGCCGAGGAGGCACAGCGCGAACGCGATGTCGGGCACGAGGAGCAGGACGAGCCAGATCCCCGCGATCGCCTTGGCCTTGTCGATCTCGGTGCCGCGCAGCTGCTCCGCCTGATCGGCGAAGCCCGCGAGAGCGTGCTTGTGCCGGCCGAACGCCTTGAGCACGCGGATGCCGTGCACCGACTGCTCGACCGTCGTGGCGAGGTCGCCGGCCTGGTCCTGGCTGCGGCGGGCGATGCTCGAGTAGCGCTTCTCGAAGGCGAAGCCGTAGATCCAGACCGGGATCGAGCAGACGATGAAGAGGACGCCGAGGATCGGGTTCCAGTACACGAGCACGCCGAAGCCGACGACGATCGTCAGGGTGTTGACGACGAGCAGCACGAAGCCGAAGGCGATCCAGCGGCGGGTGAGGCTCAGATCGCTCATGGCGCGCGACAGCAGCTGTCCGCTCTGCCAGCGGTCGTGGAACGACACCGGGAGATCCTGCAGCTGCCGGTACAGGGCGCCGCGCATCCGCGCCTCGATGTGCGTGCTCGGGGTGAGCACCATGCGCCGGCGGAGCGCGATGGCGACCGCCTCGAGGACGCCCAGGGCGAGCACGATGCCGACCGGGGCGATCAGCGGACCGAGGTCACCGGAGCCTGCGGCGGTGGCTCCGTCGCCGAGCGGACCGTCGACCAGCTGCTGCAGCACGATCGGGATCGCCAGCGAGACGAGGCTCGCGACGAGGGCGACCGCGATGCCCACGCTGAGGCGCGGCAGGGCGTCGCCGACGAACGGGAGCAGTCGCAGCAGGGTGCGCAGGGTGCTCGGGCGCTTCGGCTCGACCGGAGGGCCGTCGATCGGAGGGGTGTGTGCGGACACGGTGCAGAGCTTTCGCGAGGAGGGGGTGGGTGGGATCGCCACGGGCCCGTCCCGGGCGCTGCGCAGCCTTGAAGGCTATACCCCGGCTATGCGTCGCGTCCACCGTGTCGCGAGGTCTCCCCCTCGCGCTCCCGTCAGCGCACGCGCACCGAGAGGCAGGTCACGCAGCCCTCGAGCTTCTCGAACTCCGAGATGTCGACGGTGACCACGGTGTAGCCGAGATCGCGGAGCAGCGCGGCGCTCTCCGGAGCCGACGCCGCCATCAGCAGCGTGTCGGGGTCGAGGACGACCACGTGGGCGCCCGGCTCCTCGGGCATCGGCAGGAACGACGGGAACAGGCGCGGCTCGTCGACCACCGGCTCCCAGCCGATGACGGTGCCGTCGGGCAGGGCCGTGACGGCGCTCTTGAGGTGGAGGGCGCGGGTCAGCGGCACGGCGACGACGGTGAGACCGAGCGGGCGGAGGAGCGCGCGGAGCTGGGCGATGCCCTCGGCGTTCGTGCGCCCGCCGCGCCCGACGTAGACCGTCGAGCCGACCGTGAGGACGTCGCCGCCCTCGAGGGTCCCGGGCGCCTCGATGCGGTGCAGGGTGAGGTCGAGGGCGAGCGCCGCCTCCTCCGCCGCGGCCGTCTCGCCGCGTCGCGACTCGGCGCCCGGGCGGGTGAGGACGGCGTGGTCGCCGAAGACGACCACGGCGTCCTCGAGGAACACCGAGTCGGCCATCGCGGGGGCGGGGGCGACCTCGACGGTCTCCCAGCCGGCCTCGTCGAGCGCCTCGACGTACGCCTCCCACTGCTGCTGCGCCTTCTCCTGGTCGACGGGCACGCGCTCGAGGTGCGTGAGCTCGCCCGCGTCGAGGTTCTGCGCCGGGGCGCGGACGAGGGCGATGCGGCGGGCGCGGGGCGAGGCCGCGTTCGCCGGAGCAGTGGTGGCGCGCGCGATGCGGTGCCCGAGGGTCGCGGCCGCGAGGGTGAAGGCGAGGAGGAAGACGAGGTTGAGCCCGCCGAAGGTCGCGACGATCGACGCCCAGACCTCCCCGGTGATCGCCGTTCCGCTCGCGCTCGCCTGCACGAGGGTGCCGAAGGTCGCGCCGACGAGGCCGGCGACGAGACCGGCGATCGCCGCGGTCCAGGCCCGGTTCAGCATCCCGGCGACGGCGAGGACGAGGACCACCACGAAGGCGAGCGCGCTCGAGAGGAGGAAGTAGGCGTTGACCTGCGGGAGCGAGGACGCCGCCAGCTGGTTGCCGATGAAGAACGCGAGCAGGTTGCTCAGGTGGGCCGCGACGGCCGTCGCGGCGGCGGCGGCGAGGGCGGTGAGGAGGCGGCGGGCGAGGCGGGGGGCGGGCGCGGAGGCGAGCGTCGAGTCGGAGGGCACCCGGCGACCCTACGCGCTCCGACCGGTGTGCCCCCTTGCCGCGACCTTGCCGCCCGCTGTGAGCGCGCATCCGCACCGCCCGCTCGAGAACGCAGGAGTTGTCGCACTCGACACTCGAGAACGACAACTCTTGGACTCTCGGATCCGGCCCCCGCGGCGTCTCTCGAGAACGCAGGAGTTGTCGTACTCGACACTCGAGAACGACAACTCCTGGACTCTCGGATCCGGCCCCGCCCTCCGCGTCTATCGAGAACGCAGGAGTTGTCGCACTCGACACCGACGACGACAACTCTTGGACTCTCGAGTCCGGGCCCCGTCCTCCGCATCGCTCGAGAACGCAGGAGTTGTCGCACTCGACACTCGAGAACGACAACTCTTGAGCACTCGCCTCGACGCGCACCGACGAGATCCCGCGCCCGCACCGCGACTCCCGAAGGGAGGGGGCCGCTCAGCGGGGATCGCGTGCCAAGCGATTCCCGCGACGACCGACGCAGGACGCTCTGCGAATCGCGACCACCTTGGGAAGCCGACCGCGCCACGCCGCGCAGGGAGCG
This sequence comes from Rathayibacter sp. VKM Ac-2759, assembly GCF_009834225.1. Lineage (NCBI taxonomy): Bacteria > Bacillati > Actinomycetota > Actinomycetes > Micrococcales > Microbacteriaceae > Rathayibacter > Rathayibacter sp. VKM Ac-2759. Next base: position 2,863,453 of record NZ_CP047176.1, read on the forward strand.
GCGTGGAAAACGAGCACCCCAGAGGCCGCTCAGCGGGGATCGCGTGCCAAGCGATTCACGCGGCGACCGACGCAGGACGCTCTGCGGATCGCGACCACCTTGGGGAGCCGACTGCGCCATGCCGCGCGAGGAGCGGCGTGGAAGACGAGCACCTTCTTCCTCTGAGCGCTGCGCGCTCAGTGGAAGAAGTGCCGCTCCCCCGTCGTGTACATCGTGATGCCCGCGCGCTTGGCGGCCTCGATGACCTCGGCGTCGCGGACGGAGCCTCCGGGCTGCACGACCGCCTTCACTCCGGCGGCGAGGAGCACCTCGAGGCCGTCCGCGAACGGGAAGAACGCGTCCGAGGCGGCGACCGATCCGGGGGCGCGGTCGCCGGCGCGGGTGACGGCGAGGTGGCAGGAGTCGACGCGGTTGACCTGGCCCATGCCGACGCCGACGGAGGCGCCGCCCTTGGCGAGGAGGATCGCGTTCGACTTCACGGCGCGGCAGGCCTTCCACGCGAACTCGAGGTCGAGGAGCGTGTCGGCGTCGGCGGCCTCGCCCGCGACGAGCGTCCAGCCCGAGCTGACCTCGCCCGGGCCGCCCGTGAAGCGGTCGGGCTCCTGCAGCAGCACGCCTCCCGAGATCTGCTTGAACTCCGTCTCGACGGGCGCGTAGTAGTCGGGCAGCTGCAGCAGGCGCAGGTTCTTCTTGGTCTTCAGCACCTCGAGCGCCTCGGGCTCGAAGGAGGGGGCGACGAGCACCTCGGTGAAGATCTCCTTGACCGTCTCGGCCATCGCCAGGGTGACGGGGCGGTTGGCGGCGATGACGCCTCCGAAGGCCGACACCGGGTCGCACTCGTGGGCGCGGCGGTGGGCGGAGGCGATGGGGTCGATCGCCTTGCTGCCGGCGATCGCGATGCCGCACGGGTTGGCGTGCTTGATGATCGCGACAGCGGGCAGGACGAAGTCGTAGGCCGCGCGCACGGCGGCGTCGGCGTCGACGTAGTTGTTGTACGACATCTCCTTGCCGTGCAGCTGCGTGGCCTGGGCGATGCCCGTGCCGTCGGGCGAGACGTAGAGCGCTGCCTTCTGGTGCGAGTTCTCGCCGTAGCGGAGGACCTGCTGCAGGGTGCCGCGGATCTCGACGGCGCCCGGGAACCCGGCGTCCGCCTCCTGGCCGGCGAACCACGCGGCGACGGCGGAGTCGTAGGACGCGGTGTGCGCGAAGGCGCGGGCGGCGAGGGTGCGCCGGGCGGCGAGGGTGGTGCCCCCCGCGCCGAGGGCGGTGATGACACCGGAGTAGTCGGCCGGGTCGACCACGACCGCCACGTTCGCGTGGTTCTTGGCCGAGGCGCGCACGAGGGCCGGCCCGCCGATGTCGATGTTCTCGACCACGGTCGCCGCGTCGGCGCCGCCCGCGACGGTCTCGCGGAACGGGTACAGGTTGACGACGACCAGCTCGAAGGCAGCGATGTCGAGCTGCTCGAGCTGCTCGCGGTGCGAAGCGAGGCGCAGGTCGGCGAGGATGCCCGCGTGCACGGCAGGGTGCAGCGTCTTCACGCGGCCGTCGAGCGACTCCGGGAACCCGGTGACGGCCGAGACGTCGGTGACGTCGAAGCCCGCCTCGCGGATGGTCGCGGCGGTCGATCCGGTCGAGACCAGCTCGACGCCGGAGCCGGCGAGCGCCGACGCGAGCTCGAGGAGCCCGGTCTTGTCGCTGACCGAGATCAGGGCGCGGCGGACGGGGACGACGTCGCGGTCGTCGTAGCTGCTGGGGTCGTGTGCGGTGATGCTCATGCGCGGGAGAGGTCCTCGAGATCGACGGTTCCGTGGGCGATGTCGAGCACCGTCTGCACCAGCAGGCGACGCTCGATGGTCTTGATGCGCTCGTGCAGCGCGTGCTCGCTCTCGCCGGGGAGCACGGCGAGGCTCTCCTGGGCGATGACCGGGCCGGTGTCGACTCCGGTGTCGATGACGTGGACCGTCACTCCGGTCTCCACGGCTCCGGCGGCCAGCGCGTCGCGGACGGCGTGCGCGCCCGGGAACAGCGGGAGCAGCGCGGGGTGCGTGTTGATCATCCGCGGGCTGAGCGCCTCGACGACACCGGGCGGCAGGATGCGCATGAAGCCGGCGCAGACGACGAGGTCGGGCTCCCACTCGCGGATGCACGCGAGGAGCTCGTCGCCCCAGGCGTCACGGGTCGGGAACGCGTGCGGCGAGACGAGGAACGAGGGGACGTCGAACGCCTCGGCGTGGCGCAGCCCCTCGGCCTCGGTGTCGCTTCCCACGGCGACGACGCGGGCCGGGAAGTGGGCGTCGCTCGAGGCCTCCAGGAGTGCGCGGAGGTTGGAGCCGCCGCCGGAGATGAGTACGACCAACTTCAGCACTGCGCAAGTCTAGAGGAGGCCCGCGGGCCGGGGGTCAGTCGCGCGACGAGCGTCCGGAGGCGAGCCCGATGCCCGCGGCGACGGCCAGCTCGAGAGCCGCGACCGCGCCCACCAGGAGCGGATCCGGACCGACCTGCACGAGGCGCCCGGGCCCCGCCGACCCCGCCGAGAACCAGGCGAGCAGGCCGAGCAGCAGTCCGCCGACGACGCCGATGCCGCCCGCCGCGGCCGCCCCCCAGCGCAGCAGCGACCGGCCGTCGAGACCCTCGATGACGGCGCGGCGCAGCCGCCAGCCGGCGACGAAGCCCGCCAGCAGCGGCACGAGGACTCCGAGGAAGCCGAAGGCGAGGTCGCCCTGCGGCAGCGCGGCGAGCATCGGGATCGAGGGCACCGGCCCGAGGAGCGTTCCCGCCGGGCCGACCGACGAGCCCGCGCCGATCGCGAAGCCCGGGCCCACGAGCCAGCTCGCCGCCCAGACCACGAGGTTCGGGAGGAACTCCAGCTGCCCCAGCGTGAGGGCGAGGCCGCCGAGCGCCTCGCCGCCCAGGCCCTCGTAGAGCGCGACGACCGACGAGTAGTTCACGACGAGGAGGACCGCCACGACCACTCCGGCCACCCCGATCACGGCGGACGCCGCGAGCGCCCCGCCCCGCAGCGACGCGAGCACCAGCGACGGCCCGGGAGCGGGCACCCGCTCGAGCGTCTCGCGGGCGAGCTCGCCCAGCCGGTCGGGCTCGCCGCTCCGCGCCGAGTGGGTCACGGCACCGAGCGCGACTCCGAGCGCGAACACCAGCGCCGGCAGGACCGTGCCCTGCACGACGTCGATGGACGCGACGCCGGTCGAGGAGCCGACGCTCACCAGGAACGCGAGGAGGAGGTAGGTGCCGACCGCCACGACGAAGCCGATGAAGCGGAACGGCGACTCCTGCGCCCGCCGCCCGGTGCGCGCGCCCAGGAGGACCGTGAGGAGCGCGAAGGCGAGGGGCGCGATGGTGACGGTGAACGCCTCCGTGCCGCCCGGCAGCGCGAGGGCGAGCGGTGAGTCGGGGGCGAGGCTCGCCCGCAGGTCGGCCCCGTGGCCGAGCAGCCAGGAGTCGGCGGCGATGCGCCAGAAGACGCCCCAGTCGATCGCGGTGTCGTACTGCACCGCCCAGAGCACGGTCAGCGGGACGAGCGGAATCGCGATCCCGATCAGTGCCGAGAGCGCGGCGTCGAAGGCGGCGAGGAGGGCGACGGTGATCCGGTTCATGGGCCTGACGAGCCTAGCGGCGGGGTCGGGGCCGGACGCTCCGGGGCGCGCCCGTGTCCTATACGGTCGCTGCATGACGAGGGCATCGGACGGCCGGCGGACCGAGCGCGGGCTCGACCGGCTCGTCAACTTCACCGACGCGACCGTCGCCATCGCGATCACCTTCCTCGTGCTCCCGCTCGTCGACGTGGTCGAGGAGGGCGGCTCCCCCGACCTCGGGACGCTGCTGTCCGAGAACTGGGGCACGCTCTCGGCGTTCTTCATCACGTTCGCGGTGATCGGCCGGCTGTGGCTGGTGCACCACGCGGTGTTCGAGGGAGTGGCGCGATACTCCGCAGCGCTCGTCACGGCGAACTTCGTCTGGCTCGCCGCGATCGTGCTGCTCCCCTTCGCCGCGAACCTGCTCTCGAACGTGTTCGAGACCGACCCGAGCGTCTTCGCCCTCTACATCGGGACGATGATCGTCGCGAGCACGGCGACCCTGGCGATGCAGGTGATCCTCCGGCGCGACCCCGAGCTGCTCGTGCCGGGAGTGGATCCACTGCGCTCCTCCGCGCGCTCGGTGATCGTGATCGCGCTGCTCGCCGCCGCGCTGGTGCTCGCCGTGACGGTGCCGGCGGTGAACATGCTCGCCCTGCTCCTCCTCCTGCTGTCGGGCCCGATCGAGCGGCTCGTGCGCCGCGGCCGGGCGTCGGAGGCGCTGCGGCAGACCCGCACGGAACGCGGGCTCGACCGCCTCGTCAACTTCTCGGACGCCACCGTCGCCATCGCGATCACGATCCTCGTGCTGCCGCTCGTCCAGCTCGCCCCCGAGATCGGGCGCGAGGGCGGAGGCGTCGGTGCGCTCCTCGATCAGCATCGCGACTCGCTGCTCGCCTTCGCGCTGTCCTTCGGCCTGATCGCCGTGTTCTGGGTGCCGCACCACCGCGTCTTCGAGCTCGCGCGCGACTACGACGCGGGCCTGGTCTGGCTCGACCTGCTCTGGCTCGCCTCGATCGCGTTCTTCCCGTTCGCGACGAGCGCGCTCGCGCAGCTGCCCGACTCGCGGGCGACCATCGGGCTCTACATCGGCACGATGGTGGTGATGAGCGGCGCACTCGTGCTGATCGAGTGGCGACTGCTGCGTCGGCCGGGGCTGCTGCGCGAGGGAGTCGGCCCGGTGCGGCTGACGCACGCGCTCGTCCCGTTCGGCCTGCTGTCGCTGGCGCTGGCGCTCGCGCTGCTCGTTCCGGCGGTCGGGCTGTGGTGGCTGCTGCTGCTCACACTGCAGCGGCCGCTGTGGCGGCTGACCGCGCGCCGCGGCGACCGCTAGCGCAGGCGGGGAGCGATTTCCTCCGCGACCGCGCGGAGGATCCTCCGGTGCGACTCGACCCCGCCGACCGCGGGCAGCGTGATCGTGAGGGCGTCCGCCTCTGCGAGGGCCGGATCGGCGTTCAGGGACGCGACGATCTCGTCGACACCGCCGAGGTGGAGCGGGCTGAAGCGCATCGGCGCGGCGATGATCGAGCGGTCGGCGGTGCGGGGGCGGCCGTCCTCGTCCATCCGCCCGAGGTAGCCGTCGATGAACGGCCGGTGCGCCTCCTCGTCGGCCGCGCTGAGCAGCGGGAGGACGATGCGCCCGGCGGTCACCCGCGACGTGCGGCCGGGGTGGGCCGCGGCGAAGGCCTCGCGGTAGGCGCGGATCTGCGCGGCCTGCTGCTCGGCGAACGGCAGCCCCGTCTCCTCCGTGTTGAGCGTGGAGACCTGGAGGTGCATGCCCTGCTCGCCCGCGCGCACCGCGGACGACGTGGTGCCCGCGCCGTACCAGAGGCGGTCGGCGAGTCCCGGGGCGTGCGGCTGTTGGATCAGCGGATCGCCGACCGGCACCGACATCAGCGCCGACTCGGCGATGCCGAGCGTCGCCCCCGAGAGGGCCTCGCGCAGGCGCACGATCCGCTCCTGCGCCTCGGCGCGGAACTCGCGGTCGGCCTGGCCGAACACGCCGTCGAAGACGGAGGAGAGGTGGGCGAAGCCGCCGCTCACGCCGAGGTCGAGCCGGCCTCCCGAGAGCAGGTCGACGGTCGCCGCGTCTTCGGCGAGCCGCACCGGGGACTCGTAGCGCGCCCCGATCACCGCGGTGCCCAGGCGGAGGCGGCGCGTGCGCTGCGAGGCGGCCGCGAAGAAGGTCATCGGCGAGGCCAGGAAGCGCTCGAAGTGGCGCACGCGCACCCAGCCGGTGTCGTAGCCGAGCTCCTCCGCCAGCTCGAACAGCGCGAGGCCGTCCTCGAGGCTCTGCGCCGCGTCTCCGGGCCGCTCGGGCCCCTCCGGGTACGGCACGAAGGTCAGGAAGTCGAGTCCGAGGCGGCGGGTCACCCGATGACGCTACCGCGCCCGCCCGGAACGACGGATCGGCCGGGGCCCGCTGCCGGAGCAGCGGACCTCGGCCGATGACCGCGGAGCTCCGCGGGGTGAGATGCAAGGCGGAGGGGGGCGCGATACCGGAGGCATCGCAACCGAGGACAACGCCGCAGACCGCCCCGCGGAGCTCCGCGGTAGGCCTAGAGGGTCGCGAAGACCTCGCGCAGGAGGTCGGCCGTCTCGGACGGCGTCTTGCCGACCTTCACGCCCGCGGCCTCGAGGGCCTCCTTCTTGGCCTGCGCGGTGCCCGCCGAGCCCGAGACGATCGCGCCGGCGTGGCCCATCGTCTTGCCCTCGGGAGCCGTGAAGCCCGCGACGTAGCCGACGACCGGCTTGGTGACGTTGGCCTTGATGAAGTCGGCGGCGCGCTCCTCGGCGTCTCCGCCGATCTCGCCGATCATCACGATCGCCTTCGTCTCGGGGTCGGCCTCGAACGCGGCGAGCGCGTCGATGTGCGTCGTGCCGATGATCGGGTCGCCGCCGATGCCGATGGCGGTCGAGAAGCCCAGGTCGCGCAGCTCGTACATCATCTGGTAGGTCAGGGTGCCCGACTTCGAGACGAGGCCGATCGGTCCCTTGCCCGTGATGGTCGCGGGCGTGATGCCGACGAGCGACTCGCCCGGCGTGATGATGCCGGGGCAGTTCGGCCCGATGATGCGGGTCTTGTTGCCCTTCTCCTGCGCGTAGGCCCAGAACTCGGCCGAGTCCTGCACCGGGATGCCCTCGGTGATGACGACGAGGAGGCCGATCTCGGCGTCGATCGCCTCGATGACGGCGTCCTTCGAGAAGGCGGGCGGGACGAACGCGATCGAGACGTCGGCGCCGGTGGCCTCGATGGCCTCCTTGACGGTGCCGAAGACGGGCAGCTCGACGTCGCCGTGGGTGACGGTCGTGCCGGCCTTGCGGGCGTTGACGCCGCCGACGACGTTCGTGCCGGCCTTGAGCATCAGCGCGGTGTGCTTGGTGCCCTCGCCGCCGGTGATGCCCTGGACGATGACCTTGGAGTCCTTGTTGAGGAAGATCGACATGCTTGTTCTCTGATTCCTTGAGTCGTCGGGGTCGTTACGCGGCGGCGAGTGCGGCGGCCTTGTCGGCGCCCTCGTCCATCGTCGCGGCCAGGGTGATGAGCGGGTTGGCGGCGGCCTCGAGGATCGCGCGGCCCTCCTCGACCTTGTTGCCGTCGAGGCGCACGACGAGCGGCTTGGTCGCCGAGTCGCCGAGGATCTCGAGCGCCTGCAGGATGCCGTTGGCGACGGCGTCGCAGGCGGTGATGCCTCCGAAGACGTTGACGAAGACGCTCTTGACCTGCTCGTCGCCGAGGATCACGTCGAGGCCGTTCGCCATCACCTGGGCGGAGGCTCCGCCGCCGATGTCGAGGAAGTTGGCCGGCTTCACGCCGCCGTGGCGCTCGCCCGCGTAGGCGACGACGTCGAGCGTGGACATGACGAGGCCCGCGCCGTTGCCGATGATGCCGACCTCGCCGTCGAGCTTCACGTAGTTGAGGTCGTTCTCCTTGGCCTTCGCCTCGAGCGGGTCGGCGGCGTCCTTGTCCTCGAGCGCAGCGTGCTCGGGGTGGCGGAAGCCGGCGTTCTCGTCGAGCGAGACCTTGCCGTCGAGCGCGACGATGTCGCCCTCCTCGGTGAGGACGAGCGGGTTCACCTCGACGAGGGTCGCGTCCTCGCCGGTGTAGACGTCGTAGAGCGTGACGAGCACGGGGGCGACCTTGGCGATCAGCTCCTCAGGGAACTTCGCCGCGCGGGCGATCTCCTCGGCCTTGGCGAGGTCGATGCCCTGGCCGGGGACGACCTCGACGCGTGCGAGGGCGTCGGGGCGCTCGACGGCGAGCTGCTCGATCTCCATGCCGCCCTCGTAGGAGGTGAGCGAGAGGTAGGAGCGGTTGGCGCGGTCGAGCAGGACCGAGAAGTAGAACTCGCGGTCGATGCGGGCGCCGCCGGCGACCATGACGCGCTTGACGACGTGGCCCTTGATGTCGAGTCCGAGGATCGACTGCGCGGCCGCGAAGGCGTCGTCGGCGGTCTTCGCGACCTTGACGCCGCCGGCCTTGCCGCGGCCGCCGATCTTCACCTGCGCCTTGACGACGGTGACGCCGCCCAGCTTCTCGGCCGCGGCGCGCACCTCCTCGGGCGTATCGGCGACGATGCCCGGGAGCACGGGGACGCCGTACTTCTCGAACAGATCACGGGCCTGGTATTCGAAGAGATCCACGCTGCATTCCCATTCCGCGCCGAGCGCGCTTGCGTTTCGAGTCCGGAGGTGGCCCGGAGCTCCGCGCGCGACGGCACGGTCCTGGGCCGCGCCGAGTCTACTCCGCACTCTCGGGGCGCTTCCCGCGCGGCGTAGCGTGGGACGGTGCCCTCCTCCGCCCGACCTCCCGCTCAGCGCGACGTCTTCCGCGAGGGCGTCTTCCTCGTCGCGGGGGCGCGGGCGATCCTGCTGCAGGTGGCGCATCCGTCGGTCGGCGCGGGCGTCGCCGAGCACTCCGACTTCGCGCACCGCGCCCTCGGCCGCCTCCACGGCACCCTCGGCTACCTCTACGCCCTGCACTACGGGTCGGAGGAGGACGTCCGCACCGTGCGCAGGCGCGTGAACCGCGCCCACGGGCCGGTCCGCGGTGCGGGCTACACCGCGTTCGACCCCGAGCTGCAGCGCTGGGTGGCCGCGACGCTCACGCAGTCGATGCTGCAGCTGCACGAGGGGGCCTTCGGGCGGCTGAGCGCCGAGGAGGCCGACGAGATCGTGCACCGCTCGCGCGTCGTCGGCACGGCGCTGCAGATGCCCGAGGAGCTCTGGCCCGCCTCGCGCGCCGCCTTCGACGCCTACTGGGAGGCGGAGGTCGCACGCCTCGAGGTCACCCCCGCGGCGAGGCGGGTCGCGCACGACCTGCTCGGCGGCGGCATCGCGGCCCGGTGGCTGCGCCCGTTCGGCCCCTACCTCCGCCTGATGACCGCCGGGCTCCTGCCGCCCGCCGTCCGCGCCGGCTTCGGCTTCCGCTGGACGCCGCGCCAGGAGGCGCGGTTCGAGCGCGCCCTCGAGCGCACCTTCGCGGTCTACCGCCTACTGCCCGCGGCCGTCCGGACGGCACCCAGCCGCTACTACCTGGCCCGGGTGCGGGCCGAGTCGCTCAGAAGCCGGGAGTGACGGTCCAGCCCGCGTAGGCCGCGAGCTCGAGTCCGAGCGCCTGCGCCGCCGCGCGCGCCTCCTTCTGGCCGCGCTCATCGCGGACGTCGACCGTGATCGGCACGCTGTCGCCGAAGCCCGCGACCGAGACGCGCGCGCTGGTCGGGCCGCTGTAGAGGGGCACGTGCGCGTCGGACGTGCGACCGCCCACCACCCGCGAGCCGGTCGCCTCGGCGATGACCGCGAGGGCGAACGGGGCCGTCACCACCGCGTCCGTGTACAGGGCCGCCTCGCCCCAGTGCCGACCGTCGTCACCCATGCTCCGACTGTACGTCGAGACCGCGACCGGACATCGAGACTCCCGCTCCGCCGCCCCGGAGAGGAGGATGGACCTGTCGTGGCACTCGATGAGGAGGCGCACCATGGACGCGGTCGTGGTCGGAGTCAGCGGTTCGGATCGGAGCGTCGACGCCCTGCGCTGGGCGCTGGACTTCTCGAGGGCCCATCGGCTGCCGGCCGATCTGGTGACGGTGGTCGAACCGGTGCGGGCCCGCCTCGCCGGCGCGGATGCGGAGCACCGACGGCTCGCGGGCGAGATCCTCGAGGAGGCGCGAGCCCTCGCCGTGGCCGAGTTCCCCGAGGTGCGCACCCGGACGCGGCTGCTCGAGGGCGAGCCGGTGCACGCGCTCGCCGACGCGGCGCCCGCCCGTGCCCTGCTCGTCCTCGGCGCCCACCCGCTGGCCCGGCGCGGAGGCGCGGTGAGCGCTCCGATCGCGATCCGCGTGGCGGCGGCGTCGCGCTCGGCCGTCGCGCTGATCCCCGGTGCGACGGCGGAGCCCCGGGTCGGCGTCGCGGTCGGCGTCGACGGCTCCGAGGTCTCGCTCGAGGCGATCCGGCTCGCCGCGACCGAGGCCGATCGCCTCGGCGAGCCGCTCCTCGCCCTGCACGCGTGGCAGCTGCCGGGCGCGTGGGCCGACTCGGTGCCGGTCGAGCGGATCGTCATCGACGCGATCGAGGAGGACGAGAACCTCGTGCTCGCCGAGTCGCTGGTGGGCCTTCGCGACACGTGCCCCGATCTCGAGGTGCGGCCGATGCTCGTGCGCGGCGATCCGGTCGAGCGGCTCGCCGCGCTGGCCGCCTCGAGCCGGCTGCTCGTGGTGGGGAGCCACGGCCGCGGTGCCTTCCTCCGTCTGCTGCTGGGCTCCGTCAGCCACAGCCTGGCGCTGACGGTCCCCGGCCCCCTCGTGATCCTCCGGCACCGCTCGCTCACTCGCTGAGCATCCGGTGCGCAGCGCTTGAAGGGCGGCGGAGCCGGATCTACCGTGGAGGACCGCACCCGCGGTGGTCGACGACGACTGGAGCACCGATGAGCATCACCGACACCCGATCCGCCGACGCTCCCGCCGCTCCCCCGCCCACGACGGGGTTCGGCTCGGTCTCGGTCGCGGCGATCCTCTCGGAGGCGGCCCGCCGCACCCCCACGACGATCGCGATCCGCGTCGGCCCCCTCGCCGTCGACTACGCCACGCTCTGGGACCAGACCCGCGCCTACGCCGGCGCGCTGCGCGCCCGCGGCATCGGTCCGGGCGACCGCGTCGCCCTCCTGATCCCCAACGTCCCGGACTTCCCGCGCGGCTACTTCGCGGTGCTCGCGCTCGGCGCGGTCGTCGTGCCGGTGCACGCGCTGCTCAAGCACGACGAGATCGCGTACGTCCTGCGCGACTCCGGGGCGAAGGCCCTCGTCTGCGCCGCGCCGCTCCTGGCCGAGGGCGCGGCCGGCGCGGCCCTCGCGGGCGTACCGGTGCTGAGCGTGCTGGTGCCGGAGGACGCCGGCACTCCGTTCCCGCGCCTCGAGGACCTCGCCGCCGAGGCGGAGCCCATCGACGGCTACGTGCCGCGCTCACCCTTCGACACCGCCACGATCCTCTACACGAGCGGTACGACCGGCCGGCCCAAGGGAGCCGAGGGGACGCACTTCGCGATCGTGTCGCAGTCGGACGTGCTGCTGATGAACACCTTCGACCTGCACCAGGGCGACGTCGTGCTGGGCGCACTGCCGCTGTTCCACACCTTCGGTCAGGTCTGCGCGATGAACACGGCGTTCCGCACCGCGGCGACCGTGGTGCTCGTGCCGAAGTTCGACGGCGACGCGGCGCTCGAGGCGATGATCGCGCACGGCTGCACCGTGTTCGAGGGCGTCCCCACGATGTACGTGGCACTGCTCGACGCGGCGACGCGGCGCGAGGACCGCCCGCCGCTGCGCTACGCGGTGTCGGGAGGCGCGGCGCTGCCGGTCGCCGTCATCGAGCGGTTCCGCGAGGTCTTCGGTGTCGAGATCTACGAGGGCTACGGGCTCACCGAGACCTCCCCCGTCGCGACGTTCAACCACGTCGGAGTCCCGCCGCGGGCCGGCACCGTGGGCACGCCGATCTGGGGCGTGGACGTCGAGGTCGCCCGAGCCGAGGTGACGGACCGGGTGGAACTGCTCCCCCGCGGCGAACTCGGCGAGATCGTCGTCCGCGGGCACAACCTGATGAAGGGCTACCTCGGCAACCCGGCGGCGACGGCGGAGGCGGTCGTCGACGGCTGGTTCCGCACGGGCGACCTGGGCACGAAGGACGAGGAGGACTACATCCGGATCCTCGACCGCACGAAGGACATGATCATCCGCAACGGCTACAACGTGTATCCCCGCGAGGTCGAGGAGGTGCTCATCGGGCACCCCGCTGTCGCGAACGCCGCTGTCTTCGGGATCCCCCACGACACGCACGGCCAGGAGATCCTGGCCGCCGTGGTGCTCGGGTCCTCGGCCTCGGCGAGCGCCGACGAGCTGATCGCCTACGCGAACGAGCACCTCGCCGCCTTCAAGTACCCGCGTCGCATCGAGTTCGTGGAGGCGCTTCCGCTCGGTCCGAGCGGCAAGGTCCTGAAGCGCGAGCTCGTCGTGCGCTACTCCTGAGCCCGGCCCCAGCGGGCCACGCGCGGTCGCCTCCGCCCGCCGCGCACCGCGCTCCCGGCGTGTGGACGGGATGTCTCCAGCCCCGAAAGGGGGCCAGGCGATTCGGCGCGCGTGACGCATGCTGAGGCAGCTCTCAGCCCGCTCGAGGAAGAACCCGCCTGTGACCCGCCAGACCCCTCCCCCACTGCCGTCCGCCCGCCGGACGCAGGATCGACGCACACCGCTGCGTCTGGGCTCCCACCGGCTGACGCGCCTCCGCCTCACGCCCCTGCAGTGGATCGGAGGCGGAGCGACCGCGTTCGTCGCTCTGATCGGCCTGCTCACGGGCGGGATCTGGTCGGCCGTCATCATGACCGGGCTGATCCTCCTGGTCACCGCGCTGTACGGAGTCGCCCTCCGCCGCCCCACCTGGCTCGGGCTGCCGAGGAGGCGGGGAGCGTCCGGCATCGCCGTCGCCGCAGCCCTCGCCGCTCTCGTCCTCGGATCGGCCGCCTACGGTGCAACCGCCCCGGCGCCCGTCGCGCAGACCGAGGTCGCCGCGAGCACTCGGACTCCGGAGGTGCCCGCTGCCCCCGCCGCGCAGCCGACGGCGGCACGCACCGCGACGCCCACTCCGACCCCGACGCCGACGCCGACCGTGGTCGTCACCACCGAGACGGTCACCGAGACGGTCGTGATCCCGCGGGCGGCCCGCACGGAGGACGACCCGAACGCCGACCAGGGCACCAGCACCTTCGCGGCCGGCGTCGACGGGGTGCTCACGCGCACCTTCGAGGTCGTGAAGCACGACGGCGCCGAGGTCTCGCGCTCGCAGACCTCGGAGGCGGTCACCACCGCGACCATCGACGACGTCACTCGCGTCGGGACGAGGGTCCCGCCCCCTGCACCGGCACCGGAGCCCGACACCGCTTCGGGGTGCGATCCCCACTACTCCGGTGCCTGCGTCCCCATCGCATCCGACGTCGACTGCGCCAGCGGCTCCGGGGACGGGCCTGCCTACGTCCGAGGTCCCGTCACCGTGGTGGGAGCCGATCCCTACCGTCTCGACAACGACGGCGACGGGATCGCCTGCGACTCCTGATCCCCCGCTCGACCCTCAGCCGAGCAGCGACCAGACGACGGAGGCGAGCACCGCGCCGACGAGTCCGCCCGCGAGCACCTGAGCCGGGGTGTGCGCGCCGAGGCGGACGCGCGACCAGCCGGTCCACAGCGCGATCGGCACGGTGACGACCAGCGACCACGGACCGTAGGCGATCAGCACCACCACCGCGCAGGTCGCGACGACGGCGGCGTGCCCCGACAGCTTCCAGGCGAGGTTGACCACTCCGACGGCGACGACGACCGCGACGGTCACGAGGCCGAACGTCGTGACGGCCGGAGGCGCGCCGAGCGCGGCGAGCAGCACCAGCCCGACGGCGATCGAGACCAGGGCCAGGCCGATGGGCAGCGCCCGCTCGCGCCGGTCGGGCACGTGGTGGTCACCGCGGATCCGGCCCGAGCGCATCAGCAGCCGGATCACGAGGTAGGGCAGCACGCCGACGAACAGCGCGGCGAGCGCGCCCCAGGCGACGCCGAGCAGCGGAGGATCGGCCACCCTCGCGCCGACGACGACCGGCACGAGCACGGCCAGCACCGCCGGAGAGAACGCCTCCGTCGCGATCCGCGCCGCGAGCGGCCCACGGACCTCACCGCTCACCGGCGGCACCGCCACGACCTCAGATCTTCTCGATCGGCGCGACCTTGATCAGCAGCTTCTTCGCACCGACTTGGTCGAACAGCACGTGGGCGACCCGCTTGCTGCCCTCGCCGGTCACCGCGTTCACCCGGCCCTCGCCGAAGTCGGTGTGGCGGATGCGGTCGCCCGCGATCAGCTCGAGATCGCCGTTGTCGCGGACCATCCCGGTGATGCGGTTGGGGAACTCGCCCTTGGCCTTCGGAGCCGCGGCGAGCGCCTCGCGGAACTCGGCGTTGGAGCGCGACTTGCCGAACCCCGGCCGCTGAGCGTTGAGGGCCCGCGGCTGGGTGCCGCCCCGCGACGTGGCCGCACCGGGCGACTGCCGCCACTGGATCAGCTCGGCCGGGATCTCCTGGAGGAACCGGCTCGGCATCGCGACCGAGGTCTCGCCGTACTGGGCGCGGGTCATGGCGAGCGAGAGGTAGAGGCGCTTGCGCGCCCGCGTGATGCCGACGTAGAAGAGCCGCCGCTCCTCGGCCGGCCCGCCGGGCTCGTTCGCCGAGATGCGGTGCGGCAGCAGGTCCTCCTCGATGCCTGTGAGGAACACGGCGTCGTACTCGAGGCCCTTGGCCGTGTGCAGGGTCATCAGCGAGACGGTGCCGGAGTCGTCGTCGAGGTCGTCCGCGGCCGCGACGAGCGAGACCTCGGTGAGGAAGTCGACGAGTCCGCCGTCGGGGTTGTTGCGCGCGAACTCCTTCGTCACGGCGATGAGCTCGTCGACGTTCTCGGCGCGTGCCTCGTCCTGCGGGTCGCGGCTGGCGCGCAGCATGTCGATGTAGCCGCTGCGGCTGAGCAGCGACGAGAGCACCTCGTGCACCTTCGCCTCGCCCTCCGGTCGCGAGGGGTCGAGCATCATCGCGCACTCGTCGAGGAGGGTCGCCAGATCGACGATCGCCTTCGTCACCTTCGGGCCCATGCCGAGCGAGCCGGCGTTGCGCATGGCCTCGCGCAGGGTCACGCCGTTGGTGTCGGCGAACGACTGCAGCTGCGCCTCCGTCGCCGGGCCGATGCCCCGCTTGGGCGTGTTCATGATCCGCCGCAGCGCCAGCACATCGGCCGGGTTCGCGACCGTGATCAGGTAGGCGAGCGCGTCCTTGATCTCGGCGCGCTCGTAGAACTTGGTGCCGCCGAGGATCCGGTACGGCAGCGCCGAGCGGATGAAGATCTCCTCCAGCGCACGGGTCTGAGCATTGGTGCGGTAGAACACCGCGATCTCGTCGTAGCCGGTGCCGGCCGCGTGCAGCCGCGCGATCTCGTCGACCACGAACTGGGCCTCGTCGTGGCCGGAGTAGCCCGTGTAGCCGATGATCTTCTCGCCGTCGCCGCTCGAGGACCAGAGGTTCTTGGCGCGGCGGTCGAAGTTGTTCGAGATGACCGCGTTGGCCGCCGAGAGGATGTTCTGGGTCGAGCGGTAGTTCTGCTCGAGCAGGATCACGCGGCAGCCCGGGAAGTCGCGCTCGAACTCGACGATGTTGCGGATGTCGGCTCCGCGGAACGCGTAGATCGACTGGTCGGAGTCGCCCACGACCGTGAGCGAGGCGCCGGGGATCGAGCCGTCGGCCGTCACCGGCCCGCGGTAGGGCCGGTCGAACTGCGCGGCGTCCATCGTCGCCCGCGGGACCGGCCGGGTCAGCTCGTGGATGAGCGAGTACTGCGCGTGGTTCGTGTCCTGGTACTCGTCGACCAGGACGTGGCGGAAGCGCCGCTGGTACTTGGCCGCGACGTGCGGGAAGGCGCGGAACAGGTAGACCGTCTGCGCGATCAGGTCGTCGAAGTCGAACGCGTTGGCGCTCTCGAGGGCGCGCGAGTACGCGCGGAAGACCTGGAGGAACATCTCCTCGTTGGGGTCGCTCATGTTCGCGGTGCGCGCGTACGAGTCGACGTCGGCGAGCTCGTTCTTGAGCTTGGAGATCTTGGCGGAGGCGCTCGCGACGGTGATCCCGAGCGAGTCGGCCTCCAGGTCCTTCACGATGCGCTTGAGCAGCGCGCGCTGATCGCCCGAGTCGTAGATGGTGAACGACGAGGTCATGCCGAAGTTCTCGGCCTCGCGGCGCAGGATGCGCACGCACGCCGAGTGGAAGGTCGAGATCCACATCCCCTCGGCGCTCGCCCCGACCAGCTTCTCGACGCGCTCGCGCATCTCGGCGGCGGCCTTGTTGGTGAAGGTGATCGCGAGGATCTGGCTCGGCCACGCCTCCGCGTTGCCGAGGAGGCTCGCGATGCGGCGGGTGAGCACGCTCGTCTTGCCCGACCCGGCGCCGGCCACGATCAGGAGTGCATCGCCGCGGTACTCGACCGCCTCGCGCTGCTGGGGATTGAGGCCCGCGACGAGCTGCTCGTGAGCGGGGTCGCTGCGCGGAGCGTCGCTCCCGGAGCGCGCGGGGACGCCGACGACGACGGGGGTGGCGCGGGAATCGCTCGGATCGAAGAGGAAGCTCATGGCCCTTCGAGTGTAGATCGCACCTCCGACACCGGAGTCGGCGTCAGGCCGAGCGCGGGCGCGGCACGGGTGCCGTGAGCGAACCGCCCACGTCGATCCCCCGCCAGGCCACCGAGAAGCCCACGACCGCCACCGTCGAGGTCGACACCGCGAGCAGCTGGAGCAGCGCGAACGCCGTCAGATCCTTCGTGTCGTCGGGGTAGTACTGGATCCCCTGCACGGCGAGCGCGCCGAGCACGAGCACGACGACGACCGAGCAGACCACGAGCAGGCGGTTCACGCCGCGGCGGGTCGACCGCTTCGGCGCCCGCCCCACCTGTGCCCGCCCCGAGAGCCACGCGCACGCGACGGAGGCGGACGCCAGCGCCACGAGGTCGGCGCCGAGCACGTCGCTCGCCCGGTGCCAGGAGGCGGCCATCGTCAGGTTCCCGACCAGCACCACGACGGCTCCGCCGACCAGGAGGACGACGGTCCTCGCGCGGGCCGGCACCACCATCGCCAGGGCGAACACCACCGAGATCGCCGCGGCGGTGTGCCCGCTGGGGAAGCTGCCGCCGGTGTACCAGGCGTCGGTCTCGACCAGGATCGGCCGCTCGAGCACGACGTTCTTGAGGAGCTGGGTCAGGCCCGCCGTGAGCACGATCGAGCCGACGGAGGCGAGGGCGAGCGCGGGGCGCCTCCGGACGAGGGCGATCGCGGCGACGAGCACCGCTCCGGCGAGCATGGACGCCGGAGTGACGTCGGCGAGCGTGCCCGCGGCGGTGCCCGTCGCGCGGCCGAAGACGAGATCGGCGCCGCGGAGCCCGGAGTTCTCGGCGGCCTGGCCCTGCGGCGTGAGCACGGCGAGCCAGTACACGGCCGCCACTCCGAGGGCCGCGAGGACGGCGAAGGTGATCCAGCGTCGGGTGATGCGCGCACGGGTCTTCACGGGCGGACTCCTCTCGCTCGGGCGGTGACGGGCGCTGCGCCGACGACGCAGTCGGGCCGATGATGCCAGCGGAGCCTCCCCGTTGCCTCCGCACGCGCCGGGAGGCGGCCGATCAGCCCGAGGGCGCGTCGAGCTCCGACTGGCGGATCTCGACCGCCAGGTCGGGCTGGTCGGCGAAGACGCCGTCGATGCCGGTGCGGAGGATCGCGCGGAACTCGTCCTGCCACGCGCCGAACGCGGCCGCGTCCTTCCCCCTCCGGTGGACCTTCTCGAGGAAGCGGTTCTCCGCGCGGAGCGTCCAGCAGTAGACCTCGAGGCCCACGGCGTGGGCGTCCGCGACGAGCGAGTTCGTCCCGGTCGCACGGCCCGCGCCGTCGCGCGCGAAGAGCATGCTCTTGTCGACGCTCACGCCGTCCACCGTGCCGGCGAGCCCGCGCAGACCAGAGGGAGTGACGAAGTCGGCGTACGGGGTCGCCCGCGCGCCGTGCGCCGCGACGAGATCGGGCGGCGTGCCCCGCGACTCGATCAGGAACACCCTCCGCGTGCCGATGCCCCGCACCGCGAGGCGCTCGAGCACGGTCTTCTCGAAGCTCTCGATCGTCAGCCGCGGGTCGCGCGGCGACCAGCCGGCCGTTGCGAGCTCCTGCTGCATCAGCAGGTCGAGGGGGAGGCCGATCGAGTCGAAGTAGTCGGCGTGCTTGATCTCGGCGACGAGCCCCGGAGGCGCGTCCGGTGCGTCCTCGGCCGCCCGGTCGAGCAGCGCCAGCAGATCGCGGAAGCGCAGCAGGGGGAACTGCCCGTCGAAGGTGGCGCTCGCGGGTCGCACCGCCGCGAGCCGCTCGCGAGCCCGCAACCGCGACAGCTCGTCCCACGTGAAGTCCTCGGTGAACCAGCCGGTGACGTCGCGGCCCTCGATCCGCTTCGTCGTCCGGCGGTCGGCGAACTCCGGTCGGCGCTCGACGTCGGTGGTCCCCGAGATCTCGTTCTCGTGCCGCAGCACCAGCACGCCGTCGCGGGTGGCGACCAGGTCGGGCTCGACGGCGTCGGCGCCGAGGGCGAGGGCGAGGTCGTAGGCGGAGCGGGTGTGCTCGGGTCGGTAGCCGCTCGCTCCGCGATGGCCGATGACGAGCGGAGTGGGGCGCGCGAGCATGCGGCGATCCTACGGGCGGCGCGGGGAGACTCCGGGTGAAGGCGAGGTTCTCTCTTGGGGAATAGCCAGACTCTGAGAGAGGTTCTCAGATACTGTTGATCCACCGTCGGAAGTCCCGAGAGGGAACCGGCGGACCCGTACACACAGCGACTCAGAACCGCGAGTTCCGTCGGGCCGATCCATCACGAGCAGTCCGTCGCACACCAGCGCACCTGAGAGAAGAGGAACCATGGCAAGCAGCAACCCGGCGTTCGGACGCCCGGAGTTCAGCAACCGCGGCTACGCCGGCCGCGTGCAGGACGTCCCGGACGTCTCCCCCGACGCTCTCGACCAGATGTACAACCGTCCGGCCGCCAGCTCGGTCGAGACCGACCGGATGACCGTCGAGGACACCCTGGCGAAGACGGCCCTCGCCTTCGTCGTGCTCCTCGCAGGTGCCGCTGTCGGCTGGTTCGTCCCGCAGCTCATGCTCCCGGCCGTCCTCGTGGCGCTCGTGCTGGGCATCGTCAACGCCTTCAAGAAGGTCCCGTCGCCCGCCCTGATCCTCGGCTACGCCGCGACCCAGGGCATCGCGGTCGGCGCGATCTCGGGCATCTTCGAGAACGTCTACGAGGGCGCGGTCGTCCAGGCCCTCCTCGCGACCGTCATCGTGATCGGCGTCACCCTGGCGCTGTTCATGAACGGCAAGATCCGCACCTCGCCGAAGCTGAACAAGATCTTCTTCATCGGCATGATCAGCTACGCGGTCTTCTCGCTGGTGAACCTCGGCCTCGGCCTCTTCGGGGTCGGCGGCGGCTTCGGCCTCCGCACGGGCTTCATCGGCATCGTGATCGGCCTCATCGCCATCGCGCTGGCGACCTACTCGCTCGTGATGGACTTCGAGTTCATCCAGCAGGGCGTGCGCAACCGCGCCCCGCGCATCTACGGCTGGACGGGCGCCTACGGGATCCTCGTCACCGTCGTGTGGATGTACCTCGAGATCCTGCGACTCGTCGCGATCTTCCGCGAGTAGTCCTCCCTCACCACGCCGACGGGCGCTCGACCTCCGGGTCGGGCGCCCGTCGTCGTTCCCGCCCGATGTCAGGAGCACCTGAGACCATGGATCCCGTGACCGCCTCCGGCTCCTCCTCCCGCATCGCCGGCCTCGACGTCGCGCGCGGGATCGCGGTGCTGGGCATGTTCGCCGCCCACCTCGCCCCCTCGAGCCGCGAGATGCTGTGGGACGGCCGCAGCTCCGTGCTGTTCGCGGTCCTGGCCGGTGTCTCGATCGGCCTGATGACCGGGGGCGCCGGACGCTCCTCGCACCGCCTCCGCGACACCGCCTCGATCCTGCTGCGGGGCCTGTACCTGCTCGTCATCGGGGTGCTGCTCGCCTTCCTCGAGACGCCGATCGCGGTGATCCTGCCGCACTACGGAGTGATGTTCGCGGTCGCCGCGCTCCTCCTCTTCCTCCCCCGGGCGGCCCTCGCGGCCCTCGTCGTGCTCTTCGCCGTCATCGGGCCCGTGGTCGTCGACCAGCTCACCGTCTCGGGGAACGACTGGGTCGCCGGGCTCACCCCCGATCAGGCGCTGCTCGCCGGGATGCCGCTCACCTGGCTCACGCAGTACTACCCCGTGCCCTCCTGGCTCGCGTACGTCGTCCTGGGGCTGCTCGTCGCCCGCTGCGACGTGCGCTCGCCGACGACGCAGCGCTGGCTGGTCCTCGGCGGATTCGCGGCCGCCGTCCTCGGCTACGGGGGCGGCCTGATCCTCGGCGGCCCCGAGAGCGTCGAGGCCCACTCGAGCACCACCGCCGAGCTCCTCGGGGCGGGCGGAGTCGCGGCGGTGGCCATCGGCTCGCTCACGGCCCTCACGGCGCGGATCCCGGCCCTCCGCCGCGCCACCGCTCCGATCGCGGCCGTCGGCGCCATGCCGCTGACGATCTACTCGGTGCAGCTCGTGGCGCTGGCGGTGTACCTGCTGCCCTACGAGCCGTTCGACTTCGACGCCTGGCGCAGCTGGGGCCTCCTCGCCGCCTTCGTCGTCTCCTCGGTCGCCTTCGCCCTGCTCTGGCGCCGCTTCGTCGGGCAGGGTCCCCTCGAGTGGCTGCTCGCCCGGGCCTCCCTCCGCCCCCGGCCCCGCGTCGTCGCAGGATCGCTGGGCTAGGGTGGCTCGATGATCACGCGACGCGAGGCCGCCCAGCGCCTCGACATCCCCGTCGAGATGGCGACTCGGCACGGACTGCCGACCCGCCTCTCCGAGGAGGAGTTCGCCGCCCTCGAGCAGGAGCCGCCGCCCTGGCTGGTCCAGTCCCGCGCGAACCGCACCGGCAAGCGCCCCGTCTGGGTCACCCTCGACTGCGCGATCTGCGGCCGCTCCGAGGCCGCGCGCCCCAAGAAGTGGTGGCCCGACTTCACGTTCCTCGTCTGCGAGGACCACGCTCCCGGCGAGTGGCCGCACCACCCGGAGGCGCACCGCCGCGACGAGTACGACGGCATCGGCACCCGCTTCGTCGGCGTGCTCGACACCCCCGTCTAGAGGACGCGCCCCGCTGGGAGCGACGAACGGGCCCCCGCGAGGAGGCCCGTCGGTGCACGGACGCGGGTCTCCGCGCGGTCAGCTGCAAGGCGGAGGAGGGAACGATACCGGAGGTATCGCGACCGACGACAACGCCGCAGATGGCCGTGCGGAGGCCCGCGTCACTCCCACTCGATGGTGCCCGGGGGCTTGGACGTGACGTCCAGCACGACGCGGTTCACGCCGCTCACCTCGTTCGTGATCCGGTTCGAGATGCGGGCCAGCAGGTCGTAGGGCAGTCGCGTCCAGTCGGCGGTCATCGCGTCCTCGGAGGAGACGGGGCGCAGCACGATGGGGTGGCCGTAGGTGCGGCCGTCGCCCTGCACGCCCACCGAGCGCACGTCGGCCAGCAGCACGACAGGGCACTGCCAGATCTCGTTGTCGAGGCCCGCGGCGGTCAGCTCGGCGCGGACGATCGCGTCGGCCTCCTGGAGCAGGTCGAGCCGCTCCTGGGTGACCTCGCCGACGATGCGGATGCCGAGGCCGGGGCCGGGGAACGGCTGGCGGCCGACGATCGCCTCGGGGAGTCCCAGCTCGCGGCCGATGGCGCGGACCTCGTCCTTGAACAGGGTGCGCAGCGGCTCGACGAGCGCGAACTGCAGGTCCTCCGGCAGGCCGCCGACGTTGTGGTGCGACTTGATGTTCGCCGTGCCGGTGCCCCCTCCCGACTCGACCACGTCGGGGTAGAGCGTGCCCTGCACGAGGAAGTCGATCGACGCTCCGTCGCCCTGTGCCTCGAGGACGAGCGCCTCGGCGGCGCCCTCGAAGCTGCGGATGAACTCGCGGCCGATGATCTTGCGCTTCTGCTCCGGGTCGCTGACGCCGGCGAGGGCGTCGAGGAACTGCTCGCGCGCGTCGACGGTGACGAGGCGGACGCCCGTCGCGGCGACGTAGTCCTCCTCGACCTGGCGGCGCTCGTCCTTGCGGAGGAGTCCGTGGTCGACGAAGACGCAGGTCAGCTGGTCGCCGACCGCGCGGTGCACGATGGCGGCGGCGACGGCCGAGTCCACGCCTCCGGAGAGACCGCAGATGACGCGGCCCGAGCCGACCTGCTCGCGGATCAGCGCGACCTGGTCGTCGATGACGTTCGACGAGTTCCAGTCGGCCGGGATGCCCGCGGCGCGGTGCAGGAAGTTCTCGATGACGGCCTGGCCGTACGCGGAGTGCTTGACCTCGGGGTGCCACTGCACGCCGTACAGGCGCCGCTCGTCGCTGCCGAACGCCGCGACGGGGGTCGAGGTGGTCGAGGCGAGGACCTCGAAGCCCTCGGGAGCCTTCGCGACCGAGTCGCCGTGGCTCATCCACACGGTCTGGTCGGCGGGCTGGTCGCCGAGGAGCACGCCGCCCTCCTGCGACAGCGCCGCATCCGTGGCCCCGTACTCGCGGAGCCCGGTGTTGGCCACCTCGCCGCCGAGCGTCTTGGCCATCACCTGGAAGCCGTAGCAGATGCCCAGGACGGGCACGCCGAGATCGAAGATCGCGGGGTCGAGCTGCGGGGCCCCCTCCTCGTAGACGCTGGAGGGGCCTCCCGAGAGGATGATGCCGACCGGCGACTTGGCCGCGATCTCGGCGGCCGTCGTGTTCGAGGGCACGATCTCGGAGTAGACGTTGGCCTCACGGACGCGCCGCGCGATCAGCTGGGCGTACTGGGCGCCGAAGTCGACGACGAGGACGGGCTGGGCGGCGAGGTGCGGGAGCGCCGCCTCGGGGCCGGGCTGCTTCTCACTGATGGGGGGCCTCCACGGAGTCGGTCGGGGTCTGGGGGGTCGTCGGATCGGCGCTGCGGCGGGCGAGGTACTGCTCGACCTCGCGAGCGATGCGGCCCTCGACGAAGAAGGAGAGGGTGGGGATCACACCGCCGAGCGCGATCAGGATGAAGCGGCTGAACGGCCAGCGCATCAGGCTCCACAGGCGGAAGTCCGAGAAGAGGTACACGACGTAGAACCAGCCGTGCGCGATGAGGATGCCGGTGGACACGTTCGCGCCCGTGCCGCTCGACTCGAACTCGCCTCCGGGCACCTCGTACATCGGTGCGAAGTGCAGCACGCCCTGCTGGCCGAACGCGAACAGCTCGAGGTGGAACACGTACTTCAGCAGCATCTCGGCGCAGAGCAGGAGCAGCATGACGCCCGTGATGATCGAGGTCACCCGGTAGAAGCGCAGCGCGCTCCGGATCGCAGGGAACTGCGCGGGCTTGGGCTCGAGGGGCATGGGCTCCAGTTTACGACGCGGCGGAGGGGGCGGTGGCCCGGGCGAGCGCCTCGGCGTCGAGGGCCTCCTCGGTCTCGCGCTCCCACGCGTCGCGCACGAGGCGGTACCAGAGGTAGAGCGCGAAGCCGGCGAAGACCACCCACTCGACGGCGTAGAAGACGTTGAGCCAGTTGAGCGAGACGTCGGTCTGCCGCGCCGGCGAGTCGATGGCCTCGAGCCCCTCGACCGGCTGGTCGACGACGACGTAGCCCTGGTAGACGTCCTCGGGAGGGTCGGGCCAGCGGTTGATCAGGGCGGGGATCGAGAGCGCGGTGAGGGTCAGCGGATCCGCGCCCTCGGCCGGCGCCTCCGCCGCCTCGTTCGCGACCAGCCGGCCCTCGAACGACGACGGAACCGTCTCGCTCCCGCTGTTCAGGCGCTCGGCGACCTCGCGGGCGGTGCCCTCGTCCGGCGTCCAGCCGTAGGCGACCACGAGATCCGCGGAGTCGGTGCGCGTGCGCGCGATCACCCACCAGCCCTCGTCGCCGCCGTTCAGGCGTCCGCCGAGCACCTCGGCGCCGCCCGGGACGAGAGTGGAGGAGGCCGCCACGCGCTGGCCGTCGGCGGTGGCGGAGATCGGAGCGGAGGGCGCCGCGACCTCGTCGAGCGGCAGCACCGTCTCGGAGACACCGGAGTCGGGCGCCGCGGCGTCGACCGCGCGCCCGATCTGCCACTGGCCGAGCGCGGCGAAGAGGGCGGCGATCACGAGCGCGAGCAGCAGTGCGCCGATCCAGCGCGGACGCCGCGCGACCTGCCAGACCGTGCTCTGCGTCATGCGTCCCTCGTTCGTGCCGGATCCGCTCCCGAGCGCGGACCCGACGAGCCTAGCCGTCGCGGATGGGAGCTCCCGGGGATCAGTAGTCGGGTTCGACGGGGCGGCGCGGACGGATCGGCTCGCCTCCGTCGGACTGCTGCATCGCCTGGTCGATGAGGGCCTGGCGCATCGGGTCGGGGAACTCGTCGTCGAGCTCGTCCCGCTCGATCGGCCTCACCGGGACCGGGGTGGTCGCGACGCCGGAGGTGTCGGTGCCCTCCTGCGGAGCCGGCGCGCCCATCGCCGCCTCGACGAGCGCGAACTCCTCGTCCGCCATCGTCGTGCGTGCGGCCGGTGCCGGCCGGTGACGGCGCCGCGACAGGAGGAGTCCGATGCTCTCCGACCGCGACGCGAGGATCGGCCCGACGATCGCCATGATCAGCACGTAGAGGCCGGCGAACGGCTGGATCCGCTCGTCGAGGCCCGCCGAGAGCGACAGCGTCGCCAGGATCAGCGCGAACTCGCCCCGGTTGTGCAGGATGAACGCCGCGTTCAGCCCGGCGCGCGGACCGAGCTTGTTGAGCCAGGCGACGAACTGACCGGCGCCGAGGTTGAGCACGATGGTCATGACGGCGGCGGCGATCACCGGCACGACGACGGCCGGGAACGCGCTCGGGTCGAGGCCGAGGCCGAAGTTCACGAAGAAGAACGCGCCGAACACGTCGCGGAGCGGGATGGCGATGTGCTCGACGCGCGAGCGGAACCGCGTGGCTCCGATCACCAGCCCGATCAGGAACGCGCCGATCGCGTCGGTGACGCCGAGCACCTCGCCGATGCCGCCGAAGAGCAGGGCGAGGCCGAAGAAGAGGATGGTGAACAGCTCGTCGTCACGGGTGCGGAACAGCCTCGAGACGACGCGCCCGCCCCAGCGCGCGATCGTGAACATCACGACCAGGAACGCGAACGCGATCAGCAGCTTGAGGACGACCGGCCACGGCTCGGTCTCGCCCGAGAGCACGACCGACACGATCGCGAGGTAGACCGCGATGAAGATGTCCTCGACGACGGTGACGCCCAGGATCATCGGAGTCTCGGGGTTGGCCAGCCGCTTGAGCTCGATCAGCAGCTTGGTGACGATGGCACTGGAGCTCGTCGCGGTGATGCCGGCGACGACGAGCGCCTCCTGACTCCCCCAGCCCAGCAGGAACCCGAAGCCGAGCCCGGCCGCCATGTTGACGCCGATGTAGGTGCCGCCGGAGAGGATGAGCCGCCCGGCGTTGCCGAAGAACTCGTCCTGGTCGAACTCGAGTCCGAGGTTGAAAAGCAGCAGGATCAGACCGAAGACGGCCGTCAGCTCGATGTAGGTGGAGTCGAAGTCGAGCGGGAACCAGTGGAAGTTCGGGCTCGCGAGGAGGCCGACGACCATGTAGATGGGGATCGCCGGGAGCCCGATCGTCCGCCCCAGGCGGCCGAGGACGTAGGCGACGACGAACAGGATGCCCAGGACGATGAGGTCTTCGCCGTGGTGCATCCTCAGACCCCGGGCGGCGTCTCGGGGGCCTTGGCGAAGACGCCGGAGCGGAAGAAGGAGAACGCCTTGGCGACCTTCTCCGGGCTGCCCGCGACCACGAGGGTGTCGCCGGGGAACACGCGGAAGTCGGGCGCCGGCGCGGGGTTGGCCGCGTCGCCGCGGACCACGGCCACCACCGTGAGCCCGACGATCCCGCGGTCGGCGGGCTTGCCGAGCTGCTGCCCGGCGATGTGGTCGTCGTAGTCGACGGTGAACCAGTCGATCGAGAGGCCGGGGATCTGGTCGAGCGCGGTGAGCGACTCCGTGATCTGGGTGCCGCCGAGCAGCTCGGCCAGGGTGTGCGCCTCGTCGTCGTTGAGGCGGAGGCTCACCTTGGCGCCGTCCTGGTCGCCCTCCGCGAACGTGATCAGGTCGCTGTGGCCGGAGCGGTGGGCGATGACGCCGACCTTGCCCCCGTCGGCCGTCAGGAACGTGTGCAGAACGCCGACTCCGGGCAGCTTGACCCTGCGGACCTCGACCATGCGTGCTCCATCCGCGCCTCGCGGCGCTCCTACCTCGGGGACCCTCCCAGCTTAGGCGCGCCCACCGTCGCCCCCGCGGCCGTTCGCCGGAGGGGAACGCCGAGGGAACCCCCATCCGTCGAGGCCGCCCGTTGCAGCGGTCCCTCTCGACGGTCCGGGGTTCCCTCGAGCGGTGAGGCGTCAGCTGGGCTGGTAGGGCGCGACGACGACCTCGACGCGCTGGAACTCCTTGAGGTCGGAGTAGCCGGTGGTCGCCATCGAGCGGCGGAGCGCTCCGATCAGGTTGGCGGTGCCGTTCGAGTCGGTCGCGGGGCCGTAGAGGACCTGCTCGAGGGTGCCGACCGTGCCGACCTGCACGCGGCGGCCGCGGGGAAGCTGCTGGTGGTGCGCCTCCTGGCCCCAGTGCCAGCCGCCGCCGGGAGCGTCGGTGGCGCGCGCGAGAGCCGATCCGAGCATGACGGCGTCGGCGCCGACCGCCACGGCCTTCACGATGTCGCCGGACGTGCCGAGGCCGCCGTCGGCGATGACGTGCACATAGCGTCCGCCCGACTCGTCGAGGTAGTCGCGGCGAGCGCCGGCGACGTCGGCGACCGCGGTCGCCATCGGAGCCTGGATGCCCAGCGTGGCGCGCGTGGTCGACGCGGCGCCGCCTCCGAAGCCGACGAGCACGCCCGCCGCTCCGGTGCGCATGAGGTGCAGGGCGGCCGTGTAGGTCGAGGCCCCGCCGACGATCACGGGCACGTCGAGCTCGTAGATGAACTTCTTGAGGTTGAGCGGCTCCTTGTCGCGCGAGACGTGCTCGGCCGACACGGTGGTGCCGCGGATGACGAACACGTCGACTCCCGCGTCGACGACCGTCTGGTACAGCTCGGCGGTGCGCTGCGGCGACAGGGCGCCGGCGACCGTCACGCCCGCGGCGCGGATCTCGTTGAGGCGCGCCGTCACCAGCTCGGGCTTGATCGGCTCCGAGTAGATCTCCTGCATGCGCTGCGTCGCGCGCTCGGCGGGCAGCTCGCGGATCTCGGCGAGCAGCGGCTCCGGGTCCTCGTAGCGCGTCCACAGACCCTCGAGGTCGAGCACCCCGAGCGCCCCGAGCCGCCCGAGCGTGATGGCCGTCGCGGGCGACACCACCGAGTCCATCGGCGCCGCGAGGATCGGAGTCTCGAACTGGTAGGCGTCGATCGCCCACTTCACCGACACCACTTCGGGATCCCTCGTCCGCCGGCTCGGGACGACGGCGATGTCGTCGAAGGCGTAGGCACGGCGGGCGCGCTTGCTTCGCCCGATCTCGATCTCAGTCACCGGACGAGTTTACCGGTGCTCGCCGGCCACGCGCCTCACTGCGCTCGTTGCACGGCCGCGGTCGGCCTCCCGACGTGGTCACGTGCGCCCGTTCGGCGCACGCCCGGACGCAGTCGCGGTGGGCGAAGCCCACTCGCGCTGCCGAGAGCAGACGCAGTCGCGGTGGGCGAAGCCCACTCGCGCTGCCGAGAGCAGGCGCAGTCGCGGCGAGGCTCCGCCTCGCTCGCGCTGCGTCCCTCGGTCACCAGCAGGCTGCCGCGCCTCCGGGAGAGGTGGCGGATCGCGACGGCGGCCCCTCCGGCGTGGTGGGCGTATGGGCCGAAGGCCCATCGGGCAGAGGGGCCGCCGTCGCGATCCGCCGCCGGCCCCTCACCAGAAGCAGACCCTCAGCGCCGGTAGTTCGGCGCCTCCACCACCATCTGCACATCATGCGGATGCGACTCCTTGAGCCCCGCCGCCGTGATCCGCACGAACTTCCCGCGCTCCTTGAGCTCCGAGATCGTCCGCGCCCCCACGTAGAACATCGACTGCCGCAGCCCGCCGGCGAGCTGGTACGCCACGTTCGCGAGCGGTCCGCGGTACGGCACCTGCCCCTCGATGCCCTCGGCGATCAGCTTGTCGTCGGTCGGCACGTCCGACTGGAAGTAGCGGTCCTTCGAGTAGGAGGTGCGCTCGCCGCGGGTCTGGAGGGCGCCGAGGGAGCCCATGCCGCGGTAGTTCTTGAACTGCTTGCCGTTCTGGAAGACGAGGTCGCCGGGGCTCTCCTCGCAGCCGGCGAGGAGCGAGCCGAGCATGACGGTGTCGGCGCCGGCCACGAGGGCCTTGGCGATGTCTCCGGAGTACTGGAGGCCGCCGTCGGCGATGACCGGGACGCCGGCCTCGCGGGCGGCGAGGGACGCCTCGTAGACGGCGGTGACCTGGGGCACGCCGACGCCCGCGACGACGCGCGTGGTGCAGATCGAGCCGGGGCCGACTCCGACCTTGATGGCGTCGGCGCCGGCGTCGACGAGCGCCTGGGCGCCGGAGCGGGTGGCGACGTTGCCGCCGATGACGTCGACTCCTGCGAAGGCGGGGTCGGCCTTGAGGCGGCGGATGATGTCGAGGACGCCGGCGGAGTCGCCATTGGCCGTGTCGACGACGATCACGTCGACTCCGGCCTCGAGGAGTGCGGTGGCGCGCTGCCAGGCGTCGCCGAAGAAGCCGATGGCGGCCCCGACGCGGAGGCGTCCGGAGGCGTCCTTCGTGGCGTTGGGGTACTGCTCCGACTTGTCGAAGTCCTTGACCGTGATGAGCCCGGCGAGCTTGCCCTGCTCGTCCACGAGGGGCAGCTTCTCGATCTTGTGCTGCGCGAACAGCGCGATGACCTCGCTGTCGGGGATGCCGACGCGACCGGTGATGAGTCCGGAGCTGGTCATCACGTCGCGGACGAGGGTCGAGGCCTTCTCGAACGGCGAGACGAAGCGCATGTCGCGGTTGGTGATGATGCCGACGAGGACGCCGGTGGAGTCGACGACGGGGAGTCCGCTGATGCGGTACTGCCCGCAGAGCTCGTCGACCTGGGCGACGGTCGCGTCGGGGGTCGTGGTGACGGGGTTCGAGACCATCCCCGACTCGCTGCGCTTCACGCGGTCGACCTGGTCGGCCTGGTCGGCGATCGAGAGGTTGCGGTGCAGGATGCCGATCCCGCCCTGGCGCGCCATGGCGATCGCCATCCGCGCCTCGGTGACCGTGTCCATGGCCGCCGAGAGGAGGGGGGTGGCGACGGTGATCCGCTTGGTGAGCCGGGAGGTCGTGTCGGCCTCGCTCGGGATGACGTCGGTGTGCCCGGGGAGGAGCATGACGTCGTCGTAGGTGAGTCCGAGGAATCCGAAGGGATCCGGCTGGTCCATCAAGGCCCCTTAATCAGGTCGACAGCGGCTGCCCGGGAGGAGGGAGGAGGGCGTCCGGTCCCGAGTGCCCGGATGCTCAATCTTAAGCGCCGGGGCGGGCCGTCTATTCCGCAGGGACGGAGGGCCAGGAGCGCAAGCACTGCGGTTCCCGCACGCGGGAGCGCTCTCCGCCCCGCATAATGTCGTCACGCGTACGTGCCGACGGGGAAACACCACCGACACATGCGGAACGTATGGTCAACCAACGTTGTTTGACGACGGCGATTCGGCCCTGCCCGGAGACCCCATCCGTCTGTGCACCCTGACGAGAGGTAGACGTCTTGCTCACAGCCAGCCGTTCGACGCGCCACAAGCGCTCGACGACCCTGCATCCGACGGACCGGGAGGCGCCCCGTGGATAGGAGACCCCCGCGATTCCGCGTCGTCCGCGACCGCCTGCTCGCGCTCGGCCTGCTCGCCGCGACCCTCACCGGTCTCGCCGCCGCCGCGCCCGCCGCACTCGCCGAAACGACCGCCGACCAGTCGATCATCGCCTGGGTCCGCGTCCAGGGCACGAACGAGAACCTCGCCGGCGTGACCGTCGAGATCGCCGGTGACGCCTCCGCGACGGTGACCACCGGCGACGACGGCCGGGCCACGTTCCCGCTCGACGCCGCGGGCACGTACACCGTGACGGTCGACGAGCAGACGCTCCCCGCCGACAAGGGCTACCCGGCCGCCGGTCAGAACCCGAAGGAGGTGAAGATCGTCGCCTCGCAGAACCAGATCGTGAACTTCATCGTCTCGACGGCGAACCCGATCGGCTCCGGGGCGACCGCACCGGTCCCGACGGACTCCGCGTCCCCCACCACTCCCGCCACCGAGGGCACCACCGGCAACGGCGCGACCAACCCCGACGGCACCTCGAACGCGATCACGCCGCCCGTGTCGGCCGACACCTTCTGGATCATCTTCTGGCCCAAGGTCGTCACCGGTCTGATCTTCGGCCTCCTGATCGCCCTCGCCGCGATCGGCGCCTCGCTGATCTACGGCGTGACGGGGCTGAACAACTTCGCCCACGGCGAGCTGGTCACCTTCGGCGCCCTGATGGCCTACCTCTTCTCGGGCGTCTTCGGGCTGCCCGCGCTGCTCGCGATCCCGTTAGCGGTGATCCTCGGAGGCGCCTTCGGCTTCGCGCAGGACGGCCTGCTCTGGAAGCCGCTGCGCAAGAAGGGCATCCAGCTGATCCCGCTGATGATCGTCACGATCGGCCTCTCGCTCGCGCTGCGCTACACCTTCGTGTTCTTCTTCGGCGCCGACCGCCTGTCGCTCCCCAACAGCACCGCTCCGTTCTTCACGGTGCCCGAGCTCGGGATCAGCCTGAAGTTCACCGACCTCGTCGGTGCGGTCGTCGGGGTCATCTGCATCGTGGGCGTCGCCCTGGTGCTGACCAAGACCAAGATCGGCAAGGCGATGCGCGCGGTGTCCGACAACCGGGCCCTCGCCTCCGCCTCGGGCATCAACGTCGAGCGCGTCATCCGAGTGGTCTGGGTGCTCTCGGGCGCCCTGGCCGCACTCGCGGGCGTCTACATCGGCTACTACCAGTCGCTGCGCTGGGACACCGGAGCGTCGATCCTGCTGCTGATCTTCGCGGCGATCACGCTCGGCGGGCTCGGCTCCGCCTACGGAGCGCTGGTCGGCTCGCTCATCATCGGCCTGATGATGAACATCTCGACGATCTGGATCCCGGAGAACCTCAAGTACGTGGCTCCGCTCGTCCTCATGATCATCATCCTGCTGGTCAGGCCGCAGGGAATCCTCGGTCGCAAGGAACGGATCGGCTGACACCATGAATCTCAACTTCATCTGGCTGGCGATCGGGCAGATCGTCGACCCCACCGTCGCCGCGTACGCGCTGGCGACCATCGGCCTGGTCATCCACTTCGGATTCACGGGACTGCTCAACTTCGGACAGGCCGGCTTCATGGCGGTGGGCGGCTACGCCTTCGCCATCACCTCGGTCAAGTTCGAGTGGCCCGTCTGGGGCTCCCTGCTCGCGACGATCGTCGCGGCGACGGTGTTCGCGCTGATCCTCGGCATCCCGACGCTGCGCCTGCGCGCCGACTACCTGTCGATCGTGACGATCGCGGCGGCCGAGATCATCCGGCTCTCGGTCAAGACGCCCGAGTTCTCGGCGGTCACCGGAGGCTCGGAGGGCATCAACGGCGCCGCCCGCGCCTTCAACGACCTCAACCCGCTCCCGGAGGGGCGCTGGGGCATCGGTGTCCTGACCTACTCCCAGGACCAGTGGTGGGTGCGCATCGTGGGCTGGACCCTCGTCCTGCTCGCCTGCCTCCTGGTGTTCCTCCTGATGCGCAGCCCCTGGGGCCGTGTCATCAAGGGCATCCGCGAGGACGAGGACGCCGTGCGCTCGCTCGGCAAGAACGTCTTCTCGTACAAGATCCAGGCACTGATCCTCGGCGGCGTGCTGGGCGGCCTGGCCGGAGCGCTGTTCATCCTGCCCCGCTCGCTGCAGCCCGACAACTACGGCACGCAGCTCACGTTCTTCCTCTACACGATCATGCTGCTGGGCGGTGCCGCGACGGTCTTCGGACCGGTCGTCGGCTCGATCATCTTCTGGGTCGTGCTGGGCCTGACCGACGGTCTCCTCACGCTCGGGATCGACACCGGGGTCCTCAACAACGACCTCATCCGCCTCACCACCGTGCAGACCGGCCCGATCCGGTTCATCGTGGTGGGGGTCGCGCTCATGCTCCTGGTGATCTTCAGACCCCAGGGGATCTTCGGCAAGAAGAAGGATCTCCACTTTGCCTAAAACGCCTGTCTCGGACATCACCGAGGACGAGATCGTCCCCGGGGTCAAGAAGAAGGACCCCATCGTCGTCGCCGACAGTGTCAGCCGGCGCTTCGGCGGCCTGACCGCGGTCGACGTGGCTCACGTCGAGATCCCCCGCGGCTCCATCACCGCCCTGATCGGCCCGAACGGTGCCGGCAAGACGACGTTCTTCAACCTGCTGACGGGCTTCGACAAGCCCAACACGGGCCGCTGGAACTTCAAGGGCAAGAACCTCGCGAACGTCCCCGCCTACAAGGTGTCGCGGATGGGCATGGTGCGCACGTTCCAGCTCACCAAGGCCCTCGGCGGCATGACGGTGCTCGAGAACATGCTCCTCGGGGCCAAGGGGCAGAAGGGCGAGAACATCTTCACCTCGCTCATCCGCCCGCTGTGGTCGAAGGAGGAGGAGTCGATCGAGGAGCGCGCGATCCGCCTGCTCGAGAAGTTCAAGCTCGACACCAAGAAGGACGACTACGCGTCGAGCCTCTCGGGCGGCCAGAAGAAGCTGCTCGAGATGGCGCGCGCGCTGATGTCGGATCCCGAGCTGGTCATGCTCGACGAGCCGATGGCCGGCGTGAACCCGGCGCTGACGCAGTCGCTCCTGGGGCACATCGTGAACCTGAAGGACGAGGGCATGACCGTGCTCTTCGTCGAGCACGACATGCACATGGTCAACACCATCGCCGACTGGGTGATCGTGATGGCCGAGGGCAAGGTCGTCGCGGAGGGTCCGCCCTCCACAGTCATGAACGACCAGGCCGTCATCGACGCCTACCTGGGCGCCCACCACGACACCGATCTCGGCACCGTCGAGGGACAGCTCGAGATCGCCGAGGAGATGGAGTCGGACCTCGTGCGCGAGGACGTCGAGAAGCAGGCGCAGGAGGCCGGCATCGTGCCGCCCGCCACGGCGCCCGCCTCTCCGGCGGTCGACTTCGGGAAGGACGAGAAATGAGCGTCGACACGCAGAACACCCTCGAGACGCACGACCTCCACGCGGGGTACGTGCCGGGAGTGAACATCCTGAACGGCTCGAACGTCTACGTGAAGAAGGGCGAGCTCGTCGGCATCATCGGCCCCAACGGCGCCGGCAAGTCGACCCTCCTGAAGGCGATGTTCGGGCTGGTCAACATCCGGCAGGGCACGGTGATCCTGAACGGCGAGGACATCACCGGGCAGAAGGCCGACAAGCTGGTCTCGAAGGGCGTCGGCTTCGTGCCGCAGAACAACAACGTCTTCCCGTCGCTCACCATCGAGGAGAACCTCGAGATGGGCGTCTACCAGAAGCCGAAGACGTACCGCGAGCGCCTCGAGTTCGTCACCGAGCTGTTCCCGGAGCTGTCCAAGCGCCTCAAGCAGCGCTCGGGCTCGCTCTCGGGCGGCGAGCGCCAGATGGTGGCGATGTCCCGGGCCCTGATGATGGACCCGTCGATGCTGCTGCTGGACGAGCCGAGCGCCGGCCTCTCGCCGATGCGCCAGGACGAGACGTTCGTCAACGTCCAGCGGATCAACCGGGCCGGGGTGTCGATCATGATCGTCGAGCAGAACGCGCGCCGCGCGCTGCAGATCTGCGACCGCGGCTACGTGCTCGACCAGGGTCGCGACGCCTACGAGGGCAAGGGGCGCGAGCTCATGAACGACCCCAAGGTGATCGAGCTCTACCTCGGCACGCTCGCGACGACCAACGAGGTCACCACGAGCACGCCCACCGTCGGCGGCTGAGTCCGCCGCACCGCCAGGGGCCCGTCGTCCGCCGAGAGGCGACGGCGGGCCCTCTGCGTCCCCCGGGAGGAGCCGGATGCGCCGCCTCGCGTCAGCGCTCGTGATCGCCGCCCTGGCGGCGCTCCTCGCCGGCTGCGCTCCCGGGCCCGCGACGCGGCTCCCCGAGGGCGTGAGCGTCAGCATCCGGCAGAACCGCGACGACTACGGTCCGAGGCGCCTCGAGGTGCTCGTCGAGAACGGCACCGGCGCTCCGCTCGACGTCTGGGAGGCGCGGTTCGACTCCACCGCCTTCACCGAGGCGGTCGTCACCGAGGAGCCGACGACGGTCCGCGCCGGGACGACCACCGCGATGCGCCTCCTGCTCGCCTCCCCCGACTGCTCCACCGAGTCGCCGGAGTCGTCCGTGCGGCTCGCCTACACGCAGGGCGCCGTGTCGGGCACGGCGACGCTCTCCCCCGACGATCCGTTCGGCAGCATCGACCGCATCCACGACGAGGACTGCCTCGCCGAGCGCGTGGCCGGCATCGTCGCGATCCTCCCGGGCGAGGAGGTCGTCGTCGCCCAGGAGGACGGCCGGGCGGTCGCCCATCTCGCCCTCACCCTCACCCCGGCAGGAGGGCCCGGCACCGTGTCGATCGGAGGCGTCGCGCGCACGATCCTGCTGCGCCCCGCCTCCGGTGCCGACTCCTGGCCGGCCGGCGCGCGCCTCGACGCCGGCTCCGCACCGGTCGTGCTCGACCTCGCGATCGTCCCGAGCAACTGCAGCACGCACACGGTCTCGGAGGACAAGCGCGGCACCTTCCTGCCGGTCTCGGTCGCGATCGACGGCGGCGCCTCCGGGGTCGTCCCGATCGGCGTGAGCGACGCCGTGCGGGGCGCGCTGTACGACTACATCGCCACCGACTACTGCCGCTGGTGACGCACGTCGGACGAGAGGAACTCTCCGATCCAGCACCCCCCGTCCAAGGGACGGTTCGAGGGGGGCTGTGAAGTAATTTTGGTGACAGAGACGTCGCTCCCGACAGGACGCGCGGTCCCTCTCCTCCTGATCGGAGGCGGGTTCCGCCCCCGGCGGGGAGGCGGATCCGTCAGACGGCCGGCGCTGGAGCGCCCCGTGCCGACCGCCTTCGAAGGAGCCGCCATGAAGAGCTACACCCCTGCACCCGTCGACCTCGGCGCCACCTTCGGAACCGGTGCGATCGGCGACTACGACCGCTGGACGGTCGTCGGGGTGTACGCGCAGGTCGTCATCGCTGAGACCACCGGCGGCAAGCGCCGCAACTACAGCCGCTCGTTCGTCACCTACCGCCTCGCCCAGGAGGCGGAGCTGCTGCGCGCCTCCTAGGCGGCATCGATCGCGCGGCGCCGCGTCAGGCCGACCCGCGCTCGATCAGCTCGGTGGGCAGGATGATCGCCGCCGGCTTCTCCCCCGCGATGCTCTGCAGCAGGAGCCTCACCATCTCGGAGCTGATCCGCCCGAACGGCTGCCGCATCGTCGTGAGCGCGGGCTCCGTCGAGAGCGCGACGCTCGAGTCGTCGAAGCCGCCGACCGACACGTCCTCCGGCACCCGCCGACCCGCCCGCTGCAGGGCGTCGATCGCGCCGGCCGCCATCCGGTCGTTGGCCGCGAACACCGCGTCGAGATCGGGGCGCGCCTCGATCAGCTCGGTCATCGCCCGGTCGCCGCTCAGCCGGCTGTAGTCGCCGTAGCGGACGAGGGTCTCGTCGTAGTCCTCGCCCAGCTCGCGCCGGTAGCCGGCGAGGCGGGTGAGGCCTCCGGGGGTGTCCCGGGGACCCGCGATCGTCGCGACCCGACGGCGGCCCTTCGAGCGGAGGAACGCGACCATCTCGCGCGCACCCTCCTCGTCGTCGGCGGCCACGTAGCCCATCCGCTTCTCGTAGCCGAGCGGGATGCCGCAGGCGATGGCGGGCACGGCGAGGTCCTGGATCTCGCGCAGGAGTCCCTGCCCGCCGTGCGCCGAGACCAGGAGCACGCCGTCGACGTGCCCGGCGCCGAGGTAGGCGAGCGCGCGCTTCTGCTCGGCGGTGCTGCCCGCCATGATCAGCACGAGCGACACCGCGCGCTCGGCGAGGGCCGCGGCGGCTCCCGTCAGCAGCGTCGAGAAGTTCGGGTCCTCGAACAGCAGCTGGTGCTCCTCGGTGAGCAGGAACGCCACCGAGTCGGTCCGGTTGGTCGCGAGGCTGCGCGCGTGCGGATTGACGCGGTAGCCGGTCTTCTTGATCGCCGCCTCGACCGCGAGCTTCGCGTCGGGGCTGACCCACTTGCCTCCGTTGAGGACGCGGGACACCGTGCCGCGCGAGACGCCCGCCTCGAGGGCGACGTGCTCGATCGTCGGACGCTGGCGGCCGGAGGCGGTGGTCACCCGGTCAGCTTAGGGTGCGGCGACGCTGCAGCCGACGTCACGCCTTCACCGCGCCCGCGGCGAGGTCGACCTTCCAGAACCGCTGCAGGACCAGGAAGATCGCGATCAGCGGGATGACCGACAGCAGCGCCCCGGTGATCACCAGCGTGTAGAGCGACGGCGCGGAGGCGCCCTGGTTGAGCAGGCCGTTCAGCCCGACGGTGAGCGGGAACAGCTCGTCGTTGCCGAGCATGATGTACGGCAGCATGAAGTTGTTCCAGATCGCGACGAACTGGAAGAGGAAGATCGTGACCAGACCCGGCAGCAGCATCGGCGTCGCGATCCTGGAGAAGATGTACATCTCGCCGGCGCCCTCGGTGCGGGCCGCCTCGATCACGTCAGTGGGGACGGCCGCGGCGGCGTAGATCCGCGCCAGGTAGATGCCGTAGGGGCTGATGATCTGCGGCAGCAGCACACCCCAGAAGGTGTTCGTGAGCCCGACGTTCGCGAGCAGGAAGTACTGCGGGATGGCCAGGATGACGCCCGGCACGAGCACGCCCATCAGCAGGACGTTGAACACGGCCTTCTTGCCCGGGAACTCGAACTTCGCGAGCACGTAGCCCGACAGCGCCGAGATCCAGGTGGAGGCGATCGCGCCGATCCCCGCGTAGAGCGCGGTGTTCAGCATCCAGCGCCAGAAGAGGCCGTCGCGGTACGAGGTGAGCGCGACGATGTTGTCGATCAGGTGCGAGCTCGGCGCGAGGGTGAACGTCGAGAAGAGCTCGCCGCCGTCCTTCGTCGAGGCCATCAGCACCCAGAACACGGGGAACAGGCAGTAGATCGCGCCGACGAGGAGGATCCCGGTCGAGATCGCGCTCGGCCGCTCGCGGCGGGCGAGGGGTGAGCGGGGGGTGGTGGCTGCGGCGCCGGGGCGCGTGGCGAGAGCGGTCATGGGTCAGTCCTCCTGTCCGAAGGCTCGCTTCTGCACGACCCGGAGGAAGAGGAAGGAGATGATGAAGGTGGCCAGGGCGATCACGACGGAGGTCGCCGCGGCGGAGTAGATGTCGTCACGGGTGAAGGCGTCGCGGTAGACGAGCATGAGCGGCGACCAGCTGGTCGAGAGGCTGTTGGTGAGGGGCCGCAGCGTCGTCGGCTCGGCGAAGACCTGCAGGGTCGCGACCATCGAGAACAGCGCCGTCATCACGAGCGCGGGCGCGAGGATCGGGATCTTGATGCGCAGTGCGATCTGGACCTCGCTCGCCCCGTCGATCCGGGCCGCCTCGTAGATGTCGCTCGAGACCGCCTTCAGCGACGTGTAGATGACGATCATGTTGAAGCCGACGCCACCCCACAGCGCGATGTTGGCGATGCCGAAGATCACGGCTCCGGAGGAGAGCAGGCTCGGCGCATCCCAGCCGAGGCGCTCGAAGACGTAGTAGAAGGGGCTGACGGCCGGGAGGTAGAGGAAGCCCCAGAGCAGCGAGCTGATGACGGCGGGCACCGCGTAGGGCAGGAAGATCGAGATCCGCGAGAAGCCGACGGCGCGGGTGCGCTTCGAGTCGAGCAGCAGCGCGAACAGCAGGGCGAGGCCCAGCATGCACGGGATGAGGATGAGGCCGTACAGCAGCACGCGGCCCACGCTCGCCGCGAACTCGGGGTCGGACAGCGCCGAGACGTAGTTCTCGACACCGGCGAACACCTGCTTCTGCGCACCCGAGCCGAGCCCGAGTCCGGTGACCTGCTTCTTCTGGAAGCTGAGGAACAGCGTGTAGAAGATGGGCGCCGCCATGAAGGCGACGAAGAGCAGGATGCCGGGCGCGAGCATCGCGTACGGCACCCCGACGCGCGAGCGCCAGCCCGCGCGGCCCCGGGAGGCGGGTCGGCCCCGGCGCCTCGGCGGCGCGGCGCCGTCGGCGGGTCGGCTGATCGTGGGAGCGGTCATCGCTGGTCCTCGTCCTGCTTGCTGTGTGGTTCGGTGCCGGCGGGCGTCGCCGCGCGGGGTGGGGCGGGGCGGAGGCGGGAGTGGCGACTCCCGCCTCCGTCACCGCTACTTCACGGAGAAGCCGCTGGAGACCAGGTCGTCCTCGGTGATCGACTGCATCGACGCGACGGCGTCGACGAAGGCCTGCTTCGTCTTCGCGTCGGCGGCCTTGGCGAACTCGTCGTTGTACGCGCTGAAGGCGACGTTGACGTTGGGTCCGTAGGTGAACGACGACACGGAGTCGGCGGCCTCGGCCGCGACGTCGTAGAAGTCGGCCTGGGTGCTGAAGAACTCGGGCGACGTCGTCAGCGCGTCCGCGGCCGCGGTGGTCGCGGCGGGGTAGACGCCCGAGATGTCGGCGAGGGCGGCGACCGCCTCCGGGTCGCTGTTCAGCCAGGCGGCGAACTCGACCGCGGCGTCGACCTTGTCGGACTGCGTCGTGACGGCCGTGCTCGAGCCGCCCCAGTTGCCGTTCGAGGGCGCGGAGGCGTCCCACTGCGGCAGAGGAGCGGCGGTCCAGAGACCGGCGGTGTCGGGGGCGTTGCCGCCGAGGACACCGGGCGCCCAGACCGAGCTGATCCAGCCGACCTGCGAGCCGTCGTTCAGACCGGCGTTCCACTCGGGGGTGTACATCGGCTTGTTGTCGATGGCGCCCTCCTCGACGAGTCCGCCCCAGTAGTCGGCGACCTTCTCGGTGGGGCCGGCGTCGATGTCGACGCCCCAGCTCTGGTCGTCGATCGACCACCAGGAGGCACCGGCCTGCTGCGCGAGCCCGGCGAACCAGCCCGCGTCGTTGGCCGAGAACGTGCCGAGGTACTTCGACGGGTCGGCCTGGTGGACGGCGCGGGCGACCTCGGCGTACTCGTCCCAGGTCGTGGGGACCGAGAGGCCGAGGCTCTGCAGGATGTCGGTGCGGTAGTAGGCCATCATCGGGCCGGAGTCCTGCGGGATCGCGTAGACCGCGTCTCCACCCAGGGTGACCGACGACCAGACGCCGTCGGAGTACTCGCCGGCGAGGTCGTCCGAGATCTCGCCCGAGATGTCGGCGAGAGCGTCCGAGGCGACGAGGGTCGGGATCTTCTGGTACTCGGCCTGGATCAGGTCGGGGGCACCGCTGCCCGCCTTGATGGCGGTGAGCAGCTTCGTGATGGCGGGGTCGCCGCCGTCCTGCTTGTTGACCGTGACCTGGATCTCCGGGTGCTCCGAGTTCCAGATGTCGACGACCTGCTCGAGGTTCGGGGCCCAGGCCCAGTAGTTCAGTTCTACGGTTCCGGATCCGCTGTCATCGCCCGAGGCGGTGCAGCCGGTGAGTGCCAGGGCGGCGACGGCCGCGGTCGCGATGGCGGCCCTGCGGAGTGATGTGCGCATTCGTCCTCCTTGTCGAAAGTGCTGTGGATGTGGTGCACCGGGCGCTCCGACGGGAAGAGGACGACGGTGTGCCTGTGAGCGGTTACAGTTACACACGCTCGGACGGGAGCTGTCAACTCGGACATTTCGCGGGGTCGGCAGCGCCGCCGCCGCTCTAGCGGGTTCTGATCCGTGCTAGAACTGGGAGCGCACACAGTCAAAGGAGATCGACGCATGACCAGCGACCTCAGCACCCCCGTCGCGTCGGCGACGCAGGAGCACCCCCGCACCGCCGCCCTCGGCCGACCCGGACGGGCGCTGCTCGGCGGTCGCGCCGAGATCCGGTACGGGGGCGACTACAACCCCGAGCAGTGGCCGCGCGAGGTGTGGCGCGAGGACATCGCGCTCATGCGCAGCGCCGGGGTCAACCTCGTCAGCATCGGGATCTTCTCGTGGGCCCTCCTCGAGCCGCGCGAGGGCGAGTACGACTTCTCGTTCCTCGACGAGCTGATCGAGCTGCTGCACGACGCCGGCATCGACGTCGACCTCGCGACTCCGAGCGCCGCTCCCCCGGCCTGGTTCTGGACGAAGTACCCCGAGGCCCGCCCGGTCACCCGCGAGGGCGTCACCCTGGGCTGGGGCTCGCGCGGCATGGTGAGCCCGAGCTCGCCCGAGTACCGCGCCGCCTGCGTCGCCCTCACCGAGCGGCTCGCCGAGCGCTACGCCGCGCACCCCGCGGTCGTGCTCTGGCACGTGCACAACGAGTACGGCGCGCCGATCAGCGAGGACTACTCCGACGTCAGCGTCCGGGCCTTCCGCACCTGGCTCGCGCGCCGCTACGGCTCCCTCGAGGCGCTCAACGCGGCCTGGGGCACGCTGTTCTGGGGCCAGGTCTACGGCGAGTGGGACGAGATCGACGCCCCCCGCGTCTCGGCCAGCGTCGTCAACCAGACCCAGCGGCTCGACTTCGCGCGCTTCACCTCCGACGCGCTGCTCGAGTGCTTCCGCGCCGAGCGAGACGCCATCAAGCGCTTCGCCCCGGACACGCCCGTGACCACGAACTTCATGGCGACCAACTGCCCCTCCGTCGACCTGTGGAAGTGGCGTGACGAGGTCGACCTCGTCGCCAACGACCACTACCTCGTCGCCGAGCGCCGCGACAACCACGTCCTGCTGGCCATGGACGCCGACCTCACCCGCTCGCTCGCCGGCGGCGCCCCGTGGATCCTGATGGAGCACTCGACCTCGGCCGTGAACTGGCAGCCGCGCAACATCGCCAAGCGCCCCGGCGAGCTCGCGCGCAACAGCATGAGCCACCTCGCCCGCGGCGCGGACGCGATCCTGTACTTCCAGTTCCGCGCCTCGCGCTACGGAGCCGAGAAGTTCCACTCGGCGATGCTGCCGCACGCGGGTGTCGGCAGCCGGATCTGGAAGGAGGTCGTCGCCCTCGGCGACGAGCTCGCCGGGCTCTCGGAGGTGCTGGGCTCACGGGTCCGCGCCCGTGCCGCGATCCTCTGGGACTGGGAGTCGTTCTGGGCCCAGGACCTCGAGTGGCGGCCCTCGGTCGAGCTCGAGCACCGCGAGAGGGTCATCGCGTACTACACCGAGCTCTGGCGCCGCGGTGTGACCGTCGACTTCGCGCACCCGGGAGCCGACCTGTCGGGCTACGACATCGTGCTGGCCCCGGCGCTCTACCTGATCGACGACGCCTCGCGCGCGAACATCGAGGGCTACGTCCGCTCGGGCGGCACGTTCGTCGCCTCCTACTTCTCGGGCGTCGTCGACGAGAACGACGCCGTGCACGCGGGCGGCGCCCCGGGTGCGCTGCGCGAGGTGCTCGGAGTCGCGGTGCCGGAGTTCCTGCCGCTCTACGCCGATCAGGTGGTCACGCTGGGCTCCGGTGCGACGGCCACGGGCTGGGCCGAGGAGGTCGTGCTCGAGGGTGCCGACTCCGTCACCGACTACACCGACGGACCGGCCGCCGGCTCGCCCGCGGTCACGCGCCACCTCTACGGCACCGGCCGCTCGTGGTACGGGTCGACGCGGCTCTCCGGCGACGACCTCGGCGCCCTGGTCGAGGACGCCCTGCGGGACGCCGGCATCGAGGCGGTGCTCGGCGAAGCGGGACTCGAGACCGTCACGCGCTCGGGCGAGGAGGCCGACTTCGTGTTCCACCTCAACCACTCCGACGCCGACGTCACCGTCGCCGCGACGGGTGTCGAGCTGCTCACCGGCTCCGAGGCGACGGGCACCCTCGTCGTGCCGGCCGGCCTCGTGCGGGTGCTGCGCCGCCCGCGCTGACGCCCGCGCCTCCCGACGCCCCGCCCGACCACGCCGGTCCGGCGGGGCGTCGTCGTCGTGCCCGCGGGCGTTCTGCGGGCGGGAGCGCGCACGACGAAGGGGCCCGGTCCGAAGACCGAGCCCCTGGCGTCACGACCGGAGTCGTGTCACGTGATCGCTACTCGAGCGAACCGTCGACGGTCTCCTCGAAGGAGGTGACGTTGCCGGCCGAGTACTTGTAGATCGACACCGAGGCCTCGCTCGGGTCGCCGTTCTCGTCGAACGAGATCGGGCCGGAGAGACCGTTGTAGTCGATGTCCTCGTCGTCGGCGAGCAGAGCCGCGCAGTCGGCGAAGGTCGTGCACTCGGTGCCGTCCTTCGAGACCGACTCGAGGTTGTCGCGGATGGTCGCGCCGTCCGTCGCTCCACCCTGCAGCGCCGCGAGGGCGAGCAGGACGGTGGCGTCGTAGGACTCGGGAGCGTAGCTGAACACCGTCAGCGGGTCGTTGCCCTGCTCCTCGACGAGAGCCTGGAGGTTGGACTGGAAGTCCTCCGACGCCTGCACACCCGGGTTGGTGAACTGCGCGCCGGCGATGTCGACGTTGGTGTCCGACTCGCCGATGACGCCGTAGTTGCCGTCCGTGCCGTAGAGCTTCGAGAAGTCGAAGCCCTTCGCCGCGAGCTGCTCCGCGATGGTCTTGATCTCGTCGAACGAGATGACGACCAGCGCGTCGGGGTTCGGGGCGAGCACCGTGGTCAGGGCCGAGTTGAAGTCGGTCGAGGCCGGCTCGAAGATCTCCTCGGCGGCGACGGTCGCGCCGCCCGCCTCGAGGGTCTCCTTGATGTTCGACTCGAGGCCGGTGCCGTACGCGTCGTTCATGTACAGGATCGAGACGTTGGTCTTGCCGTCGCCCAGGATCTTGTTGCCGAGGATGCGGCCCTGCAGCACGTCCGAGGGAGCGGTGCGCCAGTAGTAGCCGTCGTCCTCGTAGGTGGTGAAGTCGGGCGAGGTGTTCGCCGGCGAGATCTGCACGACGCCCGCCTGGGTCACCTGGTCGATGAAGGTCTTCGAGACGCCCGAGGACGCCGCGCCGACGATGGCCGAGACGCCGTCGGCGATCAGGGAGGTCGCGGACTGCGTCGCGATGTCGGTCGAGGTGTCGCCCGAGTCCTTCTGCTCGACGTCGATCGAGATGCCGGCAGCGGCCTCGTTGATGTCGGCGACGGCCAGGTCGACGCCCGCGATCTCGGGCGGGCCGAGGACGGCCAGGGTGCCCGTCTGCGGCAGGATCGTGCCGATCTTCAGGGACAGGTCGCCGGAAGCGCCGCCGTCGGTGCCCGTGCCGCCGCTGTCGCCACCGCTGGCGCAGCCGGCCAGGACGAGTGCGCTGGCGCCGAGGATGGCGACTCCGCCGAGGGTTGCCCGGAGGGTCCGCGCGCGTGAGGCCGAACCGGCCTTCGCGTATACGCCCATGTTGCTCCTTGAGATGTGGTTGTCGTCAGAGCGGCGCCGGAGGCAACCGCTGGGCAAACGTAACCTTCGGAGCAGCCGTGAACAATACGGCGGTGTTACGAACGGGTTTCGCGACCCGATCGTTACTTTCGACAGCGGCAACCGCTCTCAGCAACGCGATCCGCACATCACGCCACCGATCGGCGCCTCCGACGCTCCGCCGCGACGAGGTCGACTGAGAAGATCACCAGGGCCGCCCAGACCAGCGCGAAGCCGATCCAGCGCTCCGGCGGCATCGCCTCGTGCAGGACGAACGCCCCGACGAGGAACTGCAGGACCGGCGTCAGGTACTGGATGAAACCGACGATCGAGAGCGGCAGGCGGCGCGCGGCCCCCGCGAACAGCAGCAGCGGCACGGCGGTGACGATGCCCGCCGAGGCCAGGATCAGCGCGTGGCCCGTCCCCTCCGTGCCGAAGGTCAGGCCGACGAGCGACCCGACGACGGCGAGCTGCACGAGCGCGAGCGGAGTCAGCCACAGCGTCTCGAGCGTGAGACCGCCGACCGCGTCGATCCGGCCGCCGACCCGGCTCTTGACGAGGCCGTAGAGGCCGAACGAGAACGCGAGCGCCAGCGACACCCAGGGGAAGGATCCGTAGCCGATGGCGATGACGAGCACCGCCACCGCGCTGATCGCCATCGCGACCCACTGCGCCGTGCGGAGGCGCTCGCGCAGCACGATCACGCCCAGCAGCACGGTGACCAGCGGGTTCATGAAGTAGCCGAGCGCCGCCTCGATGACGTGGCCGGTCGTCGTCGCGATGACGTAGACCTGCCAGTTGACGTAGATCAGGGCTCCAGCGAGCGCCATGACCGCGAGGAGTCGCGGTTCGCGGAACAGCCCGAGGAAGCCCGGCCAGCTGCGGGTGACCGTCAGCAGCACCCCGCAGAAGACGAGCGAGAAGAGCACCCGGAAGGCGACGATCTCGAACGGCGAGGCGGGCGCCATCGCGATGAAGTAGAGCGGCATCGCGCCCCACAGCAGGTAGGCGCCGAAGCCGAACCACAGGCCCGTCGACGACATCGCGCCGGACGGACGGTCGTCGCCGAGCGCCTCCACGCCCTCGCCGACCGGGATGCCGGCGG
The DNA here is from genome assembly GCF_009834225.1 of Rathayibacter sp. VKM Ac-2759. NCBI lineage: Bacteria > Bacillati > Actinomycetota > Actinomycetes > Micrococcales > Microbacteriaceae > Rathayibacter > Rathayibacter sp. VKM Ac-2759. The sequence continues at coordinate 2,907,746 of NZ_CP047176.1, forward strand.
TGGAGGGCTCGAGGGAGTCGGGCGGGGTGCGGGAGGCGGACACCCCTCCGATGCTACGCAGGAGCCCGGCCGCCGGACCGCGCAGAACGGCCGCCGGACGCCGGGATCAGGCCACCTGTCGCGAGGAGGCCCGCCCCGGACACGGCGAAGGGCCCGGCGACAGCAGTCGCCGGGCCCTTCGGGGAACCGTCCTAGCGGACGACGACCGCGAGGACGTCGCGCGCGGAGAGGACCAGGAGGTCCTCGCCCGAGAACTTGACCTCGGTTCCGCCGTACTTGGAGTAGATGACCTTGTCACCCACGGCGACGTCGAGGGGGACGCGGTTGCCGTTGTCGTCGATGCGGCCGGGGCCCACGGCGACGACTTCGCCCTCCTGCGGCTTCTCCTTGGCGGTGTCGGGGATGACGAGACCGGAAGCGGTCACCTGCTCCGCCTCGACCTGCTTGATGACGATGCGATCTTCGAGCGGCTTGATGGACACCGACACGGTTGACCTCTTTCTTGACGACGTTGGGACGGAGCGCTGTCATTGGCAGACACGCTCCGAGAGTGCTAGATCCACTGTAGAGGCAAGGCTGGCACTCGTGCAATCAGAGTGCCAAGACGAGCGGATCGGGCCCGGGAGCGGGTGGCCTAGCATGGCCGGATGCATCGCGACGAGCTGGTCGAGCTCCTCTCCCCGGAGGGGCTGCGGCTCCTCGACGGTCTCGACGGATACCGCTCCGACGACCTCGTGCGCGCCGTCGCGACGCTCCGCGCGGCGGGCCACTCCCCCGGTCTCGTCGCCGCCGTGCTCACCCAGGCCCGCCTGCGAGCGCGCGCGGTGTCGAAGTTCGGCGAGTTCGCGCGCTCGATGCTCTTCACCGACGCGGGCCTCGAGCAGGCGACGCGCCTCCGGGTCGCCGCACTCCACGCCGGCCGGTTCGCGGCGGCGGGGGTCACGCGCATCGCCGACCTCGGCAGCGGTATCGGAGGCGACGCCCTCGCCCTCGCGGCGATCGACCTCGAGGTCACGGCCGTCGACGCCGACGAGATCACCGCCACCCTCGCGAGCTTCAACCTCGCCCCGTTCCCCTCCGCTCGCGCGGTGCACGCCGACGCCGAGACCTTCGACCTCGACGGCTTCGACGCCGTCTACCTCGACCCCGCGCGGCGCACGGCCGGGCACCGCGAGACGCGGCGGCTGGAGGATCCCGACGACTACTCCCCCTCCCTCGACTTCGCCTTCGGCCTGGCCGAGCACCGGCCGGCCGGCATCAAGCTCGGTCCCGGCTTCGACCGCGAGCGCATCCCGGCCGAGGCGGAGGCGCAGTGGGTGTCGGTCGACGGCGAGCTGGTCGAGACGGGTCTGTGGTTCGGCGCTCTCGCACGTCCCGGGGTCCGCCGGTCGGCGCTCCTGCTCGGCTCCAGCGGGGCCTCCGAGCTGACCGCGGCCGCCGACAGCGAGGACGAGGAGGTGGGCGAGCTCGGCGCCTTCGTCCACGAGCCCGACGGCTCCGCGATCCGCGCCCGTCTACTGGGTGAGCTCGCGCGCTCGAGCGGATCGCGGATGCTCTCGCCCGGCATCGCCTACCTGACGGGCAACGAACCCTCGACGACGCCCTTCCTCCGCAGCTTCCGCGTGCTCGCGGAGCTCCCCCTCGACGAGCGCACGCTCGCCCGCGAGCTCAAGGGCCGCGGGATCGGCGTGCTCGAGATCAAGAAGCGCGGCGTCGACGTCGATCCTGCGCTCTTCCGCAAGAAGCTCGGCCTCAAGGGCGCGGGCAGCGCCGTCCTGCTCCTCACGCGGGTGCAGGGCCGGCACCGCGCGCTCCTGGCCGAGCGGGCGGCCTGATCCGGGTCAGTATCCGGAGGAGCTCGCCGCGCCCAGCGCGACGGCGAAGAGCACGATCGTGATCGCGAGGAAGATCAGCGAGACGGCGATCCCGGCGAACCCGGTGATGATCGCCGCGAGGGCGAAGCCGCGCGCGGCCGGCTCGCGCCGGCGTCCGAGGAACCCGAGCACGACGGCGGGAGCCGAGAGGATGAAGCCGAAGCCCCAGGCGAAGACCGTGATGACGAGGCCGACGATGCCCAGGATCATGCCGACGAGGCTCAGCGTGCGGGGCGGCGCGGCGGGTGCGGGAGCGTAGGCGTACCCGGGAGCCGGCGTGCCGTAGGCCGGCGAGCCGTACGAGGGCCTCGCGTCGCCGGAGTAGGCGGGAGGCGCCGGAGGAGCGGGCGGGGCCTGCGGAGCCTGCGGGGGCGACGACCCGGCCGGAGTGGACGACCCGGCCGGAGGAGCGGGCGGCACGGGAGGAGCGGGCGGTGCCGGAGGCGCGGGCGGAACGGGGACGGAGCCGGGTCGGTCCTCGGACCCGGACTGGGTGCTGTCGCTCATGCGCACGAGCTTACCGACGGGTGGCCGGGGCGACCCGGGATCCCGGTCAGGCGGGCAGGTACCCGTCGCTCCGCAGACCGCCGACGAAGGCCGTGTAGGCGAACCAGCCCGCGACGGCGAGGACGACGACCAGGTAGCCGAGCACGAGGCCGGCGACGGCGATCCCGCGCCCGCGCTGTCCCGAGCGGCCCGCCTGCACGAGCCCGACGTGGCCGAGCACGATCGCCGCGGGCGCGAGACCGAGCAGGCCGCAGATGAGAGCGGCCACGGCGAGCGGGTTGAGGGGAGGCCGGGTGGCGCGGACGACCGGAGCCTCGCCGCCGGGCGGACCGGCCGGGGGCGGGTACTCCGCGGAGGGCGGCCCCGAGGGTGCGGCGTACGACGCTCTCGGCTCGCTGGTGTCGCTCACGGCGTCTCTCCTCGTCGGACGGAGCGCCCCCACCGGGATCGGAGGGGGCGCATCGGGATCAGTACCCGGTCGTGGGCATGGTGGCCGCGACGGCGAACAGGCCGATGACCAGGAAGATCGTGATGATGATGGCGGCGAAGCCGATGATGATCGCGGCGATCGCGAGGCCGCGGCCCTTCTCTCCGGTCCGCTTGATCTGCGACAGGGCGACGAAGCCCAGCACGATGCCCACGATCGAGACGAAGAACGACGCGATGAAGCCGATGATCGCCAGGATGTTGTAGCGGTCGGAGGCGGGCGTGTACGGAGTGGTCATGGGATCCCCCTTGATCAGGAACGACTGGATGCGCTCAGCGTGGCAGGGGCCTCGACCGACTGTCAAAAGCCTGGGTGCCGCTTGTGCGCCCCCGCGACGCCGGAGTAGGCGACCTCAGTGGACCTGGATCTCCGTCACCGGCAGCGTCGAGTCGGCCCCGAACGAGAGGCTCGAGGGCGCGTGCCCCGCCTCGATGAGCTGCGCGCCGAGCGCGGCGATCATCGCTCCGTTGTCCGTGCAGAGCGAGAGCGGAGGGATCCGCAGCGCGATGCCGGCGGCCGCGCAGCGCTCCGCGGCGAGCGAGCGCACCCGCGCGTTCGCCACGACCCCGCCGCCGAGCAGCAGTCGCGGCACCCCCCGGTCGACGCAGGCCGCGACGGCCTTCGTCAGGAGCACGTCGGCGACCGCCTCGCGGAAGCTCGCGGCGACATCGGCGACCGGCACCTCCTCCCCCGCGTCCTGGCGCTTCTCGACCCAGCGCGCGACGGCGGTCTTCAGCCCCGAGAACGAGAAGTCGTAGCGGTGCCTCTCCCTGTCCTTGGGCAGGGTCAGCCCGCGCGGGAACCGGATCGCCCGCGGATCGCCGTCGGCGGCCACGCGGTCGATCTGCGGACCGCCGGGATAGGGCAGGCCGAGCACGCGCGCGACCTTGTCGAACGCCTCCCCCGCCGCGTCGTCGATGGTCTCGCCGAGCAGCTCGACGTCCGAGACGAGGTCGCGCACGTGCAGGAGCGAGGTGTGGCCGCCCGAGACCAGCAGTGCGATCGTCGGCACCTCGACGGGGCTGCCGGGAGTGCCGTCGGCGCGGAGCACGTCGGCTCCGACGTGCCCGACCAGGTGGTTCACCGCGTAGAGCGGCTTCTGCAGCGAGACGGCGAGCGCCTTCGCCGCCCCCACGCCCACCATCAGCGCCCCCGAGAGACCGGGACCGCTGGTGACCGCGATCGCGTCGAGCTCGTCGAGCGACACCCCCGCCTCCGCCAGCGCGGTCCGCAGGGTCGGCTCGAGCGCCTCGAGGTGGGCCCTCGCCGCGACCTCGGGGACCACTCCGCCGTAGCGCGCGTGCTCGTCCATCGACGAGGCGATCGTGTTGGCGAGCAGGGTCGTGCCGCGCACGATGCCGATCCCCGTCTCGTCGCAGCTGGTCTCGATGCCGAGCACGAGCGGGCCGGTGGTCATGGCGTCTCCTGGGAAGCGAGGGGCAGGCGCATCACGAGCGCGTCGACCCCGTCGGGCTGGTAGTAGGCGGGGCGGACGGCGATCTCGACGAAGCCCTCCGAGAGGTAGAGCGACTGCGCGACCGGATTGTCGGCGCGCACCTCGAGGAACACCTCGCGGGCTCCGCGCCGGGCCGCGGTCTCGACGAGGTGGCGCAGCAGCCGGCGGCCGAGCCCGGCACCCCGGGCCGCGGGGACGACGGCGATCGTCTGCACGTCCCCCTCGTGCGCGCCCACGGGGCAGAGCAGTCCCGCGTAGCCGACGACGGCGCCGCCGAGCTCGGCGACGACGTAGCGCGTGTGCGGGCTCCGCAGCTCGCCGGCCATCATCGAGCGCGACCAGGCGTCGCTGGTGAACTCCGACTCCTCGATCGCCATGATCGCGTCGAGATCGGAGGCGGCGGCCTCGCGGATCGCGGCCGCGGTCATCCGGTCACGCGCTTCGGGCCGGCCGAGAGCGTGACGTCGGGCGAGCGGAGGTAGAGCGGCTCGTCGGCGGCGGGGAGGCGGCCGGCGGCGCGGGTGCGCACGGCGACGACTCCGAGCTCGGCGGCCGACACGGTCGCGGCCTCGAGGCGCGGGAGCTCGGGGAACGGCAGCGCGGGCGGCTTGTCGAGCCCGGGCCCGGCGAGGCGCTCCGGGATCCCCGCCGCATCGAGTCCCGCGTAGGCGCTCCAGTAGAGCTCGCGGCGCCGGGCGTCCGTGACGACGAGGAGACCGGCCGAGCGGCCGTGCCGGAGCGCCTCGAGGGCGATCGCGTCGTGCGAGACCACGGGGATCGTCGGGATCCCGCGGCCGACGGCGAACGCGCGGGCGGCGGCGATGCCGACCCGCAGGCCCGTGAAGGGGCCGGGACCCATGCCGACGGCGACCGCCTCGATGTCGGCGGGCGCGACTCCGGCGGACTCGAGCGCGGCGCTGATCAGGGAGCCGACGACCTCGGCGTGCCGCATCGTGTCGGTCTCGGCGCACTCCGCCCTGACCTCGCCGGTCTCGTCGACGACGGCGACGGAGGTACCGGAGGAGGTGTCGATCGCGAGAAGCACCCTGACAGGGTACTCGCCGGTCGTCAGACCCAGCCGGTGCCGCGGAAGCGGACGGAGCGCGGCTCGATCGGCTCCTCGCCCTCCTCGGCCTCGGACCCCGCGGTCGGGCGCTCGATGACGATGTCGAGCCACGACTCCGCGACGCCGTCGAGCATGCCGGCACCCCACTCGACGACCACGACGGAGCGCTCGAGGTCGAGGTCGAGGTCGTCCAGCTCGACGGGCGAGCCGACGCGGTACGCGTCGACGTGCACGAGCGGCGGGCCGTCGTGCAGGGGCGGATGCGTCCGCGCGATCACGAAGGTGGGGCTCGTCACCGGGCCCCGCACGTCCAGCCCCTCACCCAGACCCCGGGTGAACGTCGTCTTGCCCGCGCCGAGGGGCCCGGTGAGCACCAGCAGGTCGCCCGCCCGCAGCACGCGGCCGAGGGAGCGGCCGAGCTCCTCCATCGCCCCGGGATCCGCGACCTCGACGTCGCGGTCGGCGAACCACGCGCGCTCAGGCACGGACGCCGCCCGCTCCGCCGACGGCCCGTCGCTGCACCCGCGGGCCGAGGCGGGTGACGAGCTCGTAGTTGATCGTGCCGCACCAGCGAGCCCACTCGTCGACCGAGGGGACGCCGGTCGTCGGGTCTCCCCAGAGGATGACCGGGTCGCCGACCGCGACCGGGGCGTCGCCCGCATCGACCACGAACTGGTCCATCGCGACGCGACCGGCGATGCGGTGGCGGCGCCCGGCGATCGAGACCTCCGCGACTCCGGAGGCACTGCGCGGGATGCCGTCGGCGTAGCCGAACGGGACGAGGGCGAGGGTGGTCTCGCCGGCGGAGCGGTAGGTGTAGTCGTAGCTGACCCCGGTGCCGGGCTCGACCCGGCGCACTCCGGCCACCCGGCCCTGCAGCGTCATCGCCGGTGTCAGCCCGAGGTCGAGCGCGCTCTCGTCGTCGAAGGGCGAGAGCCCGTAGACGCCGATGCCGGTGCGGACGAGGTCGAGTCTCGCCTCGGGCAGCCGCAGCGCGCCGGCCGTCGCGGCGAGGTGCACGACGGGGGCGGCGAGGCCGTGCTCCTCGAGGAGCGCGGCGGCGCGCCGGAGCACGGCGAGCTGGTCGAGGTCGTCGGCGCGCGAGGTGTTCGAGAGGTGCGAGAACAGTCCGGTGAGGTGCAGGGCACCGCGAGCGGTGTGGCGGGCGAGCGCCTGGGCGAGCGACGCCCACTCCTGCTCGGGAGCGCCGTTGCGGCTGAGGCCGGTGTCGACCTTGAGCTGCACGGCGGCGCGGACGCCGCGGTCCTCCGCCGCCTGCGCGAGCGCGTCGAGCTGCGCGCGCGACGAGACGGCGACGTCGATCCCGTGCTCGAGGGCTCCGTCGAAGTCCTCCCCCGGGTCGTGCAGCCAGCAGAGGATCGGCGCGAGCACGCCCGCCTCGCGCAGGGCGACGGCCTCGGCGAGATCCGCGGTGCCCAGCGCGTCGGCTCCGCCGGCGAGCGCGGCCTGCGCGGCGACGAGCGCCCCGTGCCCGTACGCGTTCGCCTTCACGACCGCCATCAGGCGCCGCGCACCGGTCAGCTCGCGCAGGCGCGCGACGTTCGCCGAGATCGCGTCGGTGTCGATCAGGGCCTCGCGGAACGAGAGCGGGGCGATCACGACTCGGCCACCACGAACGCGCAGGCGACTCCCGCATCGTGCGTCATCGAGAGGTGCAGCCGTGCGATCCCCCGCGCCTCGGCCGCGGCCCGCGCCGGGCCCTGCAGGGCGAAGGACGGGTTTCCGTGCTCGTCGCGCTCCACGACCATGTCGTGCCAGCGGGCGCCGACGGAGTCGCCGAGCGCCTTGATGAGCGCCTCCTTCGCCGCGAACCGCCCCGCGAGCGAGGCGACCGGGAGCTCGCGTTCGCTCTCGGCGAACAGGCGCTCGCGCAGGCGCGGGGTGCGGGCGATCGCCCGCTCGAAGCGGGCGAGGTCGACCACGTCCACGCCGATCCCCACGATCACGACGCGATCACTCGACCGTGACGGACTTCGCGAGGTTGCGCGGCTGATCGACGTCCAGACCCTTGGCCGCGGCGAGCTCCATCGCGAACATCTGCAGCGGGGTGACCGCGAGCAGCGGCTCGAACAGCGGGTCGGCCAGCGGGATCGGCACGACCTCGTCGGCGATCTGGATCGCGGCCGTGTCGCCCTGCTCCGCGATCGCGATGACGCGGGCGCCGCGCGCCTTGATCTCCTGGATGTTCGAGATCACCTTGCGCTGCAGCTCGTACGACTCGCTCGGGCTCGGCACGATCACGAAGACGACCTGGCCCGGCTCGATCAGCGCGATCGGCCCGTGCTTGAGCTCGCCCGCGGCGAAGCCCTCGGCGTGGATGTAGGCCAGCTCCTTGAGCTTGAGCGCGCCCTCGAGCGCGACCGGGTAGCCGACGTGCCGCCCGAGGAAGAGCACGGCACGGGTGTCGGCCATCCAGCCGGCGAGCTGGGCGATGTCCTCGGAGGCGTCGAGCACCCGCGAGAGCTTCTCGGGGATCGCAGCGAGCTGGGCCGCCTGCGAGGCGACGAGCTCGGCGGAGGCGGCGCCGCGCACCGTCGCGAGGTGGAGGCCGAAGAGGTACAGCGCCGCGATCTGGGCGACGAACGCCTTCGTCGAGGCGACCGCCACCTCCGGGCCGGCGTGCGTGTAGAGGACGGCGTCGGACTCGCGCGGGATCGTCGCGCCCTGCGTGTTGCAGACGGAGAGCGTCCGGGCGCCCTTCTCGCGGGCGTACTTGACCGCCATCAGCGTGTCCATCGTCTCGCCCGACTGGCTGATCGAGACGACGAGCGTGCGCGGCGTGAGCACCGGGTCGCGGTAGCGGAACTCGTGGCTCAGCTCGACCTCGACGGGCACGCGCGCCCACTTCTCGATCGCGTACTTCGCGACCATGCCCGAGTACGCCGCGGTGCCGCAGGCGATGACGGTGATGCGGTCGATCTCGGTGAGGATGCCGTCGAGGCTCTCGAGCTCGGGCAGGGTGATCGCACCGTCGTGGATGCGGCCGCGCAGCGTGTTGGCGACCGCCTCCGGGCCCTCGGTGATCTCCTTCGCCATGAAGCTCGACCAGCCGCCCTTCTCGGAGGCGGAGGCGTCCCACGCGATCTCGAACGGCTCGGTCTCGACCGGCTCGCCGAAGAAGTCCGTGACGGTGACCAGCTCGGGCGTGATCGTGACGATCTGGTCCTGGCCGATCGCGACCGCGCGGCGGGTGAACTCGACGAACGCGGCCACGTCGGAGCCGAGGAAGTTCTCGCCGTCGCCGAGGCCGATGACGAGCGGGGAGTTGCGGCGGGCGCCGACGACGACGCCCGGCTGGTCCTGGTGCAGGGCGAGCAGGGTGAACGCGCCCTCGAGTCGGGCGACGATCGCCTGGAACGCCAGCACGAGGTCGCCGGTGCGGCGGTACTCGCGGGCGATCAGGTGCGCGGCGACCTCCGTGTCGGTCTCGCTCTCGAAGACGGCGCCCTCGGCCTCGAGCTCCTCCTTGAGCGGCTGGAAGTTCTCGATGATGCCGTTGTGGATGACGGCGAGCTTCCCGTCGTCGGCGAGGTGCGGGTGCGCGTTGCGGTCGGTCGGGCCGCCGTGCGTCGCCCAGCGGGTGTGCCCGATGCCGGTCGTGCCCTCGGCGAGCGGACGCGCCTCCAGGTCGTCGACGAGGACGCTGAGCTTGCCCGAGCGCTTACGGCTGTCGAGCTGTCCGTCGGCGTCGATGACGGCGACGCCCGCGGAGTCGTAGCCGCGGTACTCCAGACGCTTCAGGCCCCCGAGCAGCACGGCCAGGCTGTCCCGCTCACCGACGTATCCCACGATTCCACACATGTGCTCGATCCTAAACGGCGGCTGATCCGGAATCGGGCAGGGGCTCGATCCCGTCGGGGCGGGCCGCGGCGGACAGTAGGATCGGGGGTCATGCCGTCGTCAGCTCGTGATCCCGGGCGCGAGGCGCACCCCTCTCCGTTCGTCGAGATCTCGCGGTCCGACTGGGCCGAGCTGGCCCGCAGCACCGAGCTGCCGCTGACCGAGACCGAGGTCGTGCAGCTGCGCGGACTCGGCGATCGGCTCAGCCTCACCGAGGTCGCCGAGGTGTACGTCCCCCTGTCGCGCCTGCTGACGCTCTACGCGGGCGGCGCGAGGCAGCTGCACCGCGCGACGAGCACGTTCCTCGGCGAGCGGGCGCAGGCGACTCCGTTCGTGATCGGAGTCGCCGGCTCGGTCGCGGTGGGCAAGTCGACGATCGCGCGGCTGCTGCGCGAGCTGCTCGCGCGCTGGGACGACACTCCGCGCGTCGAGCTGGTCACCACCGACGGGTTCCTGCTGCCCAACCGCGAGCTCGAGCGCCGCGGGCTGATGGCCCGCAAGGGGTTCCCGGAGTCTTACGACCGCCGGGCGCTGCTGCGCTTCGTCTCGGAGGTCAAGGGCGGGGCCGCGGAGGTGCGGGCGCCGTTCTACTCGCACCTCTCGTACGACATCGTCCCCGACGCCGAGATCGTCGTGCGGCGGCCCGACGTGCTGATCGTCGAGGGCCTGAACGTGCTGCAGCCCCCGGTCCCCGGGAACGGGCTCGCGGTGAGCGACCTCTTCGACTTCACGGTCTACGTCGATGCGCGCACGAGCGACATCGCCCGCTGGTACGAGGAGCGCTTCCTCGCGCTGCAGCAGGGCGCGTTCGCGAATCCGAACTCGTACTTCCACCGCTACGCCGCGCTCACCCCCGACGAGGCGCGCAGCCGCGCCCGCGACATCTGGTCGACCATCAACGAGCCCAACCTCGTGCAGAACGTGCGCCCGACCCGCTCCCGCGCGAGCCTGGTCCTGCGCAAGCAGGCCGACCACTCCGTCTCGTCGGTGCTCCTCCGCAAGATCTGACCGGGCGGCTCTCCTCTGCCTGCTCGATCGAGCAGCCCGCTTGCGGCCGTATCGAGATCCAGCGGAGTCGGAGGGCCGATCCGACAGGCCGACCTGCCGGGTCCGCTGGGTCTCGAAACGGCCCGACGGCCCTGCTCGACCAGCAGGCAGGAAGGAGCATCCTCCGAGCTGCGCTCATCGGACCGGCGACCACCCTCGAGGTGTCGTCCGAATCGCGTCCCAAGCGATTCGGACGCTCCGAACGCGACACGCTCCACCCGCGCAACCACCTCGGCAGGCCGACTGCGGGACGCCGGGCAGGGACCGGCGTCCAGACAGCACAGCCGTCGACGCAATCGCGTGCCGAGCGATTCCGGCGCGGCGAACGCAACACGCTCCACCCGCGCAACCACCTCGGCAAGCGACTGCGGAACGCCGGGCAGGGACCGGCGTCCAGACAGCACAGCCGTCGACGCAATCGCGTGCCAAGCGATTCCGGCGCGGCGAACGCAACACGCTCCACCCGCGCAACCACCTCGGCAAGCGACTGCGGAACGCCGGGCAGGGACCGGCGTCCAGACAGCACAGCCGTCGACGCAATCGCGTGCCAAGCGATTCCGGCGCGGCGAACGCAACACGCTCCACCCGCGCAACCACCTCGGCAAGCGACTGCGGAACGCCGGGCAGGGACCGGCGTCCTCATGAACACAGCCCGACTGCGGGACGCCGGGCAGGGACCGGCGTTCTAGTGAGCGGAGCGCAGCTGCGCGAGCACCACGGCCGCGAGGGACTCCGCCAGCCGGTCGGCCGTCTCCTGCGTCTTGGCCTCGACCATCACGCGCACCATCGGCTCGGTCCCGGAGGGGCGCAGCAGCACCCGGCCGTCGGTCCCGAGCTCGGAGGAGGCCCGGGCGACCGCGGCGGCGATCACCTCGTCGTCGTGCACGCCGTCGCGGTCGACTCCGCGCACGTTGACCAGGGTCTGCGGGAACACGCTCATCACCGAGGCCAGCTCGGCGAGCGTCTTCCCGGTGCGTGCCATCTCGGCGGCCAGCTGAAGGCCGGTGAGCACGCCGTCGCCGGTGGTCGCGTAGCGGCTCATGATGACGTGGCCCGACTGCTCGCCGCCGAGGGAGTACTCGCCCTCGTTCATCGCCTCGAGCACGTAGCGGTCGCCGACGCCGGTCTGGATGACGCGGATGCCCGCCTCCGCCATCGCGAGCTTCAGCCCGAGGTTGCTCATGACCGTCGCGACGAGGACGTTGTCGCGGAGGACACCGCGGCGCGCCATCGAGGTCGCGAGGATCGCCATGATCTGGTCGCCGTCGACGACGCGTCCGTCGGCGTCGACCGCGAGGCAGCGGTCGGCGTCGCCGTCGTGCGCGATGCCGAGGTCGGCGCCGGCGGCGCGGACCGCCTCCGCGACGTTGTCGAGGTGGGTGGAGCCCACTCCGTCGTTGATGTTGAGGCCGTCGGGATCGTTGCCGATCACCGTGACGGTCGCGCCGGCGTCGGTGAAGACCTCGGGCGAGATGCCGGCGGCCGCGCCGTGGGCGCAGTCGATGACGACGTGCAGGCCGTCGAGCCGGGTGCTGCCGAGCGAGCCGAGCAGGTGGACCACGTAGCGGTCCTCGGCGTCGGCGAAGCGGCGGATGCGTCCGACGTCGGCCCCGGTCGGTGTGAGCGGCGGGACTCCGAGAGCCGCCTCGATGCGGTTCTCGAGCTCGTCGGGCAGCTTGCGGCCGCCCGCCGCGAAGAACTTGATGCCGTTGTCGGCGGCCGGGTTGTGCGAGGCCGAGATCATCACGCCGAAGTCGGCGCGCTCGTCGGCGATGAGGTACGCGGTGGCGGGCGTGGGGATCACGCCGGCGTCGAGGACGTCGACCCCCGCGCTGGCGAGACCCGCGGCGACGGCCGCTCCGATGAACTGACCGGAGATGCGGGGGTCGCGGGCGAGGACGGCGACGGGCCGTCGGCCTTCGGCCCGGGCGGCCGCACCGAGTACACGGGCGGCCGCCTGGGCGAGGCCGAGGGCCAGGTCGGCCGTGACCTCGCGATTCGCGAGGCCACGGACGCCGTCGGTTCCGAAAAGGCGCGGCATAGCGCAGACCACTTCTCGAGCTACTGGTCGAGCGGCACGGAGGCCGCGCCGACTAGCGCTTCGAGAACTGGGACGCCTTGCGGGCCTTCTTGAGACCGGCCTTCTTGCGCTCGATGACGCGAGCGTCGCGGGTGAGGAAGCCGGCCTTCTTGAGGATGGCGCGGTTGTTCTCGCGGTCGATCTCGTTCAGCGCACGCGCGATCGCGAGGCGGAGCGCACCGGCCTGGCCGGAGGGGCCGCCACCGGTGATCTTGGCGACCACGTCGTACGAGCCGATGAGGTCGAGGACCTTGAACGGGTCGGTGATCAGCTGCTGGTGCAGCTTGTTGGGGAAGTACTCCGCGAACTCGCGGGCGTTCACGGTCATTCCGCCGGAGCCGGGGACGAGGCGCACGCGGGCGATGGCCTGCTTGCGTCGGCCCACGGCTGCGCCGGAGACGTTGAGGACGGCGCGGGGCGTCGAGGACGCCTCGGGGGCCGTGCTTTCGGTGGAGTAGCTCTCGGGAGCCACGTCGAGCTGGTCTGCGATCTTCGCCACGGTGTAGGTGATCCTTTGTCTTCGAAGTCTGAGGTGTCGGGGAGGGCCGGAGCCTACTGGGCGACCTGGTTGAAGGCGTACGCCTGGGGCTGCTGCGCCGCGTGGGGGTGCTCGGAGCCCGTGTAGACCTTCAGCTTGCGCAGCTGCGCACGACCGAGGGAGTTCTTGGGGAGCATGCCGCGGATGGCCTTCTCGACGGCGCGGGCCGGGTTCTTCTCGAGGAGCTCGGCGTACGTGGTGGCCGAGAGGCCGCCCGGGTAGCCGGAGTGGCGGTAGGCCTTCTTCTGGAGGAGCTTCTGGCCGGTGAGGGCGACCTTCTCGGCGTTGACGATGATGACGAAGTCGCCCATGTCCATGTGCGGCGCGAAGGTGGCCTTGTGCTTGCCGCGCAGGAGCGCCGCGGCGTGGGTGGCGAGACGGCCGAGCACGACGTCGGACGCGTCGATGACGATCCAGTCGTGCTGGACGTCAGCCGGCTTCGGAGAAAAAGTGCGAGTCACGTGAGTGCTGCTTTCTGATCGGAGTGAGGTGTTCGTGAATCCCGCTCCGTGGCCGTTCTCCCCGCGAGGCGGGGGAACCGAACCGGTGGAGGGCTCAACTTCGGGCGCTCGGCACACGGCCGAAAACACCAAGGGTCGACATTACAGCACAGAGCTCATCAGCGGAAGCACGACGACGCGGTCCGCGGTCGACCGGGCGTCAGGAGGGGTCGAGATCGAGGGCGGTCAGCGCGTCGCTCGCGAGCTCCTCGAGCGCGGCCTGGTCGCCGACGTACGAGCGCAGCGTGACCATCTCGTCGCCGACCAGCACGATCAGGGTCGCGGCCGGATCGACGGCCGCGTCTCCGGCGCGGTAGAACGCCCGATCGCCGAGCGTGCTCGAGGTCGCGGCACCGGTCGCCTCCTGCTGCGCGAGCGTCTCCTCCGTCGCTCCGGTCACCGCCTGCACCGTGAGCGCCGACGGGTTCCCGGCCATCGCCCACGCGCAGCCGTCGCTCTGCTCGGAGGCGGTGACGAATCCGGTAGGGAGCGAGAGGGCGCTCTCGATGGTCTCGGCGGGGAGGACGGCCGCGCAGTCGAGCACCCGGCCGGCAGTGGCGGGGGTGGTCTCGACCGGCGCGGCCTCGACGGGCGCTTCGGGAGCGGGCTCGATCGCGGCGGTCTCGGTCGGTGCGGCGGTCGGCGCGGGAGCGACCTGCGCCCCCTCCGGGATGTCGATCGTCGACGACGAGCAGCCCGCGAGAGCGGCGGCGAGCACCGCGATCGGGACCGCGGTGCGGAGGATGCGGATCATTCGGGGTCCTTCCCATCGGAGTCGACCGTAGCCACCGTGCGCTTGGCGCGGGTGATCACGGCGCGCTCTGCGAGGGAGGCGTCGTCGGGGTAGTCGATCTCGCGCAGGATCAGGCCGCGGGCCGGCATCACGCCGAAGGCGTTCGTCCGGGCGACGCCGTCGCGCAGGCCCGTGACCTCCGATGCGTCCAGCTTGCCCATGCCGACCGCGACGCACGCGCCCACCAGGGCCCGCACCATGCTGTGGCAGAAGGCGTCCGCCCGCAGGTGGGCGTGCAGCACCCCGTCGGTGTCGCGCTCCCACTCGAAGTCGAGGAGGCTGCGGATCGTGGTCGCGCCCACGCGCGCCCGGCAGAACGACGCGAAGTCGTGCAGCCCGAGCAGCGCGTGCGCCGCGCGCGCCATCTCACCCTCGTCGAGCGACTCGGTGATCCAGGTCGTGGAGGCGCGCTCGAGCGGGTGCCGCATCGAGGAGGCGTCGGCGAGGCGGTACTCGTAGCGGCGCCACCGCGCCGAGAAGCGGGCGTCGAACCCCTCCGGCGCCGCCGAGATCCGGTGCACCGAGACGTCGGAGTACTGCCCGAGGTACCCGCGCAGGCGGCGCTCCAGAGCGGCCGGTGGGAGGAGCGTCTCGTCGGTCGCGCGGCGCGGACCGCTGAGGCGCTGCCACTGCTCATCGGTGAGATCCAGGTGCGCCACCTGCGCGCTCGCGTGGACTCCGGCATCCGTCCGGCCGGCCACCGTGACCACGGGGCGCTCCTCGGTCCGCAGGAGCACGGCGAGGGCGTCCTCGAGCACCCCCTGCACCGTCCGCAGACCCGGCTGCTTGGCCCATCCCGCGAAGTGCGTGCCGTCGTAGGCCAGATCGAGGCGGACTCGGTGAAGCATCCGTCGAGTCTAGGTCGTCGGCCCGGCCCGCTCAGGCGACGACGAGGTCCACCCCGACCGAGCCGAGGACCGCGACCGCCCAGTCGAGCAGGGCGCCCTGGTCGCCGACGAACGAGACGATGTGCAGCTCCTGCCCGCCCGCGAGGACGGCGAGCTCGGACGGCGTCGACGTCGCTGCGCTGCCCTGCACCCAGTACGCCGCGGAGCCGAGAGGGACCGAGGCGGCGCCCCGCGAGTCGCCCTCGCCGGTGAAGGTGTCGACGAGCCGGGCCGGCGTGAGCGACACGGCGACCGCGGAGGGGTTCCCGGCGATCGAGTAGGCGCAGTCACCGTCGACGACCGCGGGCGTGGCAGTGCCGCGCGGGAGTCCGAGCCGGTCCTCCACCGTGCCGGCGGGCAGTGCGGTGGTGCAGTCGAGAGCGGCCGCCGCCGTCGAGGTGGCTGCGGGCGGCTCCGGCGCGGCGGAGGCGGTCGGTACGGCGGTCGCGGCGGAACCCGCCGAGTCCGGCACGTCGATCACGGCTCCGGAGGCGCAGCCGCTCAGCAGCAGGACGGTGGCGGACACGAGAACCGGGAGACGCAGGCGCACGGAGCCCCTTCAGAGGATCGTCGGGGCGGCGGCCCCGGGAGCGCCGGTCGTGACGCAGGCACCGCCCCAGGAGGACGATCACG
Organism: Rathayibacter sp. VKM Ac-2759; assembly: GCF_009834225.1. Taxonomy (NCBI): domain Bacteria; kingdom Bacillati; phylum Actinomycetota; class Actinomycetes; order Micrococcales; family Microbacteriaceae; genus Rathayibacter; species Rathayibacter sp. VKM Ac-2759. The sequence goes on from NZ_CP047176.1 coordinate 2,923,475, forward strand.
CCATCGTATGCGACGTCTCGCGCCACGGCGCGGACGACGAGAGCCCCCCGTCCCGGTGGGGACGGAGGGCTCTCGAGGAGGGCTCGGGACTACTTGGTCTCGGTGCCGGTCTCCTCGACGGGAGCGTCCTGAACGGGCGCGTCCTCGACGGGCGCGTCCTGGACGGCCGTCTCGTCGGTGCTGGTCTCCTCGACCGACGCGGGAGCGTCGTCCACCGGAGCGGCGACGGGCGCCGCCGAGGTGCGCGACTTCTTCGCCTTCGGCGTCACGGGCTCGAGGACGAGCTCGATGACGGCCATGGGCGCGTTGTCGCCCTTGCGCGGGCCGATCTTCGTGATGCGGGTGTAGCCGCCCTCACGCTCGGCGACCAGCGGCGCGATCTCGGTGAAGAGCTCGTGGACGACCGACTTGTCGCCGATCGTCGCGAGGACGCGACGACGGGCGTGCAGGTCGCCGCGCTTGGCGAACGTCACGAGACGCTCGGCGAGGGGACGCAGGCGCTTGGCCTTCGTCTCGGTCGTCTTGATGCTCTTGTGCGTGAACAGGGCCGCGGCCAGGTTCGCGAGCAGCAGACGCTCGTGTGCGGGACCGCCTCCGAGGCGGGGGCCCTTCGTGGGCTTGGGCATGGGTTTACTCCAGTACTAAAGGGGTGTCAGCAGGTCGATCGCGAAGAGCCGCAGGCTCCGGAAGCGGAACCTAGATGCTCTCGTCGTCGTAGCTGTAGAAGTGGGCTCCGTCGAACCCGGGGACCGAGTCCTTCAGCGACAGGCCCAGCTCGGTCAGCTTCTCCTTGACCTCATCCACCGACTTCTGTCCGAAGTTGCGGATGTTCATGAGCTGCGTCTCCGACAGGGCGACGAGCTCGTTGACGTTGTTGATGCCCTCGCGCTTCAGGCAGTTGTAGCTGCGCACGGAGAGGTCGAGGTCCTCGATGGGCATCGACAGCTCGGTCGAGAGGACGGCGTCGACCGGCGCGGGGCCGATCTCGATGCCCTCGGCCGCGGTGTTGAGCTCGCGGGCGAGACCGAACAGCTCGGTCAGCGTGCGACCGGCCGACGCGATGGCGTCGCGCGGCGTGATCGCCGGCTTCGACTCGACGTCGACGACCAGGCGGTCGAAGTCGGTGCGCTCACCGGCACGGGTCGCCTCGACGCGGTAGGTGACCTTGAGCACGGGCGAGTAGATCGAGTCGACCGGGATCTGGCCGGCCTCGGAGAACTCGCTGCGGTTCTGGGTCGCCGAGACGTAGCCGCGGCCGCGCTCGATCGTCAGCTCGAGCTCGAACTTGGCCTTGTCGTTCAGCGTGGCGATGACGAGGTCCGGGTTGTGGATCTCGACACCGGCCGGAGCCGAGATGTCCGCGGCGGTGACCTGACCCGCGCCCTGCTTGCGCAGGTAGGCGGTGATCGGCTCGTCGTGCTCGGACGAGACGACGAGTCCCTTGATGTTCAGGATGATCTCGGTGACGTCCTCGCGGACTCCCGGGACCGTCGTGAACTCGTGCAGCACTCCGTCGATCCGGATGCTGGTGACAGCGGCGCCGGGGATGGAGGACAGCAGGGTGCGACGCAGCGAGTTGCCGAGCGTGTAGCCGAAGCCGGGCTCGAGGGGCTCGATGACGAAGCGGGAACGGAACTCCGAGATGTTCTCCTCGGTGAGCGTCGGGCGCTGTGCGATAAGCACTGATGATTCCTTTCCGTCACGTGTCCGCTATATGACACGTGCGTGTGCGAGGTATGAAGTTGTGAAAGAAATGCGCGATCCGCCGGTCGGCCCCACTCCCCGCCCGAGAGCGGTTCGTGCGGCCGACCGACGGCTGCGAGTGCTGGTGCTAGACGCGACGACGCTTGGGCGGGCGGCAGCCGTTGTGCGCCTGCGGGGTGACGTCGTTGATCGAGCCGACCTCGAGGCCTGCGGCCTGGAGCGAGCGGATCGCGGTCTCGCGACCGGAGCCCGGGCCCTTCACGAAGACGTCGACCTTCTTCATGCCGTGCTCCTGCGCCTGACGCGCAGCCGACTCGGCGGCGAGCTGGGCGGCGAAGGGCGTCGACTTGCGCGAGCCCTTGAAGCCGACTCCACCGGACGAGGCCCAGCTGATGACGGCCCCGGAGGGGTCGGTGATCGAGACGATGGTGTTGTTGAACGTCGACTTGATGTGGGCCTGGCCCACTGCGATGTTCTTCTTCTCCTTGCGGCGCGGCTTACGAGCGGCCGACTTGGGGGTAGCCAATTCTTTATCTCCTCTAGGTCCGTGTCGCCCGCGTTACTTGCGGCCGGCCTTCTTCTTGCCGGCGACGGTGCGCTTGGGTCCCTTGCGGGTGCGCGCGTTCGTCTTGGTGCGCTGTCCACGGACCGGGAGGCCGCGACGGTGGCGGATGCCCTCGTACGAGCCGATCTCGACCTTGCGGCGGATGTCGGCGGCGACCTCGCGGCGGAGGTCTCCCTCCACCTTGTAGTTGCCCTCGATGTAGTCGCGGAGGGCGACGAGCTGCTCGTCGCTGAGGTCCTTGACGCGGATGTTGCCGTCGATCTCGGTGTCGCTCAGAACCTTGAGCGCGCGAGTGCGGCCGACCCCGTAGATGTAGGTCAGTGCGACCTCCACGCGCTTCTCGCGCGGGATGTCTACTCCTGCCAGACGTGCCATTGTGGCTTCTCCTGTGAGTGAGTGGAGGTGTGATGCAGCACCGGTGCCTCGGCCTCCGACCGAAGGTGTCCTCGCCGTCCGCCACCGGGGTGGCGCTGCGCGATTTCTGGTGCTGCTGTGTGTCGTGCTGTCGTGCATTCGTCGGGGCGGATCGCTCCGCCCCTGCGCTCCCGCCGGAGCAGCGGGACTAGCCCTGGCGCTGCTTGTGGCGGGGGTTGCTGCTGCAGATGACCATCACGTTGCCGTGGCGGCGGATGATCTTGCAGTGGTCGCAGATGCGCTTGACGCTGGGGTTGACCTTCATTGTTCTTGTCCTTGATTTCGCTGGCGTCGTGCTCCCGGCGGATGCCGGGGCCGTTCCTTACAGGACACGCACGTCGCGAACCTCAGCGGAGCGAACGTCTACTTGTAGCGGTAGACGATCCGGCCGCGGGTCAGGTCGTAAGGGCTCAGCTCCACGATCACCCGGTCCTCGGGGAGGATCCGGATGTAGTGCTGACGCATCTTGCCCGAGATGTGGGCGAGAACTTTGTGTCCGTTGGTCAGCTCCACGCGGAACATCGCGTTGGGGAGCGCCTCGACAACCGCACCTTCGATTTCGATGACACCGTCTTTTTTGGCCATAGCCTCACTGTCGTTCGGAAGTAGTGTGTGTACTGGTCGTGCGAATGTTTCCGCGACGATCCTCCCCCGGGCGAGCGCCCAGGATGCGGTGCGCGGGCGTGCCGGAGCACGCACAAAACACCAAGGGTCGATACTACGCGAATCCCGCGCGCTCCGCCAGCTCGGGCGTGTCGGAGCCGCCCGCCGCGCGAACCGCGCCGCCGCCGGCGCCCGGCTCGCCGCCGCCTAGGCTTTCCCCGTCACACGGAGGGAGTGCGCATGGCCCGCACGCAGAAGACGGCACCGAGCGAGCGCCGCTGGTACTCGCATCCGCTGGTCACGGTCGTCGTCGCGATCGTCGTGATCGCCCTCGTGCAGACCTTCTTCGTGAAGGTGTACACCGTGCCGACCGGCTCGATGGAGAACACCCTCCAGGGCGGCGGGTTCTTCGGCGACCGGATCCTCGTCGACCGCACCGCGTCGCCCGACGGCGACCCGGAGTCGGGGCAGATCGTGGTGTTCTCGCGCGATGCCCGGTGGGGCGCGAGCGACGCGGTCGGGAATCCGCTGTCGGAGGCGGTGAAGTACTTCGGCGACGTCACCAGCATCGGACCGTCGCATGAGGAGTTCCTCGTCAAGCGGGTGATCGCCGTGGGCGGCCAGACCGTCTCCTGCTGCGACGCCGAGGGGCGCGTGCTCGTCGACGGTCAGCCGCTCGACGAGTCGTACGTCTTCGAGGACTTCCCCTTCGTCCCCGGCTCGCTCGACTGCACCACCGAGCCGGCATCGACCCGGTGCTTCGAGGAGTACACCGTGCCGGAGGACACCCTCTTCGTGATGGGCGACCACCGCTCGAACTCGAACGACTCGATGGGCGCCTGCCGCGGAGCTCCGGGCCCGATCGACGCCTGCGTCAAGACCGTGCCGCTCGAGCGCGTCGTCGGGCGCGTGTTCGCGGTCGCCTGGCCGCTGACCCGCTGGCGCCTGTTCTGACGCCCGGGCGCCTCCGCTCCGCCGGGCGCACGGAACGCTCCCGAACGCACGGAACGGACGGGACCGACGCCGTGGCAGTCGGTCCCGTCCGTTCCGGGTGTCGTGAGGCGCTCAGCCGCGCACGACCGCCAGCACCTGCGGGTAGAGCGGGTGGTCGGAGGCGAGCCCCGTCACCTCGGTGACGAAGTCCTCGGGCGAGAGGGTCGCCAGCTTCTCCTTCAGCTCCACGCTCTGCGGGTCCTCGGGCACGTCGAAGCGCAGCGCGGCTCCGATCGCGGCGAGGAGCCCCGAGGGCGTGCGACCGCGCTCGGCGAGCTCGGCCGCAGGCCCGATGAAGCGCTCGTGGCGCGACAGCTTGCGCAGCGGCTGACGCCCCACCCGGTCGACCGTGTCGGTCAGGTACGGGTTGGCGAAGCGCGTGAGCGTCTTCTCGAGGTAGGCCTGCTGCTCAGCGTCGCTGAAGCCGTGCTTCTCGACGATCAGCGCCTTGGTGTCCTCGAGGGCGGCCTTCACCGCGTCGTGGACCTCGGGCAGAGCGAGCGCGTCCGAGAGCTTGTGCGCCCCGGCGGCGAAGCCGACGTACGCCGCGGTGGCGTGGCCCGTGTTCACCGTGAACAGCTTGCGCTCGATGAACGGCTCGAGGTCGTCGACCCAGGTCGCTCCGGGGAGGGAGGGCTCCCCGCCCTCGAAGGGCGTGCGGTCGATGACCCACTCGAAGAAGCTCTCGACCGTGACGTCGAGGCCCTGTCCCGCCTCCTGGTTGGGGACGATGCGGTCGACAGCGGTATCGGCGAAGACGGCACGGGTGCGCAGGCGCTCCCACTCGTCGGCGCCCAGGGCGGCCGCGACCTCGGTCTGCAGGAGCCGGGTGGCGTTGATCGCGTTCTCGCACGCCATCACCGCGAGCTTCGGCGCCGACTCGGCGCGGGCGGCGAGGCCCTTCGCGATGACCGGCGCGACGAAGCGGAGGATGTTCGGCCCGACCGCGGTCGTGACGATGTCCGCCTCCGCGATCTCGCGCACGAGCGCCTCCTCGTCGGCGGCCGAGTCGATGGCGCGGAAGCGGTCGACCACGTGGGTCGTCGCCTCCTCCCCCACCTCGTGCACCTCGTAGCTGTCGGCGGCCGCGAGCTGGCCGATGAGTCCGGCGTTGACGTCGGCGAAGACGAGCTCGTAGCCGGCGCCGTGCAGGATCAGGCCGACGAAGCCGCGGCCGATGTTGCCCGCTCCGAAGTGGACGGCGGTGGGCATCAGGAGTTGACCTCGCCCAGCAGGCCGTAGAGGGCCTGCGCGTCGGGGGCGTCGAGGAGCTTCTGCACCTCGTCCTCCTCCGAGAAGATGATCGCGATCTTCGAGAGGATCTCGAGGTGCTCGTTGTTGACGCCGGCGATGCCGACGACGAAGCGCACCTCGTTGCCGTCCCAGTCGATCGGCTGCGCGTAGCGCACGAAGGAGAGCGCCGACGAGCGGATCTCGTCCTTCGCGTCGTTCGTCCCGTGCGGGATGGCGAGGAGGTTGCCCATGTAGGTCGAGACGGTCGCCTCGCGCGCGAGCATCGCCTCGTGGTAGGCGGGGGTGACCGCTCCGACGCCGACGAGCATGTCGGCCGCCTCCTTGATGGCGGCCTCCTTGCTGGTCGCAGTGCCGGAGGCGTTGATCTGTCCGATGGTGAGCACGTCGCTCATGTCTTCTGTCCTTCCGAGGGGTGGAAAACGGCGAGGGAACCCGCAGGCCCGAGCTGAAAGCCCAGTCGCACCATACGGGTTCCCTCGCAAGGACTGCTGTCCTACTTGCCGTGCTGCTCCGCGACCAGCGAGACGACCTCGTCGTACTTCGGCGAGTTCATGAAGTTGTCGACGGAGACGTGGATCGCGCCGGGAGTGCGCTGGCGGGCGCGCTCGGTCAGCTCGGCCTGGGTGATCACCAGGTCGACGTCGTCCTCGAGGGCCGCGATCGCCTTGTTGGTGACCGAGACGTCCTCGAAGCCCGCCTTCTTCATCTTGTTGCGGAGCACCGAGGCGCCCATCGCGGAGGAGCCCATGCCGGCGTCGCAGGCGAACACGATGTTGCGCACCTGGGTCGCGGTGGCCGTCGCCGAGGCGCCGTCCTGAGCCGGAGCACCGCTCTGGTTGAGCAGCGAGCCGACCGAGCTGTCCTTGCCCTTGTTCGAGGCGTTCGCGGCGACCGCGGCGGCGAGCTTGTCGTCGCCCGCCTCCATCGCCTCGAGATCGCGCTTGCGGCTGCCGCGGATGATGAACGAGGCGACCGCGAACGACACGGCCATCGACAGGAGCACCGAGAGGATGACTCCGAGGTAGCTGTCGCGCGAGGTCTGCAGGAGGACCGCGATGATCGATCCGGGCGAGGCGGGAGCGACGAGGCCGGAGTCGAACGCGACGTTGGTCGCGACACCGGTCATGCCGCCGAGGATGACGGCCGCGACCAGCGCGGGCTTCATCAGCACGTAGGGGAAGTAGATCTCGTGGATGCCGCCGACGAAGTGGATCAGCGCGGCGCCGGGGGCGGAACCGCGGGCGATGCCGACTCCGAAGATCGCGAAGGCCAGCAGGACGCCCATGCCGGGGCCGGGGTTCGCCTCGAGCAGGAACAGGTACGACTTGCCCGTCTCCTGCGCCATGACGGTGCCGAGCGGGGTGAGGACGCCCTGGTTGATGGCGTTGTTGAGGAAGAGGATCTTGGCCGGCTCGATGAAGATCGAGGTCAGCGGGAGCAGCCCCGCGTTGACCAGGAGGTCGACGCCGTCGCCCAGGACCTTGGTGAGGAACGAGATGATCGGCGCGATGCCGAAGAACGCTCCGAGCGAGAGCAGCATGCCGAGGATGCCGGCCGAGAAGTTGTTGACCAGCATCTCGAAGCCGGGCTTGATCTTGCCGTCCCAGATCGAGTCGACCTTCTTCATCAGCCACGCGGCGAGCGGGCCGACGATCATGGCGCCGAGGAACATCGGGATGGTCGCGCCGACGATGACGCCCATGGTGGCGATCGAGGCGACCACGCCGCCGCGAGCGCCGTAGACCATGCGGCCACCGGTGTTCGCGATGAGCAGCGGCAGCAGGTAGGTGATCATCGGGCCGACGAGGCCGATGTACTGCTGGAAGGTGGCGCCGTCCTCACCGGCGGCGAGGGTGGTGCGGGCACCCTCCCAGCCGATCTGGGCCGCGTCGCCGAAGCCGCCGAGGATGCCGTTGGGCAGCCAGCCGGCCGCGATGAAGAGCGAGGTGATGAGGCCCCACGCGATGAAGGCCGCGATGTTCGGCATGACCATCCCCGAGAGGAAGGTGCCGAAGCGCTGGACGTGGACGCGCGCTCCACCGCGCGTCGCCGTCGCTGACGTCGTTGTCATGTGGTGTGTTCTCCGATTTCTTGGGGTGGGAGCCCGGCGGCTCCTGAGGCCGCCGGGTCCCGCGGGACGTGAAGGGTGGTGGTGCTTCGGGGTGGTGCTGTGCGGTGGTGCTGTGCGGTGGTGCTGTGCGGTGGTGCTGTGCGGTGGTGCTGTCTTCGGGGGACGGTCCAGGGGACCGGGGTCTAGGAGGCGGCGATCGCCTCGGTCACGGCGGACCGTGCGTCGGCGGCGCTGTCGGCCGCGAGCGCGAGCTCGGCGAACCGCTGGGCGTCCGCGAGCGTGTGCTCCGCCAGCTCGGCGCGGACGTCGGCGAGAGCCGACGGCGACATCGAGAGGGTGGTCGCGCCGAGGCCGACGAGGACGACGGCGAGCAGCGGGTCCGCGGCGGCCTCGCCGCAGATGCCGACGGGCTTGCCCAGTGCGGCGCCCGCGCGGCCGACCTCGCCGACGAGGCGGAGGACGGCGGGGTGCCACGGGTCCTGGTAGGCCGACACTGTGCCGAGCATGCGGTCGGCGGCGAGGGTGTACTGGGTCAGGTCGTTGGTGCCGATCGACGCGAAGTCGGCGACGCCGAGGATGCGGTCGGCGAGCAGCGCCGAGGAGGGGACCTCGACCATGACGCCGGCGGTGCGGATGCCGAGCTCCTTCGCCATCGCGGTGAAGTAGCGGGTCTCGTCGACCGTCGCGACCATCGGCGCCATGACCCAGAGGTCGGCGTCGGTCGCCGCGTCGGCCTGCGCGAGGGCGGTCAGCTGGTCGCGGAGGATCTGCTCGCTCGCCCGGAGCGCACGGAGGCCGCGCAGACCCAGGGCCGGGTTCTCCTCGTGGTTGTCGTTGAGGAAGGCGAGCGGCTTGTCGGCTCCGGCATCGAGGGCGCGGACGACGACCTTGCGGCCGGGGAACGCGGCGAGCAGGCGCGTGTACTGCTCCGCCTGCTCGGCGACCGAGGGCGCCTCCTTCGCGTCGAGGAAGAGGAACTCGGTGCGGAAGAGCCCGACGCCCTCCGCGCCCAGCTCGACGGCCTGCTCGGCGCCGTCGGCCGAGCCGAGGTTCGCGAGCAGCGGCACCGCGTGGCCGTCGGCGAGCGCGCCGGGGACGACGGGAGCGGCGAGCATCTCGGCCCGCTGGGCGATCGACGCCTTCGCCTCGCCGATCTCGGAGTCGGAGGGGTTCACCGTCACGACCCCGGAGGAGGCGTCGAGGATGACGAGCTGTCCGTCGCGCAGATCGAGCGCGCCGGTCGTGCCGACGATCGCGGTGATCGACTTCTCGCGGGCGAGGATCGCCGTGTGCGAGGTCGGGCCGCCGTCGCTCGTGATGAGCCCGAGCACCTTGTCGAGGTCGAGCAGGGCGGTGTCCGCCGGCGCGAGGTCGCGGGCGACGAGCACGAACGGCTCGTCCGACTCGGGGACGCCCGGAGCGGCGACGCCGCGGAGGTGCGCGACGACACGCTGCGAGACGTCGTCGAGATCGGTCGCGCGCTCGGCCATGTAGCCGCCCATCGCCACCAGCAGGTCGCGGAAGCCGGCGAACGCCTCGTGCACCGCGCGCTCGGCGGTCTTGCCGCCGGCGATCCGCGTCTTCACGTCGTCGGCGAGCGACGGGTCCTCGGCCATCAGCGCCTGGGCGTCGAGGACGTCCTTCGCGGAGCCGCCCGCCCGCTCACCGCGGTGGCGGATCGTCGCGGCGGTCGCGGAGAGCGACGAGACCGCGCGCTCCTCCTCCTGGACGGCGGAGCGCGCGCTCGCCACGTCCTCGGGCTCGGGCAGCGGATCGGGCATGCGCAGGATCGGCCCGAGGGCCAGTCCGCGACCGACACCGGTGCCCTGCAGCTTCGCGGAGGCGTAGGCGGTCGAAGGGGTGGACAGCGTCATGAGTGCTCGGTTCCTGTCGGTCGGTCTCGTCGGTGAGACGGGGAGCGGGTGTCGAGTGGTGGGTGTGAACAGCCCTAGTTCGCAGGGGCGGTAGGCGACCCATCGAGGTTCTGAGGGGCGGTATGCGACCCATTGAGGGTCGCCGTCGCGTCGCGAGGTCTTCCGCGGCTCTCGGCGCTTGTGAGCGCCGCGCTGCCGCGTTTCTTTCGACGCATCACGACGCCGTCAGGCGTCGTGATCCGTCGAGAGGAACTCGGCCAGCTCGTCGAGCACGGCCTGCTCGTTGTCGCCCTCGACGGTGAGGGTGAGGTCGTCGCCGTGCTCGATGCCGAGCGAGATGATGCCGAGGATCGAGGCGGCGTTCACCGCGGTGGACTCGCCCTTCTTGACGAGGACCTTCTGGCCCGACTTCGCCGCGGCCTGGCTGAACAGCGAGGCGGGGCGGGCGTGGAGGCCCTTCGAGGATGCGACCTGAACCGTGCGCTCGACCATGAACGTGTCTCCTTGGATCTGCAGCCGCGGCTGCGTCAGTGGTGCCCGGAGTCGGGCTCGGCGCCCGGCGGCGCCGTCTGGACGGAGGTGTCCCCCACCGGTTCCGCGACCGCGCGAGCGGCGAGGAGGACCGGGAGGGTGTCGAGCACGGCATCGGCACCGTGCGCTCCGAAGACGTCGTGCGGGAGGAGGGCGGCCACGACTCCGACACGCGCCGCCTGGAGGCGGAGCCCGTCGAACTGCGACTCGAGATGCGGCCCCACGAGGAGGGCGTCCGACCCCGGGAGGGACTCGGTGAGCCCCGGGAGGCTCTCCGACCGGAACGAGGCGGTGATGCCCCGCTCCTTCGCGCCCGCTCGCAGCCGGTGGGCCAGGAACGTGCTCGACGCGCCTGCACCGCAGACGATCAGGATCCTCTGCACCACGTCCGCCTCCTCGCGCCCCGGCCTGCCTCACTGCACAACGTCTTCATTGAAGCATCACGCAGGAGGCGGTCACCCGCCCCGCAGACAATCTTCCGCGGGGCAGGAAGCACGGATTCCCGGGCGTCGGCGCGGGGGTCCCCGGACGGACGCCGAGATGATTGACTGCTGGGACGACGACTCGCGGATCTCGCGAGGAGCGGGCCGGCGGCGGGACGGCGGTGCTCCTCGTGGCGAACCCGATCCGCACGCCTGGAGCCCTGGATGCCTGACAACCGCGAACGCCTGCTGGAGTACCTCTCCCGCGCGGACGGCTGGGTGACCGCGCACGAGCTCGCCGACCGGCTCGGAGTCACCACCCGGAGCGTCCGCAGCTACGTCACCGCCGTCAAGGCGCAGGCCGCGCCGCTGGAGCCCGTGGAGTCCTCCGCCAACGGCTACCGCCTCGCCCGCGAGGCCTACTCGGCGTTCGTCGACGCCCAGCGGCTGCGCGACGTCGAGCCCGACACTCCCCGCGACCGGCTGTACAGCATCGTCCGGCGCCTGGTCGACTCCGACGACGGACTCGACGCGGTCGCCCTCGCGGAGGCGCTGTCGGTCAGCGAGTCGACGGTCGAGTCGGATCTCCGACGGGTCAAGACCCTGGCCGACGAGGCCGGGCTGACCCTCGCCCGCCGCGCCGCGCTGGTCCGGCTCGAGGGCAGCGAGGAGGCTCGCCGGCGGCTCATCTCGCGCATGTTCCGCGACGAGAGCGCGCAGGGCGTGTTCACCCTCGACGACGTCCAGCGCGAGTTCGCCTCGCCCGGCCTGGGCGCCTTCAAGACCGAGCTGCTGACCGAGCTGGAGTCGCGCGGCTACTACATCAACGACTACGGCGTGAACAGCGTGCTCCTCCACATCGCCATCGCCGTCGACCGCGTCTCACGGGGCATCGGCGATCCGGCGGGGGCGCGCCCCTCCCCCGCGATCCACGGCGAGCTCGCCGCGGTGCTGGCAGAGCTCGTCGAGCGCCACTTCGCCACCCGGCTCACGGACGCCGAGCTGGCGCAGCTGGCGATCCTGATGACGACGCGCGTCGCCACTCCGGGCCAGAACGAGCCGGTGTCCGCCGTCGTCGAGAACTACGTGGACCCCGCCGACCTCGCCGTCGTGCGGCAGCTCGTCGCGGAGGTGAACCGCGAGTACCTGGTCGACCTCGACGACGAGGGCTTCATCGTGCGCCTGGCCCTGCACGTGCGCAACCTGATCGCCCGCGCCTCCGAGGGCGGCTACTCCCGCAACCCGCTGACCCGCTCGATCAAGACCAGCTTCCCGATGACCTACGAGATCGCGGTGTTCCTCGCGAGCGGGCTGCAGCGCCGACGGGGCATCGTGGTCAACGAGGACGAGATCGCCTACATCGCGCTGCACGTCGGCTCGTTCCTCGAGCGCGTCTCGCGGCGGGAGGAGCGCCTCTCGTGCGTGATCGTCTGCCCGAACTACTACGACCTCGCCCACATGCTCCGCCTGCGGGTCGAGCGCTCGCTGGGCACCGAGGTCGAGGTCCGCTCGCTCATCACGCGGAGCGACGTCGACTGGGACCGCCTCACCGCGGACATCGTCATCACCACCATCGACGAGCGGACCTACTCCGACGAGGTCGTCGTCGTGCAGCCGTTCCTCACCGACCACGACGTGGAGGCGGTGCGCCGCGCCATCGCGCGCGTCCGGCGCCATCGCAGGCGCGCGCAGATCAAGGACGAGCTGCTGCAGTTCTTCGACGGGGCGCTGTTCTTCCGCAACCTGCACGCCCGCGACGAGTCGGCGATGATCCGGCTCCTCGGCGAGCGGATGATCGCCGAGGGCATCATCGACGAGGACTACGTCGACGGCGCCATCGAGCGCGAGCGGATGAGCTCCACGGCGTTCACCGACAACCTCGCCGTCCCGCACGCGATGGCGATGAGCGCGAAGCGCACCTCCATCGCGATCGTCGTCAACGACGTGCCGATGGAGTGGGGCGAGCAGCGCGTGAACGTGATCGCGATGATCGCGTTCGCCTCGGCCGGCCGCAGCACCTTCCAGTCGGTCTTCGACCAGTTCGTCGAGGTCTTCGCCGAGCGCGCCGAGGTGCAGCGCCTGATCCGCCGCTCCACCGACTTCGGCAGCTTCATCGAGGAGCTCGTCCGCGTCTTCGACAGCTGACCGCCGAGCATCCGCACCGCCGAAGGCCGTGGTTCGCGACAGCGATACTCGAGGGTCCGCTCCGCCTGCGTCCTGTCGACCGGGTCTGGTCCGCCGGGTCGGCGGCCGGATCGGCGGCCGGATCGGCGGCCGGATCGGGTGGGGTACCTCGTCACGGCTCCCTCCCGAGCGCCTGCGGCGCTTCCGCCAGACCCGAGCCAGGAGCCGCGACGAGGCACCCCACCCGCTCCTCTGGTTCAGAACGCGTTCTCGTACTGGAGGGGAGCTGTCGCGCTCCCCCGCAGCAGCGGAGGGAGGGTGCTGTCGTCCTCTCGCGCCCGGCTCGGGTCTGGCGGGCGCCCGAAGGGCGCGGGATGGCGCGAGAGGACGACAGCACCCTCCCGATCCCCCTCCGACGGCTGATGACAACCGGCGCCCCGATCGCGGGTCAGGCGAAGGGGGTCGGCACGATGCCGTACTGCGCCAGGCCTGCCGCGCCGCCGTCAGCGAGGGTGGTCACCCAGATGCCGTCGCGGTGCACCGCGACCGAGTGCTCCCAGTGCGCAGCCATGCTGCCGTCGACCGTGGCGACGGTCCAGTCGTCGTCGCGCACGAGCGTCTCGGCGCTGCCCGCCGTGACCATCGGCTCGATGGCGACGACCAGGCCGGGCTTCACCTCGGGGCCGCGCTGACGCACGCGGTAGTTGAACACCGGCGGGGCCTCGTGCATCGTGCGGCCGATGCCGTGCCCGATGTAGTCGGTGAGGATCCCGAAGACGCGGCCGGACTTCTCGGCCTCGTCCTCGACGTACTCCTCGATCGCCGCGCCGACCTCGTTGAGGTGGCGGGCGGAGGCGAGAGCCGCGATCCCGCGCCAGAGCGCCCCCTCGGTCACCCGGGAGAGCTCGGCGCGCGCGGCGACCTCGTCCGGTCGCGCGGGATCCGGCAGGACGATCGTCATGGCGGAGTCGCCGTTCCAGCCGTCGATCTCGGCGCCGCTGTCGATCGACACGATGTCGCCGGCCCGCAGCACCCGCTCCCCCGGGATCCCGTGGACGACCTCGTCGTCGACCGACGCGCAGATCGTGTGGCGGTAGCCGGGCACCAGCTTGAAGTTCGAGTGCCCTCCGAGCCCGACGATCGCCGCCTCCGCGACGGCGTCGAGCTCGAGCGTCGTGACACCCGGACGGATCATCGCCCGCACGGCGTCGAGCGACGCGGCGGTCGCGAGACCCGGGGCGAGCATCGACCGCAGCTGAGCGGGGGTCTTGTAGAGGGAGGAGCGCAGCGCCACGGCTCAGGCGGCCGACGGGTCGTCGACCAGTCCGCCGACGCGGTGGCCCTCGAGGGCCGTCACGATGCGGTCTGTGACCTCGTCGACCGGTCCGAGACCGTCGACGACCACGACCAGCCCGCGGGCCGCGTAGACGTCGATGAGCGGCGCCGTCTGCTCCTCGTACAGCGCGAGGCGGCGTCGGATGACGTCCTCGGTGTCATCGCTGCGGCCCTGCTCCGAGGAGCGCTTGAGCAGGCGTCCGACGACCTCGTCGGGGTCGGCCGTCAGCTGGACCACGGCGTCGAGGCGATTGCCGTCCGAGGCGAGGATGCGGTCGAGCTCGTCGACCTGCTCCGTCGTCCGCGGGTAGCCGTCGAGCAGGAACCCGGTCGAGACGTCGGCCTCCTGGAGGCGGTCGTGCACGATCGCGTTGGTCAGCTCGTCGGGGACGTACTTCCCCGCGTCGAGGTAGGCCTTGGCCTGGAGCCCGAGCTCCGTCTCGTTCGAGACGTTCATCCGGAAGATGTCGCCCGTCGAGATGGCCGGGACCCCGAGGATCGCGCAGAGCCGAGCGGCCTGAGTGCCCTTGCCGGCGCCGGGAGGGCCGATCAGCAGGAGTCGGAAGCCCACCGGGGTCGAGGTCATCGGAGGAGCCCTTCGTAGTGGCGCTGCTGCAGCTGCGAGTCGATCTGCTTCACCGTCTCGAGTCCGACTCCGACGATGATCAGGATGGACGTGCCGCCGAAGGGGAAGTTCTGGTTCGCACCGACGAGCGCGAGGGCGACGAGCGGCACGAGCGCGATGAGGCCGAGGTAGATGGATCCGGGCAGCGTCACCCGGGTCAGCACGTAGTTCAGGTACTCGGCGGTGGGCCGACCGGCGCGGATGCCGGGGATGAAGCCGCCGTAGCGCTTCATGTTGTCGGCGACCTCGTCGGGGTTGAACGTGATGGCGACGTAGAAGTAGGTGAACCCGACGATCAGGAGGAAGTACAGCGCCATGTAGAGCGGGTGGTCGCCCTGGGTCAGGTAGTTGGTGATCCAGGTCACCCAGAACGGCGCCTCCTCGCCCGCGGCCGGCTGGTTGAACTGGGCGATCAGCGCGGGCAGGTACAGCAGCGACGAGGCGAAGATGACGGGCACGACGCCGGCCATGTTGACCTTGATCGGGATGTAGGTGTTGTTGCCGCCGTAGGTGCGGCGCCCGACCATCCGCTTGGCGTACTGCACCGGGATGCGCCGCTGCGACTGCTCGACGAAGACGACGGCCACGACGAGGACGAGGCCGACGCCGAGGACGAGCAGGAAGGTCTCGAAGCCGCGCGACTGCGCGATCGACCAGAGCGAGGTGGGGAACTGGGCCGCGATCGAGGTGAAGATCAGCAGCGACATGCCGTTGCCGATGCCGCGCTCGGTGATGAGCTCGCCCATCCACATGATGATGCCGGTGCCCGCGGTCATGGTGATGACCATGAGCAGGATCGAGTACCAGGCGTCCGTGGTGATCAGCGCGGAGCACTCGGGGACGCCCGAGTTGCCGAAGAGCGCGCCGGAGCGGGCGACCGTGATCAGGGTGGTGGACTGCAGGACACCGAGCGCGATCGTGAGATAGCGGGTGTACTGCGTCAGCTTCGCCTGACCGGACTGACCCTCCTTGTAGAGGGTCTCGAAGTGAGGGATCACCACGCGCAGCAGCTGCACGATGATCGACGCCGTGATGTACGGCATGATCCCGAGCGCGAAGATCGACAGCTGGAGCAGTGCTCCGCCGCTGAAGAGGTTCACGAGCTCGTAGAGACCCGAGGTGCCCTGGTTGCCGGCGAGACAGGCCTGCACGGCGCTGAAGCTGACGAACGGAGCAGGGATGAAGGATCCCAGCCGGAAGATCGCCACGATCGCGAGAGTGAAGCCGATCTTGCGGCGGAGGTCGGGGGTGCGGAAGATCCGCGCAACGGCGCCAAACACTACCTAAGGTCTCCTGCTCAGTTCTTGGTGCGGGATACAGGTCGAGCTTGTCACGCGCTCCCCCGTGGGACGTGTCCCGGGGGGAGTCGGCGTGACAAGCTCGACCGACAAGCTGCTGGTGCTACTTGATGGATCCGCCCGCAGCGACGATCTTCTGCTCAGCGGAGCTGGAGACCTTGTCGACCGCGACGTTCAGCTTAACCGCAATGTCGCCGTCACCGAGGACCTTCACCTTCTCGTTCTTGCGAACGGCACCCTTGGCGACGAGGTCACCGATGGTGACGTCACCGCCCTGGGGGTACAGCTCGGCGAGAGCGGAGAGGTTCACGACCTGGTACTCGACGCGGAACGGGTTCTTGAACCCGCGCAGCTTCGGGGTGCGCATGTGCAGAGGCATCTGCCCACCCTCGAAGCCGACGCGCACCTGGTAGCGGGCCTTGGTGCCCTTGGTGCCGCGACCGGCGGTCTTGCCCTTGGAGCCCTCACCGCGGCCGACTCGGGTCTTCGCCTTCTTCGCGCCTGCGGCGGGACGGAGGTGGTGGACCTTGAGCACGTGCTCGCGGGTCGCGGACGCCTCGGAGGCGCCCTTCTTCGTGGAGGCCGACGCGGGAGTCGTGGACTCCGCGACAGCCTGGTTCTTGTCAGCCATTAGTCAATCTCCTCGACCTTCACCAGGTGGGCGACGGTCTTCACGTATCCGCGGTTCTGAGAGTTGTCCTCGCGGACGACGCTCTGACCGATCTTCCTGAGGCCGAGCGAGCGCAGCGTGTCGCGCTGGTACTGCTTCTCGCTGACCTTCGACTTGATCTGGGTCACCTTGAGCTGGGCCATCAGGCACCTGCCTTCGCGTTGGACGCGGCGGCGAGGGCGTCGGCCTCGGCACGGACCAGGCGCGCCGGGGCGACCTGGTCGAAGTCGAGACCACGACGAGCGGCGACGGCGCGCGGCTCCTCGAGCTGCTGGAGCGCAGTCACGGTCGCGTGGACGATGTTGATGGTGTTCGACGAGCCGAGCGACTTGCTCAGGACGTCGTGGATGCCGGCGCACTCGAGCACGGCGCGGACGGGACCACCGGCGATGACACCGGTACCCGCAGCGGCGGGGCGCAGGAGCACCACACCGGCAGCGGCCTCACCCTGGACGGGGTGCGGGATGGTCGAGCCGACGCGCGGGACGCGGAAGAAGTTCTTCTTCGCCTCCTCGACGCCCTTGGAGATGGCGGTCGGGACCTCGCGGGCCTTGCCGTAGCCGACGCCCACCAGTCCGTTGCCGTCGCCGACGACGACGAGAGCGGTGAAGCTGAAGCGACGACCACCCTTGACGACCTTCGACACGCGGTTGATGGTCACGACGCGCTCGAGGAACTGGCTCTTCTCGGAGTCGCGCCCTCCACGGTCACGGCCGCCCTGGTTGCGGTCACGGCCGCCGCGACGGGGCTCGCGAGCCTCCTGCTGCGGCTGCGTGGACGCAGCGGTCTCGACGGGGGCCTCCGACACAGCGGCGACCTCGGGTTCCTTGTTCTCTGCCGCGCTCACAGGTTGAGCCCTGCCTCTCGTGCTCCATCGGCGATCGCGGCGACGCGACCGGCGTACTTGTTGCCTCCGCGGTCGAAGACGACCGCCTCGACACCGGCGTTCTTGGCGCGCTCGGCGACGAGCTCGCCGACCTTGCGGGCCTTGGCGGTCTTGTCACCGTCGAACACGCGGAGGTCGGCCTCGAGGGTCGACGCGGACGCGAGGGTACGACCCTGCGCGTCGTCGACGACCTGCACGAAGACGTGGCGGGCCGAGCGGTTGACGACGAGGCGGGGGCGCTCGGCGGATCCGACGACCTTCTTGCGCAGACGGTCGTGACGACGACCGCGCGCAGCGGACTTGCTCTTTCCTCTGGTTCCGAGTCCCATGATCACTTACCGCTCTTTCCGGCCTTGCGGCGAACGACCTCGCCGGCGTAGCGCACGCCCTTGCCCTTGTAGGGCTCGGGCTTGCGGATCTTACGAATGTTGGCGGCCACCTCACCGACGGCCTGCTTCGAGATGCCGTGCACGGTGAGCTTGTTGTTGCCCTCGACCGTGAACGAGATGCCCGCGGGCGGGGTGACGACGACCGGGTGCGAGAAGCCGAGCGCGAACTCGATGTCCGAGCCCTTGGCCAGCACGCGGTAACCGGTGCCGACGACCTCGAGGCCCTTCGAGTAGCCCTGCGTGACACCGATGATGTCGTTCGCGATGAGCGTGCGGGTGAGGCCGTGGAGCGAGCGCGACTCGCGCTCGTCGTCGGGACGCGAGACGAGCACCTGGGTGCCCTCGACGGACACCTGGATGGGGCTGGCGACCGGGACGGTCAGCTCACCCTTGGGGCCCTTGACGGTCACGACGGATCCGGCGACGGAGACGTCGACGCCCGCCGGGATCTCGATGGGGAGTCTTCCAATACGCGACATGAGGGATTACCACACGTAGGCGAGGACTTCCCCACCCACGCCCTTCTTCTCGGCCTGGCGGTCGGTCAGCAGACCGCTCGACGTGGACAGGATCGCGACGCCGAGGCCGCCGAGCACGGTGGGGATCTCGGTGGACTTCGCGTACACGCGGAGACCCGGCTTCGAGACCCGCTTGATGCCGGCGATCGAGCGCTCGCGGTTCGGGCCGTACTTGAGGGAGATGGAGAGCGTCGTGCCGACGCGCGCCTCCTCGACCTTCCAGTCGGCGATGTAGCCCTCGCGCTTGAGGATCTCGGCGATGTGCGCCTTGAGCTTCGAGCCGGGGAGGGCGATGGAGTCGTGGTGCGCGGAGTTCGCGTTACGGATTCTGGTCAGCAGATCTGCGACCGGATCAGTCATGGTCATGGCTGATGGTGCCTTTCTCGCCTGGTTTCGGCACCCTTTACAAGAGTGACGACCTGTGGTGTGGGACGGCGCCGACGACGTCGACGCCCATGTGGCCGCGCGAACGCAGGCCAACGAACCATGGTACATGGCTGAGGGCCGGCGGTCGAGGCCGAAGTTCCGGAAGAACGGGGCCGCCCTCCCCCGCCGGAGACGCGGGAGGGGGTACAGCAGAGCCGGGGAGCGGTTCGCACCACTCCCCGGCCCGGGTTCCTTGCTACGCGTTGTCCGCCGACTTGAACGGGAAGCCGAGCTGCTTGAGCAGCGCGCGACCCTCGTCGTCGGTCTTCGCGGTGGTCACGACGGTCACGTCGAAGCCGCGGACGCGGTCGATGCGGTCCTGGTCGATCTCGTGGAAGATCGACTGCTCCGTGATGCCGAAGGTGTAGTTGCCGTTGCCGTCGAACTGGCGGTCCGACAGTCCGCGGAAGTCGCGGATGCGGGGCAGCGCCACCGAGAGCAGGCGGTCCAGGAACTCCCACGCGCGGTCACCGCGGAGGGTGACGTGCGCGCCGATGGCCTGACCCTCGCGCAGCTTGAACTGCGCGATGGACTTGCGGGCCTTGGTGACCTGCGGCTTCTGGCCGGTGATGGCCGTGAGGTCCTTGATGGCGCCGTCGATGATCTTGCCGTCGCGGGCAGCCTCACCGACTCCGGTGTTCACGACGACCTTGACCAGTCCGGGGACCTGGTGGACGTTCGTGAAGCCGAACTGCTCCTTGAGCGTGCTGATGATCTCGGCCTGGTACTTGGCCTTGAGCCGCGGCTGAACCTTCGCAGCCACTGCGGTGGTGTCAGTCATTACAGTTCCTCACCCGACGCCTTCGCGTAGCGCACGCGAACGGTCTTGGTCACGCCGTCCTTGGTGACGGCCACGTTGCGGTGGCCGACACGGGTCGGCTTCTTGGTCTTCGGGTCGACGACCGCGACATTGGAGATGTGGATCGAAGCCTCGACGGTCTCGATGCCGCCCTCCTTCGAGCCGCGCTGCGACTGGCCGACGCGGGTGTGCTTCTTGACGAAGTTCACGCCCTCGACGACGACACGGTTGCGCTCGACCAGGACCTCGAGGACCTTGCCCTGCTTGCCGCGGTCTCCGCCGCGGGCCTGGGTAGCGCCCGAGATGACCTGGACGAGGTCACCCTTCTTGATCTTGGCCATGACTAGATAACCTCCGGTGCCAGCGAGACGATCTTCATGAACTTCTTGTCACGGAGTTCGCGACCGACCGGTCCGAAGATGCGGGTGCCGCGGGGGTCCCCGTCGTTCTTCAGGATCACGGCGGCGTTCTCGTCGAACTTGATGTACGAGCCGTCGGGACGACGGGTCTGCTTGACGGTGCGGACGATGACCGCCTTGACGACATCGCCCTTCTTGACGTTGCCACCGGGGATCGCGTCCTTGACGGTGGCGACGATGATGTCACCGAGACCGGCGTAACGGCGGCCGGAGCCTCCGAGGACGCGGATCGTGAGGAGTTCCTTGGCGCCGGTGTTGTCGGCGACCTTCACTCGGGATTCTTGCTGAAGCATGTGTCTCTCCTGCTAACTCAAGTAGGCCGCGGCCTACTTGGCCTTCTCGAGGATCTCGACCAGG
The DNA here is from genome assembly GCF_009834225.1 of Rathayibacter sp. VKM Ac-2759. Classification (NCBI taxonomy): domain Bacteria; kingdom Bacillati; phylum Actinomycetota; class Actinomycetes; order Micrococcales; family Microbacteriaceae; genus Rathayibacter; species Rathayibacter sp. VKM Ac-2759. Next base: position 2,943,752 of record NZ_CP047176.1, read on the forward strand.
CGCCAGCGCTTCGTGGCGCTGAGGGGACGGGTCTCGCTGATGACGACGAGGTCGCCGATGCCCGCGGTGTTCGACTCGTCGTGAGCCTTCACCTTGGACGTGCGGCGGATGACCTTGCCGTAGAGGGGGTGCTTCACGCGGTCCTCGACCTCGACGACGATGGTCTTGTCCATCTTGTCGCTGGTGACGTAGCCGCGACGGGTCTTGCGGTAGCCGCGAGCGCCCTCCTGCTTGACGTCGTGGGCGGCCGACTCGTGGCCGGCGGTGTCATTGACGGTTGCCATTACTTGGCCTCCTCGTTCGACTCGGTCGCCTCGACCTCGGCCTTGGCGGCCTTCTTGGTCTTGGGCTTCTTCTCCGCCTTGGCCGGGGCCTCGACGGGTGCGGGGGTGGCGCGGATGCCCAGCTCGCGCTCACGGATGACCGTGTAGATGCGGGCGATATCGCGCTTGACGGCACGCAGGCGGCCGTTGGTGTCCAGCTGGCCGGTGGCCGACTGGAAGCGGAGGTTGAACAGCTCCTCCTTGGCCTTCTTCAGCTCCGTGACGAGACGCTCGTCCTCGAAGGTGTCGAGCTCGGTGGGGACGAGCTCCTTGGATCCGATCGCCATTACGCGTCTCCCTCCTCGCGCTTGATGATGCGTGCCTTCAGCGGCAGCTTGTGGATGGCACGAGTCATAGCTTCGCGAGCGAGCTTCTCCTCGACGCCGGCGACCTCGAAGAGGACACGGCCCGGCTTGACGTTGGCGACCCACCACTCCGGCGAGCCCTTACCGGAACCCATGCGGGTCTCGGCGGGCTTCTTGGTCAGCGGGCGGTCGGGGTAGATGTTGATCCACACCTTTCCGCCGCGCTTGATGTGACGCGTCATCGCGATACGAGCGGACTCGATCTGACGGTTGGTCACGTAGGCGGGGGTGAGGGCCTGGATGCCGAACTCACCGAACGACACCTTGGTGCCACCGGTGGCCTGGCCCGAGCGGCCCGGGTGGTGCTGCTTGCGGTGCTTGACTCGACGGGGAATCAACATGGTTATGCCTCAACTCCTGCTGCGACGGGCGCCTCGCTCTGCTGGCGGGGGGCGCGACGCGGTCGGTCGCTGCGCTCGGGGCGCGACGACTTGCTGTTCGCCTGCTCGCGGGCGAGCTCCTTGTTGGTGATGTCGCCCTTGTAGATCCAGACCTTCACGCCGATGCGGCCGAAGGTGGTCTTGGCCTCGTAGAAGCCGTAGTCGATGTTCGCGCGGAGGGTGTGCAGCGGCACGCGTCCCTCGCGGTAGAACTCCGAGCGGCTCATCTCGGCGCCGCCGAGGCGGCCGGAGACCTGGATGCGGACGCCCTTGGCGCCGGCGCGCTGCGCGCCCTGCAGTCCCTTGCGCATCGCGCGGCGGAAGGCCACGCGGGCGGAGAGCTGCTCGGCGATGCCCTGGGCGACCAGCTGAGCCTCGGCCTCGGGGTTCTTGACCTCGAGGATGTTGAGCTGGATCTGCTTGGCCGTGAGCTTCTCGAGGTCGGCGCGGATGCGCTCGGCCTCGGCGCCGCGACGACCGATCACGATGCCCGGGCGGGCGGTGTGGATGTCGACGCGGACGCGGTCACGGGTGCGCTCGATCTCGATGCGGGCGACGCCCGCACGGTCGAGCTGCGTGGCGAGGAGACGGCGGATCTTGACGTCCTCGGCGAGGAAGTCGCTGTACCGCTGGCCCTTCTTGGTGCTGTCGGAGAACCAGCGCGACACGTGGTCGGTGGTGATTCCCAGACGGAAACCGTAGGGGTTTACTTTCTGACCCATTACTTGGTCCCCTCCTCAGGAGTGGCCAGCACGACGGTGATGTGGCTGGTGCGCTTGTTGATGCGGAAGGCACGACCCTGGGCACGGGGCTGGAATCGCTTGAGGGTGGTTCCCTCATCGACGAAGGCGCGGGACACGAACAGGTCCTGGTCGTCGAGGTACTCGTTCGAGGCATCGGCCTTGACGCGAGCGTTGGCCATCGCCGAGGCGACGAGCTTGTAGACGGGCTCGGAAGCTCCCTGCTCGGCGAACTTCAGGATGGCCAGGGCCTCCTGAGCCTGCTTGCCGCGGATCAGGTTCACGACACGGCGAGCCTTCTGGGGGGTGACGCGGATGTGTCGCACGCGTGCGATCGACTCCACCATTTCTCTCCTCCTTCTCGTCGCCGCTTAGCGGCGACGGCCCTTCTTGTCGTCCTTCTCGTGACCGCGGAAGGTCCGAGTGGGGGCGAACTCGCCGAGCTTGTGGCCGACCATGGTCTCGGTCACGAACACGGGGATGTGCTTGCGGCCGTCGTGCACGGCGATGGTGTGACCCAGCATCGCCGGGATGATCATCGAGCGGCGCGACCAGGTCTTGATGACGTTCTTGTTGCCGGCTTCGTTAGCGGTGAACACCTTGCGGAGCAGGTGGTCATCGACGAAGGGGCCCTTCTTGAGACTGCGAGGCATCTTCTACAACTCCTACTTGCGCTTCTTACCGGCGGTGCGGCGGCGAACGATGAGCTTGTCGCTCTCCTTGTTGGGGCGACGGGTGCGTCCCTCGGACTGGCCCCAGGGGCTGACCGGGTGGCGACCACCGGAGGTCTTGCCCTCTCCACCACCGTGGGGGTGGTCGACCGGGTTCATCGCGACACCGCGGACGGTCGGGCGGACGCCCTTCCAGCGCATGCGGCCGGCCTTGCCCCAGTTGATGTTCGACTGCTCGGCGTTGCCGACCTCGCCGATCGTGGCACGGCAGCGCGCGTCGACGTTGCGGATCTCGCCCGACGGCAGGCGGAGCTGCGCGTAGGGGCCGTCCTTGGCGACGAGGCGGACCGAGGTGCCGGCCGAGCGGGCGAGCTTGGCGCCGCCACCGGGCTTGATCTCGATCGCGTGGATGACCGTACCGGTCGGGATGTTGCGCAGCGGCAGGTTGTTGCCGGGCTTGATGTCGGCGCCGGCGCCGGACTCCACGATGTCGCCCTGCGAGAGCTTGTTCGGAGCCAGGATGTAGCGCTTGGTGCCGTCCACGAAGTGGAGCAGCGCGATGCGCGCCGTGCGGTTGGGGTCGTACTCGATGTGAGCGACCTTGGCGTTGACGCCGTCCTTGTCGTTGCGACGGAAGTCGATCAGGCGGTACTGGCGCTTGTGGCCACCACCGATGTGACGCGTCGTGATGCGGCCGGAGTTGTTGCGGCCACCGGTCTTGGACAGCGGGCGAAGGAGCGACTTCTCGGGCGTCGATCGGGTGATCTCGGCGAAGTCGGCGACGCTGGAGCCGCGGCGACCAGGGGTCGTGGGCTTGTACTTGCGAATAGCCATTGTCTGTTTTCCTCTACGCTTCTTCGGCTCAGCCGACGTTCGTGAAGATGTCGATGGAGCCGGACTTCAGCGTGACGATCGCGCGCTTGGTGTCCTTGCGCTTGCCGGTGCCGAACTTCGTGCGGCGGGTCTTGCCCTGACGGTTCAGCGTGTTGATCGACGCGACCTCGACTCCGAAGATCTTCTCGATGGCGAGCTTGATCTCGGTCTTGTTCGAGCGCGGGTCGACGACGAAGGTGTACTTGCCCTCGTCGATCAGGCCGTAGGACTTCTCCGAGACCACCGGCGAGATGATGACGTCGCGGGGGTCCTTGTTGAACGCGGCGGACTGGCTCATGCGTTCACCTCTTCCTTCTTGGTCTTGAGGGCGACGAACGCCTCGAGCGCAGCCTTCGAGAAGACGATGTCGTCCGAGACGAGCACGTCGTACGCGTTGAGCTGGTCGACCGGCAGGATGTGCACGAACGGCACGTTGCGGAGGGAGAGCTCGGCGATGAAGTCGTCGCGCTCGAGGACCACGAGGACGTTGCGCGACACCGAGAGGGCGTCGAGCAGGACGAGGACGTCCTTGGTCTTCGGGGTGTCGCCGAGGGCGAGGGACTCGACCACGTGGACGCGGGCGCCGCGAGCGCGGTCCGAGAGAGCGCCGAGCAGAGCCGCGGCGATCATCTTCTTGGGGGTGCGCTGCGCGTAGTTGCGCGGGTTCGGTCCGTGGACGACGCCACCACCGGTCATGTGCGGGGCGCGGATCGAGCCCTGACGAGCGCGACCGGTTCCCTTCTGCTTGAACGGCTTGCGGCCGGCGCCGGAGACCTCGCCACGGTTCTTCGTGGAGTGGGTGCCCTGACGCGCCGCGGCGAGCTGCGCGACGACGACCTGGTGGATCAGCGGGACGTTGGTCTCGACGTCGAAGAGCTCAGCGGGGAGCTCGAAGGCGCCCGACTTCTGGCCCTGGACGTCGAAGATGTCGATAGAGGTAGCCATGGAACTACGCTCCCTTCACGGCGTTGCGAACGAACACGAGGCGACCGCGGGCACCGGGGACGGCGCCCTTGACGAGCAGCAGACCCTTCTCGGCGTCGACGGAGTGCACCTTGAGGTTGAGCACGGTGACGCGCTCGCCACCCATGCGGCCCGCCATGCGCATGCCCTTGAAGACACGGCTGGGGGTCGAGGAGGCGCCGATGGAGCCGGGCTTGCGGTGGTTGCGGTGCGAACCGTGCGAGGACGAGACGCCCTTGAAGTTGTGACGCTTCATCACACCGGCGAAGCCCTTGCCCTTGCTGGTGCCGACGACGTCGACCTTGGTGCCGGCCTCGAAGACGGCGTCCACGGTCAGCTCCTGGCCGGCCGAGTAGTCGGCGGCGTCGGAGGTGCGGACCTCGGTGAGGTGGCGGCGGGGGGTGACACCCGCGGCGTCGAAGTGACCGGCGGAGGGCTTGTTCACCTTGCGCGGGTCGATGGCGCCGGCGGCGATCTGGACGGCGGTGTAGCCGTCCTTCTCCTCCGTGCGGACCTGGGTCACGACGTTGGGGCTGATCTCGATGACCGTGACGGGGACGAGCTTGTTGTTCTCGTCCCAGACCTGGGTCATGCCGAGCTTGGTGCCCAGGAGGCCCTTGCTGGTCTTCAGCGTGGGGGAAACAGTGACAGACATGGTGGCACTCCTCCTTAGAGCTTGATCTCGATGTTGACGTCGGCGGGGAGGTCGAGACGCATGAGCGAGTCGACGGCCTTCGGCGTCGGGTCGATGATGTCGATGAGGCGCTTGTGCGTGCGCATCTCGAAGTGCTCGCGGCTGTCCTTGTACTTGTGAGGCGAACGGATCACGCAGACCACGTTCTTCTCGGTCGGAAGCGGCACGGGGCCGACGACCGTTGCTCCGGCACGGGTGACCGTGTCGACGATCTTGCGCGCCGACGTGTCGATGACCTCGTGGTCGTACGACTTCAGTCGGATGCGGATCTTCTGTCCCGCCATGTGTGATCTCTCACTCTCTTGTTATTGCGTCGTACGCGACGGGCCTGTGGGCCTCGCCTCGCATTGGACGCGCTCGCGAAGGAACTCCGGCGAACCGGGGAAGTGCACCAGTGTTCTTCTGTCAAAAGCACCGCGCTCGAGGCGCTCCATCGACGTGCAGAACGCACGACGCACGGAGAGCCCGTTGAGTTGTCGGTTGTTTCGTTCTGCTACCCGCCGCCTCGACCTCGCGACCGCGGGGCCGCCCTCTCGGGTCGAGCCGCTGCGGCGCCGTCTCGGCACTGCCTGGCAGTGTTCCGGCCCCTCGCAGCACGCTGCGTGGACGGAAATTTTGAACTAGAAGAGTCTCCCACAGAAGAGGCCCCCGTGCAACCCGGGCGTGTCGCGCCGAGGGCTCCTCCCCCGCCGCGGAATCCCGCGGATCCGTGAGAGCCGCGGAGCACCGGGGCCTACTCGAAGAGGAGCGCCCGGAGGGTGGTCTCAGCGGAGGCCGGTCGCGCCGGATCGATCGTCTCGCCGGCCCGGTAGTGGTCGAGCACCCGCGGGTCGACGTAGCTGGCCCGCGCGACGGTCGGGGTGTTGCCGAGGACCTCGGAGGCGTCGCGCATGGCCTGCGCGACCGCCGCGTTGCGCGCGCGCTGCGTGGCCTGCGGTCCCGTCTTCGCGAGGCTCAGGGCGGCGGCGACGGTGCCGTGCAGAGTGCGGAAGTCCTTGGCCGTGAAGTCGTCGCCCGCGCGCTCACGGACGTAGTCGTTGATCTCCGGCGCCGACAGCGGTCGCCACTCGCGGCCGTCCTTCCAGGCGAGCAGGCGGGCGTTCGGGCCGCGCCGCTTCAGCAGGCGGATGACGCGGGCCAGGTCCTTGTCGAGGATCTCGCTCGTCCAGGCCTGGTGGCTCTTGCCGGGGAACGCGAGTGCCACCCGGTCGCCGTGCGTGGTGGCGTGGGCGCAGAGCAGGGTCGAGAGCCCGATGCTGCCGTGCTCCTTGGCGTAGCGCTCGCTGCCGACGCGCAGCGACCCGGTGTCCAGCATCCGGAACGCCGTCGCGAGGGCGCGCTCGCGGGTCGGGCCCTCGCCGCGCAGATCGATCGTGACGCCGCGGCGGGCGCCGGGGAGCGACTCCGCGAGACGCAGTGCCCGGTCGAACTTGATCCGGTCCTTCTGCTCACGCCAGGTCGGGTGGTAGATGTACTGCCGCCGCCCCGCCGCGTCGACTCCCATCGCCTGGATGTGGCCGTTGGGGTAGGGCGCGATCCAGACGTCCTTCCACGCGGGCGGGATCCCGAGTGCGTCGAACCGGGCGCGCAGCTCCTGGTCGGCGACGGTGGCGCCGCGCGGGTCGCGGTAGCTGAATCCGGAGCCCGCGCGGACCCGGGTGTACCCGCGGCCGCTCGAGTCGGTCCTGCGGAGTCGTCGTTCGCGCGCGTCAGCCATCGTTCCGACGCTAGAGCGGGGTCGTCGCGCCCGGCACGGGCTTGACGAACGACCCCGCGCAGGTCGCTACTGGTTGCCGAGGCGCTTGTCGGCCTGGCGCTTGAGGTCCTCGATGCGGTCGTCGTACTTGCCGCCGGTCAGCCGGCTCGCGATCTCGCCCGACTTCTCGAGCACCTGGTCCGAGATGCCCTCGGCCTTCTCGCTCCGGAGCACCTCCTGCGCCTTCCGGCTGTTGAGCAGCTCACCGGCCTGACGTCCGAGCTTCCCGAGATCCACCATGACTCCTCCTTCGTCGACGCGCTCGCCTCGAGCGCGCCCCAGTGTCGCGGCTCCGGCTGGGCGAACGATGCGCGGCGATCCTCAGCCGACGAGGTCGAGGACCCGCTGCGCCGCCTGCGTCAGCGCGCGTCCGTAGGACGGACCGTGTCCGGCCGCGTGCACGGCGAGCGGGTGCAGCTGGTGCAGCGCCACCCGCTCCCCCGCCCCGTCGCGGAGCGGATGCACCTCGCCGTAGCCGCGGAGGATCTCGTCGAGGTGCGGCGCACCGAACAGCGCGAGCATCGCCAGGTCGGTCTCGCGGTGACCTCCGTGCGCGGCAGGGTCGATGAGCACCGCCCCCTCCGGCGACCAGAGCACGTTCCCCGTCCAGAGGTCGCCGTGGAGGCGCGCCGGCGGCTCGCCGTCGTCGAGCGCTCCGGACGCGATCGGCTCCAGAGCCCGCTCGACCACTCGCGCGTCCGCGGGACGGAGGTTCCCCGCGGTCACCGCCGCCTCGAGGAACGGCCGCACCCGCTGCTCCGCGTAGAAGCGCCCCCAGGAGGCGTCGGGGCGGCACGGCATCGAGCGGCGTCCGATGTAGGCGGGCCCGTCCCAGCCATCGGGTGGCGAGCCGAAGGCGGGTGCGCCCGCCGCGTGGGTGCGCGCGAGTGCACGCCCGAAGTCCCGAGCCGCCTCCGCGGAGGGGCGGACCTGGGGCACCTCCTCGAGCACGATCCGGCCGGCACCCGCCTCGAGGACCTCGACGCACCGTGCTCCGCCCGACGGCCGGGCGGCGCGCAGCCAGTCGAGCCCGGCCGCCTCCCACTCGAAGAAGCGGGGCTGCGGGAAGGGATCGGTCTTCGTGAAGGTCATACCGACGACGGTACGGCCGGGAACGACGAGAGGGGCCGTCCGCACGAAGCGGACGACCCCTCTCGAGAGATCGGTAGGAGACCCTACTTGACGATCTTGGTGACCGTTCCGGCGCCCACGGTGCGTCCACCCTCACGGATGGCGAAGCCGAGGCCCTCCTCCATGGCGATCGGCTGGATCAGCGCGACCGTCATGTCGGTGGTGTCGCCGGGCATGACCATCTCGGTGCCCTCGGGCAGCGTGATGACGCCGGTGACGTCGGTGGTGCGGAAGTAGAACTGCGGGCGGTAGTTCGCGTAGAACGGGTTGTGACGCCCGCCCTCGTCCTTGGACAGGATGTACGCGGTGCCCTCGAAGTCGGTGTGCGGCGTGACCGAACCCGGCTTGACGACGACCTGGCCGCGCTCGACGTCCTCGCGCTTGGTGCCGCGGAGGAGCAGACCGCAGTTCTCGCCGGCCCAGGCCTCGTCGAGCTGCTTGTGGAACATCTCGATTCCGGTGACCGTGGTCTTCTGCGTCGGGCGGATACCGACGATCTCGACCTCGGAGTTCAGAGCGAGGGTTCCGCGCTCCGCACGGCCGGTGACGACGGTTCCACGACCGGTGATCGTGAAGACGTCCTCGATCGGCATGAGGAACGGCTTGTCCTTGTCGCGGATCGGGTCCGGGATGGACTCGTCGACGGCGTCCATGAGGTCGAGGATGGACTGGGTCCACGCCTCGTCGCCCTCGAGGGCCTTGAGGCCCGAGACGCGGACGACGGGAGCGTTGTCGCCGTCGAAGCCCTGCGAAGCGAGCAGCTCGCGGACCTCGAGCTCGACGAGCTCCAGGATCTCCTCGTCGTCCACCATGTCGGCCTTGTTCAGGGCGACGAGCAGGTAGGGGACGCCGACCTGCTTGGCGAGGAGGACGTGCTCACGGGTCTGAGCCATCGGGCCGTCGGTGGCGGCGACCACGAGGATCGCGCCGTCCATCTGAGCCGCGCCGGTGATCATGTTCTTGATGTAGTCGGCGTGACCCGGGGCGTCGACGTGCGCGTAGTGGCGCTTCGGCGTCTCGTACTCGACGTGCGAGATGTTGATCGTGATGCCGCGCTGGCGCTCCTCGGGAGCGGAGTCGATCGACGCGAAGTCGCGCTGAACGTTGGTCGCGGAAGGGAACTTGTCTGCGAGAACCTTGGAGATCGCCGCGGTCAGCGTCGTCTTTCCGTGGTCGACGTGACCGATGGTTCCGATGTTGACGTGCGGCTTGGTCCGCTCGAACTTGGCCTTAGCCACTGTGGGTCCTCCTCAGGACTTAGGTGCAAGCATCCGCATCCGACGCCGCACGGGGCGGCACGAGGACAGAGGGCTTGCGGGGGTTTTGTGTACTTATGTTACCGGCAGTGGTCGTACGGGTTTCGACTCGAGTACGGCAGCAAACCCGCACGACACTACCAGGCCCCCGCCGTCCGCGAGGACGGCGGGGGTGAGAGCGGAGTTACTCGCCCTTGTTCTTCTGGACGATCTCCTCGGCGACGGCCTTGGGGACCTCGGAGTAGGTCTCGAACGTCATCGAGTACACCGCGCGGCCCGAGGTCTTCGAGCGCAGGTCGCCGATGTAGCCGAACATCTCGGACAGCGGCACGTTGGCGCGGATGACCTTGATGCCGGTCGCGTCCTCCATTGACTGGATCATCCCGCGACGCGAGTTGAGGTCGCCGATGACGTCGCCCATGTACTCCTCGGGAGTGCGGACCTCGACGGCCATGAGCGGCTCGAGGAGGACGGGCTGCGCCTTGCGCGACGCCTCCTTGAACGCGATCGAGCCGGCGATCTTGAACGCCATCTCGGAGGAGTCGACGTCGTGCGCGGCACCGTCGACCAGGGTCGCCTTGACGCCCACCATCGGGTAGCCCGCGAGGACGCCGACCTGCATGGCGTCGCGGATGCCCGCGTCCACGGACGGGATGTACTCGCGGGGAACGCGTCCACCCGAGACGCCGTTGACGAACTCGTAGGTCTTGTCGGCCTCGACCTCCATCGGCTCGATGGTGATCTGGACCTTCGCGAACTGGCCGGAGCCACCCGTCTGCTTCTTGTGGGTGTAGTCGTACTTCTCGACCGTGCGACGGATCGTCTCGCGGTACGCGACCTGCGGCTTGCCGACGTTGGCCTCGACGTTGAACTCGCGCTTCATGCGGTCCACCAGGATGTCGAGGTGCAGCTCGCCCATTCCCTTGATGACCGTCTGACCGGTCTCCTGGTTCTGCTCGGTGCGGAAGGTGGGGTCCTCCTCCGCGAGCTTCTGGATCGCGGTGCCGAGCTTCTCCTGGTCGGCCTTGGTCTTCGGCTCGATGGCGACCTCGATGACGGGCTCGGGGAACGTCATGGACTCCAGCACCACCTGCGCGTTGGGGTCGCTCAGGGTGTCACCGGTGGTGGTGTCCTTGAGGCCGATGACCGCGTAGATGTGACCGGCGGTGACCGAGTCGACCGGGTTCTCCTTGTTGGAGTGCATCTGGAAGATCTTGCCGATGCGCTCCTTCTTGCCCTTGGTCGAGTTGATGACCTGGGCGCCGGAGTCGAGCTTGCCCGAGTAGACGCGGACGTAGGTCAGGCGACCGAAGAACGGGTGCACCGCGACCTTGAACGCGAGCGCCGAGAAGGGCTCGGTCGAGTCGGCGTGGCGCATGATGACCTTCTCCTCGTCGCGGACGTCGTGGGCCTCGATGGCCGGGACGTCGAGCGGGGAGGGGAGGTAGTCGACGACCGCGTCGAGCATCGGCTGGACACCGCGGTTCTTGAACGCGGAACCGCAGAGCACGGGGTAGATCTCCGAGTTGACGGTCAGCTTGCGGATCGCGGCCTTGATCTCGGCCACGGTCAGCTCCTCGCCGCCGAAGTACTTCTCGAGCAGCTCGTCCGAGGTCTCGGCGACGGTCTCGAGCAGCTTCTGGCGGTACTCGGCGGCCTTGTCGGCGAGATCCGCGGGGATCTCCTCGATCTCGTACTTGGCGCCCAGCTGGACGTCACCCTTCGAGTCGCCGCGCCACGTGAGCGCGCGCATCTCGACCAGGTCGATGACCCCCTCGAACGACGACTCGGCGCCGATCGGGAGCTGGATGACCAGCGGCTTCGCGCCGAGGCGGTTGATGATCGTGTCGACCGTGTAGTAGAAGTCGGCGCCGAGCTTGTCCATCTTGTTGACGAAGCAGATGCGCGGGACGTCGTACTTGTCGGCCTGGCGCCAGACGGTCTCGGACTGGGGCTCCACGCCCTCCTTGCCGTCGAAGACCGCGACCGCGCCGTCGAGGACGCGCAGCGAGCGCTCGACCTCGACCGTGAAGTCGACGTGACCCGGGGTGTCGATGATGTTGATCTGGTTCTTGTTCCAGAAGCAGGTCGTCGCGGCCGACGTGATCGTGATGCCGCGCTCCTGCTCCTGCGCCATCCAGTCCATCGTGGCAGCGCCGTCGTGGACCTCACCGATCTTGTGCGTGATACCCGTGTAGAACAGGATGCGCTCGGTGGTGGTGGTCTTGCCGGCATCGATGTGGGCCATGATGCCGATGTTGCGGACCTTGTTCAGGTCGGTGAGCACATCTTGTGCCACGGAGTTCCTCCGATAGGTGATGGAGCCAGCGCAACGGGTTCATGGCCGATCGGCTGGGTCTGGTGGTGGCGGTCGCCCGACCGCAGGGATCGGGCGATCCGCCGCCGGGCCCCGGCCGGTGGCGACGAGGCCGCCGGCCGGGGGTTCGCGGTCGCTCGGGAGCGGCCGCGGGGTGCGCTACCAGCGGTAGTGCGCGAAGGCCTTGTTCGACTCGGCCATCTTGTGGGTGTCCTCGCGACGCTTCACAGCGGCGCCGAGTCCGTTCGACGCGTCGAGGATCTCGTTCATGAGACGCTCGGTCATCGTCTTCTCGCGACGGGCCTTCGCGTAGCTGGTGAGCCAGCGGAGCGCGAGGGTGTTGGCGCGGTGGGGCTTGACCTCGACCGGGACCTGGTAGGTCGAGCCGCCGACGCGGCGGCTGCGGACCTCGAGGGTCGGGCGGACGTTGTCGAGCGCCTTCTTGAGGGTGACGACCGCATCCTGGCCGTTCTTGGCGGACACGCCTTCGAGGGCACCGTAGACGATGCGCTCGGCGAGGCCCTTCTTGCCGTCCAGGAGGATCTTGTTGACGAGCTGGCTGACGACCGGGGCGCCGTAGACGGGGTCTGCGACGACGGGGCGCTTGGGAGCGGGGCCCTTACGAGGCATTACTTCTTCTCCATCTTCGCGCCGTAACGGCTGCGAGCCTGCTTGCGGTTCTTGACGGCCTGGGTGTCCAGGGCGCCGCGAACGATCTTGTAGCGGACACCGGGGAGGTCCTTCACGCGACCGCCGCGCACGAGCACCATCGAGTGCTCCTGCAGGTTGTGGCCCTCGCCGGGGATGTAGGCGGTGACCTCGGTGCCGTTGGAGAGCTTCACGCGGGCCACTTTGCGGAGGGCCGAGTTCGGCTTCTTGGGCGTGGTCGTGTAGACGCGCGTGCAGACGCCGCGCTGCTGGGGGTTGGCCTTCAGGGCGGGCGCCTTGGTCTTGGTGACCTTGGGCGAGCGTCCCTTGCGGACCAACTGCTGAATCGTTGGCACTGATTTGCTCCTTGAATGCTGCACGGTGACAGCGGATCGATGGTCGACATTCGGCCTGTCCGTCGCCGGACGCGGCCGAGTTCATCTGGACCCGACGCACCCCGCACGCCGGCGAGCGACGCGATGGGGAGGAGGACGGGTATGCCGTGGGGGCCGCCCGATCGGACGAACCCGCGGATCCTCTCGGACCCGGTAGAGCACAGTGCGGCGTTCGCATCCACCCGGAGGCACGACACAAGCGCACGGCAAAGCGCACACCCGAAGAATATTACGGGGAGTGACGGGGCCGGTCAACCGAGCCGGGTCCGCTCACAGCGAGCACCCCCTGCGGAGGCCGGTCACTCGCGCTCGTCGCCCTCCCAGCCCCAGTGCGGCTGGGTCCCTCCGGCATCGCGCCGCGCGAGCAGGAGGAGGAACAGCGCCACGACCGCGGCGGCCAGCACGCCGGCCGCCAGCGCGAACACGGTCGCCGCGTGATCGAGGACGTAGCCGAGGATCGCTGCGGGGTCGCCGGTCCCGAGCCCGTAGAGCGCGCCTCCGGTGAGCAGGAACAGGGCGTAGGCGACGACCCCCGTGAGCAGCGACGGCCCGAGGACACGGGTCACCCGCGGGCGGGCGGCGAGCGTGATCATCGCGAGGAGGACGGCCAGCACGCAGACGGCCACCGAGACGGGGCCCAGCAGCGGTCCGGCGTCGCGCTCCGGCACCACGTCCGCGTCCAGCAGCAGGCTGGAGACCCCGAAGGCGCACACCACGAGCGCCAGGTAGAGGAACGCCGCGAACGCGGCCAGGGCGATCCCGTAGCCGAGCCCGGAGGAGCGCCCCTGCTCGCCGCCCGCAGCGGTCACGACTGCGCGGCCGCCTCGCGCTCGGCGTTGCGGCGCTTGACGCCGCGGGCCCGGCCCGCGATGAGAGCGCCTCCCCAGACGCTCACCTCGCGGGCGAGCACGGCGGCGGAGAGGACGGAGGCGAGCACGGCCGGGTCCCGGAGGAACTCGACGAGCAGCGTGCGGTCGGACGGCACGGCGGCGCCGCCGACGGGGAGCCATGCGCCCACCAGCGCGGCCGCGCCGGCGAGGACGGCGACGAAGAAGCCGCCGAGGACGTAGGCCCACCAGCCCGCACGGTTGACGGCCAGGACGATCAGGGCGAGCCCGAGGAAGAACGCGGCGACCGGGGCGAGGAAGACCGCCGTCGGGCCCTGGTCGAGAGCGATCGTGAGCGGATCGCCCGCGACCTGGTCGAGGAGGATCCGGATCGCGGTCAGCGCGACCAGCAGCAGGGCGGCGAAGACCGCGGTCGCCAGGAGGGCGATCGCGAGGCCGGCGAGGCGGTTGCCCTTCCGGCGGACGGGTGCGGGGTCCGGCTCGACGGAGCCGAGCGGGGCGGGCGACGCATTCGGAGCCACCGGGGTCTCGGCGGTGGGCGGGGTGCCTCCGGGCTGCGGCTCGGGCCACACGTACTCGCGGGTCGGCTGCGGTCCGGTCGCGCCCGTCGTCTCGGAGGCGGGCATCCGCGCGGTCTCGGCTTCGCTGTTCCAGGTCACGCGGTCAGCATAAGCACGCCTCGGCGGCAGTCGGGGTGCGCCGCGCGGCTCCCGCAGAAGGGGGCCACCGAGACGGGGGTCGTGGAGGCCGGACCCGCCGCATCGGAGCTCACTCGAGCGGGTGCAGGAGCCGCCGCAGGAACTGCTGCGTGCGCGCCTCGCGCGGCTCACGGAGGATCTGCGCCGGCGCACCGCGCTCGACGACCACTCCGTCGGCCATGAAGACGACCTCGGAGGCGACCTGCCGCGCGAACTCGAGCTCGTGGGTGACGACGAGCATCGTCCACCCCTCCCCCGCGAGCTCGCGCATCAGCGACAGCACATCGCCGACGAGCTCTGGATCCAGCGCCGAGGTGGGCTCGTCGAAGAGCAGCAGATCGGGTCGGAGGGCGAGAGCGCGGACGATGCCCACGCGCTGCTGCTGCCCGCCGGACAGCTCGAACGGGTACGCCGACCCGCGACCGCCCAGGCCCACGCGCTCGAGCAGCGCCTCCGCCTCCGGGACCACCTCCGACGCCCGGCGGCGCTGCACGCGCAGCGGGCCCTCGGTCACGTTCTCGAGCACGGTCAGATGCGGGAAGAGGTTGAAGTGCTGGAACACCATCGCGGAGCGGTCGCGCAGCGCCGTCAGGGCGCGCTTGCCGACGCCCGCCGAGAAGTCGAGCGTCGTCCCGTCGGCCAGTGACACGACTCCGGCGTCGGGGATCTCGAGGCTGTTGAGCGAGCGCAGGACGGTCGTCTTCCCGGAGCCGGACGGGCCGATCAGCGCGATGACCTCGCCTCGGGCGATCTCGAGGTCGATGCCGCGCAGCACCTCGACCCCCGCGAAGGACTTGCGCAGGCCTCGCGCCGAGAGGACGGGGTGCGCGGGAGCGGCGTCAGTGGGCGACATAGCGGTCCAATCGCTTCTCGAGGAGGCTCTGCCCGCTGGAGAGGACGAGGCAGATCAGCCAGTAGATCAGGGCTGCCTCGAGGTAGAGCAGCATGAACTCGCTCGAGGCGGTGGCGATCTTCTGCGCCTGGCGGAACAGCTCGGTGACGAGGATCAGCGAGGCGAGCGAGGTGTCCTTGACCAGCGAGATGAAGGTGTTCGACAGCGGCGGCACCGAGACGCGGGCGGCCTGGGGCAGGATGATGCGCCGCAGCGCGAGCGAGCGGCCCATGCCGATGGTGTGCGCGGCCTCCCACTGGCCCTTCGGGACGCTCAGGATCGCGGCGCGGATGACCTCTGCCGCGTAGCCGCCGACATTGAGGGCGAACGCGATGATCGCGCTCGGCCACGGATCGATCTTGATCCCGAGGCTCGGCAGGCCGTAGAAGATCACGAAGAGCTGCACCAGGAGCGGGGTGCCGCGGATGACCGAGATGTACGCCCGCGCGATCCACGCCAGCACCCGCACCCGCGACAGCCGCATCAACGCGACGGCGAGGGCCAGGGCCAGACCCAGGACGAAGCTCGAGAGGGCGAGCGGGATCGTGCCGACGATGCCTCCGGAGAGGATCGGCCAGAACGACCGGAGTAGCAGGTCCATGTCTTCTCCTGCCGGTGGCGGGAGGAGACCGCGGTCGGCTTGTCGAGGTGGTGACGTCGAGCAGAGCGTGCTGCGTCCGCTTCTCCCGACATGCTGACACGCGTGTCGAGGGATCGCTCAGGACTTGCGCGACGGTGTCACGGCGGTCGCAGGTCATCGCGCGCGAATGAGGGGAACCGGATCTCGGCGAGGTGCCGCGCAGGGCGGTGTCTCGGCGAGGGCCGGTTCCCCCGGTGGGGCTACTGGGAGACGTCGGCGCCGAAGTAGCGCTCGGAGATCGAGGCGAGGGTGCCGTCGGCGCGCAGCTCGTCGAGGGCGTCGTCGACCGCCGCGACGAGGTCGTCGGAGCCCTTCGGGAAGGTGAAGGCGCTCTCCGAGCTGTCGTCGGTGGTCACCGCGACCTTGAGACCGGCGGCCTGGTCGGGGTAGTTGGTCGACCAGTCGAGCCAGGTGAGGCGGTCGTTGATGGTCGCGTCGACCCGGCCCTGCTCGACGAGCGCGACGGCCTGGGCCCAGCCCTCGACGCCCTCGACCTGCGCTCCGCTGTCCTGCGCGAGGGTGTACCAGTTGCTCGAGAGCGACTGCGCGGTCGTCTTGCCCGAGAGGGAGTCGAGCGAGGTGATCGAGGTGTCGGCGGCGGGGACGACCACGACACCGGGGCTCACCGAGTACGGCTCGGAGAAGTCGTACTTGGCGCTGCGCTCGTCGTTGATCGAGACCTGGTTGGCGATCACGTCGAAGCGGCCCCCGTCGAGGCCCGCGAACATCGCGTCCCACTGGGTCTCCTCGAACTCGGGCTCGACGCCGAGCTTGTCGGCGACCGCGGTGATCACGTCGACGTCGTACCCGGTCAGCTCGCCGGTCCCGCCGTCGGCGTGGTACGAGAAGGGCTGGTAGGTGCCCTCCGTGCCGATCGTCAGCTTCCCCGCGTCCTGCACCTCGGCCAGGGTCAGCCCCGAGTCCGCCGAGGTCGTCGAGGAGTCGTTCGAACCCGACACGACGTCGTCGGTGGAGGCGGGGGCGCAACCGGCCAGCACGAGCGCGGCGGCGGCCGCCGTCGTGCCCATCAGCAGGCGCAGGGAGGTGCGGGCGGGGAGGAGCGTCACGGTGTCTGTCCTTCGGTGCATCACGGAGTCGGGGCGCCGGGAGCCGGCGCCGCAGGTCGTCCGGGCGCGATCGCGGCAGTGCCGCGGGATTCGGCCCGGAGTGACCATAACCAGAACGGGGGTGGCCGCTATTCCCGGATGTCACCGCGTGACGACCGGACCGCGGCGAGGAACTCCTCCGCGCCACCGACCTCGTCGGAGGTGAGCCCCGTCGCCGCATCGGGACGGATGAGGTGGAAGGGGGTGTCCTGCTCACGCGCCCACGCGTACGCGTCCTCGCGGAGGTTGTCGTCGATCCAGACGACCGCGTCGACCGCCATCCGCTCGCGCGCCGACTCCAGCCACGCCGCGACCGGCTGCAGCTTGCCCGTCTGGCCGGGGAACCGCGGGTCGCGCGGCAGCCCGCCGCCGAAGACGATCGCCTCCGTCCCCTCCGGCAGACCGAGATCGCGCGCGAGGACGGAGGTGAGCTTGGGCGGCCACGTCGTCGCCCAGACGATGGTGGCGACGGCGGCGAGCCGTAGCACGAGGGCCTCGCGCTCGGGCTCGAGCCCGAGCCGATGGCCGCCGGCCGCGCGATCGCTCGTGACGGTCGGATTCAGGACGCCGTCGACGTCGAGCAGGATGAGCGCGGCCATGCCTGCCACCGTAGCGGCGGGCCGGGGGCCGTGCGAGGCGCGCCAGGCCCTGTCGGACGCGTGATCGTCGTCGCGAGCTCGGAAGGGGACCGGAGGTGCGTGCGGGCACGCCCGGGGCCCCGGCGCCGCGAACGGTCGGGACGGATCCTGCTCACAGGCCCTAGCGTGGCGGGATGCCCCCCTCCGCCCGCCTGCCCGACGGGCGGGTCGTCTCCCTCGAGCCCGACCCGCTCCGGCCGGGGTCGCTCGTGCTCGAGATCGACGGTGCCGAGCAGTCGCTGATCGACCCGCGGTCTCCCGGCTCGCTCGACCTCGAGTACATGGCGAGGCTCGGCGCGGTCGTCGACGCGATCGCACCGCCGCGCGACGCCGTGCGGGTCCTGCACCTGGGTGCGGGGGCGCTCTCGCTCGCGCGGTACACGGAGTGGTCCAGGCCCGGCTCCGAGCAGACCGTCGTGGAGAACGCTCCCGGCCTCGTGGACTTCGTCCTGGAGCACGCTCCCCTGCCGGTCGCAGCACGACCGACGGTGGTCACCGCCGACGCCGCGGAGGCGATCCCGGGCCTCCTCGTCGACCTCGTCGTCCTCGACGTGTACGACGGCGACGAGATCCCGGAGGCGTTCTACCGGCCGGAGGTCCTCGGACGCATCGTCCGCCACCTCGACGACAGCGGGCTCCTCGCCGTCAACGTCGCCGACGACGCCGATCACCGGCGCCTCGACCTGCTCCGCACCGCGCTGGAGCAGGTGCTGCCGGGCACCGCGGCGGTCGGCCCGTTGTCGTTCGTCGAGCGCAGGAGCGCGGGGAACGCGATCCTCCTCGCGTCACGCGGCGGTGTCGCCGCCCTGGTGGCCGACCGGCTCCTTCAGCGCGGACCGCATCCGGTCGCCGCCGTTCCGGCGGGCGACGTCGTGACCGTCGAGGTGGCGGTAGAAGTCGACCCGTGACTCGAGGGTCACGCCGGCCTCGAGGTACTTCGTCTTGATCCGCTTGATGTAGGTGCGGACCGTGTGCTCGGCGATCCGCATCTCGAGCGCGACGGTCTTCACTGCCGCGCCGGCACCGTACGAGCGCATCACGCGGCTCTCCTGCGGGCTGAGGACCGGCCTGCGGTCCGCACCCGCCGACAGGAAGCGGCGGCGCGCCGTCTCCGAGATCCACGGCCGCCCGGAGCCGACGGAGACGATCGCCGCGACGAGCTCGCCCGGGTCGTCCCCCTTCCAGACGAAGGCCGCGCAGTCGGAGCGGAGGACCGCTCTGATCGACTCGAGCGCGTTCGAGGCCGAGAGCGCGACGACCCCGCGGTAGCGGCTCGTCAGCTCGGCGAGGGTCGCCGTCACCTCGTCGGGCGCCACGCGATCGAGATCGACGAGCGCGACGGTGTCCGCGTCGGAGGACGCCTCGTCGGCCGCAGGGAACTGCGGGAGCGCGGCGGAGAGCAGCGCGAGAAGCGCTGCGCGCTCGATGGAGAGACCGTCGACGACGGTCAGAGCGAACCGCTCGTTGTCCGGCACGGTGACCCCTCGTGGGCGCGGTTCGGGTCCGCCCCCGGTGGGACCGTACCGAAGCATCACCCGTCGTGGGGAGATTCTGGACATTAAGTCCCGAAGTGACGGGTGTCCCGGGAGCGCGATCGCCGCCGGTCACCGGTGCGCCGCCGTGCACGGAGGATTAGTCTCCTTCTCACCATGGACGAAGACGAGGCCCGACTCCCGCGCGCCAAGCGGATCCCCGCCGACCAGGTGCGCACCCGCATGATCGCCGCCGCGCGCGAGGTGATCGCCGTCAACGGCCTCACCGTCGGGTTCGCGCACCTCCCGATGGAGGAGTACATCCGCCTCGCGGGAGTGCCGCGCAGCTCCGTCTACCGGATCTGGAGCACGCGCGAGGAGTTCGTCGCCGACCTCATCGGCGAGGTGTTCGTGCGGGACCGCTTCGCGGACGGCGCGGACCCGGACGCCGTGGACGTGATGCGTGAGGTCTACCAGCGCCACGCCGACCGCATGGCGACGGCGACGGGACGCCGCGCGGTCGCGAGGGAGATGATCCGGATCGGTGCGAACTCGAACGTCGAGACGCTGCGCCGCTCCGTCGACTGGTCGTCGTACAACGCGCTGCTGGCCTGCAC
This sequence comes from Rathayibacter sp. VKM Ac-2759, assembly GCF_009834225.1. Lineage (NCBI taxonomy): Bacteria > Bacillati > Actinomycetota > Actinomycetes > Micrococcales > Microbacteriaceae > Rathayibacter > Rathayibacter sp. VKM Ac-2759. The sequence goes on from NZ_CP047176.1 coordinate 2,963,175, forward strand.
GTTCTCGATGGAGGAGGGGCCGGCCCGCGAGGCCGTGCAGGCGACCGCGCGACGGATCGAGTCGATGCTGACGCACCGCATGCAGGGCTTCTACGAGGAGACGCTCGAGACCTTCAGCGGCACCCTCAGACCCGGCTTCTCGACCCTCCAGCTCGCCCACCTGACCTCGATCGTCATCGACGGGCTCGCGCACCGCGGCCGGCTGATCGGCGACGAGCTGGACTCGGTCGTGCTCGCGCCCGGACTCGACGGGGAGCCGGTGCCGTGGCACCTCGCCGCCTACACGATCCGATCGATCGTCGAGGGGATGCTCGAGCCGGTCGCCGACTAGTCGGCGGGGACCTGCTCGGTGAAGCCGTCGATCAGCATCATGACGCCGGCGACGACCAGTGAGGGCGAACCCTCGCCGCTCAGGGGGCCGGTGACCAGCTCGGGCGCCGCGATCCGGGCGACGCACAGCCCCTCGATGTACGACGAGATCGCCGAGGCGAGCACGGCGTAGCCGCCCAGCCCCGGCCGGACCCGCAGTCCCAGCTCCGAGAAGGTGTGCTCGTAGTACTTCGCCATGTTGTCGATGAAGTGGACCTGGCGCTTGCGCAGCGCCTCCGATATCGCGGTGCGGGCCGGTTCGTCGTAGGACTCCACCGAACCGGCGAGGGCGACGAAATTGCGCCAGTGCTGCGACGCGAAGGTGTTCTCGTAGTTCACGCTGATCGCCACCCCGACCGACTCGACGAGGACCTCGCGCTGCCGCTCCGGCGACACGGACTCGCCGACGTGACGGTGGAGGTAGGAGTCGCCGACCGTGAGCGCGGGCTGGTCGAGCCGGGTCGAGAGGATCTTCTCGGGGATCACGGCGACGAGCTCGTCGTAGAACGCCTGACGCGTCGGCCAGATCCGGTAGACCGTGCTCCGCGGGACGTCGGCTGCGCGGATGACGTCCTCGAGCGCGAGGTGCGAGACCCCCACGCGGAGTCCCTCGGTGCGGACCACTCTCAGCGCCGCATCGAGGAGCCGGGCTCTGACCTGCTCCCGGCTCAGGCGCGACGGGCGTCGCGGGGGATCGGTCGGGGCGGTGCTCTGGCTCATGCGGTCTCCGGCAGGCGGTGCACGGAGGCCGGTTCGGCACGGCCTCGCTCCTGGGAGCGTAGCGCGAGCGGAGGCTCGCGCAGGACGCAGGGATGACGGGCGCGGCCCGCGGTCGGCTCGAGAGCCGCGCGGGCCGCGCTGCCTGTCCCCCAGGCGGCCGCCCCATCGGCCTCTTCGACCGTAGGACGGATCACCCGCGAGGTCAAAGCTGGAGACACTGTGTCTCGTAGTCGGGCGAGGGCGGATCAGCGCAGCGGCCGCCGGCGCACGTCGTCCGAGAGCGGCAGGTGCCGCAGCGCCGGGGCCTCGACCGCGCCGGGCCTCGGGAGCGCGAGCGTGGCCGCGACGGCGGACGCCGCCTCGGCACCGGCGTGTCCGGCGAGCTCGACGTTGCGCATGAGCTTCGCGTGGTGGCACGGGCTCGCGTCGATCGCGACGACCATCGCCGAGAAGCGCAGCGCGTCTCCGAGCCGGGCCAGCGGGTTCAGCTCGGCGACGAGCGAGGGCACGTCGGGCATCGACAGCAGCGTGTAGCGGCAGGTCGAGACGTAGTACTCGTCGACGCCCGCCTCGGCCGACTGGTTCGCGACGATGATGTCGCCCAGGTCGACCACGCCGACGCGCGTGCCCAGGACGGCGGCGACCGAGACCTTGATGTCGCCCGCGAGGGCGACGACGTGGATGCTCGCGGGCCACGGCGGGAGGTCGCCGAGCTCGATCGATCCCGTGCGCATCGCGACGCCCGCCTGCGAGGAGAGCGCGTCGATCATGGGCATCCCGGTGCACTCCCCCGCCTTCGAGGCGTCCTCGGAGGCGGCCTCGCCGCACGAGGCGAGCAGCGCCGAGAGGCCGAGGCGGCTCTGCGGCTCGAGGCCCGCGACGACGGCGGGGCTGACGGCCCCGGAGGAGTCGATGATCTCGCCGAGCCGCGCGGCGAGGTCGGATCCGGTGTTGGGCGTGCCGAAGGTGATGACGTCCGACACCATCGACTCCACGGGAACACCGTCGACGCTCTGACTGAGCGCCTGACGAGCCGCGAGACCGCCCATCGAGTGCGCGACGATGATCGCGCGGTTCCCGGTCGCCCTCGTCAGGCAGTCGAGCGAGGAGGCGAGCGCGTCGGCGATCCCCGGGTCGGTGACCCAGCGGGCGGCCAGGTCGCGGTAGTCGAAGGTGTAGACGGCGCTGCCCGGGATCTCCTGCAGCGTCCCGATCATCGAGCGCTGCGACGTCGTGACCGGCTCGTCCACGCCGTTCGGGGCGATCAGGTCGACCAGGTGCGAGAAGGCGCCCGTGCGCCCCTCGTCGTGAGTGGCGGTGCCCAGCCAGCCGTGCAGGACGATGATCGGCACGACCGAGGCCGTCGCGACGGAGTCGACGTCGTCGTCGGCGAGCACCGGAGCCAGCTCCGCCACCCCGCAGGAGGCGGGCGGGGTCGCGGTCACGGCCGCCGCGGGGCTCGCGGGCACGACGACGGCACCGGCCACCGCGAGAAGTGCGGCCAGCACGACGACCACGAATCTCATCCGCGCGTTTCCTCACCGCTGCGATTCCGGCGGGACGGACGGGGTACCGGCCCGGCGAGCGCCTGTCGAGTCAAGCACCCCCGAGACTGCGCTCGGAGCATACACGACGAATGGATCACCCCCAGTAAGGGCGTCCTCAGCAGGGGAGCGGACCCGCTCGCGCGAACGACGAAGGCCCCGCCGGTGTCCCGGCGGGGCCTTCGTGTCAGGTCAGCGAGCTCAGCTGTAGTTGCCGGGCTCGTAACCGTCGCTCGAGAACGAGTCGAAGTCGACGAACGACAGGTCGGCGTCGCTGAACGCGGCGTCGTCGGCGAAGATGCGGTTGGGGTACCGCTCGGCCTTCGCCTCCTCCGTCGCCTCGACCGACACGTTGCGGTACTTCGGGAGACCGGTACCGGCCGGGATCAGCTTTCCGATGATCACGTTCTCCTTCAGGCCCACCAGCGGGTCGCGCTTGCCCTCCATGGCCGCCTGCGTCAGGACGCGGGTGGTCTCCTGGAAGGACGCGGCCGACAGCCACGACTCGGTCGCCAGCGACGCCTTGGTGATTCCCATGACCTCCTGACGGGCCGAGGCGGTGCGCTTGCCCTCGGTCAGAGCGGCGCGGTTGACGTCGCTGTAGCGCGAGCGGTCGACGAGCTCACCGGGGAGCAGGTCGGTGTCCCCGTGGTCGACGACGGTGACCTTGCGGAGCATCTGACGGACGATGACCTCGATGTGCTTGTCGTGGATCGGCACACCCTGCGAGCGGTAGACGCCCTGGACGCCGCCGACCAGGTGCTTCTGGACCTCGCGGACGCCCAGCACGCGCAGGACCTCCTTGGGGTCGACCGTTCCGACGTGCAGCTGCTGCCCGAGCACGACGCTCTGGCCGTCCTCGACGAGGAGCTGCGAGCGCTTGAGCACCGGGTAGATGACCGCCTCGTCGCCGTTGTCCGGCTGGAGGATGACGCGGCGGGCACGGTCGGTGTCCTCGATCGTGATGCGACCGGCGGCCTCCGCGATCGGCGACGCACCCTTGGGGGTGCGGGCCTCGAAGAGCTCCTGCACGCGGGGCAGACCCTGCGTGATGTCGTCGGCCGAGGCCGATCCACCGGTGTGGAAGGTGCGCATCGTGAGCTGCGTGCCGGGCTCGCCGATCGACTGGGCCGCGATGATGCCGACGGCCTCTCCGATGTCGACGAGCTTGCCGGTGGCGAGCGAGCGGCCGTAGCAGGCCGCGCAGACGCCGACGGCGGACTCGCAGGTGAGGACCGAGCGCACCTTGATGTGGCGCACCTCGGCTCCGACCAGCTTCTCGATGAGCACGTCGCCCACGTCCTCGCCGGCCTCGGCGATGACCTCGCCGGCCTCGTTCGTCGCCGGGGTGGCGAGCGAGCGGGCGTAGACGGAGTTCTCGACGTTCGAGTCCTGCGACCAGGCGCCGGTGGCGTCCTGGAGCATGATCGGCAGATCGAGGCCCTTCGAGGTGCCGCAGTCGTCCTCGCGGATGATGACGTCCTGCGAGACGTCGACGAGTCGACGCGTCAGGTAGCCCGAGTCCGCGGTGCGGAGCGCGGTGTCGGCCAGACCCTTGCGGGCACCGTGCGTGGCGATGAAGTACTCGGCGACCGACAGGCCCTCGCGGTACGAGGAGATGATCGGTCGGGCGATGATCTCGCCCTTCGGGTTGTTCACCAGACCGCGCATACCGGCGATGTTGCGCACCTGCAGCCAGTTACCGCGGGCACCGGAGGTGACCATGCGGTTGATGGTGTTGTCGGTCGGGAAGTTCGCGCGCATGGCCTTGGCGACCTCGTCGGTCGCCTCGGTCCAGACCTTCACGAGCTCCTGGCGACGCTCGGGCTGGGTGATCAGACCCTTCTCGAACTCCGACTCGACCTTCGCCGCGCGCTTCTCGTAGCCCGCGATGATCTGCGGCTTCGACGGCGGCGTGAGGATGTCCGACAGGGCGACGGTGACTCCGGAGCGCGTGGCCCAGTAGAAGCCGGCGTCCTTGATGCGGTCGAGCGAGGCCGCGACCTCCACCTTCGGGTAGCGCTCCGCGAGGTCGTTGACGATCCCGGAGATGGTCGTCTTGTCGGCGACCTGCTCGAAGTAGGGGTAGTCGACCGGCAGCGCCTCGTTGAAGAGCGCGCGGCCGAGCGTCGTGTCGAGCAGGATCGGCGCGGTGACCTTGCCGTTCTCGTCGATCTCGACGCCCTCGGGAGCCTGACCCTGGGCGAAGAAGACCTCCGACATGCGGATCTTCACCTTCGAGTTCAGGTGCAGCGAGCCCTGGTCCTTCGCGAGGATCGCCTCGGAGACTGAGGAGAACGCGCGTCCCTCACCGGCGGCACCCTCGCGGATGGTCGTCAGGTGGTGGAGGCCGATGATCATGTCCTGCGTGGGCAGGGTGACCGGACGGCCGTCGGAGGGCTTCAGGATGTTGTTCGACGCGAGCATCAGGATGCGCGCCTCGGCCTGGGCCTCGACGGACAGCGGCAGGTGGACGGCCATCTGGTCGCCGTCGAAGTCCGCGTTGAACGCGGCGCAGACGAGCGGGTGCAGCTGGATCGCCTTGCCCTCGACCAGCTGGGGCTCGAAGGCCTGGATGCCGAGTCGGTGCAGCGTCGGCGCGCGGTTCAGCAGCACGGGGCGCTCGCGGATGATCTCCTCGAGCACGTCCCACACCTGCGGGCGCGAACGCTCGACCATGCGCTTGGCGGCCTTGATGTTCTGCGCGTGCGACAGATCGATCAGGCGCTTGATGACGAACGGCTTGAACAGCTCCAGCGCCATCTGCTTGGGCAGACCGCACTGGTGCAGCTTGAGCTGCGGGCCGACGATGATGACCGAGCGGCCCGAGTAGTCGACGCGCTTGCCCAGCAGGTTCTGGCGGAAGCGACCCTGCTTTCCCTTGAGCATGTCACTCAGGGACTTGAGGGCGCGGTTGCCGGTACCGGTGACGGGACGGCCGCGGCGGCCGTTGTCGAAGAGGGCGTCGACCGCCTCCTGGAGCATGCGCTTCTCGTTGTTCACGATGATCTCGGGGGCACCGAGGTCGAGCAGGCGGCGGAGACGGTTGTTGCGGTTGATGACGCGGCGGTAGAGGTCGTTCAGGTCGGAGGTGGCGAAGCGGCCACCGTCGAGCTGGACCATCGGGCGCAGCTCCGGCGGGATGACCGGGACCACGTCGAGGACCATCGCGGCCGGCGAGTTGCCGGTCGCCAGGAACGAGTTGACGACGCGCAGGCGCTTGATGGCGCGGATCTTCTTCTGACCCTTGCCCTCGGCGATCTGCAGGTGCAGCGTCTCGGCCTCGGCCTGGAGGTCGAACTGCTCGAGGCGCTTCTTGATCGCCTCGGCACCCATGTAGGCCTCGAAGTAGACGCCGTACCGGTCGACGAGCTCGTTGAAGACCGCGTCCTCGGGCTTGAGGTCGCCGACCTTCAGGGTGCGGAACTGCTCCCACACGCTCTCGAGCCGCGCGATGTCCTCGTCGAAGGACTTGCGGATCTGGCCCATCTCCTTCTCGGCGCCGTCCTTGGTGCGGCGCTTCTGGTCGCTCTTCGCGCCTTCCGCCTCGAGGGCGGCGAGGTCGGTCTCGAGGCGCGCCAGGCGGTCCGCGATGCGGGAGTCGCGCTGGTCCGAGAGGGTCTTGATCTCGAGCCGGAGCTCGTTCTCGAGGCCGGGCATGTCGGCGTGACGGCCGTCGTCGTCGACATCGATGATCATGTACGCCGCGAAGTAGATGACCTTCTCGAGGTCCTTCGGCGCCATGTCGAGCAGGTATCCGAGGCGCGAGGGGACGCCCTTGAAATACCAGATGTGGGTGACGGGCGCGGCGAGCTCGATGTGGCCCATCCGCTCGCGGCGGACCGAGGACTTGGTGACCTCGACGCCGCAGCGCTCGCAGACGATGCCCTTGAAGCGGACACGCTTGTACTTGCCGCAGGAGCACTCCCAGTCGCGCGAGGGTCCGAAGATCTGCTCGCCGAACAGACCGTCCTTCTCGGGCTTGAGGGTGCGGTAGTTGATGGTCTCGGGCTTCTTGACTTCACCGTGCGACCAGCGACGGATGTCATCGGCCGTCGCGAGGCCGATGCGCAGCTCGTCAAAAGTTGTTACGTCGAGCAATGTTTTCTCCTTGTCGGAAAACAGGGTGTCTCGTCAGAGACGGGAGATCGTCGGAGGCTGGCGCGGATCAGATGTCGTCGACGGAGGACGACTCGAACCGGGAGGAGATGTTGATGCCGAGCTCTTCCGCGGCGCGGTAGACCTCGTCATCGGTGTCGCGCAGGCTGACCGCGGTGCCGTCGGCCGAGAGGACCTCGACGTTCAGGCACAGCGACTGCATCTCCTTGATGAGCACCTTGAAGGACTCCGGGATGCCCGGCTCCTGGATGTTCTCACCCTTGACGATGGCCTCGTACACCTTCACGCGGCCGAGGATGTCGTCCGACTTGATGGTGAGGAGCTCCTGCAGCGCGTAGGCGGCACCGTAGGCCTCGAGGGCCCACACCTCCATCTCGCCGAAGCGCTGTCCACCGAACTGCGCCTTACCACCGAGCGGCTGCTGGGTGATCATCGAGTACGGGCCCGTCGAGCGCGCGTGGATCTTGTCGTCGACGAGGTGGTGCAGCTTCAGGATGTACATGTAGCCGACCGAGACCGGGTCCGGGAAGGGCTCTCCCGAGCGGCCGTCGAACAGCTGCGTCTTGCCGGAGGAGCCGATGAGGCGCTCTCCGTCGCGGGTCGGGGTGGTGGAGTCGAGGAGCCCTGCGAGCTCCTCCTCCGCCGCGCCGTCGAAGACGGGGGTCGCGACCTTGGTGCCGGGCGCCGCCTCGCGGGCGTGCTCGGGCAGGCGCGCGGCCCACTCGGGCGATCCGTCGACCTTCCAGCCCTGCTTCGCGATCCACCCGAGGTGGATCTCGAGGACCTGGCCGAAGTTCATGCGGCCGGGGACGCCGAGCGGGTTGAGGACGATGTCGACCGGGGTGCCGTCGGCGAGGAACGGCATGTCCTCGACCGGCAGGATCTTCGAGATGACGCCCTTGTTGCCGTGGCGGCCGGCGAGCTTGTCACCCTCGGTGATCTTGCGCTTCTGGGCGATGTAGACGACCACGCGCTGGTTGACGCCCGAGCCGAGCTCGTCGTCGCCGTCCTGCGCGTCGAACACCTTGACGCCGATGATCGTGCCCTGCTCGCCGTGGGGCACCTTCAGCGACGTGTCGCGGACCTCGCGGCTCTTCTCGTTGAAGATCGCGCGGAGCAGGCGCTCCTCGGCCGAGAGCTCGGTCTCGCCCTTGGGCGTGACCTTGCCGACGAGGATGTCGCCGGGGCGGACCTCGGCGCCGATGCGGATGATGCCGCGCTCGTCCAGGTCGGCCAGGAGCTCCGGGCTGACGTTGGGGAGGTCGCGGGTGATCTCCTCCTTGCCGAGCTTGGTGTCGCGGGCGTCGACCTCGTACTCCTCGATGTGGATCGAGGAGAGGACGTCGTCCTTCACCAGGTTCTGGCTGAGGATGATCGCGTCCTCGAAGTTGTGACCCTCCCACGGCATGAACGCGACGAGCAGGTTCTTGCCGAGCGCGAGCTCGCCGTTCTCGGTGGCGGGGCCGTCGGCGACGATCTCGCCGACCTCGAGGCGCTCGCCGGCCGAGACGACCACGCGGTTGTTGTACGAGGTGCCCTGGTTGGAGCGGTCGAACTTGCGCAGGAAGTAGGTCTGCGTGCCGCCCTCGTCCAGCTGGACGGTGACGGAGTCGGCGGAGACCTCCTGGACCACGCCGGCCTTGTCGGCCGTGATGACGTCGCCGGCGTCGATGGCCGCGAAGCCCTCCATGCCGGTTCCGACGACGGGCGACTCGCTGCGCAGCAGCGGGACGGCCTGACGCTGCATGTTCGCACCCATGAGCGCGCGGTTCGCGTCGTCGTGCTCGAGGAACGGGATCAGCGAGGTCGCGACCGACACCATCTGGCGCGGGGAGACGTCCATGTAGTCGACGCGGTCGGCGTCGACGAGCTCGACCTCTCCGCCCTTGGGGCGGACCAGCACCTTGCCCTCGGCGAAGTGGAAGTCGGGGGTGAGGGGAGCGTTCGCCTGGGCGACCAGGTACTCGTCCTCCTCGGAGGCGGTGAGGTAGTCGATCTGCGTCGTGACGCGACCCGCGACGACCTTGCGGTACGGGGTCTCGATGAAGCCGAACGAGTTGATGCGCGCGAAGGACGCGAGCGAGCCGATCAGACCGATGTTCGGGCCTTCAGGGGTCTCGATCGGGCACATGCGGCCGTAGTGCGACGGGTGGACGTCGCGGACCTCGACGCCGGCGCGCTCGCGCGACAGACCGCCGGGGCCGAGCGCCGAGAGGCGGCGCTTGTGGGTCAGACCCGCGAGCGGGTTGTTCTGGTCCATGAACTGCGACAGCTGCGACGTTCCGAAGAACTCCTTGATCGCGGCCACGACGGGGCGGACGTTGATCAGGGTCTGCGGCGTGATCGCCTCGATGTCCTGCGTGGTCATGCGCTCGCGGACGACGCGCTCCATGCGGGACAGACCGGTGCGGACCTGGTTCTGGATCAGCTCGCCGACCGCGCGGATGCGGCGGTTGCCGAAGTGGTCGATGTCGTCCACGTCGAGGCGGAGCTCGACCGGCGCGGCGTCGCGGACACCCGGGAGGGTGGTGCGGCCGTCGTGCAGCGCGACCAGGTACTTGATGGTCGCGATGATGTCCTCGACCGTCAGCACGGAGTCGGACAGCGCCTTGTCGATGCCGAGCTTGCGGTTGATCTTGTAGCGGCCGACCTTCGCGAGGTCGTAGCGCTTGGAGTTGAAGTAGAAGTTGTCCAGCAGCGCGCGGGCGGCCTCGGCGGCGACCTGCTCGCCCGGACGGAGCTTGCGGTAGATGTCGCGGAGAGCGTCCTCCTTGGTGAGGATGTTGTCCTTCTCGAGCGTCAGCTCGATCGACTCGTAGCCGGCGAACTGCTCGAGGATCTCCTCGCTCGTCAGGCCGAGGGCCTTGAGGAAGACGGTGACCGACTGCTTGCGCTTGCGGTCGATGCGGACGCCGACCTGGTCGCGCTTGTCGATCTCGAACTCGAGCCACGCACCGCGGCTCGGGATGACGCGCGCCGAGTAGATGTCCTTGTCGGACGTCTTCTCCTGCTGGCGCTCGAAGTAGACGCCGGGGCTGCGGACGAGCTGGGACACGACGACACGCTCGGTGCCGTTGATGATGAACGTGCCCTTCTCGGTCATGAGAGGGAAGTCGCCCATGAAGACCGTCTGGGTCTTGATCTCACCCGTGAGGTGGTTCATGAACTCGGCCTCGACGTAGAGGGGAGCCGCGTAGGTCTTGCCGCGCTCCTTGCACTCCTCGATCGTGTACTTCTCGGGCTCGAGGTACGGGTTCGTGAAGCTCAGCTGCATCGTCTCGCTGAGGTCCTCGATCGGGGAGATCTCCTCGAAGATCTCGTCCAGACCGGAGTTGGCGGGGAGGTCCTCCCGGCCGGCGGCCTTCGCCTCGGCGACGCGGGTCTTCCACGCCTCCGAGCCGACGAGCCAGTCGAAGCTCTCGGTCTGCAGAGCGAGCAGATCCGGAACCGTCAGGGTGTCGCTGATCTTGGCGAACGAGAGACGCGAGGCTCCGCGTCCGTTCTTGGGTGAGGTGGTGGTTGCGTTGGGCGCAGCAGCCAAGGAAGGAACCTCCGTAGACCCTCGCGGGTCTCAATCTGTGGGATGTGTGGAGTGGGCTCCCGCCGGGCGGGCCGACACCGCCGGGAACGCCGTGGGGACCGGTTCGACGCGGTCTTCGGGGCGGGGGCTAGAGTGTGGCAACGGCATCCACCATCTGATGCCGGGTTCCGGTGACCTGCCGACCGCAATATGACGGCATGGGTACTCGGGAGCGCAAAGTACAAATATAGGCGCATCGGGTGGCGACGCGCAAGTGCTGATCCTTGCGCGCGGTGCGATGGTCCGGTATACGGCCCACGGCCGACGAGCACCGCTCCCCCGGGCACCGGGCAGACTGGTGCGATGCAGGAACGCACCGGACGCCGACGCGGAGACGACTCCGCGCATCCCCGCGCCGTCCTCGACAGCGGGTTCCTCGCGCAGGTCGAGCCCGACCGGCACTCGACCGACGCGGTGACGCTCGTCGTCGACGGCACTCCGCAGTCGCACGTGGACCTCGCCGATCCGACGCACCTCTCGTTCGAGTACGTGCGCCGCATCGGCCACGCGATCGACCTGCTCGCCGACGAGGGCGCGCCCCTCACCGCGCTGCACCTCGGGGCCGGCGCCCTCACCCTCCCCCGCTACGTCGCGGCGACCCGGCCGGGCTCACGGCAGCAGGTCGTCGAGATCGAGACCGCGCTCGTCGATCTCGTCCGCGAGGCGGTGCCGCTGCCCCGCGGGGCGCAGATCCGCATCCGCCAGGGCGACGCCCGCGAGGTGCTCGGCAAGCTGCCGCCGGGTCTGCGCGGCACCGTCGACGTGGTGGTGGTCGACATCTTCTCGGGCGCGCGCACGCCCGCGCACGTGACGAGCGCCGAGTTCTACCGCGAGATCGCTCCGCTGCTCGCACCGGACGGCGTGGTCGCGGTGAACGTGGCCGACGGTGGCGCGCTCGCCTTCGCCCGCGCGCAGGCGGCGACCCTCTCGTCGGTCTTCGCGCACGTCGCGATCATGACGGACACGCAGATGCTGAAGGCCAAGCGCTTCGGCAACGTCGTGATGCTGGCCTCGCCCTCGGCGCTGCCGGTGGACGGCCTGCCGCGGCGGCTCGCCTCCGACCCCGCGCCCTCGAAGCTGGTGCAGGGGCGCGAGCTCGAGAACTTCGTGGCCGGCGCCTCCGTCGTCACCGACGACACCGCCACCGCGTCGCCGCTGCCGGCGCGCAGCGTGTTCCAGGTGCGCCGGGGCTGAGCGCAGCCGCGTCAGGCGCCGAGCGTGCCCGTAAACTGGACCGGGGGTCAGCGCCCCTCCTGTCCCCGTCGTCCGCGACGATCAGGATCCGCCCTCCTCGAGGAAGCATCGCCCTGAGCATCATCATCCGCCATGACCCCGCGACCCTCCGCGAGGAGATCGACGTCGACGCCGCCCAGCAGCGCCTCGAGGAGATCGGCGCGCTGCGAAGCCTCGCGGCCCTCACCGAGAAGGCCGAGCTGCTGCGCCTCCTCGACCGCGTGGACGAGGCCTGGGAGGTCGCCACCGAGGCCGTCCGCCGGACCCGCTTCTCGGGCGACCGCGCGGAGCTGCTCTCGGCACGGGTGCGGCGCGCCCGGCTCATGCAGCTGCGCGGACGCACCGACGAGGCCCTCTCGGAGCTCGCGCTCTGCGTCGAGGAGGCGCGGACCCACGAGTGGCACCTCGAGCACTCCCTCGCGCTGAAGCACCGCGGGCTCACCCTCTTCGAGCTCGGCGAGTACGCCCGCGCGGCCCGCGACTTCGACGCGGCCACCGCCCTGGGCGAGCGGGTCGGCGTCCCGGAGGAGGAGCTCGAGGTCGCGCGCCTCGGCTTCGCCGCCGCGACCGAGTTCCAGGACGAGTCGACCCGCGGCCCCCGCGCCGACGGCGTCCTGCGCGGACGTCGGCGCGCCGACGGCGACGAGTCCTGAGACCGGACGAGTCGCGTGGCTGAGCTCCAGCAGGTCGCCGCGTGGGCCGACGAGCTGCTCGCCGCCCACCTGGACTCCTCTTGGAGCTTCGCCTTCGACCACGCGCGCACCCGCGCCGGCGCCTGCCACTGGAGCGACCGCCGGATCACGGTGTCACGCCACCTCGCCGCGCGCTGGAGCGACGAGGAGGTGCGGCAGACCCTCCTCCACGAGATCGCGCACGCGCTGGCCGGGCCGAAGGCCGGGCACGGCGCCGAGTGGCGGCGGACCGCCTCCCGCCTCGGCTACACGGGGACGCGCACGCACAGCAACCGGACCGCCGACGAGCTGGCGCCGTGGGTCGGCAGCTGCCCGAGCGGGCACCTCTTCTACCGGCACCGCCGCCCGAGCCGTCCGCTCGCCTGCGGGCGGTGCGCCCGGCGCTTCGACACGGCGAACGAGATCCAGTGGCGGCGACGGGTCGTCCCCGCGCCGGACCTCGGGTGACGCCGCCGACCGGGCAGTGGCTCGAGGAGGCCGACGGACGCCGCTGGTGGTTCGACTCCGGGAGCCCGGCGCTCGACTTCGCGTACACCGGGCCGATGCGCGGCGCGCCCGGGGAGCGGCTGGGGTCGGACGATGCGCTGGCCGCCTGGCTCCGGGAGCGCTTCGAGGGCGTCGGCGAGGGCGGCCGGCTCGCGGATGCGCTGATGCTGCGCGAGGCGGTGGCGCGGCTCGCGATCGCCGCGGAGGCGTCGGAGCCGGCCCAGCCCTCGGACGTCGACGTCGTGAACCTCTTCGCGGCGATGCCCGACATCCCGCCGTCGCTGCCCGGCGGGTCGCGCCAGGCCGGCCGCTCGAGCGCGAACGGCCGCCAGGCGCTCTCGAGCATCGCCCGCGAGGCGGTCGCGCTGCTGGGCGGCGCGGGCGCGGGGCGGCTGCGCCGCTGCGACGCCGAGGACTGCCGGATGCTCTACCTCGACACCTCGCGCGCCGGTTCCCGCCGCTGGTGCTCGATGCAGCGCTGCGGGAACCGGGCGAAGGTGCGGGCGCACCGCAGGCGCGCCGCGGGGGTGTAGGTCGTCAGCCGACGACCTCCACCTCCTTCCAGAAGGCGACGTAGCCCGAGAAGTCCTTGCCGACGCGGTCGAACGCGGTCGGGTAGGGGTGCGGGTACGACCAGGCGCGGTCCTTGAGCAGGCCGTCGCCGGACTTCACGGAGAAGTACTGGCACTCGCCCTTCCACGGGCAGGTGTACGGGGTGTCGCTCGGCTCGAGCAGATCGCTCGTGACGCTCGAGGGCGGGAAGTACCAGTTGCCCTCGATCGAGATCAGGTCGGAGTCGGGCGCGTCGGCGAGGACGACGTCGTTGAGGACGGCTTTCATGCGGATCTGCTTTCGGTCGCGTGCTCGGATCGGGCGGGGCTCCGCCCTCGGGAGACGCTACGCCGCCCGAGAGCTCGTGCGCGGGGCTTGTGCGATCGGCGAATGCCGGTGCGATCCGGGGGAGGCCTCCCCGCGTCAGCGCAGCACGGTGACGCGGTCGACCGAGTCGACGCGCGCCGCCTCCCGCACGGCGTCGCCGCGACCCGCGGCCGTCAGCAGGCGACCGGAGGCGGACGCCGACAGCAGGTGCCCGCACGCACGGCGCAGGCCCTCGTAGGACGCGGAGGCGACGGCCGCGTCGGGCGAGACGTGATCGATCCCGAGACCGATGAGCGCGTCGATCAGCGCCCCGGCCGCGAGCTGGTCCTCCATCGCGAACCGCGGCTCCCCCGCGGCGTCGACGTCGCCGACGGCGATCACGTTCACGCTGGTGCGGCCGCCGTTCTCGTGCTGGCGCTCGAGCACCCAGCGGGCGACGGCGGTGCGATCGACGAGGCCGGCGCGCACCAGGTGCCCCTCGACGCCCGAGACGTCGAGCTCGACTCCTCCGGGGAGGGCGTCGACCACCACCGTGATGTGCGAGGGGGCGAGCGTGCGCACGGCGCGCGCTCCCCAGTCGAAGCGGATCTGATAGCTCGCCTGGTCGAAGGCGGAGGGCGCGTCGGTCACCCCGCCACGCTACCGACCGGCCGGGCTCCTACACGTCCCCGCCGTCCGGCGCACCCGGTTCCCGCCCGGCGTCCGGCGGAGGAGGATGGCTCCCGTGAAGGTGATGCTGAAGCACGTGCTCGACACCGATCCCGACTCCGCGTGGCGCGCGCTGCAGAGTCCCGCCGTGTTCCGCGAGGTGATGTCCCCCCTGCTGACCGCGGCCTCGCTCGACGAGGGCGGCTTCCGTCCGACCTGGGGCCTCGGCCCGCACGACGTCGCGATGGACGCCCTCGGGATCGTGCCGATGGGCGCGCAGGAGATCGACCTCTCCTACCGCAGGGTGCCGTCGATGCCGGACGTGCGGATCCTCCGCGACAACGGAGCGCCGCTCTCGGGTGCGCTCCGGCTGATCACGGCGTGGGACCACCGGATGGCGGTCGCGCCGCTGCCCGACGGGCGCACGCTGTTCCGCGACCGGCTCGAGTTCGACGCGGGAATCGCCTCCCTCGCGGTGTGGCCCTCGATGTGGGCCTTCTGGCAGTGGCGGGGCATCCGCATCCGGGCGCTGGCGCCCAGCTGGCGGCTCGATCTCGGAGCCGATGCACGCCCCCGAGGGGAGGCGGCGGAATGAGCGGCACCGAGGAGGACGCGATCGAGCTGTCGCGGAGCGAGCTCCTGCGCTTCCGCTGGCCCTCGGGCGAGGAGGAGACGGAGGACGACGACGTCTCGCCGCGCCGGCGCCTCGCCTCCGCCGTCGAGGTCGCCGACTGGCGCCGCCACGTGCAGGCGCTCTACGCGGAGGTGCGCAGGCTCTCGAACATCGACCTGCTCGCCGCGCACTCCTCGTGGATCCGCGGCCGCAACGCCCTGTTCGCCCGCCACCCCTCGACTCCGCTGCTCCCGGCCGACCGGGCGAACTTCCGCTCGCTGCCGGTCGCCCCGTACGACGCGGCGTGGCGGTTCGAGCTCGAGGTCGAGCCCGCCGAGGAGGCGCAGCGGATGGACGTGGACACCGGGACCGACGGCACGGTGCCGTTCGAGCTCGTCGGCACCGTCGCCGTGCCCGACGCCGGGACGCTGGACGTCTGGCGGCTCGCCTCCTACGGCGGCGGCCTCTTCCTGCCGGTGAAGGACGCTCTGGCGGGTCGGCCCGGCGGGACCTACGGCGGCGGTCGCTACCTCCTGGACACGGTCAAGGGCGCCGACCTCGGGCCGGGAGCCACGCCCTCGACCCTCGTGCTCGACTTCAACTTCGCCTACAACCCGTCGTGCGCCTACGACCCCGCGTGGGCGTGCCCGCTCGCGCAGCCGGGGAACACGCTCGCGGTCGAGGTGCCGGTCGGGGAGCGCTACAAGGGCTGACACCGGCTCCTGAGCGGGCTCGGAGGCGCGGCCGATAGCCTCCGGGCGGCGCGCCGTCCGCGCCGGAAAGCAGGAACCAGCATGCCCCGACCCGTCCTCCTCCTCACCGGCACCTCGACCGGGATCGGACGCGCGACGGCGATCGAGGCCGCCCGCTCGGGCTGGAGCGTGGTCGCCACGGTCCGCGACACCTCGCGCGCCGACGGCCTCCGGGCCGCCGCCGAGGAGGCGCGGGTCGAGCTCGACGTGGTGGCGCTCGACGTGACCGACACCGACTCCGTCGCCGCGTGCCTCGCCCACGTCGAGAGCGCGCACGGCGGGCTCGACGCGCTCGTGAACAACGCCGGAGCCGGGCACATCGGCACGGTCGAGCTCGAGGACCCGGAGGAGCTGCGCCGGGTCATGGAGGTCAACTTCTTCGGGACCGTCGCCGTGACGCGGGCGGCGATGCCGATGCTGCGCTCCTCGCGCGGGCGCATCGTCACGGTCTCGAGCGTCGGAGGCGTCATCGGCCAGCCGTTCAACGAGGACTACTGCGCGGCGAAGTTCGCGATCGAGGGCTTCTTCGAGGCCCTCGCGCCGGTCGCCCGCGCCGTCGGCGTGCAGGTCTCGCTGATCGAGCCGGGAGCCGTGCGCAGCAGCTTCGTCGAGAACGTCGGGATCGACGTCCACGCGATGGTCGCCCAGGCGGGCCCCTACGCCTCCGCGCTGGGCTCGTACCTCGACCGCACCGCCTCCGCCTTCTCCTCCAGCAGCGCGCAGGATCCCGGCGACGTCGCCGCGGTGGTGCTGCAGGTGCTGCGGGCCGCCGAGGCGCCGTTCCGCGTGCAGACCTCGGACTGGGCGAGGGAGTTCGCCGGGCTGAAGCTGGCCGACGTCGACGGGTCGCGCGTGCAGTCCGCCATGCGGGGATGGATCGGGACCCACTAGGGTGGGAGGGTGCGAGCGCGAAGACTGCGCTCCCCCGCGTCGTAGAACGCCCCTTGTCCGCTGAGGATTCTCCCGAATCCGAGGACTCTGAGAAGTCGAGGACTCACCCTCCCGATCATCTGGCGCACGTGCATGAGGCCCCCGGCCGCGCGCACCGCTTCGTACGGCGAACGGATGTGACCACCGTCACCTTCGCCCGAACGTCGATCATCCGCGCCCCCGGCCACCGCCGCCGCGGACCTCGATCGACATTGATGCCCGAAAGGCACCACCGCATGTCGACCATCCCCTCCTTCAGTGCCCTCGGCACTCCCGCCCCTCTCGTCGCCGCGCTCACCGCGAGCGGCATCACGGAGCCGTTCCCCATCCAGGTGGACACCCTCCCCGACACCCTCAACGGCCGCGACGTCCTCGGCCGCGGCAAGACCGGCTCGGGCAAGACCCTCGCCTTCTCGATCCCGATGATCGCCCGCCTCGGCGGATCGCTCGCCGGCGGCCGCCGCCGCCCGGGCCGCCCGCTCGGACTCGTCCTCGCGCCGACCCGTGAGCTCGCCACGCAGATCACCGCCGCGATGCAGCCCCTCGCCGACGCGTACGGCATCGTCACCACCACGATCTTCGGCGGCGTCTCGCAGCAGCGCCAGGTCGCGGCCCTCAAGCAGGGCGTCGACATCGTCGTGGCCTGCCCCGGCCGCCTCGAGGACCTCATGAAGCAGGGCTTCGTGAACCTCGACGCCGTCGAGATCACCGTCCTCGACGAGGCCGACCACATGGCCGACCTGGGCTTCCTCCCCGTCGTCACGCGCATCCTCGACAAGACCCCCCGCGGCGGCCAGCGCCTCCTGTTCTCGGCCACGCTCGACAACGGCGTGGACAAGCTCGTCAAGAAGTACCTGCAGAACGAGGTGCTCCACTCGGTCGACGAGGCCAACTCGCCCGTCGCTCTGATGACCCACCACGTCTTCGAGGTCGACGGTCTCGACTCCAAGAACGCCCTCGTGAAGACCCTCGCGTCGGGCACCGGTCGCCGCATCCTCTTCATGCGCACCAAGCACCACGCGAAGAAGCTCGCCAAGCAGCTGACCGGCCAGGGCATCCCGGCGGTCGACCTGCACGGCAACCTCTCGCAGGTCGCCCGCGACCGCAACCTCGCCGCATTCGGCGCCGGCACCGTCAAGGTGCTCGTCGCGACCGACGTCGCCGCCCGCGGAGTGCACGTCGACGACGTCGAGCTCGTGATCCACGTCGACCCGCCCATGGAGCACAAGGCGTACCTGCACCGCTCGGGCCGCACCGCCCGCGCCGGCAGCGAGGGCGACGTCGTCACGGTCGTGCTGCCCACGCAGCGCGGCGACGTGAAGACGCTCCTGCGCAAGGCCGCCATCCAGGTCACCCCGCAGCAGGTCACGGCCGACTCGGCCGCGGTCTCGAAGCTCGTCGGAGACGTCGCGGCCTACGTGACGCCGACCGCGGTCGTCGAGCCCGCCCGCGGCCAGTCGCAGGGCGGACGCTCGCAGGGCGCCAACGCTCAGCGCAAGCGCGTCGCGCGCACCGAGGGCGGCGCAGCCCCCGCGGCGGCCGCGGCGAGCGCTCGGCGGCCCCGCCTCCGACCGTCCCCGTCGCGAGCGCAGCTCGTCCGAGGGCGGAGCCCGCGGCGGCGCGCACCGGCGGCCGCGGTCGCACCGCAGGAGCGGCCTCGACCGGCGGCGGCTCGCGCTCGTTCTACAGCACCGCCACCGGCGGCGCCTCGTCCTCGGCTCCCGCCGGTGGCGAGCGCCGCGGCGGCCGTCGCGCGCAGGGCTGAGTTCGTTTGCGCGCCGCGTAGCGGCGCGCCGCGGTCGGCAGACCGCGTGGTTGCGATCCGCAGAGCGTGTTGCGAACGGCTAGGCCGATTCGCTCGCACGCGAATCGGCCGTTCGCCTCGCGAGGTGTCGGCTGGTCTGCCGAGGAACCCTCGGCAGGCCTGCGCGGGGTCGAGTACAGAAGGCCGGGTGGGACTCGGACGACATCAGTCGTTCCAGGCCCACCCGGCCTTTTCGCGTCCCGTCAGGAGCAGTCGCGCGCTGGACCGAGGCTCAACCCCGGCGAACGTCCCGGAACCGGCCGACGCGAGACCTCGCCCTCGGTTGCAGACGCCATCGGAAGACGCGGCAGCCTCCCCGACCCGGCCGACACCGTGCACGCGCGGCGAAGCCGAACGCGTGATTCGCGTTCCAGCGAATCGCGCTAGGTGGAACGCGCGACGCTCTACGGGACGCGGCCACCTCGCCGAGCCAACTGCGGTGGGCCGCTCCGCGGCCCACAAGACGGCACAGCCGAATCGCGCTAGGCAGAACGCATGACGCTCTGCGGGACGCGGCCACCTCGGCCAGCCGACCGCGGTGGGCCGCCCCGCCGCCCACAAGAGGGCACAGCCGAATCGCGCTAGGCAGAACGCGCGACGCTCTGCGGGACGCGGCCACCTCGGCCAGCCGACTGCGGTGGGCCGCCCCGCGGCCCACAAGAGGGCACAGCCGAATCGCGCTAGGCGGAACGCGCGACGCTCCACGCGACCCCGCCATCCGACCCAGCCGACCGCGGTGAGCCGCCTCGCGGCTCACCAGAGAACTCAGCGCAGGCGCCCGACCGAGGCGAGAGCGGCGCGCACCAGCGCCCCGCGCCCGCCCTCCATCTCGGCGGAGACGGCGTCGGAGGAGGCCTCGTCGGGGGTCATCCACGTCAGCTCGAGGGCGTCCTGGCGCGGATCGCAGGTGCCGGTGACCGGGACGACGTAGGCGAGGGACACCGCGTGCTGCCGCTCGTCGGTGAAGGGGCCCATCCCCGGCATCGGGAAGTACTCCGCGACGTGGAACGGCAGGGGGCTCGCGGGCAGCAGCGGGAACGCCATCGGCCCGAGGTCCTTCTCGAGGTGGCGGAAGAGCGCGTCGCGCAGCGTCTCTCCGTACATCACCCGGCCGGACACGATGGTGCGGGTGATCTGGCCCGACGGGGTCGCGCGGAGCAGGACCCCCACCTCCGTCACCTGGCCGAGGCCGTCCACGCGCACGGGCACCGCCTCCACGTACAGGAGCGGGAGCCGGCGGCGGATGTCGGCGAGTTCGTCATCGGACAGCCACCCGGAGTTCGGGTCAGGGGTGCGCACGCTCATAGGCCCATTCTTACCCGACGTTCATGTCCGTCCGGTTTCGGCGGCGGGCGCGACGGTGCGCTGGACGATGATGGTGCGATGGGAATCGATCCGAACGCGGTGCTGTGGTCCTCGTCCGAGAAGGACCGGACCGGGCGTCCCCTCCTCGTCCTGCTGCACGGCTACGGCTCGCACGAGGGCGATCTGTTCTCGCTCGGCGTGTACCTGCCGCTGGAGCCCGTGCTCGCGTCGCTGCGCGCTCCGCTCGCCCTCGGCGGCGGGGCGAACGCGTGGTGGCCGCTCCGCGTGCCCCTGGATCCCGAGGAGCCGCGGGCGGATCCCGTGGCGGTCGAGGCGGCGACGCGGGGCGTCCTGGAGTGGCTGGACGCCCTCGACCACCCGGGCCCGGTCGGTCTGCTCGGGTTCTCGCAGGGAGCCGCCCTCGCCGTCCAGCTCCTGCGCCGCGCACCCGAGAGGTTCGCCTTCGCCGTCGCCCTGTCGGGCTTCGTCGTGCCGGCCGTCCCCGGCGACGAGGCGGACGCCCGCCTGGTGCGGGAGCGCCCGCACGTGTTCTGGGGGCGCGGGACGCTCGACACCGTGATCCCGGTGGAGCTCGTGTCGGACGCCGCGGCCTGGTTCCCCGGGCACACCGCGCTCGACGCGAGGGTCTACGAGGGCGTGGCGCACGGAGTGGGGCAGGCCGAGCTCGCCGACGTGGGCGCGTTCATCCGCGCGCGCTTCGCCTGATCCGGCCGCCCCCGCGCCCGTCAAGGGTTTGCCCTCGGCGGACGCCCGGGGCAGTGTCGGTAGTGGCAGGGAGGATGAACGCATGCCGAACGTCCTCGATCGCTTCTCCCCCGCCACGCGCGCGTGGTTCGAGGGCGCGTTCCCGGCGCCCACCTCGGCGCAGGAGGGCGCGTGGACGGCGATCTCGAGCGGCTCGCACGCCCTGGTGGTCGCCCCGACCGGCTCGGGCAAGACGCTGTCGGCGTTCCTCTGGGCGATCGACAGGCTGGTGCAGGGGCCGCCCCCCGAGGATCCGCAGCACCGCACCCGCGTGCTCTACGTCTCGCCGCTCAAGGCGCTCGGAGTCGACGTGGAGCGGAATCTGCGCTCCCCGCTCGTCGGAGTCACGCAGACGGCCCTGCGGCTGAGCGCCGAGGGCATCGGCACGGCCCCCTCCACCGTCACCGTCGGCGTCCGCTCGGGCGACACCCCCGCGGCCGAGCGGCGGGTGCTGCAGAAGACCCCGCCGGACATCCTGATCACGACGCCCGAGTCGCTCTACCTCATGCTGACCTCGGCCGCGCGCGAGTCGCTGCGCGGAGTCGAGACCGTCATCGTCGACGAGGTGCACGCCGTCGCGTCGACGAAGCGCGGCGCGCACCTCGCGGTGTCGCTCGAGCGGCTCGACGCCCTCCTCCCGAAGCCGGTGCAGCGCATCGGCCTCTCGGCGACGGTGCGCCCGCGCGAGGAGGTCGCCCGGTTCCTGGCCGGCCGCTCGCCCGTGCAGATCGTCGCGCCCGCCTCCGAGAAGCGCTGGGACCTCAGCGTCGTCGTCCCGGTCGAGGACATGTCCGAGCTCGGCGCGACCACGCAGCAGGAGGGGTCGACGATGGGGGCGACCGGTCCGCAGAGCGGGTCGATCTGGCCGCACATCGAGGAGTCGATCGTCGACCGCGTGCTCGCTCACACCTCCTCCATCGTCTTCGCCAACTCCCGGAGGCTCGCCGAGCGGCTGACCGCGCGGCTCAACGAGATCTACGCCGAGCGCCGCGAGACCGCGGCCGCCGATCGGCGCGAGGCGGGCGAGCCGGTGCCCGTCGGCGCGCTCCTCGAGCAGGCCGCCGGGTCGTCGGCTCCGCGCAGAGCCCCCGCCGAGGCGATGGGGGCCTCGGGTGCGACCAGCGGCTCCGGTCAGTCGGCTCCCGAGGACGAGCCGCTCCTCGCCCGCGCGCATCACGGCTCGGTGAGCAAGGAGCAGCGCGCGATCATCGAGGACGACCTCAAGTCGGGCCGGCTGCGCTGCGTCGTCGCCACGTCGAGCCTCGAGCTGGGCATCGACATGGGCGCCGTCGACCTGGTCGTCCAGGTCGAGACCCCGCCCTCGGTGGCGAGCGCCCTCCAGCGCGTCGGCCGCGCCGGACACCAGGTCGGGGAGATCTCGCGCGGCTCGTTCTACCCCAAGCACCGCGCCGATCTGCTGCACTCCGCCGTCACCACCGAGCGGATGCGCACGGGCCTCATCGAGGCGATCTCGGTGCCCGCGAACCCGCTCGACATCCTCGCGCAGCAGACCGTGGCCGCCACCGCGCTCGACGCGCTCGACGTCGACGAGTGGTTCGACACCGTCCGCCGCAGCGCGCCCTTCGTCTCGCTGCCGCGCTCGGCCTACGAGGCGACGCTCGACCTGCTCTCGGGGCGCTACCCCTCCGACCAGTTCGCGGAGCTCCGGCCGCGGCTGGTGTGGGACCGCGACGCCAACACGCTGACGGGCCGACCCGGCGCGCAGCGGCTCGCCGTGACGAGCGGCGGCACCATCCCCGATCGCGGGCTCTTCGGGGTGTTCATGGTCGGCGAGCCCGGCTCGACCGGCAACCGCGTGGGCGAGCTCGACGAGGAGATGGTCTACGAGTCCCGCGTGGGCGACGTCTTCGCGCTCGGCGCGACGAGCTGGCGGATCCAGGAGATCACCTACGACCGCGTGATCGTGACCCCGGCGTTCGGCGAGCCGGGGCGCCTCCCGTTCTGGAAGGGCGACTCGCAGGGCCGCCCCGCCGAGCTCGGCGAGGCGATCGGCGCGTTCACCCGCGAGATCGGCGGCGCCGCCCCCGACCCGGCGCGCGAGCGCTGCGCGGCCGCCGGGCTCGACGCCTTCGCGACGAGCAACCTGCTGTCCTTCCTCGACGAGCAGCGGATCGCCACCGGGCAGATCCCCGACGACCGCACCCTCGTGCTCGAGCGCTTCCGCGACGAGCTCGGCGACTGGCGGCTCGTGCTGCACTCCCCCTACGGCATGCAGGTCCACTCACCGTGGGCGCTCGCGGTGGGCGCGCGGGTGCGCGAGCGGCACGGAGTCGACGGCGCGGCGATGGCCGGTGACGACGGCATCGTCGTCCGCATCCCCGACACCGAGTCCGAGCCCCCGGGAGCCGAGCTGTTCCTCTTCGAGCGCGAGGAGCTCGAGCAGCTCGTCACGAGCGAGGTCGGCGGCTCCGCCCTGTTCGCCGCGCGGTTCCGGGAGTGCGCGGCGCGGGCGCTCCTCCTGCCGCGCTACAACCCCGGCAAGCGCTCCCCGCTCTGGCAGCAGCGCCAGCGCGCCGCGCAGCTGCTCGACGTGGCGCGCACCTACCCGACGTTCCCGATCATCCTCGAGACCGTGCGCGAGTGCCTCCAGGACGTCTACGACCTGCCCGCCCTCCTCCGGCTCGCCGCGCGACTGGACGGCCGCGAGCTGCGGATCCTCGAGGTCGAGACCCCGACCGCGAGTCCGTTCGCCCGCTCGATGCTGTTCGGCTACGTCGCCGCGTTCATGTACGAGGGCGACAGCCCGCTGGCCGAGCGCCGCGCGGCGGCCCTCTCGGTCGACGCGGCCCTGCTCGGCGAGCTCCTCGGACGCGCCGAGCTGCGCGAGCTGCTCGACCCGGCGGTGCTCGCGCAGATCGAGCGCGAGCTGCAGCGGGTGGAGCCGGAGCGGCGGCTGCGCGGTCTCGAGGGCGCCGCCGACCTCCTCCGCCTGCTGGGGCCCCTGACGATCGAGGAGCTCGGCGAGCGCCTCGTGGACGAGTCGGTCTCCTCGGCCGACGTCGCCGCCGCGCCTCCGCTCGCGCGCGAGACGCTCGACGCGCACGTGGCCGAGCTCGTGCGCACGAAGCGGGTCCTGCCCGTCGGCATCGGCGGCGAGCAGCGCTACGCGGCGATGGAGGACGCCTCGCGCCTGCGCGACGCGCTGGGCGTGCCCCTCCCGATCGGCGTGCCCGTGGCGTTCATCGACCCGGTGCGCGATCCGCTGGGCGACCTCGTGGCGCGCTACGCCCGGACGCACGGTCCGTTCGCCGCGCCCGCCGTCGCGACGAGGCTCGGCCTCGGAGTCGCGGTCGTCACCGACACGCTGCGCCGCCTCTCGGGCGAGCGCCGCGTCACCGAGGGCGAGTTCCGCCCCGACGGCACGGGCACCGAGTGGTGCGACGCCGAGGTCCTGCGGCGCCTGCGCAGCCGCTCGCTCGCCGCGCTGCGCAAGGAGGTCGAACCCGTCGACGCGGCCACCTACGGCCGCTTCCTCCCCGCCTGGCAGCACGTCGGCGGCTCGCTCCGCGGCATCGACGGCGTCGCCTCCGTGGTCGACCAGCTCGCGGGAGCGCCGATCCCGGCGTCGGCGTGGGAGTCGCTGATCCTGCCCGCGCGGGTGCGCGACTACTCCCCCGCCATGCTCGACGAGCTCACCGCGACCGGCGAGGTGCTCTGGGCCGGCGCGGGCACCCTGCCCGGCAACGACGGCTGGGTGAGCCTGCACCTCGCCGACACCGCCGGGCTCACTCTGCCGATCCCGGCCGGCGAGGCGGTCCCGCTCGGCGAGCTGCAGCAGGAGATCGTGGGCGTGCTGGGCTCGGGCGGCGGCTACTTCTTCCGTCAGCTCTCCGACGCCGTCGGCTCGACCGACGACGCGACGCTCGTCGAGGCGCTGTGGGAGCTCGTCTGGGCGGGCCTGCTGACCAACGACACGCTCGCTCCGCTGCGCACCCTCGTCGGCTCGACCGGAGGCGCGCACCGCCAGCCGCGCGCGCCCGCCCGAGCCCGCGCGCAGCGGGGGCGCACGACCGCCCGCCCGACCATGGTGACCCGCGTCGGCCCGCCCACCGCGGGCGGCCGCTGGTCGATCGTCCCGCTGGCCGAGTCCGACCCGACGATCCGGGGGCACGCCCTCGGCGAGACGCTCCTCGAGCGCTACGGCATCGTGACGCGCGGCTCCGTGCAGGCCGAGGGGGTGCTCGGAGGCTTCGCGCTGGCCTACAAGGTCCTCAGCGGCTTCGAGCAGCAGGGGCGCGCCCGGCGCGGCTACTTCATCGAGAAGCTCGGTGCCGCGCAGTTCGGCACCGCGGGGAGCGTCGACCGCCTCCGCACCTTCGTGCCGCAGGACGAGGTGCGCGAGCGTCCGCGGCCCGTCCTCGCCCTGGCGGCGACCGACCCCGCGAACCCGTTCGGCGCCGCCCTGCCCTGGCCGCAGGGCGAGGGCCACCGGCCGGGGCGGAAGGCCGGCGCGCTCGTCGCGATCGTCGACGGTGCGCTCGCCGTCTACCTCGAGCGCGGCGGCAAGACGGCCCTCACCTTCACCGACGACGAGGCGGCCCTCGCCGGCGCGGCCGGCGCCCTCAGCGGGCTGGTGCGCTCGCGCGGGGTCGAGAAGCTCACCGTCGAGAAGATCGACGGAGTCTTCGCCCTCGGCACGCCGCTCGGCGACGCCCTCACCGCCGCCGGCTTCGTCGCCAATCCGCGGGGCCTGAGGATGCGCGCGTGAGCCGCGAGGGGAGCCTCCGTGCCCGAGGGTGACACCGTCTACCGATCCGCGCACAACCTCGCCGAGGCGCTCGACGGCCAGGTCCTGACCCGGTGCGACGTGCGCGTGTCGAAGTTCGCCACCGTCGACCTCACCGGCGAGACGATCGACTCGGTCGTGCCGCGCGGCAAGCACCTGCTGATGCGCGTCGGCGACGCCGTCATCCACTCCCACCTCAAGATGGAGGGCAGCTGGCACCTCTACCCGATCGGAGGCGGCGAGCGGCCGAAGTGGCACCGGCCCGCGTTCCAGGCGCGCATCGTCCTCGAGACCGCCGAGTGGCAGGCCGTCGGCTTCGAGCTGGGGCTCCTCGAGATCGTGCCCCGCACCGCGGAGGAGGACGTCGTCGGCTACCTCGGCCCCGACCTCCTCGGCCCCGACTGGGACTCCGAGGAGGCGCTCCGGCGCCTCTCGGCCGATCCCGAGCGCCCGATCGGCCTCGCCCTGCTCGACCAGCGGATCATGGCCGGACTCGGCAACGTCTACCGCGCCGAGCTCTGCTTCCTCCGTGGGGTGCTGCCCACCCGCCCGGTCGGCGAGAGCGGCGACCTCGTGCGCACGATCGCCCTCGCGAAGAAGCTGATCACCGTCAACCGCGAGCGCATCGAGCGCACGACCACCGGCAACCTCCGCCCCGGCCAGCAGCTCTGGGTCTACGGCCGCGACCGCAAGCCGTGCCGGCGCTGCCGCACCCCGATCCTCCGCGGAGAGCTCGGCGACGACGAGCTGCAGCTGCGGGTCACCTACTGGTGCCCGCACTGCCAGACCTGAGGGCGGTCTACTCCTCGACGGCCGAGCGGTGCCCGGGGACGTGCTTGACGTGCAAGTCGAGGTCGGTGAGCCGCTCGATGCGGTCGACGTGCCGGCCGGCCTCGGCGCCGTCGGCGACGATCCAGCTGCCGACGAGGAGGAAGCCGTCGCGTCCGCCCGCGGTCAGCGGCCCGGTGACGGTGAAGGAGCCGATCGTCGGAGTGGAGAAGGTGACGCGCACCGGGTCGCCGTGAGCGAGGCCCTCGGCGGAGCGGTCGCCCTCGCCGGTGTCGTCGGCGCTCTCGCCCGCGAGCGCGATGCTCTGGATCTCGGTCCCGGTGCTGAGGAACACGTCGGCGACGACCAGCTCGCCTCCGACCGCGCGGCGCACGACGCCCTCGATGCCGTACAGGCCGTACCGGGGCGAGCGGACGAGGACGCGGGCCGTGTCGCCCACCGCGATCTCGGCCAGCGCCCCGCGGATCGACTGCATCTCGCGTCGGGCGGGCGGAGCGGACAGGGCGTCGAGGATCGGGCTGCGCATCCGATCAGGGTAGCCGCCGAGGGCGGCACGCGTAGGAACGGCCCGGGCCCGGACGACCCCGGGAACACGGAAGGCCCCGCAGCTGCAGGGCCTTCGAGGGAGTGCGGAGACGGTGGGATTTGAACCCACGGAACCCAATAAAGGGTTCTCCACCTTAGCAGGGTGGTGCACTCGACCGGACTATGCGACGTCTCCTGAGCGCTCGCCAGGCGAACGCACGACGACCATCATAACCGCACCCGTGAGGCGGGCGTGACACCCGCCGGACCGACCGTGAGGGTGCGGCCTACTGCTCGTCGAGCGTGCGGCCGACGGTGCAGGTCTCCTGCTCGGCGGTCTGACCCGACACGTCGCTCGGCAGAGCGACGGTCGCCTCG
Organism: Rathayibacter sp. VKM Ac-2759; assembly: GCF_009834225.1. Lineage (NCBI taxonomy): Bacteria > Bacillati > Actinomycetota > Actinomycetes > Micrococcales > Microbacteriaceae > Rathayibacter > Rathayibacter sp. VKM Ac-2759. The sequence goes on from NZ_CP047176.1 coordinate 2,990,053, forward strand.
GGGGCGGGCGTCGCCGGGTCCGCCGTCGCCGCCGGATCGGTGGTCGCCGGGTCGGTCGCCGCGGGGTCCGAGGTCGCCGCCGGGTCCGACGTGGCCGTGCCGGTCGACTCCGATCCGCCGCCCGTCGTGCCGGTGAGCGCGATCGGCTGATCGGCCAGCAGCGCGGCGTTCAGAGCACCCGCCGCCTCCTCGCTCGGGTAGACGCCGTTGCCGTCGATGTAGGTGGGGTACTGCACGAAGACGACGCTCGCGAGGTCGACGTCCTTCACGGCCAGGCCGATGGAGACCATGGTGTTGACGTTCTCGAGCGAGGTCGAGAGCTGCATGTTCGAGACGGCGGCCTTGGCCAGACCGTAGAGCGCGACCGGGTTCGACAGCGTGGAGGCGCTCTTCACCTTGCGCACGAGCGACGACAGGTAGACCTGCTGGCTCGAGATGCGGGTGAGGTCGCTGCCGTCGCCGACGCCGTGCCGGGTGCGGAGGAACGCGAGCGCCTCGGCGCCGACCAGCGTGTGCGTGCCCGCGGGCAGGTTCAGACCGGTGTACTCGTCCTCGATCGGCGAGGCGACGCAGACGTCGACTCCGCCCACGGCGTTCGACATCTCGATGACGCCCTCGAACTGGATCAGCGCCGCGTACGGGATCTCGAGGCCCGTGAGCTGCTCGACCGTCTGCACCGTGCAGGCGAGGCCGCCGTAGCTCAGCGACGTGTTGATCTTCGCCGAGCGGAGCGGATCGGAGACCGCGCCCGTCGTCGGGTCGGTGCACGAGGGGATCGGCACGTACATGTCGCGGGGGAAGCTGATGACCTCCACGGTCGAGTGGTCCTCGGAGATGTGCATCAGCATCGTCACGTCGTTGAGGTTCTCGGAGCGGTCGCCGTAGGCGCCCTCGGCCGAGCCCTCCGCGCTGTCACTGCCCGCGAGCAGGATGTTGACTCCGCCCTCGATGGCGCCGATCTCGGGCACGGCGGTGGAGCCGTCGGTCGAGCCGACGTCGAGATCGACCGAGGGACGGGCGCTCCCGGCGATCATCGACACCGCGATGGCGACGATGCAGACCGTGCTGAGGACGCCGACGCCGACGCACGCCGCGAGGATCCGCGCCGCGAAGCGCAGCCCGCTCTGAGGTCGGAGGCGACCGTGCCGGGCGGCGGTCCTCCGGGTCGCAGCGGGTTCGCTCATCAGGACGTACTCTCTCTCGGGCGTCCGGCGCGGCTCACGACGTGAGGTCTCGCCGGCGGGGCGGTTCGAGGAGGAGCGTACCCGGCGATCCCCGACGGCGGCTCCGCGCACCGGAGCAGGCGCCTGTGAGTCGGCGCCGAGGAGCCGGCGCGGCGGGGCCGGCGCAGAGGGTCAGCCGAAGAACCCGACCGAGCAGGTCTGCTGGTCGGCGCTCTGACCGGTGACGGGCACGGCGACCTTCGTCTCCTCCGCGGGGGTCGCGGGGTCGGCCGGAGTGCCGGGGGTCGCCTCGGCGGTCGCGACGGGGTCGGTCGTGGCGGGGCCCGCTGCGGGCGCCGGCGCCGACGTGGCGGAGGCCTCGCCCTCGACGACCGCTCCCGCACCGGTCCCGCCGGTGAGCGCGATCGGCTGATCCGACTGGAGCGCTGCGGCGAGCAGGTCGCCGGCCGCGCGGTCCGGGACCACTCCGCTCGAGACCGCACCGGTCGGGTACTGCGCGAAGACGACGTTCGCGAGGTCGACGTCGCTGAGGGCGAGCCCCATCTGCACCATCGTGTTGACGTTGTTGAACTCGGTCGACAGCGTCATGTTGCTGAGGGCCGCCTTGGCCAGCCCGTAGAGGGCGACCGGATTCAGCAGCGTGTCGGAGCTCTTGATCTGGCGCACCAGCGCCGAGAGGAACACCTGCTGGTTGCTGATGCGGGTGAGGTCGCTGCCGTCGCCGATGCCGTGGCGGCTGCGGAGGAACTGCAGGGCCGCCATCCCCTCGAGGGTGTGCGTGCCCGGCTCGAGGTAGGTGTTCGTGTAGGGGTCCGCGATCTCGGTGGCGACGCAGACGTCGACTCCGCCGACCGCGTTCGACATCTCGATGACACCGTTGAACTGCACGACGGCGCCGTAGTCGACCCGGACGCCGAGGAGGTCCTCGGCGACTCCGGCGACGCAGCCGAGGCTGATGTCCTTGCCCATCGCCTCGTTGATCTTGGTGTCGTAGCGGGTGGGGATCGTCTCCCCGGTCGCCGCGTTCACGCACGAGGGGATGTCGACGTACATGTCCCGGGGGAAGCTCACGACGGTCGCGTTGCTGTGGTCGGCCGAGACGTGCATCAGCATGTTCACGTCGTTGAGGACGCTCGTCTCCTCGTCGGGGTCGCCGTAGGCGTCGCCCTGGCCCTGCCGCGAGTCGCTGCCGACGATGAGGACGTTGAAGCCGCCCTCCAGCGCGCCGATCTCGGGCACCGCGGCGGCCGCCTCGACGCTCGACCCGGCGGCGACCGGATGCAGATCGACCGACGGCTGCGCCGACTGCACGAGCAGCGTCGCGGCGATGGCGACGACCGAGACGGAGGCGACGACGCCGACTCCGGAGATCGTCGCGGCGGCCTTCACGAGCGTGCGCGCGAGGCTGTGCCGCTTCTGGCGCCCGTGCCGCACGAAGGGTCGCGGCGTGCGCGCCGACTCGTCCGCGGCGGAGGGCTCCGTCGAAGGGCGCGTCCTGCGCATCCGTCTCCCGTTCGTCTCGAGTGCTGGCGGTGGTGGGCGGATCGGGACGCATCCGGCCGGAGGTGGAGCAGGGACTCGCGGAGGGATCGCCCTGTCCGCGTCGGGCCATACTACCCAGAGTCGCCCCGGACCTCACCCGGACCGGTCACGACAGACCTCCGCCACCTCCCGCCCCGGCCCGAGGGAACCGATTCGAGCGAGCGGACATATCCCGTCATGACCACTTCCTCTCCGCCGCGGGACACCGCCGAATCCTCGTGGGCGAACGTCCTCACGGGAGATCCGGACGGCTTCGGCAGGCTCTACGACACGTACAGGCTCCGCGTCTTCTGGCACGCGCTCCGGCACACCCGGGCGCTGCACGACGCCGAGGACATCACCGCGCTCGTCTTCCTGGAGGCGTGGCGCAAGCGCACCGCGATCCGCCTCGTCGACGGCTCCCCCCTCCCCTGGCTGCTGGCGACGACCAACAACGTGGCCCGCGACGTCGACCGCTCCCGTCGACGCCACCAGCTCGCGCTCGGCCGGCTCCCCGAGCCGAGCCACCAGGAGGACTTCTCGGACGCGGCGGGCGAGCGCATCGACACCGCGCCGCGCCGGGAGGCGATCCGCAGCGCCTTCGCCGGCCTCGCGGCCCGCGACCAGGACGTCCTCTCGCTGTGCGTCATCGCCGAGATGCCGATCGCCGAGGCCGCGCGCGTGCTCGGCGTCCCCGTCGGCACGGTGAAGTCGCGCCTGTCCCGGGCGAAAGTGAAGCTCGCCACCCTGATCACCGACCTCACGGCCGATGCAGCCACCGATGGAGGTGCACGATGAACGACAAGCCCGTCCTCGACCCCGACCGCGATCGCGCCATCCGCGCCATGATCGTCGAGACCGCCCGCGCCGAGAAGTCGCGTCCGTCCCTCCGCACCCGGGCCTCGCTGCTCATCGGGCTGGTGCTCGCCGCGCTGCTCGTCTCGGGCGGCGGAGTCGCGATGGCGCTGACGGGGATCATCCAGATCCCGGTCGCCGCGCCCGCCCCGGTCGAGACGCCGACCGCGACCCCCACGCCGACCCCCACGCCGACACCGACGACCACCCCTGCGCCGCCGCCGGCTCCGGAGCCGACCCCCGCCGCCGTCGACCTGAGCTCGTGGGTCATCGGCTTCGAGGGAGTCGGGCCGATCGCCTACGGCGCGCCGATGGAGGACGCCGTGGCCGAGCTCGACACGACAGCGCTCGTGCCCTTCGACTGGGGCTTCGAGGGCTGCCTCTCGGACAAGAGGGACGTCGCGGAGAACACCTGGGCGTTCCTCATGGTCGATCCTGACGAGTCGGGCGCCGTGGACCTCATCACGGTCGCGAACTACGTGGACGGCGACGGCGTGCAGAGTCCTGCGTCGCTTCCGCGGACCGCGGCGGGGATCACGCCGGGCTCGACCCGGGCGGAGCTCCTGGCCGCCTACCCGGAGATCACGGAGGAGGAACCCGTGGCGACCGAGGCGGTCTACTCGCTGAAGGATGCGCAGGGCCGCTCGCTCTGGTTCCGGATCGCCGGCGCGACCGACACGGTCGCTTCGATCACCCTCGACACCGGATCGCAGCTCACGCTCGGAGGGTGCGGCGCGTAGCGCTCACGACGGAGCGGCTCCCCCGAGAGGAGGGAGCCGCTCCGTCCGCGCGCATCAGGCCGGGCGCAGTGCGCCCTCGCGACGCGTCGCGGTGAAGCGGAGGAGGAGGGTCGCGATGAGCACCACGGCCGCCGCGACGAGCGCCGCGATCCCCGCGGGAACAGAGACGAGCTCGCCGCCGAAGCGTCCGACCGCGACCCACACGAGTCCCCAGCACAGCGACAGCATCGGGGCGATGCGGCCGCGGCCGGCGACGGCGAGCGCCAGCCCGACCAGCGCGGCGACGATCAGCACGACGACCGCCCAGACGGCGGCACCCGGCCCGTCGGCGCTGCCGACGCCGGCACCGACGAGGGCCGCCGCGACGTTGGCCGCGGTGGCCACGCACACCCAGCCGAGGTACAGGCCGAACGTCCCGTCCGTCACGACCGCGTCCACGACGCCGCCGGAGCGGGTCGAGCGGAGGATCACGAAGATCCGGGCGAGGACGGCGAGGAGGACGACGATCACCACGACGCTGAGCGCGAGGAGGCCCGCCTGCACGACCAGGATCCAGGCGGCGTTGAGCAGCAGGCTCGCGACCGCCCAGTAGCCGAGCCGGCGGTGGCGGTCGCGGGTGGCCTGCGAGGGCAGGAACTGCCAGATCGCATAGGCGATGAGCCCCAGGTAGATGACGCTCCAGATCGCGAACGCCGGGCCGTCCGGCGCGACGGGCGTCGAGGAGGCGCTGAGGGCGCCCCCGGCGGCGTCCTGGATCTGCGTGCCGCCCGCGGCTCCCGAGCCGATGAACGAGCCGACGAGCGCGAGCACGGCGCTGACGGCGACGGCCGACTGCCGGATGCGGTCGGCGCGGGTGGCGTGGGCTGTGTCGGTCATGTCGCTCCTCGGTTAGTCAGCTGGCTGAGTAACGAGAGTAGCGCGCCTGCCTCGACGCCACGGGGGCTTGCGGACGTGCCCGGACGGAGCGTCGCCGGCGACAGGACCGCGTGCAGGAGGGACGCCGTCCGACGACTCCTCGGAGCGGAGGGCTAGGGATTCGAACCCTAGAGACATCTCTGCCCACCAGTTTTCAAGACTGGCTCCATCGGCCGCTCGGACAGCCCTCCCTGCCGCTCCCCGCGGGGAGAGACAGTCGATAGTAACCGACGGGCGTTTCCGGGCGGGGAGCCCGTCAGCGCAGCGCGTCCAGCGCCGCCGCGACGCCGTCCTCGTGCACGGTCGGCAGGATCGCCGACGCGACCGCGCGCACCTCCTCCGGAGCCTGCCCCATCGCGAGGCCCGCCCCCTGCTCGGCGGCCCACGTCAGCATCTCGATGTCGTTGCGGCCGTCGCCGAGCGCGACGACATCGGCGCGGTCGATGCCGAGCTCCTGGCGCACCAGCTCGAGCGCGGTCGACTTGTTCACGCCGTGCGGGGCGATGTCGAGCCAGGCGGTCCAGCCGATCGCGTAGCTGACCTGGTGCAGGCCCATCTGCTCGACGAGCTCCGAGAACTCGTCGATGCCCGTCTCGGGAGAGATCACGACGACGCGGGTGCAGAGCCGGCCGAGCAGCTCCTCGAAGGGCACGTGGGTGGTCTCGACGCCCATCACCGCGCCTCCGGGGAACGCCTCGGTGTAGAAGAAGGCGCCGTCGGCGTCCTCGACGGCGTAGTGCGCGTCGGGCAGGAAGCGCCGGATGTTCTGCAGCACGCCGGTCGGGTCGAAGGTCTCGACCACGTCGGGGACGTACTCGCCGTCGGCGTCGCGGCGGAGGGTGACCGCGCCGTTGCAGCAGACCACGTACTCGGGCGCGATGCCGAGCCGGGCGACGACCGGCAGGGTCGAGGCGGGCGAGCGGCCGGTCGCGAGCATGACCTCGTCGCCGCGGGCGACCGCATCGGCGATCGCACCGCTCACGGCGTCGGTGATGGTGCCGTCCTCGTGCATGACGGTGCCGTCGATGTCGAGCGCGATCAGGCGCCGGCCGGAGGCGGTGCTCATGCCGTGCGGACCGGCTCGAGGACCTCGAGGCCGCCGAGGTGCGGGCGCAGCGCCTCGGGCACGAGCACCGAGCCGTCGGCGCGCTGGTGCGTCTCGAGGAGCGCCACGATCCAGCGGGTGGTCGCGAGCGTCCCGTTGAGGGTGGCGACCGGAGCCGTCCTCCCCGACTCCGTGCGGTAGCGGGTGTCGAGGCGGCGGGCCTGGAAGGTGGTGCAGTTCGAGGTCGAGGTGAGCTCGCGGTAGGCGTCCTGGGTGGGGACCCACGCCTCGACGTCGAACTTGCGCGCCGCGCTCTGCCCGAGGTCTCCCGCGGCCACGTCGATGACGCGGTAGTGCAGACCGAGGCTCTGCAGCATCGCCTCCTGGTGGGCGACGAGACGCTGGTGCTCGGCCTCCGCGTCCTCGGGGAGGGCGTAGACGAACATCTCGAGCTTCGAGAACTGGTGGACGCGGATGATGCCGCGGGTGTCGCGCCCGCCCGAGCCGGCCTCGCGGCGGTAGCAGGTGCTCCAGCCCGCGTAGCGCTTGGGGCCGCCCGCGAGATCGAGGATCTCGTCGCTGTGGTAGCCGGCGAGCGCCACCTCGCTGGTGCCGGTGAGGTACAGGTCGTCGTCGCGGAGGCGGTACACCTCGTCGTCGTGCTCGCCGAGGAACCCGGTGCCGTCCATGATCTCGGGGCGCACGAGCGTGGGCGTGATCATCGGGACGAAGCCCGCCTCGATGGCCCGCTCGAGGCCGAGGTTCATCAGCGCGATCTCGAGCCGTGCCACCACTCCCTTGAGGAAGTAGAAGCGCGCGCCGCTGACCTTGGCGCCGCGCTGCATGTCGATGCCGTCGAGCAGCTCGCCGATCTCGAGGTGGTCGCGCGGGGCGAAGTCGAAGACGGGGCGCTCGCCGACGGTGCGGAGCAGGTCGAACGACTCCTCGCCACCCGCCGGAACGCCGTCGATGATCGGGTTGGCGATGCGCTTCACGAGGGCGGTGAAGCGCTCGTCGGCCTCGGCCGCCTCCGTCTGCGCCGCCTTGGCGTCGGCGGCGAGACGCTGGGCCTCGGCGACGAGGGCCGCCTTCTCGTCCTTCGGAGCCTTCGCCACGGTCTTGCCGAAGGCGTTCTGCTCGGCGCGCAGCCGCTCCGCCTCGGTGATGCTCGACCGGCGCACGCGATCGGCCTCGAGCGCCTGGTCGACGAGCTCGACGGAGTCGCCGCGCGCCTCCTGCGAGCGCTTCAGGACGTCCGGGTTCTCGCGCAGAAGTACGGGATCAATCACCCCAGCAGTGTAGACGCGCCTGTGGGTCGACCCGGGGCACCTGATGATCGGCCGAGCGCTCCGATCCGTTCGAGGGGAGGGCTGCGAACAGTCCGAGACCCCCGCCCCACCCGAAGAAGGCGCATCCACGACCTATGACGACCCCGGACACTCCCCCCGAGCACAGCCCCTCCCTCCGCATCGAGCGCGACGGCCCCGTCGGCCGCATCCTGCTCGACCGACCCGACGCGCTGAACGCCCTCGACCTCGCCACCGCGCACCTCCTGCTGCGCGCGGTGCTCGAGCTCGACTCCGACCCTGCCTGCTCGGTGATCCTCGTCGAGTCCACCGGCCGCGCGTTCTGCACCGGAGGCGACGTCTCGGCGATCATGAGCGCGCCCCGCCCCGACGAGTACCTGCGCGACCTCGCCACGACGGCGGCGGAGGCGTTCCACCTGCTCGAGACGACCGGCAAGGTCGTCGTCTGCGCGATCGACGGGATGACGGCGGGGGCCGGCATCGCCTTCGCCCTCGCGGCCGACATCGTGGTCGCGACTCCCGCGGCCGCGTTCCTGAGCGCCTACGGCGATGTCGGGCTCGTGCCCGACTGCGGAGTGACCGACTCACTCCCCCGGGCGATCGGCCGGAGGCGGGCGCTGGACTTCGTGCTCTCCGGTCGGCCGGTCCGCGCGAGCGAGGCCCTGGAGTGGCAGCTCGTGACCGAGGTCGTCCCCCGCGCCGAGCTCGCCGCCCGGGTGCGCGAGCGCGTCGACGCGCTCGCCGCGCGCCCGGCCCACGTGGCGGCGGCGGCCAAGCGCCTGCTCCGCACCGACGCCGTGCACCGCATCGAGCGCGCGGCCGAGGAGACCGAGACGCTGGTCGAGCTGCTGGCCGTCCCCGCGACTCGCGCGCTGCTCGACGCGGAGCACGAGCGGCAGCGCCGGCGCGCCGAGCGGCCCCGGCGGGCGGGCGCCCGGGTCTAGCCCCAGGAGCCTCCCGCTAGCGTGACCGGCATGACCTCGACCGGAGCACGACGCGCGGCGGTCGTCGCCAACCCCACCAAGGGCGACCAGGCCCGGCTCCGTCAGCTCGTGTCCTCGGCCGAGCAGGCGCACGGCTGGGACCCGACGGTCTGGTTCGAGACGACGCCCTCGGAGCCGGGCGGCACGCAGGCCAGGGCGGCCTCCGCCTCGGGCGTCGACGTCGTCCTCGCGGTGGGCGGCGACGGCACGGTGCGCGCGGTGGCGGAGGGGCTCCGCGGCTCGGAGACGGCGCTCGCGGTCGTCCCGTTCGGCACCGGCAATCTGCTCGTGCGCAATCTCGGTCTCCCGCTGGGCTTCGAGGAGGCGGTGCGGGTGGCCTTCGGCGGGCACGCTCGTCGGATCGACACGGGGCTCGTCGAGATCGAGCGCCCCGACGGCGCCCGTCAGGAGCACGCGTTCGTCGTGATGGCGGGCCTGGGCATCGACGCGAAGATGATCGCGAAGACCAGCACGACGCTGAAGAAGGCCGTCGGCTGGCTCGCCTACGTCGACGGCGGGGTGAGGGCCCTGGCCGAGCTCGGACCCGTGAAGCTGCGGTACTCGCTCGACGGGTCGCCGTCGCGCTCGGTCTCGGTGCACTCGGTGATGATCGGCAACTGCGGGGTCCTGCCCGGCGGGATCCTGCTCATCCCCGACGCCGAGCCCGACGACGGAGTGCTCGACATCGTCGCACTGCGGCCCCGCGGTCCGTTCGGCTGGCTGAAGGTCTGGAACACCCTCACGTGGGAGAACGGGGTGCTCCGCCGCTCCGCCGCCGGCCGCAAGCTGATCGACCTGGGGAAGGACGCGCGCCAGGTCACCTACCTCCGCGGTGAGGACATCCGCATCCGGATGGACGAGCCGCAGGAGATCCAGCTCGACGGCGACGAGTTCGGGATCGCCTCGGCCGTGCGGATCAGCATCGACCCCGGCTCGCTGCTCGTGAGCACGGCCGCGCAGAGCTGACCCGGGTCACGGCGCGACGGCCAGACCCTCCAGGTCCTCCAGCGACGCGACTCCGGACTGCGTCAGCATCACCCGGAACTCGTCGCCGAGCAGCGCGAGGAGCCCAGTGACCTCGTCGGCCCCGCCCGCGGCGAGCGCCCACAGCACAGGGCGGCCGATGAACGCGGCGCGTGCTCCGAGCGCGAGGGCGGCGAGCAGGTGCCTGCCCGAGCGCACTCCGCTGTCGACGTAGACCTCGACCTCGGCACCGACTGCGTCGACCACCTCGGCGAGCGCGCCGACCGCGGTCACCGAGCCGTCCATCCGCCGCCCGCCGTGCGTCGACACGACCACTCCGGAGGCGCCGGCGTCGACCGCGCGCCGCGCGTCCTCCCCGCGCAGCACGCCCTTGACCAGCACCGGCAGGCCCGAGACCGCGGCGAGCCGCCCGATGTCGTCGAGACCGGGGTTCGGGGTCGGCCGCCCCAGCACCCGCTCGCGCTCGGCCTCCGTCAGGTTGCCGAGCCGCGCACGGCCGGGGACGTCGGGCCAGGACAGCGGCTCGATCCCGGGACGATCGCCGCGCAGCACGGGCACCTCGACGGTCAGCATCAGGGCGCGGGCCCCGGCGGAGGCGGCACGCTCGACGAGCGCGCGCGTCACATCGGCCTCGGCGAGCAGGTAGACCTGGAACCACCAGGGCGCCCCCTCCGCCGCGATGCGCGGGAAGGGCACGGCCGTGTTGGTCGAGACCCCGAGGAGAGTGCCCGCCCGCGCCGCCGCCTCCGCCATCGCGATCTCGCCGCGGGGGTCGGCCGCCACCTGCTGCGCCATCGGCGCGATGAGCAGCGGAGTCGCGACGCTCGTGCCGAGGACGGTGGTCGTGGACGACGCCGCGAGCGCGCCGCGCAGGGCCGCCGGACGGAAGCGGATCGCGTCCCACGCGGCGAGGTCGGCGTCGCGCTCGAGGTGCCCACCCGCGACGGCGCCGTAGTAGTCGGCGACGAACCAGGACAGCGACTCCCTCGCGCGCTCCTCGAGCTCGCCGATGCGTCGGCGCGACTCGGCGCTCCCTGCGGTCATCGGCGACCTCCCCCCGCCCACAGACCCTAGCCGCGGGGAGGCGCCCGCGGCCGAACTCGGCTACGGTGGATGCCGCGAAGGGGAGTAGCTCCCACCGTCCGCTGAGCGGACACAGAGTGTGCGTCGACATGCTGGTCCGGAACGATCCGGGCCCGGCGCGCCACCCGGATCATCATCGGATGCGGGCGAGCGAGACCTTCGGTCAGTCGACGTCCGTCCTGACCGGTCCTCTCGCGCGGGTCGGCGGGGCCCTACTCCAGGAGATCCCATGGCGAGCACCGCTCCGGCGCCCACCCCGACCCAGATCCGCCGCTGGCGGCGCTACCTCGCCGACGAGCTCGCCGAGGCCGCGACGTACCGCGATCTCGCGAAGCGCCGCACCGGCGAGGAGCGCGAGATCCTGCTCTCCCTCGCCGCCGCCGAGGGCCGGCACGAGGAGCACTGGCGCGAGCTCCTCGGTCCGGCGGCCGAGCCCTCCCCCCGGCCGGATGCGCGCACGCGCCTGCTCGGCTTCCTCACCCGCCGCTTCGGCTCGGTCTTCGTGCTCGCGCTGATCCAGCGCGCCGAGGCCCGCTCGCCCTACGCCGACGACGACGACGCGACCGAGGCGATGGCCGCCGACGAGCGGATCCACGGCGAGGTCGTGCGCGGACTCGCCGAGCGCGGACGCAGCAGGCTCTCAGGCACCTTCCGCGCCGCGGTCTTCGGCGCGAACGACGGGCTCGTCTCGAACCTGGCCCTGGTCCTCGGTGTCGGGGCGAGCGGAGTCGCGACGAGCGTCGTGCTCTTCACCGGCATCGCGGGACTGCTCGCGGGCGCCCTCTCGATGGGCGCGGGAGAGTTCGTCTCGGTGCGCTCGCAGCGCGAGCTGCTCTCGGCCTCGCACCCCGATCTCGACACCAACCGCGTGGTCCCCGACCTCGACGTCGACGCGAACGAGCTCGCCCTCGTCTACCGCGCTCGCGGCATGACGCAGGAGGAGGCCGACGCCCGCGCCACCTCCGTCTTCTCGGGGCTGCGCGGTGGCGCCGCGCCCACCTCGCCGATCACCCTCGGCGGGCCGAAGGCCGACCCGTCGATCGACGAGCACGAGTCGGTCGGCACGGGCATGGGCGCCGCGCTCTCGAGCTTCTGCTTCTTCGCCTCCGGCGCGATCATCCCCGTGCTGCCCTACCTGTTCGGCATGACGGGACTGGCGGCCGTGATCCTCGCCTCGGTGCTGGTGGGCATCGCCCTGCTGGCGACCGGCGCGATCGTCGGACTGCTCTCGGGAGCCCCGCCCCTCGCCCGCGCGATGCGCCAGCTCGGGATCGGCTACGGAGCGGCCCTCGTCACCTACCTGCTCGGGCTGCTGTTCGGCGCCTCCGGGATCTGATCCTCCGGGACCCGGTCCTCCGGGACCGCTCTGCCCCGCCACTTCAGCGCCCCGACCGCGATCGCCAGCAGCAGCGAGCCCGGCAGGCAGCCCAGGAGCGGGATCGACGCGTAGTAGAGGATCTGCCGCTGGATCCACGCCGGAGACGGTGTGTCGGAGTCGCCGTAGTAGGACGCGGGCGGCGACGAGTAGCCGGTGTAGAGCACGAACAGCCCGAGGGCGCTGCCGGCCAGGCCCGCGAGCAGCAGTGCCAGGAGCCAGGGGTTGCGCAGGAGCGGGGCCTCGCGCGGCGCGGGAGCCGCTGCGGCCGGCCGGGGCGCCGCCTCGGTGACGCCCGGCTCCCACGGCGTCTCGGGGCCCGACGGGAGGGTGGCGGGCAGGTCCCCGCTCGCGGGGAGACGCACCGGCCCCGACTCCCGACGGGATCGGCGCGTGTCGGCGACCGCGGCGATCTGCGGCAGGCCCGCGACGCTCGCGGCAGGCCGGGACGGCCCCGTCCCCGGCCGGGCGAACGCGCGCTCGTCGCCGCGCACCCGGTCCACCCCGCCCGCGAAACCGCGCTGGAACGCCGCGTCGTACCGCGGATCCACCGTCGTCCGGTCGCTACCGTCGCGCTCCGTCATCATCGACCTCCGGCTCGTTGCTCAGGATCCCGCGCAGCCAGTCGCGGGCCTCGATGAACACCTCGTCGTCGTAGCGTCGCACGTACGAGACCGGACGGCGATCCGCGCGGGGATACGAGCCGAGGAAGATCACCCGGGGGCTGAAGCGGCGGAGCCCGAGCAGCGCGTCCGCGACCCGCTCGTCGTGGGCGTGCCCGTCCAGATCGATCACGAAGCGGTAGCGCCCGAGGGCGTCCCCGATCGGGCGCGACTGGATCATGCTCAGGTTCACCCCGCGGGTGGCGAACTGCTCGAGCATGTCCAGGAGCGAGCCCGGCTCGTCGGAGGGCAGCTCGACGATGAGGCTGGTCTTGTCGGCGCCGGTCGGCTCGGGGAGGGCGGTCGAGCGCGAGACGTGCACGAAGCGCGTGACCGCGTGGGGGTTGTCGCCGATCTTCTCGGCCAGCACCTCGACGTCGTGGTGGGCGACGATCCCCGGAGGCGCGATCGCGGCCTGCGCGGGCGCCCCGTCGAGCAGATCGATCGTGGCCTGCACGTTGCTGGACGCGGGCAGGTACTCGTGGCTCGGGATCTCGCGGTCGAGCCAGAGGCGGCACTGCCCGTAGGCGACGGGGTGCGCGGCGACGACGCGGACGTCCTCGAGGCGCGTGCCGGGGCGGCCGACGAGGATGAAGGACACCGGGACGAGGTACTCGCCGACGATGCGCAGCCCCGGGATCTTCGCGAGGGCGTCCTGCGCGGCGGTCACGCCTCCCTCGACCGAGTTCTCGATCGCGATCACCGCTCCAGCACTGCGGCCCGAGACCAGATCACCCAGCGCCTCCCCCACGTTCGCCACGCTGCGCCACTCGTGGCCGCGCGCCTCGGGAACCTGCGCGAGCGCCGCCTCCGTGAAGGTGCCGGAGGGCCCGAGATAGCTGTAGGTACGGGGATGCGAGGAGCTGTCGGGCATGGCGGCCAGCCTAGCCAGGCGCACTCCCCGAGAGGCGCGCGCCGCGGCGGCCGGGACTGACACTATGGACCCCATGACCGATCGCGCAGGGAAGCCGGCACAGGCCTCCGATCTCATCGACGTCGAAGCCCTCGTGAGGGCCTACTACGACAACAAGCCCGACGTGTCCGATCCGCTGCAGAAGGTGGTCTTCGGGACCTCCGGGCACCGCGGATCGTCCTTCGACACGGCCTTCAACGAGGACCACATCGCCGCAGTGACGCAGGCGATCGTCGAGTACCGCACGAACGAGGGCATCACCGGGCCCCTCTTCATCGGCGCCGACACCCACGGCCTCTCGCGCCCGGCGCTGACCACGGCGCTCGAGGTGCTCGTCGCGAACCGGGTGCGGGTGCTCGTCGACGAGTTCGACGACTTCGTGCCCACTCCGGCGCTCAGCCACGCCATCCTCCGCTACAACAACGACCCGTCGCACACCGACCGCGCCGACGGCATCGTCGTGACGCCGTCGCACAACCCGCCCCGCGACGGCGGCTTCAAGTACAACCCTCCGCACGGCGGTCCCGCCGACTCCGACGCCACGACCTGGATCGCGAACCGCGCCAACGAGCTGATCGCCGACGGCAACCGCGACGTGAAGTCGGCCGAGCCGAGCGCCGTCGAGACCTACGACTACCGCACCCACTACGTCGCGGACCTCGCGAACATCATCGACATCGACGCCATCAAGAAGGCCGGCGTGCGCATCGGAGCGGACCCGCTCGGCGGCGCCTCCGTGCACTACTGGCAGCTCATCGCCGAGATGTACGAGCTCGACCTGACCGTCGTCAACGGCGAGGTCGACCCCGCCTGGGGCTTCATGACCCTCGACTGGGACGGCAAGATCCGGATGGACCCGTCGTCGCCGAGCGCGATGGCCTCGGTCGTCGCCCGCGCGGGCGAGTACGACATCCTGACCGGCAACGACGCCGACGCCGACCGCCACGGCATCGTCACGCCCGACGGCGGGCTGATGAACCCCAACCACTACCTCGCCGTCGCGATCGACTACCTGTACCGCCACCGCTCCGGCTGGCGCGAGGACGCGGCGATCGGCAAGACCCTCGTCTCGTCCTCGATCATCGACCGCGTGGCCGAGTCGCTCGGACGCCGCCTCTGGGAGGTGCCGGTCGGCTTCAAGTGGTTCGTGCCCGGCCTCGTCGACGGGTCGGTCGGCTTCGGCGGCGAGGAGTCGGCGGGCGCGTCGTTCCTCCGCTTCGACGGCACCGTCTGGACGACCGACAAGGACGGCATCCTGCTGGCGCTGCTCGCCTCCGAGATCGTGGCCGTCACGGGCAAGAGCCCCTCAGCGCTCTACCGCGAGCTGACGGAGAAGTTCGGCGACCCGGTCTACGAGCGCGTCGACGCCGTGGCCACGAAGGCGCAGAAGGCGGCGCTCGGCAAGCTCGACGGCGACGCGATCCCGGCGACCACGCTGGCCGGCGAGGAGATCATCGCGAAGCTCTCGAAGGCGCCGGGCAACGGCGCGGGCGTCGGCGGAGTCAAGGTCGTCACCGAGAACGCGTGGTTCGCCGCGCGCCCCTCGGGCACCGAGGACGTCTACAAGATCTACGCCGAGAGCTTCCGCGGCCTGGACCACCTGCACGAGGTGCAGGCCGAGGCCCGCACGATCGTCGACGGAGCCCTCGGCTCCTGACCCCTCACTGAGTCGCCCGGAAGGGCTCGTTCTCTCGCCGGAGAACGAGCCCTTCCGGGCATCTCAGCGTCGAACGGCCGTCTGGACCTGCGCGACGACGGAGGCGAGGTCGGCGAGGTCGTCGCCCGTGAGCTCGATGACGAACCAGCCGGCCGCGCGGAGGCGACCGATCCGGGCGCGGTCGCGGCGCCAGCGGTCGCGCTCCACCCTGTGGTAGTCGCCGTGGTACTCGACGATCACCCGGGCGCGGGCGATGCAGAGGTCCACTCGTCCGAGGAACACCGCGGCGTCGTAGATCTCGACGTTCGCCTCGATGCCCTGGATCCCGGCGAGGACGAGAGCGACGCGGACGAGGCTCTCGGGTCTCGACTCTGCTCGAGCATCGAGGAGGCCCAGCGCCTGTCGGACCCTGCGGAGGCCTCGCCGGGAGCGGTAGCGCTCCACCGCGTCGTGGAGCGCCTCCGCGGTGCAGATCCCCCGGTGCAGGAGATGGTCGCCGACGGCGACGAGGTCCGGCAGTTCGAGGACGACGCCGAGATCGCACCAGGTGCGCGCCGGCGTCGTCAACCGCCCGAGCGGGTAGGACAGCACCTCGATGGAGGGGTCGAGGGCGAGGGACCGTCCGGCGATGCCGGTGGCGTGCGGGGCGCGCAACGGGAAGGCGACGGCGACGTCGATCTCTCCCCGTCGCTCCCACCGGAGCTCGAGCGGGGCTCCCCAGAGCAGCGCGGCCGTCGGGCCGCAGACGAAGGCCTCCCTCCCGAGCCGGTACAGGAGCGCCGAGCAGCGGTCGGCGAGAGTGGTCGCCGGTCGTACCGTTCGGACTCCGCGCACCGGCGCCTCGACCGCGCGCATCGCAGCTCTCGTCGCGCCGGCGGCGCACCCCTCCGACACCCGGAACACGCCCTCGGGAAGCTCAGCTGTCACGCCCTCATGCTGACGCCTGCCCCGCTCCCCTGCTCGAACCTCTCCACAGCCCCGACTGAGATGCCCGGAAGGGCTCGTTCCCGGGGTGGAGAACGAGCCCCTCCGGGCATCTCAGCGCCGGGCGGCTACCAGCGGGGGTGCACCGCGGGGCGGAAGTGGGTGTCGTAGAGGGCGTTCACCGACTCCATGAAGGCCGGGCCGAGGGGGGCCGCGTCGGAGGCGGTGGCGTTCGCGCGCGCCTGCTCGACCGAGCGGGCGCCGGGGATGACGGCCGTCACTCCGCTCTGCTGGATGATCCAGGCGAGCGCGGCGGTGGCCGGCGCGAGTCCGTGGTCGGCGGCGAGGCGCGAGAACTCCTGGGCCGCCTCGACGCCGGTCGCGAAGTCGACGCCCGAGAACGTCTCGCCGACGTCGAACGCGGAGCCGTCGCGGTTGTAGTTGCGGTGGTCGTCCGCAGCGAACGTGGTCTCGGTCGTGTAGCGGCCGCTGAGCAGTCCGGAGGCCAGCGGCACGCGCGCGAGGATCCCGACGCCCGCCTCACGGGCGGCCGGCAGCACCTCGTCGAGCGGCTTCAGGCGGAACGCGTTGAGGATGATCTGCACGCTCGCGACGTTCGGGCGGGCGATAGCGGTGAGCGCCTCCTGGGTGCGCTCGACCGAGACGCCGTAGTTCGCGATGGCGCCCTCGGCGACGAGGGTGTCGAGCGCGTCGAAGACGGCGTCGTCGGAGTAGACGGAGGTGGGCGGGCAGTGCAGCTGCACCAGGTCGAGCGTGTCGACTCCGAGGTTCGTGCGCGAGCGGTCGGTCCAGGCGCGGAAGTTCTGGAGCACGTAGTTCTCGGGCACCTGGTCGACGCGGCGGCCCATCTTCGTCGCGACGAACACCTCGGCGTCGGGGTGCGCGGCGCGGTAGGCGCCGATGGTGCGCTCGCTGCGGCCGTCGCCGTAGACGTCGGCGGTGTCGAAGAGCGTCACCCCCGACTCCACGGCGGCATCGAGGATCGCGAGGGCGTCGCTCTCGGCGACGTCACCCCAGTCGGCACCGAGCTGCCAGGTTCCGAGGCCGACGACGGAGACGGGCGCACCTGTGCGTCCGAGAGTTCGAGTGTCCATGCCTCCACCGTAGGTGCGGGCGGCGTCGTGCGGAGCCCCCTTGCGCGTGCCCGGGGCGGGAGGCTCTAACGTCGAGGGCATGCCCCTCGTCGTCCTCGGAAGCGCCAACCTCGATCACGTGCACCGCGTCGCCCGCATCCCCGCCCCGGGAGAGACGGTGCTCGCCCTCGACCACCGCACGTTCCCCGGCGGCAAGGGCCTGAACCAGGCGGTCGCGGCGGCCCGCACCGCCCCGGGCACGGCCTTCATCACCAGCCTCGGCCACGACGCGGCGGGCGACGAGCTCGCGGGCGTGCTCGCCGAGGAGCCGCTCGAGCTGGCCGCGCGCCGGACCGACGAGCGCACCGGCACCGCGCAGATCACGGTGGACGACCGCGGCGAGAACGCGATCGTGGTCGACTCCGGCGCCAACGCCGCCCTGCTCGACCTCACGGCGGAGGAGCGGACGCTGATCGAGGGCGCGTCCGCGCTCCTCCTGCAGCTCGAGATCCCCGTCGCGACGGTGCTCGAGGCGGCCCGAGCGGGGGCGGCCCGCACGATCCTCAACGCCGCCCCGATCGGGCCGCTGCCGGAGGAGCTGCTCGCCGCACTCGACGTGCTGATCGTCAACGAGCACGAGGCGCGCGAGCTCGCGGCCGACCGCGGCATCGAAGCAGCAGACGACACCGCCCTGGCGCTGGCGCTCACGGCTCTCGTGCCGCTGGTGCTGGTGACGCTCGGCTCCGACGGCGTCGTCATCGCCGTCCGCGACCGCGAGCCGGTCGTCGCTCCGGCGTTCCGGGTCGAGGTCGTCGACACCACAGGGGCGGGCGACACCTTCTGCGGCGCGTTCTCGGCCCGCCTCGCCGAGAGCGGCGCCGACCTCGGCGATCCGGAGGCGCTGGTCCCGCTGGTCCGCTGGGCGACGGCCGCCGCGGCGATCTCGGTCACACGGCCCGGTGCCGCGGTGTCGGCGCCGACCGCCGCCGAGACGGAGGCGTTCCTCGCCCAGCGCTGAGCCCAGCGCTGAGCGCGACGCTCTAGTCGACCGCCGCGATCCGCACCGTGATGCGCGCGCGCCGCTGGGAGTGCTCGGCGACGCACCACTCGCGGACCACCGCGCCGACCGTGCGGGCCACATCGGGAGCCGACGACCCCGCAGCGACGCAGACATCGACCGCCACCGAGACCTCGTCTCCGCTGACGCGGATCAGGACCGGCTCGGCGAACGTGCCGCCGGTCGCCGCCCCGAGCGGACCCGCCGCGAGCGGCGCCGTCGACGGAGCGAGCGCCGTCGCCGCGTGGGCGATCACGTCGCGCACGTCGGCGCGGGCAGGAACGAGCATCGCCACGCCCTCGATCGGTCGCAGCAGTGCGGCGACGGCCGCGGAGGCGCTCGGCGTGCGGGAGGTGAGCTCGGTCACGACTCCTCCGCCCCCGGCAGGTAGACGTCCTCGACGCGCACGTCGATCGTCGAGACGCGCAGCTCGGTCTGGGTGAGCAGGCGGGAGTGGATGCGCTCGCGGACCTGCTGGGCCGCCTCCGCGATCGGGACGCCCCAGAACACCGAGATCGTCACGTCGACCACGACCTCGACCCCGGGCTCGTCGATGTCGCCGAGGAGGCGGCAGCGGCCGACCAGCACTCCGGGGACGCTGTCGCCGGCCTCGCGCACGAGACCGCGCACGGCGCCCTCGGTGATCGTCAGCGAGACGTCCGGCTCGACGCTGGCGAGCGGGATGTCGCGCCCGGCGCGGGCCTCGCGGCGGGCCTGGGTCAGGATCGAGCCGAACCAGCTCTCGTCGGGCGCGGGCAGGCGCTCGGCGTCGTCGTCGATGAGCGCCGTCGAGAGTGCGCGCACGCGCTCGAGGGCGCGCAGCGTGCGCCGATGCTCGGGCGACTCCTCGATCACCGGGTCGTAGGGGATGCGCCCGCGGTCGAGGTAGTCGCTCAGCTCGTCGATGCCGCGCTCCTCCAGGGCCGGCGCACCGGCCACCACCGCCTCGGGAGCGTCGTCGCCCCCGGGGACGACCGGCCTCTCGTCCGCGTTCATCGCGCCTGCTCCCTCATCGCCAGTCCTCCATCGCAACGACCAGCGACTCCCTCGCCCGGGCGAGCTTCCCGCGCACCGCGGTCGGGGTGATCCCCAGGTGCTCGGCGATCTCACCGTACGACTCGCCGCCGACCTCGCGGAGCAGCCAGCACTGCCGCTGCGACTCGGGCAGCTCCGAGAGCGCGTGCGCGAGCGCCTTCATCGCGTCGCTCTGCTCGGCCGCCTCGAACGGTCCCGGCTCGCGGGCCGGCGGATGCTCCACGGCGTCGACGTCGTCGGTGGGCCGGCGCTGGCGCAGCAGGTCGACGCTGGACCGGCTCACGATCCGCATCATCCAGCTCCGGACGCTCGCGGGCTCCTTGAGCTGCGGGAGCTGGGCCCACACCGTGATCAGCGCGTTCTGCACCGCATCGGAGGCGTCCGCCTGCGAGCCGGTCAGCCGCCAGGCGTAGGCGCGCAGGATCGACTGGTGCCGCTTCACGAGCACTTCGAAGGCGCGCACATCGCCCTCGGCCGAGCGCTCGGCGAGGAGCGCGTCGCTCGCCGACTCCAGACCGCTCACCGCGCACTCCCTCGAGAACCACTGTCAGGCAACGGTCAGGAAAAACACCGATCCGCACCGTGACGAACACCCTCCGGGCTCCGTCTCACTCATGAAAGCACAGCCAGACGGGGAATCCGCCGGGCTTCCGCACCGGGCCGCTGCACGACAGGCGGCCGACACGACGTCAAGGAGTCACCATGAGCGACACCACCCGCACCCCCAGCCCCGCCACCACGCCCCGCGTCGACAAGGCGGCCGTCGAGACCGTCACGAGCCTCGGTGCCAGCACCGCCTCGGGCGTCGCCCAGGGCCGCACCGTCATCGACGACGCCGTCATCGCCAAGGTCGCCGGCATCGCGGCCCGCGAGGTCCCCGGAGTCTTCGCCCTCGGCAACAACGCCGCCCGCGCCTTCGGAGCGATCCGCTCGGCCGTCGGCGGCAACGACCTGGCGCAGGGCGTCCGCGTCGAGGTCGGCGAGACCCAGGTCGCGGTCGACGTGACCCTCGTCGTCGAGTACCCCGTCCCGATGCAGTCGGTCGCCGACGCCGTCCGCGACTCGGTCGCCGAGGCGATCACCGGACTCGTCGGCATGAGCGTCGCCGAGATCAACGTCGCGATCGTCGACGTGCACATCCCCGGTGACGACAAGACCGAGGCCGACGCCGACGCCGAGAGCCGCGTCCGATGAGCGACCCCCGCACCCCGTCCCCCGCTCCGGCGAGCCGCGGCACCGTGCTCGGTGTCGTGGTCGGCGCGATCCTCGCCTTCGCGGCCCTGCTCTTCGGCTTCTGGGGCTTCGTCCTCACCGCCGTGTTCATGGCCCTCGGCGTCGTGATCACCCGCATGCTCGACGGCACGCTCGACGTGCGCAGCCTCGTGGACGTGTTCCGCGGCCGCACGACCTCCCGCTAGGAGCCCCGATGACCACCGCTCTCGACTCGCGCCCCGCCACCCGCGCGGCGACGTCCCCCGTGGCGGGCACCGTCACCATCAACGTCCGCTCGATCGAGCGGACCGCGCTGGCGATCGTCCATGAGGAGCTGGGCGTCGAGGTCTCGGCGATCCGCGTCCGTCTGTCGGACGACGGCGGCGGGCTCGCGCTCGCCGTCACCACTCCGGTGGTCCTCTCGGACGAGGCCGGCACGGTCCTCGACCGCCTCCACCGCGACCGCACCCGCATCGCCGCCCGGATGCACGCCCTGACAGGCCGCACCGTCACCCGCGTCGACATCCGGGTCACCGGCACCCGCACCCGCAGCACGAGGAGAGTCGCATGAGCCCCGCACCGTCGCCCCGCGACGCAGCGCCCGACACGCGCTACCGCCGCTTCCTCCGCCGCGAGACGCACCGGTCCCGCTCCGCCGCGCAGATCGTCGTCCTGGTGCTGATCGCACTGGTCGCGGCCTACGTCGGCGTCGAGGCCGTGCTCGCCGTCCTCGGTGCGACACCGCTCCTGATCGCTCCGTCCGCACTGCTGGCGGCGCTCGTCGGGGTCGGCGATCTCGTCCCGGCCGCCCTGATCGGCATCGCCGTCGGGGTCGCCGTGCTCGCGCTGATCCTGCTCGTGCTCGCCCTCGCCCCGGGTCACCGGGCGCGGCACACCGTCGAGGACGACCGTCTCGCGGTCGTCGTCGACGACGGAGTGATCGCCTCCGCTCTCGCCCGCTCGGCCCGAGCGGTCGCCCGCTCGCGACGCGAGGACACCAGCGCCTCGCTCGGCCGCCGCACCGCGGTGATCGAGATCACGCCGGCGTCCGGCATCGCCGTCGACAAGGCGGCCGTCCAGTCCGCCGTCGACGAGGAGATCGCCCGCATCGCCCCGCAGCCCGCCACTCGGACGTCCGTCCGCATCGCCGAATCCGGGAGGATCTGATGACCACGAGCAATCGCTTCGTCAACCGCCTCGTCCTCCTCCTGGTCGGCCTCGTGCTCGCCGCCGTCGCGGCGGGGCTCGTGCTCATCGCGGTCTCCCCCGCGGTGAAGGACGCCGTGACGGGATTCGCCTCCGATCAGGGCGCCGCCCTCGTCTCGCGGATCTCGCCCGAGGACGGAACGCTCTGGAGCGACTCCGCCGTGCTCTGGCCGCTCTACGCGATCGTCGGGGTCTGCCTCCTGGCGATCGTGATCTGCGTCGCCCTCGCGGTGGCGCACGGTCGCGGCCGCACCGGGACCGTCCTCACGGACGCCGGTCGGGGCGACGGGCCCGCCGGTGAGGTCGAGATCGCCACCGGCTTCGCCGAGGACGTCCTCGAGAACGCGCTCGCCGGGCGCACCGACCTGCTCGACGTGACGGTGTCGGCCTACCGGCACGGCTCCGCCTCGGCGCTGAAGATCCGGGTGCTCCCGCGCGCCGGCGTCTCACCGCGCACCGTCGTGGACGCCGTGCACCAGGAGGTCCTCGAGCTCGACCGCCTGCTGGGCGCCCGCCTCCCCGTCGTGCTCGAGGTCGCCTCGAGCGCCCGCGCCGGGTTCTCGAAAGAGGACCGCGTCGCCTGAGACCGCGGACGCCGCAGGGCGCCCGCCGCGTACTCCCCCGGCAGTCCCGCCGGAGGATCATCACACCGAACAGAAGGAGCCCCTCATGGGTGCAGACGACAAGATCCGCAACGCCGCCGAGAACCTGGTCGGAAAGGCGAAGGAGACGGTCGGCAAGCTGACCGACAACGAGCGCCTCGAGGCCGAGGGCCGTGCCGACCAGACCGGAGCCAAGGCCAAGAAGGTCGGCGAGGACGTCAAGGACGTCTTCAAGAACTGACGCTCCCCGGGAGCACGGAGGCCGTCATCGCAGTCGCGATGGCGGCCTCTTCTCGTTCGCTCAGACGCTCCAGAACATGATGCGAGCGGCCGAGGCCGAGTCGATGCTCTGGTCGAAGTTGTCGACCGTGTGCGAGGAGTAGAGGATCGTGTCGCCGTCGACGCTCGTCACGATGCCGGTGTGGTCCCAGTCGCCCGAGCCGTCCCAGTCGAACTGCACGACGTCGCCGACCTTCACCTGGTCGCGCTGAGCGTCCGACAGCGCGGTCGCCCGCTCCGGGTGCGCGGCGAGGTAGGAGTTGAACGCGGTCGACGAGGCCCAGGCCGAGCTGTAGCCGCCGGTCGAGGAGTAGCTCCACTCCGCGTCCATCGTCCAGCCGCGCGCGATCAGCGACTGCGAGGCGAAGTTGACGCAGTCGTTGCCCGAGATCACGCCGTACTGCGCGGAGTTGTAGTCGGACCAGTAGGTCTCGAGGTAGTCGAGCTGCGAGGCCAGACGGCTGGCCTCGAGCGCCGCGGCGGCCTTGGCGGCCTCGATCGCCGGGTCGGGCGTGTACGCGAAGGTGATCGCGGAGGCGACGACCTTCGTGGTCGCGAGGACGCCGGTCGCCGTGGGGCTGGGCGAGGCGGTGGCGGTCGGAGCCTCGAGGTCGGCCGCGGGCTCGGCGGTCGCGGCGGGCACCGCGGTGGTGTCGGCGTCGGCGTCGGTCGAGTCGACGGCCGACTGGACTGACTCGGCCGGGGTGCCGTCGACGGTCACGGCCGCGGCCGCATCGGTGACCGCGTCGAAGGTGATCGGCGCTCCGTCGGCGTCGAAGAACGCGACCGGCACGACGCCCTCGGCCTCGCCGGAGGCGGGCGGCGCGGTGACGGTGATCTGGTCGGCGTTCTCGACGGCGACCGCGCCCTCGGCGTCCCCGAAGCGGACGGTCGCGACGGCGTCGAGGTTCGAGCCCGAGAGCGTGACGCTCGTGCCTCCCGCGACGGTGCCGGTGGTGGTCGAGACCGCACTGAGGACGACGCGCTCGGAGGCGGTCGTGGCCGGCAGCACGGCGACCGTGGTCGGCGTCGCCGTCGGCGAGGGAGTGCCCGCGGACGTGGCGGAGGCCGACTCCGCCGAGCCGGACGCTCCGATGGTCAGGCTCGCGCCGGTGGCGACCGCGACGACGACGAGCCCGCCCGACATCGCGAGCACGAGATGCCGGCGCGACGGCCGGAAGAAGGAGGAGCCCCGGGGGGCGGGGGCGACCCGGGCCTGGTGTCCCTCGGCGGCGCGGCGGTCGCGACGCGAGGCGAAGACCGGCTCGGCCGTCGAGTGCGGCGGGCGGGAGGCGGTGGGGGCCGCGTCCGGAGCCGATCGGACATCGGCGGATCGGAGTCGGCCCTCGCGCTCGCGCGCCTCACGGCGGGTCAGCGGGGCGCCGGTCTCGGCGAGCGAGGTCTGCTCGGAGGGTGAATCGGGGGTGGAACCGGTGGAGCGATGGGGCACAGAGATGTCTCACGGGATCGAGGGCGCGCGGCGGGGGATCGCGCACGGAGCGGGGGAAGCAGCCATGTCACCAGGCGGGCATGGGAGGACCGTTCGACGGCCCTCCGAAAACACTCCGAGTAACAGTACGGTAACAACCGGCGGGTGTCACGCCCGCGAGCGCCCGGATCTGATCGCGCGACGCTCAGCCAGTGGTGCCGGACGCGTAATCGGGCGCATCCGGAAGTCCGAACAGACGCTCGAGCGTCTCGATCCCCTGGTCGTGCAGATACTGCGACAGCTCGGGACCGACGTAGCGCAGGTGGTACGGCTCCGATTCGTAGCCGGTGATCGGGGTGGCGTCGGGCTTGTAGCGGACGAGGAATCCGAAGCGGTGCGCGTTCGCGCCGACCCACTGCCCCTCCGGAGTGTCCCCCCAGCAGATCTCGAGCGCGCAGGTCCCCGAGGCGCCGACGACGTCGACGGCCCACCCCGTCTGGTGCTCGCTGTGCCCGGGGCGGGCGCTGGTCGCATCCGCGCCGGCCTGCCCCCGGGTCGACACCCAGCCCGCGTAGACGCTGACCTGGGTGTCGTAGGAGCGGTACGCGCTCTGCACGGAGAGCGAGAGCCCCGCCTCCGACGACGCCGCCGCGAAGAGGGGGACGAGCGCATCGGCGGTCGCCTGCCGCATCGGCTGGCGGTTGACGTAGGAGACGTCGGGGTAGACGAGATCCGCGGGCACGTAGTCGACCGGCGAGAGCGTGCGCAGCTTGTTGACGACCACCCAGACGCTCGCCGGGTCGTCGACCGAGTTCGCCGTCAGGTCGATCCCCGGAGTGGGGGTCGGCGTGGGGGTGGCCGTGGGAGCGGGCGCCGGGGTGGGCGTCGCCGTCGCGCTCGGGGCCGGCGTCGCGGTCGGCCCGGGGACCGTCGGACTCGGGGTCGACCCGGCGCCGCGTCCCCCTCCGATGACCGCGCCCACGCCGAACGCCGTGGCGCCCGCCGCCACCGCGACGCCTCCGATGACGAGCGCCCGGCGCCGGACGGGACGGGAGCGCTGGGGATCGTTCTCGCTCGAGCTCATGCTCCGAGCCTACGCGCGGCCCTCCGAAGCACTCCCGGCGGCCGGTGTCCAGGAGTGCCCCTTCATGGGGCGCTCCAATATCCTCTAAGGATTCACATAAGCGCCTCCCCTAGCGTGAATGACGGCCTCGGCGACCGGCGCGGACCCGCCCCCTCGGATCCGCGGACCACTCGGTCCCGAACGAAAGGACCCCATGCTCCGACCTCGACACGCGCCGGCGCTCCCCCTCGCCGCCCTGACGAGCCTCCTCGACCTCCCCGGCGACTCCCCCGCCGCCGCGACGATCAGCGGAGTGACGCTCACCGCCTCCGACGTCGAGCAGGGCGATCTCTTCGTCGCCCTGTCCGGTGTGAACCGGCACGGCGCCGACTTCGTCGACGAGGCCCGCGAGCGCGGCGCCTCGGCCGTGCTGACCGACGGCGACGGCGAGAGCGCCGCCCGCGCGACCGGGCTCCCCGTGCTCGTCGTCGACGATCCCCGCGCCCACCTCGGCGCGGTCGCCGCAGCCGTCTACGGCACCGCCGACCGCGCACCGCTGCTCCTCGGAGTGACGGGCACCAACGGCAAGACCTCGACGGTGCACATGATCGAGGGGATCCTCCGCCAGCTCGGCGTGGTCCCCGGCCTGAGCTCCACCGCTGAGCGGCACATCGGCGACACCTCCGTCACGAGCGGTCTCACCACCCCCGAGGCGAGCGAGCTGCACGCCCTGATCGCCCGCATGCACGAGGAGGGTGTCGGAGCGGCCGCGATCGAGGTCAGCGCCCAGGCCCTCACCCGCCACCGCGTCGACGGAGTCGTCTTCGACGTCGCCGGCTTCACCAATCTCAGCCACGACCACCTCGACGACTACGGCGACATGGACACCTACTTCGCCGAGAAGGCGCAGCTGTTCCAGCCCGACCGCGCGCGCCGCGCCGTCGTCTCGCTCGACTCGCCGTCCGGAGCCCGGCTGGTCGAGACCGCGGGCATCCCCCTGGTCACGATCACCTCGCGGCAGGGCGTCGACGCCGACTGGACGGTCACGATCCTCGAGCAGGAGTTCGGCCGCACCCACTTCCGCCTGCAGAACCGGGAGTCGCGCGCGATCACGACCTCGGTGCCGATCATCGGCGCGCACATGGCCGCGAACGCCGCGCTGGCCGTCGTGATGCTGATCGAGGCGGGTCGCCCGATCGGCGAGATCCGCGCGGCGCTGCACCGCGACGGCGGCATCGACGTCTCGCTCCCCGGGCGCACCGAGCGCGTCTCGGGCGACCGAGGACCGACCGTCTACGTCGACTTCGGGCACAGCGCCGACGCGTTCCAGCGCACGCTCGAAGCGGTGCGCGAGGTGACCCCGGGCCGCGTGATCATGGTCTTCGGCGCCGACGGCGATCGCGACGCGCTCAAGCGGCCCGCGATGGCCGAGGCGGCCGTGACCGGCAGTGACATCCTCGTGATCACCGACCACCACCCGCGCTTCGAGGAGCCCGCCTCGATCCGGCGCACTCTGATGGAGGCGGCGCGGGCCGCCCGTCCCGAGGGCGAGATCCACGAGGTCGACGATCCCAAGCGGGCGATCCGGGTCGCCGTGTCGCTGGCCCACGAGGGCGACTCGATCCTCTGGGCCGGGCCCGGTCACCAGAACTACCGCGACATCCAGGGGGTGCGCACCCCCTACTCGGCACGGGCGGAGGCGCGGGCCGCCCTGCGCGAGGCCGGCTGGGCCGACGAGGCGGTGCCGACCCGGGCGTGACGCCGATCCGCCTCCTCTGAGATCTCGTTCAGGCTCGCCGAACCCCCTGGGCGACGCCTCGCACGAGGTGTAACTTTGCGCAGCACGCAACGTTTGCGGCGGCTCGCCGTGCCTGGAACGCGTCCCGCCAGACAAGGGGACCACCATGGCGGACACCGCACCACGCTCGACCGAGGCGACGCCCTCGGGCGCGATCATGACGCACCGGCAGATCCTGTTCGTGATCTTCGGCCTGATGGCGGGCATGTTCCTGTCGTCGCTCGACCAGACGATCGTGGGCACCTCGATGCGCACCATCGCCGACGACCTCGACGGACTCTCGCAGCAGGCCTGGGTCACCACGGCGTACCTGATCGTCTCGACGATCGCGACGCCCATCTACGGCAAGCTCTCCGACATCTTCGGGAGGCGCCCGCTCTACCTGATCGCGATCGTCCTCTTCCTCATCGGATCCACGCTCGCCGGCTTCTCGACCTCGATGCTCGGCCTCGCCGGCTTCCGCGCGGTCCAGGGCCTCGGCGCCGGCGGGCTCATGTCGCTCGCGCTGACGGTGATGGGCGACATCCTGCCGCCCCGCGAGCGCGCCAAGTACCAGGGCTACTTCCTCGCCGTGTTCGGAGTCTCGAGCGTCGTCGGCCCCCTGATCGGCGGCCTCCTGGCCGGGACCCCCGAGATCCTCTTCATCACCGGCTGGCGCTGGGTGTTCCTGATCAACCTGCCGATCGGCGCCGCCGCGCTGTTCATCGTCGTCCGCTTCCTGCACCTCCCGAAGCCGGCCGGCACACGCTCGGTGCGGATCGACTGGTGGGGCGCCTCCCTCGTCATCATCGCCGCGGGCCCGCTCCTCCTGATCGCCGAGCAGGGCCGCGAATGGGGCTGGGGCTCCCCCGTCGCGTGGCTCTGCTACGTGGTCGGCGCGCTGGGCATCGTCGGCTTCATCCTCGCCGAGCGGATGATGGGCGACGACGCGCTGATCCCGCTCAAGCTGTTCCGCTCGCCGACCTTCTCGATGGCCACGATCCTCGGTGTTCTCGTCGGCTTCGGCATGTTCGGCGGGATGATGACCATCCCGCTCTACCTGCAGCTCGTGAACGGCGCGACGCCGACCGAGTCGGGCTTCCTGATGCTGCCGATGATCCTGGGACTCATGATCGCCTCGATCGTCTCCGGCCAGATCATCTCGCGCACGGGCCGCTACCGGGCGTTCCCGATCATCGGCACGTTCCTGATGTCGGCCGCCTTCTTCTACTTCACCTTCGTGACGATCGACAAGCCCGTCGTCTTCATGATGGGCGGCATGCTGATGCTGGGCCTGGGCCTCGGCCAGATGATGCAGACGCTCACGCTCGCCTCGCAGAACTCGGTCGACGTCGCTAACATGGGCGTCGCGACGAGCGCCTCGACGTTCTTCCGCCAGATCGGCGGGACGCTGGGCACCGCGGTCATCTTCTCGGTGCTCTTCAGCCGCATCCCCGAGACGATCGCCGCCGCCTTCAAGAACCCGACGATCGCCGCGGATCTGCAGGCCGCCGCCTCCGATCCCGCCGTCGCGGCCGACCCGGCGAACGCGACCATCCTCAAGCTCCTGCAGTCGCAGGACTCCTCGGCGATCGGCTCGGCGCTCGACGGCGACACCTCGTTCCTGAACACCGCCGACAAGGCGCTGTCGGCGCCGTTCCTCACCGGGTTCAACGACGCGACCGTCACCGTGTTCGTCGTCGCCCTGGCCGTGGTGCTGCTCGCCTTCGTGCTGTCGTGGTTCCTCAAGACCCCGCCGCTGCGCGCCAAGTCGGCGATGCAGGAGGCGCACGACCTCGCCACGGAGGACGCCGCAGCCGAGCTGCGCCGCACCGACCCGCAGCTCGCGGCTCGGGCCGGCGCCGACCTCGCGGCCGGCAGCATCGAGCCCGATGTGCGCACCGACTCCGTGCGCGCGGTGGGCGAGGGCCCGGGCGACCGACTCTCCCGCTGACGCCGCGGCGCCCGACGAGTCCGTCGTCGGGCGCCCCGGTGTGCGCAGCGCGGTCACGTCGCCGAGAGAGCGCTCTACGAACGGCCTAGGATGGCGGAGACCGCTGCCGAAGGAGTCCCCCATGAGCGATGCCCGCACCACCACTCCCGACCTCTCGGAGCAGACCGCTCGGGCCGAGCGCCTGGCCGTCCGCGACTGGCCGATCGGGTTCCTCTGGGGGTCGGCGACCGCGGCCGCGCAGATCGAGGGCGCGGGCCACGAGGGCGGCAAGGAGGACAGCATCTGGGACGCGTTCTCGCGCGTGCCCGGTGCCGTCGCGAACGGCGACACCCCCGAGGTGGCCGTGGACCACTACCACCGGATGCCCGCCGACGTGCAGCTGATGAAGGAGCTCGGCCTCGGCTCCTACCGCTTCTCGGTGAGCTGGGCGCGGGTCAAGCCCGGCGACCGCGAGGTCAACGCCGAGGGCCTCGACTTCTACTCCCGCCTGGTCGACGAGCTGCTCGCGGCCGGGATCCTCCCGTGGCTCACGCTCTACCACTGGGACCTCCCGCAGGCCCTCGAGGAGAAGGGCGGCTGGGCGAACCGCGACACCGCCGAGCGCTTCCGGGACTACGCCGAGGCGGTCCACGCGAGCCTCGGCGACCGCGTGCAGCACTGGACCACCTTCAACGAGCCCTTCTGCTCGACCCTGCTCTCCTACGGCGCGGGCATCCACGCTCCCGGAGTCATCTCGCAGCAGGCGGCGCTCGCCGCGGTCCACCACACCCACCTCGCGCACGGCCTGGCCGTCTCGGCGCTGCGCGATCTCGGCGCCCAGAACCTCGGCATCACCCTCAACCTCTCGAACGCAGTGCCCGACGACCCCGAGGACGAGGCCGACCTCGACGCCGCCCGCCGCTTCGACGCGCTGCAGAACCGCATCTTCCTCGACCCGCTGCTGCTCGGCGAGTACCCGGAGGACCTCCTCGAGGACGTCGCCGGCCTCGGTCTCGACGAGCTGATCGCCGACGGCGACCTCGCCGCGATCTCGCAGCCGCTCGACTTCCTCGGCGTGAACCACTACCACGACGACAACGTGTCGGCGCGGCCACTGCCGGCCGGGACCGAGGACTTCGCCCAGGCCACCGACCGCGAGGTCGGCTCGCCGTGGGTCGGATCGGAGTTCATCACCTTCCCCTCGCGCGGCCTCCCCCGCACCGCGATGGACTGGGAGGTCAACCCCGACGGGCTGCGCTTCCTGCTCACGCGACTCGGCCTCGAGTACGAGAACCTCCCTCCGCTGTTCGTGACCGAGAACGGTGCGGCGTACGACGACGTCGTCGAGGGCGGCCGCGTCCACGACGTCGACCGCACGCAGTACGTGCTCGACCACGTCGAGAAGGTGGCCGACGCCATCGACCAGGGCGCCGACGTCCGGGGCTACTTCGTCTGGTCGCTGCTCGACAACTACGAGTGGGCCTGGGGCTACGAGAAGCGCTTCGGCATCGTGCGGGTCGACTACGACTCGCAGGAGCGGATCGTCAAGGACTCGGGCCTCGTGTACTCGCGCCTGATCGGCGGCACCGCAGCCGAGACGCTGGGCTAGACGATGAGCGAGGGCCTGCGGTCGGCGGGGCGGTCGCCCACGCTCGAGATGGTCGCGGCGCGCGCCGGGGTGTCGCGCGCGACCGTCTCGCGGGTCGTCAACGGCGCCCCGCAGGTCGCGGCCGACATCGTCGCGGCGGTCGAGAAGGCGATCGGCGAGCTGGACTACGTCCCCAACCGGGCCGCGCGGATGCTCGCCTCGCGCCGCACCCAGTCGATCGCGCTGATCGTGCCGGAGTCGACGGCCCGCGTCTTCGCCGACCCGTTCTTCGCGTCGATCGTGCAGGGCGCGGCGATGCGCCTGGCCGACACCGACTACACGCTCTCGATGCTGATCGCCTCGGAGTCGGACGGCGAGAAGACCCGCCGCTACCTGCTCGGCGGCAACGTCGACGGCGCACTCGTGGTCTCGCACCACTCGGGCGACCACTCCTACGCCGCCCTGTCGAACTCGCTGCCGATCGTCTTCGGCGGGCGGCCGCTGTCTCCCGAGGAGCGCGGCTCGTACTACGTCGACGTGGACAACGCCGACGGGGCGGCCGTCGCCACGGCGCACCTCATCGGCCGCGGCCGCCGGCGCATCGCGACGATCGCGGGCCCGGCAGACATGCCGCCCGGGGTCGACCGGCTCATCGGCTGGCGGAGCGCCCTGACCGACGCCGGCCTCGACGACGGCCTCGTCGAGTGGGGCGACTTCTCGCCCGAGAGCGGAGCGGACGCGATGCGCCGCCTCCTCGAGCGCGACCCGTCGATCGACGCCGTGTTCGCCGCGAACGACCAGATGGCCGTCGGCGCGTACGCGGCGCTGCGGGAGGCGGGCCGCCGCGTCCCCGAGGACGTCGCCGTCGTGGGCTTCGACGACGACATGTTCGCCCGCACCGCGGTGCCCGCCCTCAGCACCGTGCGCCAGATCCCCGTCGAGCTCGGCGCGCGCATGGCCGAGCTGCTCACGGCCCGCATCGAGGGAACCCCGGTCGAGCACCGCACCCTGATGCCCACCGAGCTCGTCGTGCGCGCCTCCTCCTGACCCGCAGCACGCGCCTCCGCGCCCGACCCGTCGAGTCATCGAGAGTTGTCGTACTGGGTGCTCGAGTACGACAACTCTTGGAGGTTCGACTGGGGTGGCGATCGACCGGGAGCTCATGGTCGCCACCCGTGCGCCGTCAGCGCGGCTCTGATCTCGGCGACGGTGCGTGCTCGGTCCTTCCCGAGTCCATCGGCCCGCACGACCACCTGGATCCACCCGGCGAGCTGCAGGGCGAGTGAGCGCTCCCGGTCGCGCGCATACTGCGCATCGCTCGTCCGGTGCTGGCGGCCGTCGTACTCGGCCAGGACCTTCCACCGGCGGAAGACCAGGTCGCCGACCGCGATCAGGCGACCACGGTCGTGGATCTCGGCGTTCACCTCGGGCCGCGGAAGGTCCGCCTCCCGCACCAGGGATCGCAGCCAGGTCTCCCGCCTGGAGGCGGAGGCGGTCGACACGAGGTGCAGCACCGACTCCAAGCGCTTCCGCCCACGGCCGTGGTAGCCCACGAGCCGAGCCGTCAGTTCCGGGAGAGCCGCGTAGGGCCTCGGATCAGCGGGGTCCGGGTGTCTCGGGGCGAGCAGCAGATGGTCGGCCGCGGCGAGCAGATCCCGTTCGCTCAGGAGGGTACCGAGCGAGATCCAGGTGGACGCCGGGTCGGTGACGGCGAGCCCGTGGCGGCGGACCACCTCGACGTGCTGCGGCAGGACGACGTGGCCGATGACCCCGCGTGTCCTCGGCGGGCGGCGGGGTGAGAGCACACTCACGTGGATCGGGTCCTCCTCCGGCCTCGACGAGGGAAGAGGAACCGACCAGATCTCCGCCGCGGTGAGGTGGGAGAAGAACTGGCCCGCTCGCAACCGTGGGCGGTAGGCCTGAGCGCGCTCGAGGTGCGTCACCGGTGCCACGCGCGTTCTGACACCGTGGAAGGGACTCGCCAGTCGCGGCGATCGGAGCGCACCGTCCGTCGCTCCGCTGAGGACCGCCGCCCGCCGACTGAAGGCGCCCAGCTCGAGATTCGTCATGCGACGACGATGCCCGAACCCCGGACCCCCTGGGCCCTGCACCCCTCCGCCCCTCGGACAACCTCCGAGCCCCTCCACCTGTGGAGGAGCCCCGTCCCCTCCAGTCCTCAAGAGTTGTCGTACTCGACCGTCGAGTACGACAACTTTCGGGGTCTCGAGGAGGAGGGGCGCTGGGTCAGAGGAAGAGCCGGGTCAGAGGAAGAGGGGCGCCGGGTCCAGGGTCGCGAAGCGGCGGCGCATGACGGCGATGGCGTCGGCGTGCTCGTCGACGAGGACGAAGCGGCGGCCGAGCGCGTGCGCGACGGCCCCCGTCGTCCCGGAGCCGGCGAAGAAGTCGAGCACCGCGTCGCCCTCGCGGCTCGACGCCTGCACGATGCGGCGCAGGATCCCCTCGGGCTTCTGCGTCGGGTAGCCCGTCTTCTCGCGGCCGGTCGGCGACACGATCGTGTGCCACCACACGTCCGTCGGCCGCTTGCCGCGCTCCGCCTTCTCGGGCGTCACGAGCCCCGGCGCCATGTACGGCTCGCGGTCGACCGCGACGGAGTCGAAATGGTAGCCGCGCGGATCCTTCACGTACACGAGGATCGTGTCGTGCTTGGTCGGCCAGCGCCGGGTCGCCTTCGCCCCGTAGTCGTAGGCCCAGATGATCTCGTTGAGGAAGCACTCGCGGCCGAACAGCGCGTCGAGCAGCACCTTCGCGTAGTGCGCCTCGCGGTAGTCGAGGTGGAGGTACAGCGTGCCGTCGTCGGCCAGCAGCCGCCACGCCTCGGCCAGTCGCGGCTCGAGGAACGACCAGTAGTCGTCGAAGCGGTCGTCGTAGCGGAGGAGGTCGCCGCGGATCCGCTCGTAGCTGCGCCCCTTGAACCCGGCGATCGTGCCGGTCGCCGAGCGCACCGACGTGGTCGAGGTGCGCACCTGCGCGCGGCCCGTGTTGAACGGAGGATCGAGGTAGACGACCGTGAACGCGCCGTCCGCGAGCTGCGGCAGGACCTCGAGATTGTCGGCGTGGAACACCGCGCTCCGCGACTCCGGGACGCCGTCCGCGATCTGGATCGGCTGGGGCATCGTGCCAGTGTGCCAGTCGCCCGACACGCCGCCGTACCCGGGAGGGCCTTGACCGGACCCCCGGGAGCTCCGGCGTAGAGTGACGCGATGATCTCAGAGGTGCGGCACGACGAAGACCGGTCCCGGTACACGCTGTGGGTCGACGGCGAGAACGTGGGCCTCGCGGACTACGCGGTCCGCGGCTCCGACGTCGTCTTCCTCCACACCGAGATCGCCCCCGAGCACCGCCACGAGGGGCTCGGCGACCGCCTCGTCGAGGCCGCCCTCGACGACGCGCACGAGCGCTTCGGCGCCCACGTCGTGCCGGCCTGCCCCTTCGTCGCCGAGTTCATCGCCGAGCACCCCGACTACCAGGAGCTCCTGGCGAGCTGAGCCTCACGGCACCCGGCGCAGCCACTCCTCGGTCGAGTACTTCGTGCGGACGAGCTCCTCGGCCTCGGCGTACTCCTCGGCGGTCAGGTCTCCGGAGGTGCCGCCGTGCAGCTGCACGAAGGTCGCCTTCATCCGGTCGATGATCTCGGCCCGGCTGAGCCCGGTCTGGCTGCGCAGCGGATCCACGCGCTTCACCGCCGACGCGATGCCCTTGTCGGACAGCTTCTCGCGGCCGATCCGCAGCACCTGCACCATCTTCTCGGCGTCGATGTCGTAGCTCATGGTCACGTGGTGCAGCACGGCGCCCGAGCCGAGGCGCTTCTGCGCGGCTCCGCCGATCTTGCCCGAGGGCGAGGTGATGTCGTTGAGCGGCTGGTAGACGGCGTCGATGCCGAGCGACTGCAACGCGCTGATCGTCCACTCGTCGAGGAACGCGTAGGAGTCGGCGAAGGTCAGGCCCTGCACC
This sequence comes from Rathayibacter sp. VKM Ac-2759, assembly GCF_009834225.1. NCBI lineage: Bacteria > Bacillati > Actinomycetota > Actinomycetes > Micrococcales > Microbacteriaceae > Rathayibacter > Rathayibacter sp. VKM Ac-2759. The sequence continues at coordinate 3,024,448 of NZ_CP047176.1, forward strand.
AGGTCGCCCGGCACGTAGAGGGAGTAGGTGACGACGCTGCCCGCCTCCATGAACATCGCACCGCCGCCGGAGATGCGGCGGACGACCTCGACGCCGTACTTCGCCGCGTTCTCGAGGTCGACCTCGTTGCGCAGCGACTGGAAGCTGCCGATCACCACGGCCGGCTGGTCCCACTCCCAGATGCGGAGGGTGGGCTCGCGGCGGCCCTCGCCGACCGCGGCGGTGAGCACCTCGTCGAGCGCGAGGTGCATCGCGGGCGAGACGGCCTTCGCGTGCACGATCTTCCAGTCGTAGTCGCGCCAGCTCGTCGCCTGCTGCAGCGAGCGGCGGATGGCGACGGCCACGGCCTCGGGGGTGAAGCCGAGGAGCACCGCGTCGGACGGCAGCGCCTGCCGGACGGCCGCGGCGATCGTCTTGGCGTCGGAGGTCGCCGGGAGGCCCACCACCGCGCGGTCGATGTCGTCGAGCGCCGTGTCCGGCTCGAGGAAGAAGTCGCCCGCGAGCCGGAACCCGGAGAACCTCCCGTCGACCACGTCGAGGTCGACGACCACGAGCTTTCCACCGGGGACCTTGTACTCGCCATGCATGACGCCAGCCTAGGCGGGAGGACCGACGGGGGCGTCGAACCGTTCGTCGAGCCAGGCGACGACGTCGGCGAGCACCTCGGTGCGGTTCAGCTCCTGGAACAGCTCGTGCCGCGCCTCCGGATACACGCGGACGCTCACGTCGGTGAGCCCCGAGCGGCGGCGGTACGCCTGCGCCAGGGCCCGCATCGAGCGCTCGCCGCCGAGGGTGTCCTCCGATCCTCCGATGATCAGCAGGGGCAGATCGGCAGCGAGGTGCTTCGAGGGGCGCCCCACCAGCCGCAGCGTCTCGCGCACCCCGACCCGCTTCGCGAGCGGATCGGTGAAGGTGAGCGGGTCGTCGTGGAAGCGCTGCCACACCTCGGGGTCGCGCGAGAGCCACTCGAGCCGCAGCCCCCCGGGCACGCGGTGGCGGCGGGTGAGGTCGCCTCCGTTCATGTAGCCCGGGAGGCGGTAGGCGGTCCCGCTCAGGATGAGCGCCGCGTAGTCCGAGCCGTCGCGGTCGATGATCCGCTGAGCCATCAGCGAGCCCCAGGAGTGGCCGAGCAGCACGATCGGCACGCCGGGCGACTCGGCGGCGAGCAGGCGGGTGAGCCGGGTGATCGCGTCCTCCGTCGCGCGGAGACCACCGGGACCGAGCCGGCCGAGCTGCGACGCGTCGCCTCCGTGCTGCTCGGACCCGGTGCGGCCGTGCCCGCGGTGGTCGTCGGCCGCGACCGCGTAGCCGGCGGCGACGAGGGTCTCGGCGGCCTCGAGGTAGCGGCCGGAGTGCTCGCCGACGCCGTGCAGCAGCTGGACGATCGCCCGGGGCTGCGGGAGCGGCCAGTGCCGGTAGTGGATCGTCACGCCGTGGGCGTCCTGGTAGGTCCTGTCGACCGCGATGTCGGGCATGCGCCCAGTCTGGCGCAGAGCCGCTCCGGCCACTCCGCGCCGCCGATCGCCCGAGACCTGAGAAGATACTCACGATCGAGCCGGTGACACCGTGCGAGATCAGAGGGATCGTTAGCGTTCAAGCGACGTCTCGACCCCTGCGACCGTCCCCCACCCCTTCTCGAGCGAGGCCAGCCCCCATGACCGTGTCGCCCCTGATCTGGACCCTGACGATCGTCTTCATCGTCCTGCTCCTGCTCTTCGACTTCTTCTTCCACGTCCGGAAGGCCCACGAGCCGACCCTCCGCGAGTCCGCGCTCTGGTCGGCCCTCTACGTCGGCATCGCCGTGCTCTTCGGCGTCGGCGTCCTGGTCTTCGGCGGGACGACCCCGGGCTCCGAGTACTTCGCCGGCTACATCACCGAGAAGGCCCTCTCGGTCGACAATCTGTTCGTCTTCCTGATCATCATGGCGAGCTTCAAGGTGCCCCGCGCCGACCAGCAGAAGGTGCTGCTCTTCGGCATCGTCTTCGCGCTGATCGCCCGCACCGGCTTCATCTTCCTCGGCGCCGCGCTGATCAACTCCTTCGCGTGGATCTTCTACCTCTTCGGCCTGATCCTGCTGCTGACCGCCTTCAACCTGGTGAAGCCCGGCGACGAGCACGCGGGCGACAACGTGATGGTCCGCCTGGCCAAGCGCGTCTTCAAGACGAGCGACCAGTACGACGGCGACCGGTTCTACACGCACATCGACGGCAAGAAGGTCCTCACGCCGATGATCCTGGTCATGGCGGCGATCGGTGGAACGGACATCCTGTTCGCCCTCGACAGCGTCCCGGCGATCTTCGGTCTCACCAACGACGTCTACCTCGTCTTCACCGCGACCGCATTCTCGCTGCTCGGACTCCGTCAGCTCTACTTCCTGATCGACGGGCTGCTCGACCGCCTCGTCTACCTCAGCTACGGTCTCGCCGCGATCCTCGCCTTCATCGGCGTGAAGCTGATCCTGCACGCGCTCCACGAGAACAACCTGCCGTTCATCAACAACGGCGAGCACGTCGAGGTCTTCGAGATCGGCACGGGCCTCTCGCTCTCGGTCATCATCGGAGTCCTGGCCGTCACGGTCATCGCCTCCCTCGTCAGCCCCAAGGGCCGCCGCATGGCCGCCGAGGCCGCGGAGCGCAAGCGCGTGGCCGAGGCCGCGGGCGCCGACGTGGACGCGACGCACTGAGTCGTCTCGTGCGCCGCGAGGCGGCGCACCGCGGTCGGCATGACGAGGTGGTTGCGCTCCAGGGAGCGGGGAGCGCCCGGCTACGCCGATTCGCTGACACGCGAATCGTCGGTCCACCTCGTGGGACACGCCGATTCTGGAGGCCCTCGGATGTGTTCCGGGGGCCTTCGTGCCGATCGGGTCACTTCGCGCGGTACCGGTGCTCCGGGCGGCCGGTGGAGCCGTAGCTGAGGGTCATCTCGACCAGGCCGCGGCCGGCAAGCCCCGAGAGGTAGCGCTGAGCCGTCGCGCGCGAGATGCCCGCGCGCTCGGCGACCTCGAGGGCCGAGAGCTCCGCGCCCGACTCCGAGAGGCGGGCGAGGACCAGCTGCTCGGTCGCCGAGCGCGAGGGCTGCGCGGCCGTGGCGTCGCCCGAGTGCAGGATCCGCAGCGCCCGCTCCACCGCCTCCTGGTCGGCGACGCGGTCCTCGCGCAGCACGTTGCGGAAGCGCACGTAGGCGTCGAGCCGCTCGCCGAGCAGCCGGGCGTCGAACGGCTTGATCAGGTAGCCCAGGGCCCCCGCGTGCAGCGCCCGGCGCACCGTCGCTCCGTCGGAGGCGGCGCTCACGACGAACGCGTCGGTGTCGAGCTCGCGGAGCAGCGCGATCCCGCTCTGGTCCGGCAGATGCACGTCGAGCAGCAGCAGATCGGGTGCGCTCTCGTGCACCGCGGCCCGGGCGGCGCGCGCCGTGTGCACCGGCGGCAGCGCGCGGAGCCCCTGCCGGGCGTCCACGAGATCGGCGTGCAGCTGCGCGACGCGGAAGTCGTCGTCGACCACCAGCACGGTGCGCTCCTCGGTGCTCACGACTCGTCCTCCTCGCTCGGTGGGCAGACGACCCCGGGCAGCCGGGCGCAGAGCACCGCTCCCCCGGAGTCGCCGCCCGCGTCGGCCAGCCACACCGCGCCGCCGCGCCGCGCCGCGACCTCGCGGCAGAGCGGGAGACCGAAGCCGCGCCCGTGCACGCTGTCGTCGTCGACGTCCTCGGCCGCCCCGCGCGAGAAGAGCGACTCCGGCTCGGCCACGCCGTCTCCGGAGTCGGCGACCGTGACGAACAGCGCGTCGCCGTCGTCGAGCAGCTCGATCTCGACGAAGCGCACGTCGCGCCGGCCCTCGACCGCCGCGCGCACCGCGTTGTCGACGAGGTTGCCGACCACCGTCGCGACGTCCTCCGGCTCGGTCACCACTCCGCGCACCAGCGTCTCCTCGCCGAGGGTCAGCAGCACGCCCCGCTCGGCCGCCTCGATCCCCTTCGCACCGACCAGCGCCTGCAGGTAGGGCTCCTGCAGCCGGTCGGCGTGCTGCACCGGGTACTTGAGCGGGCCGCGCGTGAGCACCTCGCCGAGGTAGTCGCGCGCCGACTCGGTGCGGCCCGCGTCGAGCAGGCCGGCGACGACGTGCAGGCGGTTCGCGAACTCGTGGCGCTGCACGCGCAGCGCGTTGGTCATCGCGCCCACCGCGTCGAGGCGGCGGCTCAGCGCCGCGACGTCGGTGCGGTCGCGCAGCACGACGACGATGCCGAGGTCCCGGTCGCCGCGGGTGACCCTGCGGATGTCGACGTAGACGATGCGCGAGCGCACCACGAAGCCCTCGGCGGCCGTCGGCGCCTCGGGCGCGCGGAGCGACGCCTCGATCAGGTCGGCGAGCGGAGTCGGCAGCGCGAGCTCCGCGAGCGGCCGCCCGTGCAGGGCGCGTCCCGTCGGGTCCTCCGACCCCAGGATCGCGGCGGCACGGGCGTTGCAGACGCCGATCACGCCGTCGCGGTCGAACGCGAGCACTCCCTCGTCGACCCCGTCGAGCACCGCGGCCTGGTCCTGCACGAGCGAGGTGAGCTCCTCGGGGGCGAGGCCGAGGGTCAGCCGCAGCAGGCGGCGGCGGATGAAGACGGAGGCGACCGCGGCGAGCGCGAGGCCCGCGAGCGCCGCGGCCAGCACGCCGAGCAGGGCGGTCGGCAGGTCGGTGAAGACACTGGAGCGCGCGAAGCCGATGCTGACCTCGCCGACGACGTCGCCGCCTCCGGGACCGTAGACCGGCACCTTCGCGCGCGCCGACTCCCCGAGCGTCCCCGTGCCCCACGACACCGACTCGCGACCGGCGAGCGCCTCCTCGGCGCTGGTGGACACGACCTCGCCGAGCCGCTCGGGGTCGGGGTGCGCCAGCCGGATCCCCTCGTCGTCGGTGATCACGACGAAGAGGGCGCCGGTGCGCTCCTCGATCGACTCGGCGGTCGTCTCGAGCACGCCGTCCTGCAGCTGGTCGCGCGCGGGCGTGCCGGGATCGGCGGAGTAGGTGGCGACGGCGTCGCGCACGTCGGAGTCCTCGGCGACGGTGCGCGCGATGGCGAGCGCCGTCTCCTCCGCCTCGCCCCGCAGCTGCTGGACGCTGAGGGCCGTGACGAGTCCGGCGCAGACGAGCACCGCGGCCGAGACGGTCGCGAGCTGCAGCACGAGCACGTGGGTCGCGAAGCGCATCGGGCCTCCTCGCCGCAGGTCACTGCGCAGAATGCGCAGAACCCACACTATGCGCAGATCGCGCGCTAATGAGCGATACCCGGGCGGGCGGGCTGCGCCTCCCTAGGGTTTCCATGACCCGGAGAGCCGACGCTCCCCAGGGAGCCGGACGCACGACGACGAAGGAGTCAGCAGTGTTGGTAGTACTCGGATTCACGATGATCCTGGCCTTCATGGCCCTGATCATGACCAAGAGGCTCACGCCGATGGTCGCCCTGATCGTCGTGCCGACGATCTTCGGGCTCTTCGCCGGCGCCGGGCTCGGCATCGGCGACATGGTGCTGGAGGCGATCGGCAGCCTCGCCCCGACCGCCGCGCTGCTGATGTTCGCGATCATGTACTTCGGGATCATGATCGACGTCGGGCTCTTCGATCCGCTGATCCGCTTCATCGTCCGCGCGCTCGGCGACGACCCGGCCAAGGTCGTGCTCGGCACGGCGCTGCTGGCCGGCGCCGTCTCGCTCGACGGCGACGGCTCGACCACCTTCATCGTGACGACCGCGGCGATGCTGCCGATCTACCTCCGCCTCGGGATGAACCCCGTCGTGCTCACCTGCGTCGCCGGCCTGGCGAACGGCACGCTCAACATCGTCCCGTGGGGCGGACCGACGGTGCGCGCCGCGGCCGCGCTGCAGGTCTCGCCGAGCGACATCTTCGTGCCGATGCTCCCCTCCCTCGCGGTGGGCCTGGTCGTCACCCTCGTCTTCGCCTGGTTCCTCGGGCTCGGCGAGCGCCGCCGCCTCGGCTCGCTCGCCCTCGCCGAGCCGATGCTCGAGCGCGAGCTCGTCGGCGCCGGCGCCTCGAAGACCCGCGGTGGCCTCGCCGCCCTCACCGGCGGCATCCGCACCGTCGCCCGCGAGCGCTTCTCGTTCCTCCGGGGCCCGGAGTCGCTGCGCGGCGCGCAGGTCGCCGTCGCGGCCCGCGTGCAGGCCGACGACGCCGACACCGCGATGGCCGACACGATGCTCGACCCCGAGCGCGAGACCCTCCGCCCGAAGCTGATCTGGGTCAACCTCGTGCTGACGCTCGCCGTGATGACGCTGCTGGTGGCCGACGTCCTGCCCCTCGCCTACGTCTTCATGGTCGGCTCCGCGGTCGCGCTGCTGATCAACTTCCCGAAGATGAAGGACCAGGCGTCCGAGATCGTCAAGCACGCCCCGAGCATCGTCGGCGTCGTCTCGATGGTCCTCGCGGCGGGCGTCCTGATCGGCGTGCTCAACGGCACCGGCATGGTCGACGCGATGGCCGAGTGGGTCGTCGACGTCATCCCGCCGGCGCTCGGGCCCTTCCTCGCCGTGATCACCGGCATCCTGAGCATCCCGATGACCTTCTTCATGTCGAACGACGCCTTCTACTACGGGATCCTCCCCGTGCTCTCCGAGAGCGCCGCCAACTACGGCATCGACCCCGTCGAGATGGCGCGCGCCTCGATCACCGGGCAGCCGGTCCACCTGCAGAGCCCGCTGGTGCCGGCGATCCTCCTGCTGGTCTCGCTCGCCGCGGTCAACCTGGGCGACCACCACCGCAAGGTGCTGTGGCGCGCGGTGATCGTCTCGCTGGTGATGCTCGCCGTGGGCGTGCTGGTCGGCGCGATCCCGTTCGGCTGAGCCGGAGACGATCAGGACGGGGCCCTCGCTGTCGGCGGGGGCCCCGTCCTGCGTCTAGAGCAGTGGAGTGATGTTCTCGACCCAGACGTCGGTGCCGAGCTTCAGGATGAGCGCGCCGACGACCACGAGGAACGCGATCCGGATGAAGCGGCTCCCCTTCGCGACCGCCATCCGCGAGCCGAGGTAGGCGCCCGCCACGTTCGCCAGGCCCATGAACAGGCCCAGCACCCAGATCACGTGACCGCCGGGGACGAAGTAGAGCAGCGCACCGAGGTTCGTCGCCACGTTGACGATCTTCGCCTTGGCGCTGGCGAGCAGGAAGTCGTAGCCGAGCGCGGTGATCAGCGCGATGATCAGGAAGGTGCCCGTTCCGGGGCCGATCAGACCGTCGTAGAAGCCGATCACCAGCCCGAGCACCGCCGCGGTGACCAGGTGCCGGCGACCCGCGTGCTTGAGCGCCGTCGCGGCCCCCATCGCCGGCCGGGCGATCGTGACGACGGCCACGACGATCAGCGCCACCACGATGATCGGCTTGAAGACGGAGGAGGGCAGCAGCCCCGCGAGCGTCGCGCCTCCGTAGCTCCCGGCGAGGGCCACGGCCGCCATCGGCAGCGCCGTCCGCAGATCCGGCTTCGCCCGGCGGTAGAAGGTGATCGCGCTGGTCGTCGTGCCGAAGACCGAGGCGAGCTTGTTGGTCGCGAGCGCCTGCACCGGCGAGATCCCGGGCACGAGCAGCAGGGCGGGCAGCTGGAGGAGGCCGCCACCGCCCACCACGGCGTCGATCCAGCCCGCGGCGAACGCGGCGAGGATCATGAGCGCGATGATCGGGAGACCGAGGTCGGAGGGGTTGGTCAGCACTTCTGCGAGGGTACGCGAGGGCCGTCGACCCCCTCGACGCGGCGCCGGTGCCGCTCTAGGGTCGGCGGCATGCGATTCGGACTCTTCATCCCCCAGGGCTGGCGCCACGACCTCGTCGGCATCGACCCCGCCCAGCAGTGGCGCACCATGAACGACCTCGCCCAGCACGCCGACGCCGGCGCCGACTGGGAGTCGATCTGGGTGTACGACCACTTCCACACCGTCCCGAAGGTGACCGAGGAGGCGACGCACGAGGCCTGGTCGCTGATGAGCGCGTTCGGCGCCACCACCTCGCGCGTCCGCCTCGGCCAGATGTGCACGTGCATGAGCTACCGCAACCCGGCCTACCTCGCGAAGGTCGCGACGACGGTCGACATCATCTCGGGCGGTCGCGTCGAGATGGGCATCGGCGGCGGCTGGTACGAGCACGAGTGGCGCGCCTACGGCTACGGCTTCCCGCCGATCGCCGAGCGGCTCGGCCGCCTCGACGAGGGCGTGCAGATCATGCGCCAGGCCTGGACCACGGGCAGCTCGACGCTCGACGGCAAGCACTACCAGGTCGACGGCGCGCAGAACCGGCCCCTCCCCCTCCAGAGCGGCGGCATCCCGCTGTGGGTGGCCGGCGGAGGCGAGAAGGTCACGCTGCGCATCGCCGCGCAGTACGCGCAGTACACCAACTTCGCGGGAGCTCCGGAGGCGTTCGAGCAGAAGAGCGCGATCCTCCGCGGTCACTGCGAGCGCCTGGGCACCGACTACTCGGCGATCACCCGCAGCGCCAACTACAACGTGATGATCGGCGAGACGGAGGCCGAGGTCGAGCAGGGCCTCCAGCGCCTCGAGGAGCGCGTGGCGCCGTACCTCGGAGCCGAGGGCGCCGCGGCCTTCGTCGGCGAGTACCGCAGCCCCGACGCCCTCGCGGTCGGCACCCCGGCGCAGATCCTCGACCGCCTGGGCGACATGCAGTCGCGCGGGATGGACTACGGCATCTTCTACTTCCCGGACGCCGCCTACGACCGCTCCGGCATCGAGCTCTTCGAGCGCGAGGTGCAGTCGAAGCTGTCCTGACGTCGGACGCGGTTCTCGGTGGCCGCGGCCTACGCCTCCGGTCGCGCCTTCGCAAGTCCCTGCGTGCCCGGCGCCGCCGCGCCTACGGTCGGAGCATGGACGCACAGGACATCCGCTGGAACGACGAAGCACGAGCCAAGATCCTCGACGACTCCGACGCGGTGCTCCGCGAAGCCGTCCTCGATCTGGCGAAGACCAAGAAGGGCGAGCCCTGGGAGGACGTGTTCGCCGAGCTGAACGCGCGCCTCAAGGACCGCTTCATCGACTTCGAGCCGGGACCGGACCTCCGCAAGTACGCGGAGGCCGTCTCGGCCGGCGAGATCGAGGACGGATCGTGAGCGGCACCGGCGCCGAGGATCCGGCGCTGACCGACGAGATCGAGTCGATCAGGAACCTCGGCGAGGGACGGGTCGGCGAGACGGCCGGCCCGGAGGACGTCGAGCAGAAGCTGACTCCGGAGGAGGACGCCGAGATCGAGAAGAAGCTCAAGGGTCGGGGCTGACCCCGAGAACGCGGAAGGCCCGCTCCCCCTCGAGGGAGCGGGCCTTCGTCGTGCCGCGACTAGGCCGAGAGCTTCTCGTAGTCGACGTAGCCCTCGGCTCCGCTGGCGTAGACCGTGGCCTGGTTCAGCTCGTTCTCGGGGTGCCCGCCCTGCCAGCGCTCGACGAGGTCGGGGTTGGCCATCACGGGGCGGCCGACGGCCACGGCGTCGGCGTGCCCGTCGGAGATGAGGGCGGTCGCCTCCTCGCGGCTGGTCGGGCTGCCGAAGCCGCTGTTCGCGACGAGGACGCCGCCGAAGCGCGAGCGCAGGTGCTGGACGAACTCGCCCGCCGGCTCGGCGTGCAGGACGCTGAGGTAGGACAGGCCGAGCGGCGCGAGACCGTCGACGAGCGCCTCGTAGGTGGCGCGCACGTCGTCGGCGTCGGTCTCGAGGACGTCCTGGATGTTGTGGCTCGGCGAGACGCGGATGCCGACGCGGCCGGCGCCGACCTCGTCGACGATCGCCCGGGTGACCTCGAGCGGGAACGCCGCGCGGGCCGCAGGGCTGCCGCCGTAGGAGTCGGTGCGGACGTTCGAGGCCGGCGAGAGGAACTCGTGCAGCAGGTAGCCGTTGGCCGAGTGCACCTCGACGCCGTCGAAGCCCGCGTCGATCGCGCGGCGGGCCGCGGCGACGAACTCGTCGCGGACGTCGGCGAGCTCCTCGGTGGTGAGGGCGTGGGGCACGGGGAACGGCTTCTTGCCGCCGTCGGGCACCCGCACCTCGTCGGCGATGGCGATCGCGCTGGGGGCGACGATCCGGTCGGTGCCGGTGATGTCGGTGTGCGAGACGCGCCCGGCGTTCATGAGCTGCATGACGATGCGTCCGCCCGCGGCGTGCACGGCCTCGGCGACCGCGCGCCAGCCCTCGGCCTGCGCCGGGGTGGCGATGCCGGGCTGACCGGCGTAGCCCTTCGACTCCGCGCTCGGGAACACGCCCTCGCTGATGATGAGCCCGATGCTGGCGCGCTGTGCGTAGTGCTCGGCGATCAGGGCACCGGGGATGCCCTTCTCGTCGGCGCGCAGGCGCGTCATCGGCGCCATCACGAGTCGGTTCGGCAGCTCGAGGTCGCCGGCGGTGAGGGGGGAGAACGGATCCACGGATCGCCTTTCGGAGGGGGACGGGGGGCGCGAGCAGCACTCGCACCCCGGTCGGCAACGGCACCCGGCGCTCCGGCATTCCGATTCCCGGCGTTCTCCCATCCGCCGGGCGTCCTGCTGGGCGGCGGGCGGGCTGTCTACACTCGGGAGGCGAACGACGAAGGAGTGTGCGCGATGCCGGCGAGACCGATCGACGAGTCCCCCCTCCGCGGGCACCCCGCGAAGCGCCGCCGCCGGCTCCCGGAGGCGCTCGTCGCGCTCGCCGCGGCCGTCGCCCTCGCGCTCGCCCCGGCGATGACCGCCTCGGCCGAATCGCCGGTCGCGTTCTCCTCCTCCCCCGTGCTCGACTCGGCCGGCGCGCTCACCCCGGACGAGGTCGCGTCCGTCGAGGCGGCGGCCTCGACCCTCTACGACGAGCACCGCGTGCAGCTCTTCGTCGCGTTCGTCAACGACTTCTCCGACCCCTCCGATCGCGTCCAGTGGGCCGACGACACGGCGACCCTCAACGGGCTGGGCACCGACGACGTCCTGCTGGCCGTCGCCGTCGAGCAGCGGCAGTACCAGGTGTCGGTCGCGCAGGGCTTCGCCCTCGACGACGCCCAGGTCGCCTCGCTGCAGACAGACGACATCGAGCCGCGCCTCGTCGAGAGCGACTGGGCCGGAGCCGCGGTCGCGGCCGCCGAGGGCATCGGCGATCGGCTCGACGCCCCGACCGCGGGCGAGACCCTCGGCTCGGGGCTCCTGCTCACCCTCGGGATCCTCGCCGCGCTCGTCGTGGTCGGCCTCGTCGTCTGGCTGCTGGTCCGCCGCTCCCGCCGCAGGAAGGCCGCGGAGGCGGTCGAGGCGTCGATCGACGAGCTCGCGACGCGTGCCGGCTCGGCGCTCGTGCACGCCGACGACGCCGTCCGCACCAGCGAGCAGGAGGTGGGCTTCGCCGAGGCGCAGTTCGGCAGCGACGCGACGGGGCCGTTCCGCGAGGCGCTCGTCACGGCGAAGGGCATGCTCGGCGAGGCGTTCAGCCTGCAGCAGCGGCTCGACGACGCCGAGCCCGAGACCGAGCAGGAGCGGCGCGACGGCTACGCCAGGATCCTGCAGCTGTGCACCGGCATCGACGAGGTGCTCGACGAGAAGGCCGAGGCGTTCGAGCAGCTCCGCGCGCTCGAGAAGAACGCTCCGGAGGTGGCCGCCCGGCTCTCCGCGCGCGTCGCGGCGGTCGCCGAGCGCGTCGCGCCCACGCGCAGGACCCTCGCCGACCTCGCCGCCCGCTACGCCCCCTCCGCGATCGACGACGTCGTCGACGACGCCGACCAGGCCGAGGACCGCCTCCGCTTCGCGCGCGACGGTGCGGCGTCGGCACTGGAGTCGATCTCCTCGGGCGACACGGGACGCGCCGCCGTGCTCCTGCGCGCCGGTCAGCAGGCGGCCGAGCAGGCGTCCGGTCTGCTCGACACGGTCGCCGCCCGGTCGACGGATCTGGGCGAGGCGGAGGCGTCGCTGGCCGCGCGGATCGCCGAGATCCGCGCGGACGTGACGCAGGGGCGGACCCTCGTGGCGTCCTCGAGCGACCAGGAGTCGGCCGCGCTCGCGCAGAACGTCGCCGCGGCCGTCGCCTCGACCGAGAGCCAGCTCGACGGGATCGAGCGCGATGCGGCGATCAGCCCCCGCGACCCGCTCGGCCTGCTCGAGCGGCTCGCCGCCGCCGACGCGACGATCGACACCGCGGTCGGCGGCTACCGCGACGCGCAGGCCCAACAGCAGCGCGAGCGCGCGGCCCTGACCGCTGAGCTGACCGCCGCCCGCAGCCGGGTCTCGGCCGCCGAGGACTTCATCGCCTCGCGTCGCGGCGCCGTCGGCTCGGAGGCGCGCACCCGGGTCGCCGAGGCCGCCCGCTCCGCCGAGTACGCCGCGCAGATCGCCGCGACCGACCCGCGCGAGGCCCTCGCCTCCGCCCAGCGCGCCTCCTCCCTCGCCCAGCAGGCCCTCGACCGTGCGCGCTCGGACGCGAGCGCCTACTCCGCCCCGAACGCCGTCGGCAGCCCGTTCGGCGGCAGCACCACGGGCGCGTTCCTCGGTGGGATCCTCGTCGAGTCTTTGCTCGGCGGTGGCGGCGGACGCCGCTCGGGCTACCGCTCCGGCGGCTTCGGCGGCGGAGGCTTCTCCGGCGGCTTCGGCGGCGGAGGCTCCTCCCGCCGCTCCGGCGGCGGCGGCGGCTTCGGCGGCGGTCGCAGCAGCGGCGGCGGCGGTCGGCGCGGCGGCGGCGGACGCTTCTGACCCGCGACGTACTTCGATCCCTCATCACCCCTCACGCAAGGAGAGACAGCATGGCTCAGAGACAGTCGATCTTCGGCCGCATCGCGCAGCTCGCGAAGGCCAACATCAACGCGCTCCTCGATCAGGCCGAGGACCCGCAGAAGATGCTCGACCAGATGGTGCGCGACTACACCGACAGCATCCGCGACGCCGAGGCCGCCATCGCGCAGACGATCGGCAACCTGCGGCTGCTCGAGGACGACTACCGCGAGGACGTCCGGAACGCCGACGAGTGGGGCGGCAAGGCCCTCGCCGCGAGCCGCAAGGCGGACGAGCTGCGCGCCGCCGGCACGACGGCCGACGCCGACAAGTTCGATGCGCTGGCCAAGGTCGCGCTGCAGCGCCAGATCCAGTCGGAGAAGGAGGCGAAGGACGCCGAGCCGACCATCGCCTCGCAGACCGAGGTGGTCGACAAGCTCAAGTCCGGTCTCGATCAGATGCGCGAGAAGCTGCAGCAGCTCTCCGCCAAGCGCGACGAGCTGATCGCGCGCTCGAAGACGGTCGAGGCCCAGAGCCAGGTCCAGGACGCGATCAAGAGCATCGACATCATGGATCCGACCAGCGAGGTCAGCCGCTTCGAGCAGAAGATCCGCCGCGAGGAGGCTCGCGTGCGCGGCGCGGAGGAGCTCGCCTCGTCGAGCCTCGACGCGCAGTTCGAGTCGCTCGAGGACCTGGGCGAGATGACCGAGGTCGAGGCGCGGCTGGCCGCCCTCAAGTCGCCCCGCGCGCAGGACTCGATCGGTTCCTGACCTCGTCCGCGTCCGCCTCCGACGGGGCGGGAAGTCAACCCCCGTCGGAGGCACACGGCCCTGTCGCGCCGTGGCGGACCGCCGTCGCGGGGCGCTGGAGGCTCCGAGAACGCCGCGCCGCGCGAAGGCTGGCAATCACCCTGATGCGCGCGGGACCGCCAACCCCCTACTCTTCCAAGAGACCCCTGACACTGGTCGATTCATACTGCGACCGGCATATATCGGCGCGGTGAACCAGGAGCGGACCGGGCCCAGCCGGGGATCGCTCGCCGAGAGGCCGCCGGGATCGGCGGCCGCCCCGAAGAGCGAGGCGCTTATGAGCACCCCCGTCACCCTGACCGATGGAACCGAGGCCGCACGGCCCCGCGTCGTCCGCACCCGCCCCCGCACCGACGGCCGCGTGAACCCCACGACCGAGTACTCCGGCCTCCTCAGCACCGTGCGCGACGCCGGTCTGCTGCGCCGCCGCACCGGCTTCTACTACCTCATGTTCTCGGCGCTGGTGCTGGCCACCGGCGGCATCGTCACCGGCTTCGTCCTGCTGGGCGACTCCTGGTTCCAGCTGCTGCTCGCCGCCGCGCTCGGCATCGTGCTCACGCAGTTCGCCTTCCTCGCCCACGAGGCCTCGCACCGCCAGGTATTCGAGTCGGGCAGGGCCAACGACGTCGCAGGACGCACGCTCGCCAACCTGTTCGTCGGCATCAGCTACTCGTGGTGGATGACCAAGCACAGCCGTCACCACGCCAACCCGAACGTGCTCGGCAAGGATCCCGACATCGAGCGCGACGTCGTCTCGTTCACCCCCGAGGACGCGGCCCGCTCGCGCGGCGCCTACGCCTGGCTGACGCGCCGCCAGGGCTACGCCTTCTTCCCGCTCCTCCTGCTCGAGGGCATCAACCTGCACCTGCACGGCTTCCGCACCGTCTTCGGCCGCGGCAAGGTCGACAAGCGCTGGGTCGAGATCACCATGCTGGTCACCCGCGTCGGCCTCTACCTCGCCGTCATCTTCTGGGCGCTGCCGCTCGGCATGGCCTTCGCGTTCCTCGGCGTGCAGATGGGCGTCTTCGGCCTCTACATGGGCGCCTCGTTCGCGCCGAACCACAAGGGCATGCCGCTGCTGCCCAAGGAGGCGCGCGTCGACTTCCTCCGCCGCCAGGTCCTCACCTCGCGCAACATCCGCAGCAACTGGGTCACCGACCTCTACATGGGCGGCCTCAACTACCAGGTCGAGCACCACCTGTTCCCGAACATGCCCCGCCCGGCGCTGCGCCGCGCGCAGGTCATCGCCAAGGAGTACTGCACCACCCACCAGATCCCCTACACCGAGACCACGCTCCGCGAGTCGTACGCGATCGTGATCCGCTACCTCAACAACGTCGGCCTGTCGGCCGGCGGCGACCCGTTCGACTGCCCGGCGGCCTCGGCCTACGGACGCTGAGTCCGGCTGCACCGCCACGAGGAAGGCCCTTCCGCTCCGCACAGGAGAGGGAGGGCCTTCCTCGTGCAACGGGTCGGGTCAGGAGGAGGCCCCGACGATGCCGACTCGTCGTCTTCGGGCGAACGCAAGGGGGGTGCGCCGCCCCGGATGTCGACCTAGCGTGAAGACCATGAGCACTTCAGACAACGACATCGAGCCCACCCTCGTCGACCCCGCCGGAACCCCCGCTTCGAGCGACCCGTCGACCGCCGGCCTCGACGAGGTGGGCGGCGCCGCCTCGGGACAGTCCGCCGCCGGGGACGACCAGTCCGCCGCCGGAGTCGACGGCAACGGCGACGAGCTGAACCCGCCCCTCCCCGACTGGGGACCCACCGACGGCGTCCATGGCACCGACGCCGAGACCGACGACTCGGGCACCGCCACGCCCTGACGACGCACACCCGAGGGACCTCTCCAGCCGCTCGGCGAGCACGCCGAGCCCGACACGGAGAGGTCCCTCCGTGTTCGCCGGAGGGTCGCCGGCGCGCCACGACGACGGCCCTACACTGGCGCAATGCAGTCGAATGAACGCGCGCTCCGTGTGATCTCGTACAACCTCCGCGAGCACCGGGCGCACGTCGAGATCGCTCCCCTGGCCGCGCGCCACGACGTCGACGTCCTCTGCCTCCAGGAGTGCGACACCACGAAGCTCCCGCAGGAGGTGGGCGACCTGCGCCTCGCCTCCGTGACCGCGCGCAACCGCCTCGGCCTCGCCGTCTACTACTCGCACGCTCGCTTCGAGCTCGAGGGCAGCGCCGCCTTCGAGCTGAGCAAGTCGATGCACGACCGCGTGATGTCGCCCGCGCACGAGCGGCTCCTCGCGGTCCGCCTGACCGACCGCGACGGCGGATCGATCGCCGTCTCGTCGTTCCACGCCGCCCCGCTCTCGGCGGGCAACGCCCTTCGCCGGAAGCAGATCGACGAGGCTCTCAACCGCCTCCGCGAGTACGCACCCGACACCCCGTCGCTCATGGTCGGCGACTACAACTACCCCTGGTTCTTCCGCGGACTCGACCGCAAGATGACGCGGAACGGCTACCTGGTCTCGCGCAGCGACTCCCCCACCTACGCGCGCTACCGGTACTTCAGCGGGCACTTCGACTTCGCGATCAGCGACTCCGTGCGCATCGAGCGGGTCTCGACACTGCCCCAGGGCCTCTCGGACCACCTCCCCGTGCTCGTCGACGCGCACTACGGCGGCTCCGCGGCCTGACCCGGCGGACGCCCGGCTGCCGGTCGGTAGGCTCAGGGGGTGACGACCCTGATCCTCGCCCGGCACGGAGAGACTGTCTGGCACTCCGAGAACCGCTTCGCGGGCTCCTCCGACATCGCACTGACCCCCCGCGGTCAGGACCAGGCGGCCACGCTCGCAGCGTGGGCCGTCGACGCGGACCTCGAGGCGGTGTACTCCTCCACCCTGGTCCGGGCGGTGCGGACGGCCGTGCCCGCCGCGCGGGCGGCGCACCTCGAAGTGCAGCCCGACCCCGCGCTCGTCGAGGTCGACTTCGGCCAGGGAGAGGGCCTCACCACTGCCGAGATGGAGAAGCGCTTCCCGGACGCCTACCGCGCCTGGGTCGCGGCCCCCGCCATCCAGCCGATGCCCGGCGGCGAGTCGGGTCTCGACGCCGTCGCGCGGGCCAACACGTCGCTCGCACGGATCCACCGCGAGCACCCCGACGGCCGCGTGCTCGTCGTCGCCCACGGCACGCTGATCCGGCTGCTGCTCTGCGCGTACCTCGGCATCAACCCGGAGTCGTACCGGCACATCTTCCCGGTCGTCGACAACGTCTCGCTGACCACTCTGCGCTGGGACGAGACCGGGGTCGGCCTGCTCGGCTACAACGTCCCGCCCGTGCAGAAGCAGCGGCGCTCCAGCTGAACGCCGCCAGGCGCGCGCCGCAGGGCGCGGGCTCCATCGCCCTCGTCCTCGGCTCGGTCGCGAGCGTGCAGCTGGGCGCCTCGTTCGCGGTGCTGCTGTTCCCCGCGGCCGGCCCGATCGGCACGGTGACCCTGCGGCTCGTGTTCTCGGCCGCCGTGCTCCTGATCGTGTGCCGACCGCGGATCCGCGGCTACTCGCGCGCCGACTGGGGCACCGTCGCGATCTACGGACTCGCCCTCGGCGGCATGAACGCCTGCTACTACGAGGCCATCTCGCGGATCCCGCAGGGGGCGGCGGTGACGCTCGAGGTCCTCGGCCCGCTCGCGCTCTCGGTGATCGCCGGGCGGAGTCTGCTGAGCCTCGTCTGGGCACTGCTCGCGCTCGCCGGCGTCGTCACGCTGTCGCAGGGCGGGTTCTCGACGCTCGACCCGGTCGGAGTCGCCTTCGCACTCGGCGCCGCGGCGCTCTGGGCGACGTACATCGTCTTCGCGGGGCGCACGGGCGGACGCTTCCCGCGCCTGGACGGCCTGGCGCTCGCCCTCGCGGCGGGCGCGATCGTCTCGCTGCCGTTCGGGATCGCCTCCGCGGGCCCGGCCCTCGTGCTGCCGCCCGTGCTGCTGCTCGGACTCGCGGTCGCCGTGCTCTCCTCCGCCGTCCCCTATGCGCTCGAGCTGCTCGCCCTGCGGCGCCTGCGCTCGTCGACGTTCTCGATCCTGATGTCGCTCTCCCCCGGAGCGGCCGCGCTCTCGGGCTTCCTCGTGCTGGGCCAGCGCCTCAGCGTCGTCGAGGCGATCGGCATCGCCCTGGTCGTGGCCGCCAGCGTCGGCGCGGTCCGCACGGCCCGCCCCTGACCCGGCTCACCGGGAGTGACGGGTCGACGACATCGGGACCAATTCTTTTGTTAGGCTAACTATGTGGATACGGAGACGACAGCGGACGAGACGGCGCTGACCGGGCTCGCGGGCGAGACCCGCGTCGCGGTCGGGCGGCTCGCGCGTCGGCTCCGGCAGGAGAAGGCGCAGCACGAGCTGAGCGACGCGCAGTTCGGCGTCCTCGCGCTGCTGCACCGCGAAGGACCGAGGACGCTCGGCGAGCTCGCCGAGGCCGAGCGGGTCCGCCCGCCCTCGATGACCCGCACCGTCGGCTGCCTCGTCGACGACGGCCTGGTCGAGCGCCTCGCCGATCCGGCCGACGGCCGCGTCACGCGCATCCGCCCTACGGCGGCAGGGACCGAGCTCGTCCTCGACGTCCGCCGCAGCCGCGACGCGTGGCTGGTGGCGCGCCTGCGCGAGCTCTCCCCCGACCAGCGCGCCCTGCTGCACGACGCCGCCGCACTGCTGCGGGAGGTGGCCGACCGATGAGCGCGATGTTCCGCTCGCTCGCGGTGCCCAACTACCGCATCTGGTTCGCGGGCGCGATGGTCTCGAACGTCGGCACCTGGATGCAGCGCACCGCCCAGGACTGGATCGTCATCAACGACCTGACCGACCACGACGCGACGGCCCTCGGCGTGACGATGGCGCTGCAGTTCGGCCCGCAGCTGCTGATGGTGCCCTTCTCGGGCTTCATCGCCGACCGCTTCGACCGCCGCAGGCTCCTGATGGCGACCCAGGCGGTGATGGGCGTGCTCGGCCTCGCCCTCGGCCTCATCGTCGTCACCGGGGTCGTGCAGCTCTGGATGGTCTACGTCTTCGCTCTGCTGCTCGGCTTCGCCGCCGCGATCGACGCCCCCGTCCGCCAGACCTTCGTCTCGGCGCTCGTCGACGAGAGCCACCTCTCGAACGCCGTGTCGCTCAACTCCGCCTCGTTCAACTCCGCGCGGATGATCGGGCCGGCCCTCGCGGGCGTGCTCATCGCCGCGATCGGGTCGGGCTGGGTCTTCCTCCTCAACGCCGTCAGCTTCCTGGCGGTGCTGCTCTCGCTGCGCTTCCTGCACCGCGACCAGCTGCGCTCGGCACCCCGGGCGACCCGCGGACCCGGTGCGCTGCTCGAGGGCTTCCGCTACGTCTCGACGCGCCCCGACATCCTGGTGGTGCTCTCGATCGTCTTCCTGATCGGCACCTTCGGCCTCAACTTCCCGATCTTCGCCTCGACGATGGCCACCGTGGAGTTCGACATGGGGGCGAGCGAGTTCGGCCTGCTGTCGTCGGCGATCGCCGTCGGCTCCGTCGTCGGCGCGCTGCTGTCGGCCCGCCGCGACCGGCCGAGGCTCCGCCTGATCGTGGGTGCCGCCGCCGCGTTCGGCGTCGCGCTCGCACTCGCCGGCGTGATGCCGACCGTATGGGCCTTCGCGATCCTCCTGCCGTTCGTCGGCATCGCCGCGCAGACGCTGATGACCTCGGCCAACGGCTACGTGCAGCTCTCGACGGCGCCCGAGATGCGCGGCCGGGTGATGGCGCTCTACATGGCGATCTTCATGGGCGGCACCCCGATCGGCGCTCCCCTGATCGGCTGGGTCGCGAACGCCGCGGGACCGCGCTGGGCCATGGTGGTCGGCGCCGCCTCCGGAGTGCTCGCCGCCGCGATCGGGCTCGGCTGGTACCTGCGCCTCCGCCGCCGCGCCGGGAAGGCCGCCGCGGAGCCTCAGCCGGCTCTCGTGACGGCCCCCGTGCTCACGCCTCGCGCGTGATCTCGACCCGCACGAACAGCTTCGACGAGGTCGGCCCGGCGTACACCCCGCGCAGCGGCGCGATGTCGTTGTAGTCGCGCCCCCGCCCGACGATCACGTGGCGGTCGCCGATGTCGATCAGGTTGGTCGGGTCGTAGCCGCGCCACGTGCCTCCGCAGAACCACTCGACCCAGGCGTGCGACTCGCCGGTCACGGTCTCGCCGATCGCCGCGTTCGGCTTGGGGTGCAGGTAGCCCGAGACGTAGCGCGCCGGGATCCCGACCGCGCGGAGCGCCCCGAGCAGGATGTGCGTGATGTCCTGGCAGACGCCCTCGCGGGCGGTCCACGACTCCGTCGCCGTCGAGTGCACGCCGGTGACGCCCTGCCGGTACGTCATCTCGCGGCCGATGCGCTCGGCGATGGTCAGAGCCGCCTCGCAGGGGCCGGCCGCCTCGTCGGCGAGCGTGCGGGCCAGCTCGACGAGGTCCTCGGGAGGCGAGGTGCGGGTGGTCTGCTTCGACTGCTCGACGTACTCGGTGAGGGTCTCGACCTGCGCGGCGAGCTGCTCCCAGCCGTAGGGGTGGTCGGGGTGGGCCTTCGGCCGCACCTCGACGAGCGAGGTCGCGGTGAGCGAGAGCTCCTGGTGCGCGTTGAGCACGTCGAACGACGCGACGCGGGTGCCCCAGTAGTCGGTGTAGGTGTGCACCGAGGTGACGGGGCGGATGTCGAGGTGCGACGAGAGCACGAGCTGCCCGTCGGAGGACGCCGGGAGCATCCGCGCCTCGTTGTACGACGCGACGACGTCGCCCCGGTAGGTGAATCCCGTGGTGTGCGTGATGCGCAGCCTGCTCACAGCGCCTCCCCGATCCAGCTCGGCATGACGTTCGTGGGGAAGTAGCGCTGCCGGATCGCCTCGGACGCCGCCGAGGTCGCCTCCTGCACGCTGTCCATGTGCCGCGGGAGGTCCTCGAGGATCTCGGCGATCGGCCGGTACTCGAGCTCGCTGCGGATCTGGCCGAGCACCCGCTGGGCGTCGCCGGTGTGGCCGACGCGGCCGGTGCGCGGCTCGATGTCGCGCATGCACATCTCGGCCCGCGAGACCGAGAAGAGGATCGACCGCGGGAAGAGGCGGTCCAGGAGGAGGAACTCGGCCGCGTTGCGCGCGCTCGGCACGCCGCGGTAGGTGCGCAGGTAGGCCTCGTAGGCGCCGCACGAGCGGAGGATCGTCGTCCAGGACGGACCGCTCGCCTCGGTCAGCGAGCGGGTGGCGAGCAGCCGCGCGGTCATGTCGGCGCGCTCGATCGAGCGGCCGAGCGTGAAGAACTGCCAGGCCTCGTCGCGCGAGGTCGCCGACTCGATGATGCCGACGGCGAGCGCCGAGCGCTCGCGCACCCAGCCGAAGAACTCCGACACCCGGTCGCCCGTGACCCGGCGCGGCATGCGCGTGCGGGTCGTGTTCAGGCACTCCCACAGCTCGGTCGACACGATCTCGCGGGCGCGCCGGGCGTTCTCGCGGGCGGCGCCGAGCGAGTAGGCGATGGAGGCGGGGTTCGTGCGGTCGATCGCGAGGATCGTCAGCACGTCGGCGCGGGTGATCTCGCGCATGTCGTCGGGAGGGGTCGAGCCCATCACCGAGAGCAGCGAGCGGCAGGCGGTGTCCTCGTCGATCCACGGGTCCTCGAGCAGGAGCTGGAGGTGGACGTCGAGGATGCGCGCGGTGCCGTCCGAGCGCTCGATGTAGCGGCCGATCCAGAACAGCGACTCGGCGATCCGGGAGAGCATCAGGCGTCCTCCTCCGCTGCCGCACGACCCTGCTGCTGCTGCTGCTGCTCCTGGTCGTTGTTGCCGGCGTCCTGCGGCGAGTGGTCGGGCGTGTGGTTGAGCGGGTAGACGATCGGGATCGAGCTGGTGACGGCGGCCTGGTCGGCGACGAGGCCCTGGATGTCGTGCGCGTCGCGCTCGGCCGTCTGCGACTCGAGTCCGACGACCCAGGTGTCCTTCGACCCGCCGCCCTGCGACGAGTTGACGACGAGCTGACCCTCCGGGAGCGCCACGCGGGTCAGCCCGCCGGGCAGCACCCAGATGTCGTTCCCGTCGTTGACCGCGAAGGGGCGGAGGTCGGCGTGACGCGGCCGCATCCCGTCGTCGACGAGGGTCGGGATGGTCGAGAGCTGCACGACCGGCTGCGCGATCCAGCCGCGCGGATCGGCCTGGAGGCGCGAGCGCAGCTCGGCGAGCTCCTTCGCCGACGCGTCCGGGCCGACGACGAGGCCCTTGCCGCCCGAGCCGTCGACGGGCTTCACGACGAGCTCGTCGAGCCGGTCGAGCACCTCCTCGAGCGCACCCGGATCCTCGAGGCGCCAGGTGTCGACGTTCTTGATCACCGGGTCCTCGGAGAGGTAGTAGCGGATGAGGTCGGGCATGTAGGTGTAGACGAGCTTGTCGTCGGCGACGCCGTTGCCGACCGCGTTCGCGATGGTGACGTTGCCCAGGCGCGCGGCGAGCATGAGGCCGGGCGAGCCGAGCATCGAGTCGGCGCGGAACTGCAGCGGGTCGAGGAACTCGTCGTCGACGCGGCGGTAGATGACGTCGACGCGGGTCGGGCCGGAGGTGGTGCGCATGAACACCTTGCCGCCGGTGCAGAACAGGTCGCGGCCCTCGACGAGCTCGACGCCCATCAGGCGGGCGAGCAGCGTGTGCTCGAAGTAGGCCGAGTTGTAGACACCCGGAGTGAGCACGACGACCGTGGGGTCGTCGACGCCCTCGGGGGCGGAGGCGCGCAGGGCCTGCAGGAGCCGGTTCGGGTAGTCGCCGACCGGGCGCACCCGCATCGAGACGAACAGCTCGGGCAGGGTCTGCGCCATCACCCGGCGGTTCGAGATCACGTACGAGACACCGGAGGGGACCCGCACGTTGTCCTCGAGCACGCGCCAGCCGCCGACCTCGTCGCGGATGAGGTCGATGCCCGACACCTGGATCCGGACGCCGTTGGCCGAGACGATGCCCGCGGCCTGGCGGTGGAAGTGGCTGGAGCTCGAGATGAGACCGGCGGGGATCACTCCGTCCTTGACCGCGTTCTGCGGACCGTAGACGTCGGCGAGGAACGCCTCGAGGGCGCGGACGCGCTGCTTGATGCCGCTCTGCACCTCGTTCCACTCGGCGCTCTCGATGACGCGCGGCACGGCGTCGAGCGGGAAGGGCCGCTCCTCGCCCGCGAAGTCGAAGGTCACGCCCTGCGCGAGATAGGAGGAGGCGAGCGCGTCGGTGCGGCCGCGCAGCTCCTCCTGGGTCATCCGCGCCAACGAGGAGTAGATGTCGCGGTAGGCGTCGCGGACGCCGTCGGGGCCGCCGGCCGCCGCGACATCGGCGAACATCTCGTCCCAGGGTGGCGCGCCTGCACGGCGCCGCTCGACCTTCTGGGACCCGTATCCGTCGAAGAGGTCACCCATGGCACGACTCTAGTGCGGGCCGTATTGCGGGGATGTTTCGGGGGTTCGCCGGGCCCCTCGGCACCCGTGGGAATAGATCCGGCGCCGTCTGGTTGAATGGGGATGTACATGCAAACGCATGGATCAGGTCTCGCCAGGACGGGGCCACGGAGAGAAGGAGCGCCTGATGCAGTTCGGCATCTTCACGGTCAGCGACATCACCACCGACCCCACGAACGGGAACACACCGACCGAGTCGGAGAAGATCGCGGCCACCCTCGCGATCGCGGAGAAGGCCGAGGAGATCGGCCTCGACGTCTTCGCCCTCGGCGAGCACCACAACCCGCCGTTCTGGTCGTCCTCACCGACGACCACCCTCGCCTACATCGCCGCGCGCACCGAGCGCCTCCTCCTCACCACGGCCATGGCGCTCATCACGACCAACGACCCGGTGAAGCTCGCCGAGGACTACGCGATGCTGCAGCACCTGTCCGGCGGCCGCGTCGACCTCATGCTCGGCCGTGGCAACACCGGCCCCGTCTACCCGTGGTTCGGCAAGGACATCCGCCGCGGGATCGAGCTGACGATCGAGAACTACGACCTGCTGCACCGCCTCTGGACCGAGGACTTCGTCGACTGGGAGGGCCAGTTCCGCACCCCGCTGCAAGGCTTCCAGTCGACCCCGCGCCCGCTCGACGGCGTCGCGCCGTTCGTCTGGCACGGCTCCATCCGCTCGCCCCAGATCGCCGAGCAGGCCGCGTACTACGGCGACGGCTTCTTCGCGAACCACATCTTCTGGCCCGCCTCGCACACCCAGAAGATGGTGCAGCTCTACCGCCAGCGCTTCGAGCACTACGGCCACGGCAGCGCCGACCAGGCCATCGTCGGACTCGGCGGGCAGATCTTCATGGCGAAGAACTCGCAGGACGCCGTCAAGCAGTTCCGCCCCTACTTCGACAACGCCCCGGTCTACGGCCACGGCCCCTCGCTCGAGGACTTCACCGAGCAGACGCCGCTCACCGTCGGCTCCCCGCAGCAGATCATCGACCGCACCCTCGGCTTCCGCGAGTACGTCGGCGACTACCAGCGCCAGCTGTTCCTCATCGACCACGCGGGTCTGCCGCTGAAGACGGTGCTCGAGCAGATGGACATGCTCGGCGAGATCCTCCCCGAGCTCCGCCGCGGCTTCGCCGAGGGCCGCCCGGCCCACGTGCCGGACGCCCCCACCCACACCTCGCTCGTCGCCGCCCGCGACCAGCAGCCCGTCGCCGTCACCGCCTAGGAGGCGCCCCATGAGCATCCGCCGACTCACCGTCCTCTCGGCCGGCCTCAGCCAGCCGTCGTCCACCCGCCTCCTCGCCGACCGCCTCGGCGACGCGACCGAGGCCGCGCTCGTCGAGCAGGGCCACTCCGTCGAGCGCAGCGTGATCGAGCTGCGCGACCTCGCGCACGACGTCACGAACAACCTCCTGACCGGGTTCGCGAGCCCGGCGCTGCAGACCGCGCTCGACGCGGTCGCCGGCGCCGACGGCCTCATCGCCGTGACGCCGATCTTCACCACCAGCTACAGCGGCCTCTTCAAGTCGTTCGTCGACGTGCTCGACACGGAGGCGCTCCGCTCGCTCCCCGTGCTGCTCGCGGCCACGGGCGGGTCGCCCCGGCACTCGCTCGCGGTCGACTACGCGATGCGGCCGCTGTTCAGCTATCTGCACGCGGCTCCCCTCTCGACCTCGGTCTTCGCGGCCACGGACGACTGGGGCGGGACGACCGAGGACGGCCGGGCCCTGCCCGCCCGCATCGAGCGCGCCGGCCGCGAGCTGGCCGACGAGGCCGCCCGCTCGACGCGCTCGGGCGCGGTGCGCGACCCGTGGGCGCTCGACGGCACCTTCGAGGGGATGCTGGGCAAGCGCGGCTGATCGTCCGCTTCTCTCACAGGAACCGGCATTCGTCCAGTAGCGGTGCCGGCTCCTCCCCTCGGGCTAGCCTCCCTCCGGGGAGTCCGCGGTGGCCCCCGAAGGGAGGTCCCCCATGGGTGGCGACAGCATCGGCAGCACCAGGTCCGTCCTCGAGCGGGCCGTCCTGGATCGGCGCCGCTTCCTCGGCGCCCTGGGCGTCGCCGCCTCCGTGCCCGTGCTGGCGGGCTGCGGCTTCGCCCCGGCCGGCCCGCAGGCCGACGCCGAGAGCGGGACCCTCACCTTCACGACCTGGGGCACCGACGCCGAGCTCGCCGGGTTCCAGCGCACGATCGACCGCTTCCAGAGCGCGAACGCCGGCGCCACGGTGACGCTGAACGCCGTGCCCTACGAGCAGATGTTCACGAACATCGACGCGCAGCTGCAGGCGGGCAACCCGCCCGACGTCTTCCGCGTGCCGTACTACACGTTCGGCAGCTACGCGGGGCGCGACCAGCTGCTCGACCTCACTCCGCACCTCGAGGCCGATGTCGCCGACCGCTTCACCGACGCGGCCTGGGCCGCTGTGCAGAGCAACGGCAGCCCGTTCGGCGTGCCGCACCACACCGACACGTCGCTGATCCTCTACAACACCGAGGCGCTGGCGACCGCGGGCATCACGAGCTTCCCCTCCTCGCCCGAGGAGGCGTGGACCTGGGAGGAGTTCTCCGAGGTCGGCGCGAAGCTCCGCGCCTCGCTGCCCGCCGAGCGCTACCCCTTCGCCTACAACTGGCAGGGCAACGGAGTCACCCGCTGGCTGAGCCTGCTGTTCCAGGCCGACGGGCGCTTCCTGACCGAGGACCTCTCCGGCCCGGCCATCGACTCCGCGGCGGGCCGCGCGGCGATCGACTTCAGCCGCAGCTTCTTCACCGACGGGCTGGTCCCGCCGAGCAGCTCTATCCAGGCGACGACCTACGCGAGCGACCTCTGGTACTCGCAGACGACCGCGATGACGTTCGCCGGCGCCTTCCTCCTCCCCGACGCCGACGCGACCCTCGACTTCGAGTGGGGCGCCACCTACTCGCCGCGCGACGTCCGCGGCGGCGGCGACTTCGGCGGCAACGCGCTCGTCGCCACCAGGGCGACGGCGCAGCCCGAGCTGGCCGCCTCGTTCCTCGCGTTCGTGACGGAGGAGGAGGCGATGAGCGACTTCTGCGCCGGTGCGTCCCTGCTGCCCACCCGCCGCGACCTCACGGAGTCGGGCATCGAGTTCGCGGTCCGCCCCGAGCTCTCGGAGGTGTTCCTCGGCCAGGCGGGCACGGTCCAGGCCTCCGACTCGGCCCAGGTCGCCTCGCCCGACATGGCCGCGATCATCGCGGTGCTCAAGGAGCAGCTCGAGGCCGCCTTCGTCGGCGGGCAGAGCACGGAGGACACGATCTCGAAGCTCACGGCCGGCATCGCGGCCGCCACCCGGTGAGCATCGCCCCTCCGGCCCCGGCCGCCGCCCGGCCCCGGCGCCGCTCGGGGGCGCCCGCGGCCCGCGAGACCGCCGCCGCCTACGCGTTCCTCGCGCCGAACCTCCTGATGCTCGGGCTGTTCGTGTTCGTGCCGCTGGGCGGCGCGTTCCTGATCAGCTTCCAGAGCACCAACGGCTTCGGCGACGGCGTCTTCATCGGGCTCGACAACTACGCGCGGCTGCTCGCGGATCCGCTGTTCTGGCGCTCGGCGCTCAACACGGCGCTGTTCACCCTGATCGTGACTCCGCTGTCGATGGCGCTCGGGCTCGGGGCGGCCGTGCTGCTGAACTCGGTGCTGCCGGCGCGCGCGGTGTTCCGGTCGGTCCTGATCCTGCCGATGGCCGTGTCGGGAGTCGCGACGGCGCTGATGGGCGTGCTGATCTTCGACGAGAACAGCGGAGTGCTCGACGGACTGCTGCAGACCATCGGCCTGCCGCGGATCGCCTGGCAGTCGGGCGGGGCCGCGGCGTTCGCCTCCGTCGTGCTGGTCACCCTGTGGTGGCGCACCGGCTTCAACATGCTGATCTACCTGGCGG
Organism: Rathayibacter sp. VKM Ac-2759; assembly: GCF_009834225.1. Lineage (NCBI taxonomy): Bacteria > Bacillati > Actinomycetota > Actinomycetes > Micrococcales > Microbacteriaceae > Rathayibacter > Rathayibacter sp. VKM Ac-2759. Next base: position 3,051,242 of record NZ_CP047176.1, read on the forward strand.
GGCTGCAGGGCGTGAACCCGGCGCTCTACGAGGCGGCTCGGCTCGACGGAGCGAACGGCTGGCAGCAGTTCCGGCACATCACGGTGCCGATGGTCGGGCCGTCGACGTTCTTCCTCCTGATCCTCAACGTCATCTACTCGTTCCAGGTGTTCGACATCGTCTTCGTGCTCACCGGCGGCGGCCCGCAGAACGCCACCTCGGTGCTGGTCACCTACGCCTACGACACCGGATTCGTCACCCGCGACCAGGGCTACGCGGCGGCGATCGGCATCGTCCTGCTCGTCGTCACGATGGTCTTCACCGCCGTGCAGTGGCGCACGAGCAGAAGCCGGGACCTCGTCGAATGAGCACGGCCTCGCGCACCACGCGCCTGCTCCGCCTGGCGCTGGCGATCGTCGTCTCGCTCGTCATCCTCTTCCCGCTCTACTGGATGCTGGTCGTCGCGTTCTCGTCGCGAGCCGAGCTGCTCGGCGGGACCCTGCGCCTCTGGCCGCGCGAGCTGACGCTCGTCAACTTCGAGCGCGTGTTCTCGTCGTTCCCGGTCGCGACGTGGTTCGGCAACTCCCTCGCGATCAGCCTCGTGACCGCGCTGATCACCGTGGCGATCAACCTGCTCGGCGGCTACGCCTTCGCGCAGCTGAAGTTCCGCGGCTCAGGGCTGCTGTTCCTGCTCGCCCTGTCGACGCTGACGCTGCCCGTGCAGGTGATCATGGTGGCGCTGTTCCGGCTCGTGACCGACCTCGGGCTCTACGGGAGCTACTGGGCGGTGATCCTGCCGACGGCGGCGTCGGCCTTCGGCCTGTTCCTGGCCCGGCAGTTCATCCTCGCGATCCCCCGCGATCTGATCGAGGCCGCGCGGATCGACGGGGCCGGCCACTTCCGCGTCTTCACGCGGATCGTGCTGCCGCTCTCGAAGCCGCTGATCGCCGTGCTGTTCTTCATGACGCTGCTCGGCTCGTGGAACGACTTCGCCTGGCCGCTGATCGCGCTGAAGGAGAACGTGCTGTTCACCCTCCCGATCGGACTGCTGTTCCTGCAGGGCCAGTTCGGCAGCGACTACGGAGCGACCATGGCCTTCGCGCTCGTGAACGTGGCTCCGATGGTCGTCCTGTTCCTGCTCTTCCAGCGCTACTTCGTGCAGGGTTTCGCACGCAGCGGACTGCGCTGAGAACCTGCCCTTCGGGCCGTTCTTGTCAAGTCCTCCCCTGCCACTCCACAGCCGGCGGCGCGAGCGGTACCGTCTACCACAGATGCCCCTCCGGGGCGGGCTGTCCAGCGGAAGGCGAGGGTCGTCGTGAGTGTGATCGCCGCCAACGCAGCGCAGCAGAAGGTGGCCGGCCGCTACTACCTCATCGAGCGCATCGGCTCGGGAGGCATGGGCTCGGTCTACCGCGCCCGCGACGAGACCGTGCAGCGCGACGTCGCCGTCAAGGTGTTCCGCGCCGAGGCGTCGAGCCCCGAGGACGTCGCCCGCCAGGAGCGCGAGGTGCGCATGCTGTCCTCGTTCGCGCACCCCGGCATCGTCAATCTCTTCGACGCGGGGCTGCACAACTTCGGCGGCGAGGTGCGCCGCTACGTCGTCATGGAGCTGGTCGCCGACCCGACCATGGAGCGCCGGCTCGAGTCGGGCCCGATGGCCGCCGACGAGGTCGGCGCGATCGGCGCGCAGCTCGCCGAGGCGCTCGCCTACCTGCACGAGCGCGGAGTCGTCCACCGGGACGTGAAGCCGGCCAACATCCTCGTCAGCGACGTCGGATCCAGCGGCTACGACCACACCGCCAAGCTCACCGACTTCGGGGTCGCCCACTTCATGGACGGCTCGCGCCTCACCAGCGACGGCATCGTCATCGGCACCGCCAGCTTCGTCAGCCCCGAGCAGGTCGCGGGCGAGCCGATCAGCGGTGCGAGCGACGTCTTCTCGCTCGGGCTCGTGCTGCTGGAGGCGCTCACCGGCCACCGGGAGTACTCCGGCACGGTGCTCGAGGCGGCCATCGCGCGACTGCACCGCAGCCCCACCGTGCCCGATTCTCTGCCGAAGCCCTGGCGGGTGCTGCTGACGTCGATGACCCAGCGCGACCCGTCCGCGCGCCCGACCGCCGAGCAGGTCGCGCAGCGCCTGCGCAGCGGGCTGGCCTCCGGGACGACGGCGCCGATGCCCATCGCGGCGGCACCGACGACGCGGACGGCGCGGGTGCGGCGCGCGGTGATCATCGCCTCGAGCGTGGTCGGCGTCGGCGCCGTGGCTGCGCTCTCGTGGATGCTCGGAGTGCTCGCCGGGCGCTGAGGCGTGTCGCCTCGACTCCCGGGCTGCGGTCGGCTCAGACCTCGCCGGGGAGCGCTCGACGGAGCACGAGGCGCGTCCAGGCGCCGACGTAGAGGCGGTCTCCCTCGTCGACCTCGCGGCGCTGGCCGGCCGGGATCGGCGTCTGCGGCAGGCCGGAGCCGGCGGTCGCGAGGTAGGTGCCGTTCGCCGACTGGAGGTCCTCGACCCACCAGCGCAGGCCGTCGGTCGACAGCTGGCAGTGGCGTCGCGAGACTCCGGAGTCGGTGCCGCAGTCGATCTGCGGCGAGATCCCGCGCGAGACCGACGGACGCCCGACGAGCAGGGAGCGCTCGCGCAGCACGATCGTCGTCGGCGGTCCGGGAGAGGGCATCGGGTCGTCGGCGCGCTGCTCGGCGTACCAGTCGGGGTCGACCCAGAGCTCGGCGACCCACGGATCGCCCTGCTCGATGGGCGGCGACTCCGCGAGGACCTCGGTCGGCGGCGCCGGGGCGGGCGGCGCGGTGGCGACGGGCACGTCGAACCCGGCCTCCTCCTCGGGGACCAGCGCGGTCGGAGGAGCCGACGACTCCGGGGCCGCCGCCGCGGGGACCTCGCCGAGGTGCGACCCGGGATCGCCCGCGGGCGACGCCGAGCCGCCGACCTCGGCCGGCGAGCGGACCGCTCCGGACGACGTGAACGGGTCGGCCTCGGGCAGCGAGCCGGTGGTGAAGTCGTAGCCGCAGTTCTCGCAGAACAGGGCGCCGGCCTCGTTCGGGTACGAGCAGTTGGGGCAGACCGCGGGTCCGGTCGGGATGGCCGCGGTCGGAGGCGCGGGGCTCGCTGCGGCCAGGGCGGGGGCCTGGGCGGCGGCGATGGGCGCGCCGCAGACGTCGCAGTAGTCGCCGGACGCCGACGTGTGCCCCTCGGGGCAGCGGTAGCTCACTTGCGCACCCGCGTGGTCTTGGTCGAGGCGGTGTCGAGCGCCATCTCGTCGAGCTTCGCGACACCGCGCTTGAGCCGCACCGTGCCCTCGTTCGGGTTGTCGATCTCGACGACCTTGCGGAGCTTCGCGGTCGCCTCGTCGTTGCCGGTGACGGCTGCGAGCTGCACCGCGCGGCCGAGCTTCACGGTCGCGGTGGCCTCGTCGCCCGCGGCCTTCGCCGCCAGACCGTCCTGGATCGCGGACGCCAGCTCGGTCTGGCCGGTGTAGTGCGCGACCGCCGGATCGATGCGGGCGGTGAGCGCGGAGTCGTCGGTCCAGCGCGCCTTCACCAGGGCGGAGGCGACCACCTCGTCGCGCACGCTGAGCTGCACGCGAGCGGCGAGCTGCTCGGCACCGACGGGCTTCGACGCGACGCGCACGGCCACGTGGTACTCCCGCGACTCGTCGCCCCAGGCGCCGGTCGGGTAGGAGCCGGTCAGCGGGTTCACCGAGGTGCGGCGGGAGCTGAGGTCCTCGAGGTTCGGCGCGACCTGGCGGACGAAGAGGAGCTGGGCGCCCTGCGGCGTCCACACGCGCAGCTCGCCGCTCGCGACTCCGCGGCCCATCGACGCCTGCATCAGCTGCTCGAAGTCGGCGGCCATGTCGGCCGGGTTCGCGATGAGGCCGACCGTGCCGAGCAGTGCGCTCGCGATCGTGCGCGCCTCCTCGACGACCCAGCGGGAGCCGACTCCGCGGACGTCGCACTGGAAGACCCCGCCCGCGGCGCGGATCGCCGCGTCGAGCTGCATCCGCGACTCGTGCTCGTTCTTGCCGTCGGTGAGGAGGATCGCGTGACGCTGCGACGCCTCCGGGACGCTCGAGAAGAGCTGGCGGGCGAGGGTGAGCCAGGTGCCCATCGCCGTGCCGCCGTCGGCCTGGAGGAAGCCGATGGCCTCCTTCGCGGCCGCGCGGGCGCCGGGCTCCATGCGCACCATCGGCACGGAGGCGTTGGGGTACGGGAAGGCCCGGTCGGCGCGCTCGGAGCCGGCGACCACGGCGAAGAACGTGCCGTCGAGGATCTGGTCGACGGCGACCGCGGCCGCGCGCTTGGCGGCGGTCATGTTCTCGCCGGTCATCGATCCGGAGCAGTCGACGATGATGATCTCGGCGGCCGCGCCGTCACTGCCGGCCGCACCGGTGCCCGACGCGGTCACGGTCACGATCGCGTGCACATCGGTGGCACCGTCGGAGAGGAACTCGTTCTGGAACACACTCGCGCTGAACTCCGCCATTCGTTCAGCTTATTGTGCGGGCTCATCGCCGTGGCCCTCCTCGCCGGATGCGCAGGAAGCCCGCCGGGCGGCGTCGCGCCGCCTCCCGCGAGCGCCCGCTTCGACTACCAGCTCGGCGGCGGCTACCCGCCGGCCGAGGGCGTCGGCCTCGTCGTGCGCGACCGATCGGACGAGCCCGAGCCGGGCGTCTACTCGGTCTGCTACGTGAACGCGTTCCAGACCCAGCCGGGCGAGGAGTCGGAGTGGACGGGAGAGCGGGCCGGGCTGCTGCTGCGCGACGAGTCGGGCGGGAGCGTGACCGATCCCGACTGGCCGGACGAGACCCTCCTCGACGTGTCGACTCCGGCGACGCGCGAGGCCCTGCTCGAGATCGTCTCGGAGTGGATCGCGGGCTGCGCCGGCAGCGGCTTCGACGCGATCGAGGCCGACAACCTCGACTCCGCCACCCGCTCCGGGGGCCTGCTGACCGACGAGCAGACCGGCGCCTTCGCCGAGGGCCTCGTCGCGGCCGCGCACGACGCCGGTCTGGCGATCGGCCAGAAGAACGCCTCCGAACGGGCGGAGGAGATGCGCGCGCTCGGCTTCGACTTCGCGATCACCGAGGAGTGCGAGGTGTTCGAGGAGTGCGACGCCTACACCGACGTCTACGGCGAGCGCGTCTACGAGGTCGAGTACACCGACGAGGGCGGCGGAGTCTTCGACCGCGCCTGCTCCCTCCGCGGCGACCGCATCGGGGTGCTGCTGCGCGACCGCGACCTGCTGACGCCCGCCGACGTCGGGTTCGTCTCGGAGCAGTGCTGACGGCTCGGGGCCGAGAAGTCCGACCCCGGCCCGGTAGCATCGGCCGCTCCGAGAGGGAGCGGGGACGCATGCGGCAGTACACGCCGGTGGAGCAGCGGATCGACGACGCCGCGCGGCGACTGCTCGCCCGCGGTCCCGACTCCGGTCTGCGCGCGTCGCTCATCGAGTTCCTGGTGTTCGGCGCGAAGCAGGCGTGGGCCTGCGTGTTCGGCGCGGCGCTGCTGCTCGTGATCGTCGCGGCGCGGCTCTGGTACCCGGACGACGCGGCCCTCGCCCGCAACGATGCGCTGACCCTCGCCGCGGTGCTGCTGCAGGTCGTCATGATCGCGACCCGGCTCGAGACCGGCCGCGAGCTGTGGGTGGTCGTGATCTTCCATCTCGTCGGCACGGGGATGGAGCTGTTCAAGACCGACGTCGGCTCGTGGAGCTACGCCGCCGAGGGTGTCCTGCGCGTGGGCGCCGTGCCGCTGTTCAGCGGCTTCCTCTACGCCTCCGTCGGCTCGTACATGGTGCGGATCCACCGCCTGTTCGACCTGCGGTTCGACCGCTGGCCGTCGGGATGGCTGACGGGCGCGGCCGCCGTGCTGATCTACGTCAACTTCTTCAGCCACCACTTCCTCCCCGACGCCCGCTGGCTGATCCTCGCCTTCGTGGGCGTGCTGTGGCTCCGGACGACCATGGTCTACCGCGTGCACCGCGGCACGCACCGGATGCCGCTGCTCGTCGCCTTCGCACTCGTCGCCTTCTTCATCTGGATCGCCGAGAACGTGGCGACCGCCTCCGGAGCGTGGCTCTACCCGGACCAGGTCGCCGGCTGGCAGCTGGTGTCGGCGTCGAAGCTCGTGTCGTGGTTCCTGCTGATGATCGTGTCGGTGGTCCTGGTGACCTGGGTGTACCCGCCGGTCGCTCCGGACGCCGCCGTCAAGCCCGCACCGCGGACCGCCGCGGCCTGACAGGCTGACGGCCGTGCCTCCCTGGTCCCTCGCCCTGCTCAGCGGCGCCGTCGGCGGCGCCACCCTCCTCCTCGGCGCCGCGCTCGCCTGGCTCGTCCGCGTGCCTCCGAAGCTCACCGCCGCGATCTCGGCGTTCGGCGCCGGCGTGCTGATCTCGGCTCTCGCCTACGAGCTCGTCCAGGAGGCGGCCGACGACGGCGGACTCCTGCCCACCGTGCTCGGCACCCTCGTCGGCGCCATCGTCTTCGTCGGAGCAGACGCCCTGCTCACCCGCGCCGGCGCCGGCGACCGCAAGAGCTCGAAGGGCACGGGCGGAGGCGGAGGCGCGGCGATCGCGGCCGGCGCGCTGATCGACGGCATCCCCGAGTCGATCGTGCTCGGGCTCTCCGTCGCGCAGGGCGGCGCCGGAGCCGCGATCAGCGTCCCGATCGTCGCCGCCGTCGCGATCTCGAACCTGCCGGAGGGCCTCTCCTCCACCGTCGGCATGAAGGCCGACGGCCGCTCGGCCCGCTACGTCTTCACGGTCTGGGGAGGCATCGCCGCTCTCTCCGCGATCGCCGCGCTCGTCGGCTTCCTGGTCTTCGCGAGTGCCCCCGGAGCGGTCGTCGCCTTCGTGACGACCATCGCGGCGGGCGCGATCCTCGCGATGATCTCGAACACGATGATTCCGGAGGCGTTCGACAAGGACGACGTGCTCACGGGGCTGTACGCCGTGCTCGGCTTCATCACCGCGTTCGTGCTGCACAGTGTCGGCTGAGGCGCGGTGACGAAGCCTCGCCGACGCCGCGGGGCGGCGTCGCGCAGTCGGCTCGTAGAAGTGGTTGCGTACCGCAGAGCGTGGTGCGTTCGGCGACGGAGATCCGCTGAGACGCGGATCTCCGGATACGCCTCGTGGGTGAGGGCTGGTCTGCAAGGGGACCCTTGCTGGATTCGCCCACCCGCCCACCCTGCTGGTCGAGTCGCCCCGCGGGGAGTATCGAGACCCACCAAAGTCAGCAGCGGGGATCTCGATACGCCCGCTGCGCGGGCTCCTCGATCAGCAGGCAGCGGCGCACACCATCAGCTGAGAGCAGGGGGCGTCGCCCCCCAGCGGAGGCCGCCCCCTCTCAGCTGATGGTGCGCGCTCCCCCGCGGGCTGGACGGCTTGCCCGCTCGTCGAGGAGCCGAGCCGGGAAGCGCACCGCTGACAGGGGAGGGAACTCCGGCTCGTGAGATCCGGTTCGGCTCGCTGGAATCAGCCGGATCGACGAGCCGAAGGTGATTCTGCGAGCCGAAGGTGATTCTGCGAGCCGGAGGTGATTCTGCGAGCCGGAGGTGATTCTGCGAGCCGGAGGTGCGCCGCGGGGGCGCGTCTCAGCCGCTGAACGCCGTCAGCGCGTCGTCGAGGACGCCCAGGCCGCGGGCGACCTCGGCGGGGGTGACGACGGCGGGCGGGACGACGTGGATGCGGTTGTCGGCGGTGAAGGGCAGCAGGCCGCGGGAGAGCAGGTCGGTCTTGAGGCGGCCGACGGCGGCGGCGGGCAGCGGAGCGCGGGTCGCGCGGTCCGAGACCAGCTCGAGGGCCCAGAACACTCCGGAGCCGCGGACCTCGCCGATGATCTCGTGCTTCGCCTCGAGTGCCGCGAGTCCGGGGGCGAGGTGCTCCGATCCGATGGTCTTCGCGTTGTCGACGATGCCCTCCTCGGCCATCGCCTCGAGCGTCGCGATGACGCTCGCCGCCGCGAGCGGGTGCCCGGAGTAGGTGAGCCCGCCCGGGAAGACCCGCTCGTCGAAGTGGTGCGCGATCGGGTCGGAGATGATGACGCCTCCGATCGGCACGTAGCCGGAGTTGACGCCCTTGGCGAAGGTGATCAGGTCGGGGCGCACGTCGAACGCGTCGAAGGCGAACCACTCGCCGGTGCGGCCGAAGCCGGCCATCACCTCGTCGAGGATGAGCTGGATCCCGTAGCGGTCGGCGATGGCGCGCACACCGGGGAGGTAGCCGGGCGGCGGAGTCAGGATGCCCGCGGTGCCGGGGATGGTCTCGATCAGGAACGCCGCGATCGACTCCGGGCCCTCGGCCTGCACGACGCGCTCGAGGTGGTGCAGCGCGCGCTCGCACTCCTGCTCGGGCGTCTCGGCCCAGAACTCGGTGCGGTAGAGGTAGGGGCCGAAGGCGTGCACGTGGCCGCGCGCGTACTCGTTGGGGATGCGGCGCCAGTCGCCGGTCGAGACGATCGCCGCTCCGGTGTTGCCGTGGTACGAGCGGTAGAGCGACACGACCTTGTCGCGCCCGGTGTACAGGCGCGCCATGCGGATCGCGTTCTCGTTCGCGTCGGCGCCTCCGTTGGTGAAGAAGACCTTCTCGAAGCCCTCGGGCGCGCGCTCGGTGATCAGGCGCGCGGCCTCGGCCCGGGTCTCGTTCGCAGCGGCGGGGCCGACCGTGGTGAGGATCGCGGCCTGCTCCTGGATCGCCGCGACGACCTTCGGGTGCTGGTAGCCGATGTTGACGTTCACCAGCTGGCTCGAGAAGTCGAGGTAACGGGTGCCGTCGACGTCCCACACCTCGCAGCCGAGGCCGCCCGCGATCGGCAGCGGGTTGAGCGAGCCCTGTGCCGACCACGAGTGGAACACGCGCGAGCGGTCCGCGGCGGTGACGGAGGCGTTGTCGCGGACAGAGGTCGGACTGGTCGAGAGCGTCATGGATCCATCGTGCCGCCTCACGCCCGCGTGGCGGCTGCCGGATCCGTCTAATCTGCAGCCCTACGATGGACATACCGTCACGACTGGAGAGCCGCCCATGCCCGCGACCGTCCGCGATCTGCTCGCCGAGCCGGCGTTCCGGCTCCGGATCCTCGGCGGCGTGCACGACGAGACGGTGCTGGACGCCCCGCTGATCTGGGCGCACTCCTCCGATCTGGTCGACCCGACTCCGTGGCTCGAGTCGGGGCAGCTGCTGCTCACCGACGGCGTGCACTTCTCGGGCGAGGATCCGCCCGAGTTCTCGGAGGAGTACGTCGCGCGCCTGCGCGGCCGCGGCATCCGCGCGCTCGGCTTCGCGACCGGGATCGTGCACGAGGAGGTGCCGGCGCTGCTCGTGGCGGCGTGCGAGCGGCAGGGCCTGCCGCTGCTCGAGGTCGCCGAGCGGACGCCGTTCATGGGGATCATCCGCTTCGTGGCCGATGTGATCTCGCGCGAGCAGCGCGAACGGCTCGAGTGGTCGCTGGAGGCGCAGCGCCGCGTCGCCCGGGCGGCGCTGCGCCCCGACGGGCTCGCGGCGATCCTCTCGGAGCTCGAGCGCCAGCTCGACTGCTGGGTCGCGCTGTACGACGCGGTCGGGCAGCGGGTGCACCTGCCGATGCGGCTCGAGGTCCCGGAGGCGGCGGAGGCGTCGGTCGCCGCCGCCGTCCGCCACGCGCTCTCCCGCGGCAGCCGGGCGGGCCTCCGCCTCGACGACGGCGGCGGGGTCACCTTGCAGACCCTGGGCCAGCGCGACCACCTGCGCGGCGTGCTCGCGGTCGGCACGGGGACTCCGCTCGACCCGGCCGGCAGCGACCTGGTCGCCAGCGTGATCGGACTGGCGAGCATCGCCCTCGAGCAGCGGCGGGCGCTCGACACCTCGCGGCGGCAGCTGCGCTCGGGGCTGCTCGAGCTGCTCGCAGCGGGCGCCTTCGACGTCGCCGCCCGCACGGCGCGCGAGCTCTGGGGCACGCTCCCCGCCGAACCGGTGCGGGTGAGCGTGCTGAGCGAGCCCGTCCGCGGCGACTCGCTGCTCGACGAGCTGGAGGTGTTCGCCGAGGAGAACGGCGCGCGCCTGTTCTTCGCCGAGCGCGACTCCGCCCTCATCGTGATCACCGGGGCCGACGATCTCGACCTGATCGCAGAGGTGCTCGAGCGTCACGGTACGACTGCCGGTGCCTCCGCCCCGATCACCTGGGCCGAGCTCGATCGGGGGCTGGCGGAGGCGCGGCGCGCGGCCGAGCGCGCCACGCCCGACCGTCCGCTGCTGCGCTTCGAGGACGTCGCCGAGCAGGGCATGCTCGGCCTGCTCGCCGCGTCGGGCGCCGAGGCGCTCGCCCGGCGCACGCTCGAGCCGCTGCTGACCCCCGAGGGCGCGGTGCTGCTGGAGTCGGCGCGCGTCTGGCTCCGCCGCAACGGCGCCTGGGACCCCGCCGCCCGCGAGCTCGGCGTGCACCGCCACACCCTCCGCAACCGCATCACCGCGGTGGAGCGGGCGCTGGCGATCGACCTCGACGACTTCGGCGCCCGCACCGAGCTCTGGACGGCGCTCGCGGTGCTGCGCTGAGGCGTCCCACGTGCGGGCGACACCGGTGAGTATCCCGCCTCTGTCCAGAACGGACTGCTCACTCCAGAACGAATTGGTCGCGGACGACCTCGATCGTGGCCGCGTCGACCCCAACGGCGAGGTGGAGCGACGGACGCCCCAGTATCTCGGCGAAAGCTGTTCGAACTCGTACCACTTCGTTGCGCGTGACGCCTTCGCTGACGCGGTCGAGCCTCGTGACCAGGGACGCGAGGATGGCGAGGTCGTTGAGGTGACGGTCCCCCCTTCGTCCCTTCACCGATGAGCATGGCTGAGGCTTTCGCGATGATGGCACCTCGGAGTGTGGGGCGGATGACCGTGCCTGTGACGCCGGCAACGGTCACCTCGATCGCCGTAGAGCGATCGAGGGCCCCCTGACCGCCGGGAGTCGCGATGGTGCGGCCGCCCGTGACGCCGGTGCGGTTGTCAGCATGCTCCCCGAGGAAGCGCGGGATGAGGATGTCGATCTGCGCGTCACCCTTGACCCATCGGTGCTGCACACCCGTCGTGACTTCGAGGACGGACGGCGGCTCCCCAGCCGAGGTGTAGCCGAGATCGCTGAGCGTCTTGGTGAAGTCGTAGAGCATCGTCGGATGCGCGCGGATGTCGAGCACGGTGTCGGCGTCCTGCGTCGGCCGAGACGGGTTGGCCCCACGCTCCCAGCACAGCGAGTGGACCATCTGGCCACCGACGAGAGCCCAGCCTTGTGGGTGCGCCTCGTAGACCTGGAAGAGCGCGAGCCAGGCTTGCGCCTGAGCGGACGTCATCACGGGCGCGACGATCGTCACGCGGCGGCCCCTCGGAGCAGTTCGGCGATGCGGGAGCGCTCGCGCACCCCGTCGTGTCGGGCGAGGTCGACGAGGAGTAGGCCTAGAGGCAACGGGGACGGCGGCACGTGGTCCATGAGGTGGAGACGGACGTTGGGCTGGTCGGAGGGGCGCAGCAGGTACTCTCGCCGCAGTGGATCGATGTCGGCCTGGGCGACTCGGGCTTCGAGCTCGCCAGCAGCTGCGATCTCCGCGCGCGGGTCGCTGAAGCCGGATCGGACGAGGCGCCGATCGTCCGCGAGGTCGGTGAGGTCGCTCGGGGCCACCCGGAGCTTCAGGACCGCCTTCTCGCGCACCCATGCGGCAAGGATGCGGTCCGGCTCTGAGCTGTGGACGAGGGTGTTGCGGTAGCCGCGGAGGCGGGCGTGCTCGGAGGCGGAGAGCCCTTGTGGCTGGTCTCCGGAGAGTAGGGCGAGCAGGCCTGCCTGCATGCGCTCGCTCAAGGGCCTGCTCGGCGCCGGGCGATGCGCGTGGGCCTGGTCGATGAGCCACTGGCCGCCGACTCGTCGGGCAGGGAGGATGCCACGTTCGATGAGTGCGCGAACCCGGCGTGGTGACACGCCCTCGCGCTCGGCGAAGTCCGAGACGCTCTCCTCAGGCATACGCACAAGCATACCGACATCGGAATAGATGTGTAGGGCCCAACGGGAACGAGAGCCCGCCTGCACGAATTCGATGTCCTCTGCCCAACGGAGACCTCGATGTGGACTCGCGTGCCCTTGCCTGAACGAACAGAGCCGCCCCTTCCGCTCGCACGCCCGTACGGTCGAGCGCGACTGGCGGATCGCGTGCCAGCGATTCGTCGTGCGCGGACGCAGGACGCTCTGCGGATCGCGACCACCTCGCCGAGCCGACCGCGGCCGATCGACGAGCGCAGCGAGGAGAGAGGCGAATGAACTCAGTTCTGCGGGAACCCCAGGTTGATGCCGCCGTGGGAGGGGTCGAGCCAGCGCGAGGTGATCGCCTTCTGCTGGGTGAAGAAGCGGACGCCCTCGGCGCCGTGGGCCTTGGTGTCGCCGAACAGCGAGGACTTCCAGCCGCCGAACGAGAACGTCGCGACCGGGACGGGGATGGGCACGTTGATGCCGATCATGCCGACCTCGACCTCGTTCTGGAAGCGCCGCGCGGCGCCTCCGTCGTTCGTGAAGATCGCGGTCCCGTTGCCGAACGCGCCGTTGTTGATCAGCGCCACGCCCTCCTCGTACGACTGCACGCGCACGATCGAGAGGACCGGTCCGAAGATCTCCTCCGTGTAGACCTTCGACGTGATCGGCACGTCGTCGATCAGCGTCGGGCCGAGCCAGAAGCCGTTCGCGTCACCGTCGACCTCGATGCCGCGGCCGTCGATGACGACCTTCGCGCCGTCCTCCTCCGCGATGGCGATGTACGACGCGACCTTGTCCCGGTGCTGCTGCGTCACGAGCGGGCCCATGTCGCAGCCGCGACGGCCGTCCCCGATGCGCAGCGTCGACGCGCGCTCCTGGATCTTCACGATCAGCTCGTCCGCCACCGGCTCCACCGCGACGACCACCGAGATCGCCATGCACCGCTCGCCCGCGGAGCCGAAGCCCGCGTTGATCGCGGAGTCCGCGACGAGATCGAGGTCGGCGTCCGGCAGGACCAGCATGTGGTTCTTCGCGCCGCCCAGCGCCTGCACGCGCTTGCCGTGCTTCGTGCCGGTCTCGTAGACGTACTGCGCGATCGGAGTCGAGCCCACGAACGAGATCGACTTCACATCGGGGTGCTCGAGGAGGCCGTCGACGGCGACCTTGTCGCCGTTCAGCACCGTGAACACGCCGTCGGGCAGGCCCGCCTCCTTCCAGAGCGCGCCGAGCCAGATCGCCGACGACGGGTCCTTCTCGGACGGCTTCACCACGACGGTGTTGCCGGCCGCGATCGCGATGGGGAAGAACCACATCGGCACCATCGCCGGGAAGTTGAACGGCGAGATGATGCCCACCACGCCGAGCGGCTGCTTCGTCGAGTAGACGTCGACCCCGGTCGACACCTGCTCCGAGTACTCGCCCTTCAGGTGGTGCGCGAGCCCGGTCGCGAACTCCACGACCTCCTGGCCGCGGGTGATCTCCCCCATCGCGTCCGAGAGGACCTTGCCGTGCTCGGAGGTGATGATCTCGGCGAGCTCCTGCTTCTTCGCCTCGAGGAGCTCGCGGAACCGGAACACGATCTGCTGGCGCTTCGCCAGCGACGTGTCGCGCCACGCGGGGAACGCGGCCTTGGCGGAGGCGACCGCCGCGTCGATCTCGGCCGCGTCGGCGAGCGCGACCTCCTTGGTCGCGACACCGAGCGCCGGGTCGTAGACCGGGGAGGTGCGACCGGACGACGACGCCGACGGCGCCCCGTCGATCCAGTGGCCGACGACGGACAAGCCGTCAGTGGACGGGGTGGTGCGGGGCTCGGCGATGCTCATGGGGTCGACTGTAGGCCGCGCACCCCGTCCCGGGATCGCGGATTCGTCTAGACCGGCTCCTCCGCACTGGACACTTCCGGCTCGAAGCGCGTCAGTGCGGCCGTGATGTTGTCGTGGCCGCCGCGCTCGTTCGCCCAGGCGACGAGCGCCTCCGCCAGCGTCACCGGATCGGTGCCGACCCGGGAGACGGCCTCGTGCAGCACCCGGGCGAGATCCTCGGCCGGCGACGCGTAGTTCCACAGCCCGTCCGAGCACGCGAGCACCCAGCCCGGCTCCTCGAGCACGACGGAGGCGATGGTCGGCGACTCGTCGTGCGCATCCGCGCCCAGCCACTTCGTGATCGCGTGGGCGTCGGGTGCCGACTCCGCCTCCTCGCGGCTCGTGCCCGAGGCGATCTGCTCCTGCGCCCACGAGTCGTCCACGGTCAGCTGCCGCGCCGGGCCCGCGTCGGGGATCCAGTAGCTGCGGCTGTCGCCGACGTTGCCGGTGACCAGCAGCGCGCCGTCGAGGATCGCGGCGGTGAAGGTGCACGACGGCGGGTTCTCCCGCTTCTCGGGCACCGCGGCGTCGATCGCCCCGGAGGCGCGCGCCACCGCCATCTGCAGCAGCGCGCCCCAGCGATCGGCTCCGCGCGCCTCCTCGGCGACCTCGGCCTGCAGCGCGCTCAGCGCCGCCCGCGCCGCGGCGAGGGAGGCGCGATCGGAGTCGGGGGTCGACGAGACCCCGTCGCAGACCACCAGCAGAGCGGTGCGGAGAGCCCCCTCGGACGCCACCGCACCGAGCGCCATCGCGTCCTCGTTCGCCGGGTGGCGGATCCCCCGGTCGCAGACGCCGCCGACCAGCGGGTGCGGCGCCTCGGCCCAGTGCTCGCGCTCGGTCGGCGCCCGCTGCCCGCACTGCTCGCAGTAGCCGTCGTCGGCGACCGCTCCCCCGCAGTACACGCACGGGGCGGGTTCGGGCGCCGCGGGCTCGGCCGCGCGCACGATCAGCGTGCTGCCGCAGGCCTCGCAGAACGCGTCGCCGGCGGTCACCGGCTCGCCGCAGACCGGGCAGGCCGTCGCGAGGCTCACGTCAGCGTCCAGCGGCGCACGTCGTTGGCGCGGTCGACGAGGCGGAGCCGCTCCTCCTTCTCGCCGGTCGAGCTCGCGAGCGCGCGGTACGAGGCCTCGAGGCCGTCGCGGATCGCGGCCTCGTTCGCCTCGACTCCGCCCAGCATGGCGCCCTCGGCCGGGCCGTCCCGGCGGACGAGCTCGAGCGCCGACTCGAGCACGCCGGTCGTCAGCTCGAGCCGGGTGCGCTGGTCGATCGCGACGGAGTCGATGCTCGACAGGGCCGCCGAGAGCGACGGGAGGCCGCGCCCGGAGCCGGCCAGCAGCTCGGCGCGGCGGCGGCGCGCGTCGACGTAGGAGGACCGCGTGGGCGTGACGATGTCGAGGGCGTCGAGCGCCCCGTCGAGGTCGGCGCGGTGCTGACGCACGCGGGCGAGGCCGAAGGCGGCCGGAGCGGTGTAGTTCGCATCCGCTCGCGCGCAGATCACGTAGAGCGACTCCGCCACCTCGGGCTCGCCGCTCGACTCGCAGGCCGCCGCGAGAGCGAGCTTGGGCGCGAGCTCGCCGGGCACCTGGCCGTAGACGGTGTTGAACGAGGCGCGGGCGCCGACGGAGTCGCCGCGTGCGAGCTGCGCGAGGCCGCTCATCCAGACGGCCCGCCACTCCCACGGGTCCTCGGTGAGGATCTCGCCGGTCGCCCGCGCGACCTCGTCGAAGCGCTCGGCCTCGATCGCGGCGCGGGCGCGCGCGAGCCGCACCTCGACGGTGACGGTCGGCGCGAGCGCGAGGGCGCGGAGCCGGACGATCGGGTCGGCCACGTTCACGCCGGCCAGCCACGCCTTCGCCGCGTCCGACTCGTCGATCTTGAGCAGCGGCAAGGCGTCCCACGGCAGCGGCCGATCGACGACATCGGCCACGGGCGCCTCGAACAGCGCCGACTCGGTCGAGTGCAGCGCGGGGTGCCCGGGCCCGCGGTCGGTGGCCACGACCTCGCGCAGCACCCCGAGCAGCTGCCCGCGCATCTCGTCGACGGTCGCGAAGCGGTCCTGCGGGTCGGGCGCGCAGGCCTTGGCGATCAGGCGGTAGAACGAGTCGTAGCGCTGGAACAGCGGGGTCTCGGAGACGGGCGGCAGCGACGCCACGTAGGTCGTCTGGTTGCCGCGGAAGTCGAGCACGAGCGAGGCGATGGTGCGCCCGATCGTGTACACGTCCGACGCGATCGAGGGCCCGACCTCCGGCACCTCCGGTGCCTGGTAGCCGACCGTGCCGTAGATGGCCGACTCGTCGTCGTCGGCCCGGCGCACTCCGCCGAGGTCGATCAGCTTGACCTGGTCGCCGACCTGGATCATGTTGTCGGGCTTGAAGTCGCAGTAGAGCATCCCGTGGTCGTGCAGGTAGGCGAAGGCGGGCATCACCTCGAGCACGAACGCGAGCGCCTGGTCGACGGGCAGCGGGTCGGCCGCTCCCCCGTTGGCGTCGAGCCGCTCCTTCAGGATCTGCTTGAGGCTCGGCCCGCCGACGTACTCCATCACGATGTAGCCGGCGCCGTCGTGCATCACGAAGTTGTAGATCTCGACGATCAGCGGATGCTCGACCTCGGCGAGGAACTGGCGCTCGGTGATCGCGGCCGCGTACGCGTCGGGGTCGCCGGAGTTCAGCAGGCCCTTGAGCACGACGAAGCGGCCCGAGACGTTCTGGTCGCGTGCGAGGTAGATCCAGCCGAGTCCGCCGTAGGCGAGGCAGCCGACCACCTCGTACTGCCCGCCGACCACGTCGCCCTGCTCCAGCTGCGGCGTGAACGAGAACGGCGTGCGGCAATTGGGGCAGAAGCCCTCGGTGCGCCCGGGCTTGCCGTCGCGGCCGCGGCCGACGGCGGTGCCGCAGTTCGAGCAGAAGCGCTTGCGCTCGGGGAGCACCGCCTCGGCCATCAGGGCGGCCATCGGGTCGGCGGCGGGGCGGGAGGGCACGGTGGTGAGCCCGGCGCCCAGGCGCGGTCCGCGCAGGCGCGTCGAGGTGGTGCCGACGCGGCGCGTCACCTTCGAGCCGGTCTGCGCGGTGCGCGCCGAGCCGAGCGCGGCGGTCGCGAGGCGGGCGGAGGAGGTGCGTCCGCTCCGCGCGGTCGCCGCTTCCTCTGCGTCGGGGGCGGCGGAGGCGTCGGGGGTGCCCTCGACGAAGCCGGTCCCGAAGGCGGCCGAGGCCGTCGCCGGGGCGGCGGCACCGCGCGCCGTGGGCGCCGAGGCCGCCGCTCCGGTCTCGGGCGGCAGCCCGCAGACGTTGCAGTAGCCGTCCTCGATGACTCCGGTGCAGCCCGGTGTCGAGGTGCAGGGTGAGCCGTTCATGCGGTGGCCTTCCGGGTGGAGGTGGGGAGATCGCGGGTGACGACGTCGTACTGCTCGACGAGGTGGCGGGCGAGCGGCACCGGGCAGGGCACGGCGTCGAGGGCGGCGCGCACCTCCTCCTCGGCGGCGATCCCCACGGCGGAGGCGGCGCGGCCGTTCGCCACGGCCCGCTCGCGGAGGGCCCGGAGACGGAATCCGAGCGCCGCCCGCTCGCGCAGCGGCGAGGTGTAGGCGGCCTCGACCGCGTCGAACGCGCGGCCGACGGCGGTGAGCCGGGCGAGATGCGCGTCGAGCGCCTCGCGGTTCGAGGGCGGGTCGCCGAGCCGCGAGACGTCGGGCACGGCCAGGCGCGGCGGGTCGGCGATCTCGCGGCGGCAGCGGGCCACGAGCTCGCGCAACGGCGCCTCGCGACGCTCGGCCGCCTCCGCCAGCTCGATCGCCCGCCGGCGGTCGCGGTCGAGGCCGCGGCGCTCGGAGGCGGCGATGATCAGATCGCGCTCGAGACGGGCGGAGTCGTTCTCGAGCTGGCCGAGCGGGCCCGACACGTCGGCTCCGCGGCCCGCCTTCTCGGCCAGCGCGTCGAGGCGCGAGCGCAGCACGGCGACGCGCTGCGCGGAGTCCTGGTCGACGGTTCCGCGGTTGTCGCGCGTGAGGTCGCGGCAGCGCTCGATCTCGGCGCGCATGCCGACGATCCGCCCGGCGACGTCGGTACCGCTGGGATCGAGCTCGAGCCGCGACTTCAGCTGACCGACGACCGCATCGCAGAGCCGCACGGCCTCGACGAGCGAGACCGCGGCGCTCGCGCCCGAGCCGGAGGCGTCGAGCCGCCCCCAGATCAGCTGCGACATCCGCTCGCGGGCGACGACGTCGACGCGGCCCGAGTCCCAGACGAGCTCGAGCTCGGCGAGCCGGCGCGTGACGGACTCGCGCAGCGACTGCGCGAGCACGACGTCGGAGGTGTAGCTGTCGGCCTGCGGTGAGGCGAGCGCCGCCGCGTCCAGCCGCGAGAGCTCGCGGGTGGTGCGCTCGAGCCAGCGCCCGAGCGCGGCGAGGTACTCGAACAGCTCGCGCTGCGGCACCGCCTCGCCGAGGCGCCCGGGAGCGACCGGACTGCCCTCGGCGGTCCCCGTGACGCTCATCGTCCGTAGGTCGCCGCGGGAGGGGACGCCGCCCCGAGCTCGCCGAGCCAGCGGTCGTAGATGCTCTGCCAGCGGCCGTCGGCGCGGACGCTCTCGAGCGCGGCGTTCACGAAGCGCACGTAGTCGGTGTCGTCGGCGGGCATGCCGAGCCCGTACGGCTCGGAGCTGAGCTGGTCGCCGATGACCTTCGCGTACGGGTCCTGCGCGACGAACCCGGCGAGGATCGTGTCGTCGCCCGCGATCGCGTCGACGGTCCCCTCCTGGAACTGCGCGAGGCACTGGGTGTGGGTGTCGGCGGCGACCGCGTCGACGTCGGGGTAGTCGCTCTCGAGCCGGCTCAGCGTGGTGGTGCTGCGCGGCGCGCAGACCTTCCGGCCGGCCAGTCCGTCGATGCTCGTCGCGTCGTCGTCCTCGGAGACGAGGACCTTGAGGCCCGCGTCGTAGTACTCGGACGAGAACGCGATGCTGCTCCAGCGATCGCAGGTCATCGTGAGGGTGCGGGCGACCATGTCGACCTGCGGCGCACCCTCTCCGCCCGTCAGTGCGGGAAGGCGCTGGGCGGAGGTGATCACCACGAAGGTGATCGCGGCGGGGTCTCCGAGGATCGCTCGCGCCATCTCGCGGGCGATGTCGACGTCGAAGCCCTCGATCTCGCCGGTGAGGGGGTTCCGCGCGCTCATCAGCAGCGTGTCGGCCGAGACGCCGACGCGCAGGGTGCCGGCGGCGCGGATCTGCGCGAGCCGGGTGCTGTCGGCGACCCCGGTCGGGGCGTAGGAGGTGACCGCCGACGGCGAGCACTCGGTCGCCGCGGGCGCGGCGCTCGCGGTCGCCGTGGGGGTCGCGGTCGGCGTCGCGGTGCCGACGGCGGCTCCGAGGTCGTCGGCACCGGTCGTGCAGCCCGAGACGGCGAGGGTCGCGCCGAGCACGAGCGCGACGGCGGCGGTTCGGAGGGAGGAGAAGCGCAGGCGGTTCATCGGTACTCCTCCAGTCGCTGCGAGACCCCTCGCCAGGCGAGACCGGCGCCCACCAGGCCGGCGGCCAGGAGGATCCAGGAGGCGATCGAGGAGATCGCGCCCCAGGTGCCGAGGGTGGCACGGGTGATCGCCGCATCGTCCTCCACGGCGTCGCCCGCGGCCACGCTGAACGCGGTGAAGGCCTCGTTCGCCGACCCCTCGCCGGTCGCCACGGCCAGCCCGACGGCCTGGTCCCAGCGCCCCTCCTCGTCCTCTTTCCGGATCGCGTCGTGCTGGGTCAGCCATGCATCGAGATCGCCGACGAGCGCGCTGTCCACGGTCCCGTCCGCCACGCCGTCCTGCAGCTTCTGCCGCGCCTGCGCCGCCGCCTCCTGGAACTGCGCCTCGAGCGCCGCGCCCGAGCCGCGCTTGATCAGCGTGAAGCTCTCGAGCGACTTCGCGTCGGTGGCGGCGGTGAGCGCCTGCGAGACGGCGAGGGTCGCACGGTAGGACTCGCTGCGCACGGTGGCCGCGTTCGAGGCGGTCGTGCCGAAGGCGACTCCGCCGGCGATCCCGAGCACGAGGAGCAGACCCGTCGCCGTGGCCAGCGGGCGGTTGAGATAGCGGTGGGTGCGCCGGGCGAGCCAGATCTGCGCGCCGACCATCAGCAGCAGCATCGCGAGCGAGCCGATGAGCAGCAGCGTGCTCCAGCGCACCGTGTCGTAGGCGCCGGCGACGCGGTCGGCGCCGGCGCCGACCAGGTCGTTGAGGTCGTCGAGCACTCCGCCCTCGGCGGTCAGGACGGCGGACGCCTGGTCGAGGTAGGCCGAGCCGACCGGGAACCCCTGCCGGTTGTTCGCACGGGCCTGCTCGATGTAGCCGCTGTAGGTGGTGAGGTCGCGCGCGACCGCCGCGAGGGCCTCGGCGTCGCGCGGCTCGGAGGCCGCGAGCGTCGCCAGCTGCGCCGCAGCGTCCTGCACATCGCCGGTGAACACCGCCCGCTGATCGGCCGGTTCGAGCCCGCCGACGAGGAACGTGTTCGCGGCGATCGCGTTCGCGCCGACCAGGAGGTTCCGCACGTCCTGCACGCCGACGATCTGCGTCGACTGCTCACGCGCCTCCGCCGCAGCGCGCGCCTGCATCGCTCCCGCCTGCTGGGCGAAGACGCCGAAGAGCACCGCGGCGACGGCGGTCAGCACGAGCAGGAGGCGGAGGGTGCGCGGAGTGGTCGAGGTCGCCCGCGCGAGCAGGGTCGGCTTCGCGGCGGGTGCGGGTGCCGGGGCGGGTGCCGGGGCTGTGGGAGGCGGCGCGGTGACGGTGCTCATGTGTTCTCCTCCACGGGTGCAGCCTCGGCCTCGACCACGTCCTCCGGCTGCAGGATGCGCAGGTCGTCGAGCGTCGGCTCCTCCGTGTCGCGCAGCCGCCAGGCGTGCCGGGCGATGGAGGCGTCGAGCACGTTGCGCACCCAGCGGCCGTTGCCGAACGCCTCCGTGCGCTCCTGGGCCGCGGCGAGCTCGGCGAAGGCGGCGAGCGCCTCCGAGGTCGGCTCGAAGTCGGCCGAGGAGGCGAGGCGCGCGAAGATCGCCGACAGCTCGTCGTCGGAGTAGTCGGCGAAGTCGATCGTCGTCGAGAAGCGGCTCGCGAGCCCGGGGTTCGTGTCGAGGAAGCCCTGCATGGGCCCGGAGTAGCCGGCCACGATCACGACCAGGTCGCCGCGGTGGTCCTCCATGTCCTTGACGAGCGTGGTGATCGCCTCGGCACCGTACTGGTCGAGCGCGAGGGCGTAGGCCTCGTCGATGAAGAGGACTCCGCCGCGGGCCTTCGCGATGACCTCGGCGGTCTTCATCGAGGTCTGGCCGAGGTAGCCGGCGACGAGCTCCGAGCGGTCGACCTCGACGAGCACGCCCTTCGAGAGGATGCCGAGCGCGCGGTAGATCCGCGAGACGAGCCGCGCGACGGTGGTCTTGCCGGTGCCCGGGTTTCCGGTGAAGACGAGGTGGCGGGTGAGCGTCGGCGTCGTGAGGCCGGCTGCCTGGCGGAGCGTGTCGATGCGGAGCAGCTGCGTCTGCCGCTTGATCTCGCTCTTGACCCGGTCGAGCCCGATCAGCGCGTCGAGCTCGGCGAGCAGATCCTCGATCTTCTCGGGTGGGGGCAGCGGCTCCGGCTCCTCCTCCGCGACCGGGGCGGCGGGCGGAGCCGCCGCGACCTCGTCCTGCGGCCCGTCGTGCTCGGTGCGGCGCAGGCGCGCGAGGATCTCGTCGACTCCGGGCACCCCCGCGGGCAGATCGGCCGGGAGCGAGGAGGCGGGGGACGACGAGGGCGGCGCTGAGGTCCGCTGGAGCGGCGCGGAGCTCGCCGGCAGTGCGGAGAGCTGGGCGGCGGCCGTCGCGGAGGCGGCGGCGATGCCTCCGATACCCGGTTCGCCCAGTGCGCTCGCGGCCGAGACGACCTCGGTGAGGGCGCGCGCGTAGGCGTTCGCGTGGGCGGAACCGGCCGCGACGAGCGAGGCGAGCAGGTCGGTGGGCGAGCTGCGCCACCGCCGCCCGCGGGAGGCCGCGGTGAAGAAGGCCTCGAGGCCCCCCGGCGTCCCGGTCTGCGCGAGCCAGTCCTGGCCGGCTCCGGTGATCGACTCGGCGACCGCGGCCGCGAGCCGACCGCCCTCGTCGCGGACGGCGGCGGCGTCCAGGCCCGCTCCGGATCCGGTGAGGACGAGCGCGTCGAGCGCGGAGGCGAGCGCGGTCACGAGGCGCTCGGCGGCTGGAGGGAGCTCGGCGAGCTCGGCGGTTGGAGGGAGCCGGGTGCGCTCGGCGCGTCCAGCCCGCTCGGCGACAGCGACGACTCCGTGAACTTCTCGGCGAGGAACTGCCCGTGCGCGATCAGCGCCGAGGCGTCCTGACGCGAGACGGCGTCGGAGATGCGGTCGAGCGTCGCCCCGAGCAGGTCGAGCTGGTCGCAGAGGATCATCAGCGAGGTCTTCCCCTTGTGGACGGCGCGGCGGTCGGCGAAGTCGCGCGGGAGGCGGAGGTAGCCCTCGACCGCCTCGGGCAGGTAGCTGGTCGCGGTCGCGACGACGGTGTGGCCCTGCTGGCTCATCGCGCCGAGGCGGTCCAGCCGCGGCACCATCTCGCGCACCGTCTCGTCGACGCGGCGGATGCGCGCCGAGACGAGCGGCGGCACCCGGCCGCTCGTCGACGCGGCGACCCGGTCGAGCGCCGCGAGGATGTCCTCGCTCGACGGCACGCGCGGGAGCGAGGGAGCGGACTCCTCCGCAGCGGCGGCGTCGTCGCCACCGCCGAACAGTCGGGAGAGCCAGCCCATCGGCTATCGGCCGAGATCGAGCGAGGAGGTCGCGTCGATGTCGGAGTTGCTGCGGCGCGCCCGCTCGACGTACTCGCCGGCCTTCGCGGTCTCGGTCTGCAGCACGCCCACCGTCTGGGCCATGCTGTCGAGCGCCTTGATCTTGAAGTCCGAGATCGAGTCCATCGTCTGGTAGATGTTGGCGAACGCCGCCTGCAGCTGCGGGAGTCCGACCGTGGCCGACGCCGCCTGCGACTGGATGCTCGCGGACTGCTCGGCGAGCATCCGCGAGGTGGCCTCGATCATGTTCGAGGTCGTCGTGTTGAGCGCGGTGATCTGATCGAGCACCAGGCGCTGGTTGGCGAGGGCCTGCGCGACGATGACCGCGGTGCGCAGCGCCGAGACGGTCGTCGTGGTGGCGCGGTCGACGCCCTTGATCAGTTCGACGTTGTTCTTGATGACCACGTCGATCGCGAGGTAGCCCTGGATCGAGACGGCCAGCTGGGTCAGGAGGTCCTGGTGCTTCTGGCGCGCGTAGAAGAGGACGTCCTCGCGCAGGGCCCGGGCGCGGTCGGGGTCGGTCGCGTCGAGCTCGGCGATCTTCGCCGAGAGCTTCACGTCGAGGCGCTCGGCGACGTAGATGTACTCGTTGAGACGCGTCATCGTGTCCCACAGGTTCTGCTTCTCGAGGTTGAGCGCCGCGTTGTCCTTGCGCAGCTCGTCCTGGCCGTCGTACAGCGCCTGGATGATCGCGTTGAGGTGCGACTGCGCGCTCTCGTAGCGGCGGAAGTAGTCGGTGATCTTGTTGCCGAAGGGGATGAATCCGAGGATCTTCTTCTGGATGTTGTCCTCGGAGGGATCGAGGTCCTCGACCGTGCGACGCAGCTCGAGCAGGGTCCTGCCGATGTTCGAGCCCTCGCTCAGGCCGCCCTCCTGCAGGGCGCGCACCGGGGTCTTCAGCAGCCGGTTGGAGGAGTCGGCGGCCGAGCGGATGTCGGCGTCGCCCATCGTGCGGATGTCGTTGGCCTTCGCCGCGAACTCGGGGCTGCGCGCCTCCGTCTGCAGGAGCGAGTCCAGGTAGCCGTCGACCTTGGCCTCGAGGCCGGGCAGCGCCTGCTCGGGCACCTTCGGCGCGATCGACGGCGCCGACGTCGTGGGTACGGCGTCGACCGGAGCCGGCGGCGTGAGCGAGAGGGCGTTCTGGGGCGGCTGCAGGGCCTCGGTCATCGGGATCCTCACCGTTTCCTGGCGCTCGGCGCCGACTGCGGATGAACGTCGGGACAGTGTATCCCGAGGCGTCGCCAGGGAGCCCCGGGACGGGTCACCTGCGGCGCAGGGTCGCGACCGCGACGCCGCCGAGCGCGATCGCGCCGCCGATCAGGGCCGCGAGCGGCGGAGTCTCGGCGAGCACCAGCCACGAGAGCAGCACGACGACCGCGGGCACGGCGTAGGTCGTCGCGGCGGTGCGTCCCGCGCTGGTGCGGGCGAGCACGTAGCCCCAGGTGGTGAAGGCGACGGCGGTCGGGAACACGCCGAGGTAGACGACCGCGAGGACGGACGGGAGCGGGGCTCCGGCGAGGTCGCCGACGAGCTCCGGCGCGAACGGCAGGCAGGCGGCGGTCGCCGCGAGGCAGCCGATCCAGGTCATGGTCGGCGCGTCGATCCGGCCGAGCAGCCGCTTCTGGAGGGTCGCGGCGCCGCCGTAGAGGACGGCTGCGGCGAGCGCGAGGACCACCCCGATCGCGTCGAACTGCCCGGTGGAGGTCGAGATCGCGATGACCGCGACTCCGGCGAGCGCCACGAGCATGCCGCCGAGCAGGCGCCTCGGGAAGCCCTCGCCGAGGAGGAGGCCGGCCAGCACGGCGGTGATCATCGGCGCGATGTTGACGATCAGCGCGGCCGTTCCCGCGTCGACGTGCCGCTCGGCGGCGTTCAGCGCCAGGTTGTAGAGGCCGAACCAGGCGACGCCCCAGACGATCACGAGCACGAGGAGGCGGCCGCGCGGGAGCGGGCGGCGCTCCGCTCGGGGACGGCGCGCCGTGAGAACGAGGTGCACGACCGTGAGGGCGACCGAGCCGACGACGATCCGGCCGAGCGTGAGGGCGCCGGCGCCGAAGTCCTCGCCCGCGATCCGGATGCCGACGAACGCCGACGCCCAGAGGAGCACGGTGGTCGCGATCGCGAGCCAGAGGAGGGTGGAGCTGCGGCGGGTGGTGGTGGTGTCGGTCACGGTCCATGGTCTCGTGCCCGAAGGCGCTGCGTTCCGCGCCCGCCCCGGTGTCCTCGCAGCACGACGGAGCACGATGTGCCGGTGACCCCCGTCGATCCGATGCCCCTCGTCGATCCGCCGACCCGCATCGCGCCCGCGCTCGGCGGACCGCGCATCCTCCGCCAGCGCTGGACCGAGGCGTCCTTCCTCCACTGGCGCGTGGATCCGGCGCTCGTCGCGCCGCACCTCCCCCGCGGAGTGCGCCCCGACGAGTTCGACGGCTCGTCGTGGGTGGGCCTCATCCCCTTCCGTCTGTCGCGGACGGCCTTCCTGGGCGGCCCGCGGGTGCCCTGGCTCGGCACGTTCCCCGAGGTCAACGTGCGGCTCTACTCGGTCGACGAGCGGGGTCGCCGCGGAGTCGTCTTCGTCTCCCTCGAGGCGTCGCACCTCCTGCCCGTGCTGACGGCGCAGGCCGTGTTCGGGCTCCCCTACCGCTGGGCGCGCATGGGCATCGAGCACCGCCACGGTGCCGTGATCTACTCCACTTCTCGCATCCGCGACCCGGCGGCCCGCTCGCGCATAGTGGTGCGCCCCACTCCCGGATCCGACGCGTCGGAGGACCCGCTCGCCTCGTTCCTGACCTCGCGCTGGGCCTACCACGAGACCCACCTGGGCTCGACCTGGTACGGCCGGAACCTGCACCGGCCGTGGCCGCTGCAGCGCGCGTCGCTCCTGGCTCTCGACGACGGGCTGCTCGACGCGGCGGGATTCCCGGGGCTGGCGGCGCGCGCGCCGGACTCGGTGCTGTACTCGCCGGGGGTCGAGACGGTGTTCACGGTGCCGCGGCGGGTGGCGCCGTAGCCTGGAGCGATGCGGAGTCGCGCGGCCGTCACGGTGCTGGGTCTTCTGGCCTGCGCGCTGGCGCTCGGCGGGTGCGCGATGTCCTCCCCGCCGGTCGGCGACGACGGGCCGGCGGGCTGCGTGCCGCTCGTGCGGATCGAGCCGAGGGTCGCCTCCCCCGGTGAGACGGTGACGGTCGTCGTCGCCGACGGCTGCGACCTCGAAACGCCCGAGGACGGCTGGGACGTCGTGGTCGCGCCGGTCGGAGGACTCGAGTCGGGGGTCAGGAGCGTGGTCTCGACGGATCTGGGCGAGGGGTTCTCGGTCGACGTCGTGCTGCCGGCCGACTTCCCGGCGGGAGAGGCGTTCGGCGGGATCGACGGGTGGGACTTCTCGCACTGCCCCGACTCGGCGAGCTGCGCGAGCCCGACCGGGGACTTCACGGTGCGCTGACGAGCGCGAGCAGGCGTCGTTCCTCCACAGAATCGACTTCGCGGAACCGTCCACAGAACGGTCTCCGCTGAGCGGCCGATGTCGGTGGTCCGTGGTGTCATCCTCGTATGGTTCTTCTGGATGGGGATGCGAGGCCGCCGGGTGGCGTCTCGGTGCGCGAGTGCTTCGATGAGGCGCTGGTGTCGGCGGTGGGTGCGGCCTGCGCGGTGGACGCCTTCCTGGGGCAGGCGCAGGCCCAGCGCTACGAACTGGTCGAGCTCGCACGGCTCGCGGCCCTCGCGCTGCCGGAGGCTCTCGTCGATCCGCACGTGCAGAGGCACGTCGAGGTGAGGGAGGCGGCGCAGCGAGCGCTGGTCGCCGACATCGCGACGGGCATGCGGATGTCGGAGGCGGATGCACGCGCACTGATCGAGGAGAGCGCACTGCTCGTGAACGAGCTGCCCGGCACCTTGACCGCGCTGCGGGAGGGGCGCTGCACCCCCGAGCACGTGCGGGTGATCGTCCGGGCCGCCTGGGACGTCCCCGCGGAGGTGCGCGAGCGTCTCGACGAGGAGGCCGCGGCGCTCGTGGTGGCGCTCACTCCCGGGCAGGTGCAGCGCCGGCTCCGCTCGATCCGGGAGCGGCTGCATCCGGAGTCGGCGACGGCGCGGCATCGGCGGTGCGCGGAACGCCGCGGGGTGTGGCTCGGCGGGGAGGCCGACGGGATGGCGACCCTGCACCTGCACCTGCCCGCCCCCGAGGCGCACGGCGCGTTCGACCGTCTCGATCGGGCGGCGCGTGAGCTCGCCGCGGCACCGGAGGAGGCGCGGACAGTCGGCCAGCTGCGGGCCGACGTGGCGGCGGCACTCCTTCTCGACGGGGAGACCTCCCCGGACGACGAGCACCGGGCCACCGTCGCGTCCGTGCCGGCGGGGATCCGGCCCCGCGTGTCGGTCACGGTTCCCGTGCTGACGCTCCTCGGGCGCTCGGAGGAGCCGGGCACCCTCGACGGATACGGGCCGATCGACCCCGAGACCGCACGTCGGCTCGCGGCCGACGCTCCCTCGTTCACCCGGATCCTCACGCATCCCGAGTCCGGCGCCGTCCTCTCCGTCGGGCGCGACTCCTACCGCGTCCCCGTGGATCTCCGGCGGCACCTGCAGCACCGCGACGCGACCTGCCGGTTCCCCGGCTGCATCCGCTCGGCTGTGGACAGCGATGTCGACCACGGCATCGAGTGGCAGAACGGCGGCGCGACCGACGCCGAGAACCTCGCCCACCTCTGCCGGCACCACCACCGCCTCCGACACACGACCACCTGGACGCTCCGGCATCGGCCCGGAGGCGTCCTGGAGTGGACCAGCCCCACCGGGCGCCGACACACCACCCGCCCGGCCGAGCCCGAGCCGCCGTTCGAGCGGGGACGAGGACCGGACAGAGGACGCGAACCGGATCGAGGACGCGAGCCAGACAGCCGACGCGAACCCGAGGGAGTACGCGAACCGGATGGAGACCGGCTCCGAGCGGAGGTGACGCCGCCGTTCTGACGGAGAACCCGACGGAGAAGGAGTCGGGCCGGGGTGCTCCTGCGAAGGCCGATGAAAGGATCGAACGCAGAACGCAGAACGCAGAACGCAGAACCTAGACCCTAGAACACAGCCGGCGAAGGGGAGGCCGATGACGATCGAGACGACGAGGCTGATCGAGGTGGAACTCGAGGGCTGGTCGCTGGACTGCTGCGGGCAGCCGTTCCGCGTCGGCGACGAGGTCAGCTGGACACTGGCGACCCTCCCGCCCCGAGCGACCGGCCCGACGCGGTACCTCGAGGAACGGCACGGGTCCTCCCTCCCTGTTCTCGACGTGACGGGAACCGTCCGGTCGCTGACCGGGCTGCTCGTCACCGGCAGGCAGCCGGCCATCGGCGAAGGCGTGGACATCTCCGACCGGTCGGAGCGGATCCTGAGGCGGTTCGACGGGTTCGACCGGTCGAGGGGCGGCTGGACCCTGCGCGCCGCACTCGAGATCGGCGCGGACGCGGAGCTGCCCCCGCCCTGGGAGCCGAGACCGCCGGCGGTCCGTGACGTGCCCCGCCCACCCGCAGAGGTGGTCACCGGTCTGCACGCGCTGCTGCGGAGGCTCCACTCCGAGTACGGCGACCGCGTGCGCATCCGATCGATGCGCGGCGGGGCGAAGGCGAGCCTCCTCCCCGCGACGGCCGGCGCCGGAGCCGTGCACTGGGCCACGGGACCCGAGCTGATCGTCGTGAACCTCGAGTACACGAGGGTGATCCTGCCCGCGGACGACGCCGGCGTCCTGCGAGTGGAGTCGCTGATCCGCGCACTGGCGGAGGGCACCCCACCGGAGACCGGCGAGTCGACTCCGCCCGTCGAGGGCCGTCAAGGGGGTCCTGTGCGGTTCGGTCGACGGCGTAGCGTTCCCACCTCGGCCTGGTGACGGCGGGCAACTGATGAAGGAGGACCATCCATGACAGCAGGATCCAGCGGCACCACGCCGACGACAGCCGTGCTCTTCGACATCGACGGGACGCTCGCCGACTCCAACTTCCTGCACATCGAGGCCTGGGCCCGGGCGTTCTGGCAGTGCGATCTCGAGGTCGCGTCGTGGCGGATCCAGCGCGCCATCGGAGCGGACGCGGGCGAGCTGCTCGGGCTGCTCCTCGAGGACGCCGTCGACGAGCCGACGCGGACGCAGCTCAAGGCGCTGCACGCCAAGAACTACGCCGAGCTGTCGGCGCGCATCGAGCCGCTGCCGGGAGCGCGCGAGCTGATCGCCGCGATCGCCGCCCGCGGTGCCCGCGTCGTTCTCGCGACCTCGGCACCGCAGGAGGAGCTCCAGGTGCTGCTGCGGGTCCTCGATCTCGGCGACTCCGTGCGCGCGATCACGAGCGGCGAGGACGTCGAGACGGCGAAGCCGAGCCCCGACCTGATCGGCATCGCCCTCGAGCGGGCCGGCGTCACGACCGACCACGCGATCATGATCGGCGACGCGACCTGGGACGTCATCGCCGCCGAGCGGGCCGGTCTGGCCACGATCGCGGTGATGTCGGGCGGGACCGGGGAGCGCGAGCTGCGCGAGGCGGGCGCGGTGGCGGTCTACGAGGACGCCGCCGCGATCCTCGCGGACCTCGACGGCGGGCCGCTCGCGAGCCTCCTGAACTGAGCGGCGGAGACGACCGCCCAGGAGGCGCGCGGCCTCAGCTCTGCGGGCGGCGACGGAGCAGGAGCAGCGTGACGCCCACGGCCGCGACCACCGCGACGAGCGCTCCGCCGATCCACAGCACGTCGCCCAGCAGCGCGGGATCCGCCGCGGACGCGCTCCCGGAGTCGTCGGACGTCGCCGCCGACTGGTTCGACACGTCGACCGTGCCGTTGCAGTCGGGCACCGACTCCGAGCCCTCGGCGAGCGCGACGTCGGCACTGGGCTGCCAGTCGAACGCGTACTGACCCGACACCGGATGGCCGTCGGTCGAGACGACCTGCCAGGTCACCTCGTACGACCCCGCCGCACCCAGCTCGAGCGGCATGGACGCCTCCGGACCGCGCACGGAGACGCAGCCGTCACCGTAGAAGAGGCCGTCGGGCCCGACGACGCGCAGCGCCGCCGCGGAGCCGTCGGTCCCCAGCACGAGCAGGTCGTCGTTGGTCGTCAGCATCAGCGCGCCCGGCTGCTCGGTGACGGTGGAGTCCTCCGCCGGAGTCGTCGAGACGAGGTAGTTGTGGGCGCTCGCCGGGGTCGCCGTCGCGACCGAGCCGAAGAGCCCGATCGCGACGGCGGCGAAGAGCAGCCCCCGGCGACTGCGCGTCACGCGGACGCCTTCGGGGCCCGGCGGCGCGACGCGAGGGCGACGGCCACGCCGACGGCTCCGACGACGAGTCCACCGACCCCCAGCACGCGCGCGACGATGTCATCACCGGACGAGACCGCGGTCGTGGCGGAGGCGGTGGTCGCCGCCACGTCGTCGCCGTCGTCGTCGGTGCCGTGATGACCGGCGCCCTCCTCCGCCGCCGTCACGACGACGGTCGGCGCGGGCAGCTCGGGCTCGTCCTCGCCCTCGACGGTCGGCTGGTCCCAGGCGGTCGAGCCCGTCTCGCAGGTCTGCAGGACCGGGAACTCGAGGGTCTGGCCCGCGGAGTCCTCGGGGAGCTGCAGCTGCAGCGAGACCGTGTCGCGGTAGCCGTCGGCGAGCGGGGTCTTGGCGGTGTAGACCACGTCCGAGACGCGCTGGGTGGCCGTGTTGCCGTGGGAGTCGGTCACGGGATCGGCGATCGCGACCTCGTTCTTGACGACCTCCCAGCTGGGGTTCACGGTCGGGCTGACCGAGTTGATGCCCTCGGGCATCGTGATCGTGAGGCCGGTGGTGGGCGAGCCGTCGCAGCCGTGCGCGAGCGAGAACGTGACGACGGTGTACGACCCTGCGGCGGTGCTGCTCGCGGCAGCGGTGACGTGCGCGTTCGCGGCGGCCGGCGCCGAGAGCGCGAGGGCGAGGGCCCCCGCGGCGGCGAGCGAGCCGCCTCCGACGAGACGCAGGCGGGAGGAGCGGGAGGAGACGGGAGACGTGGTCATGGCAGAGGAGTCCTTCGGTGGCGGCGGATCGCCGGGAGAAGAGGACGCAGCGCGGAGTCGCGGTGCGCGCGGGAACGCCGACCTGAGTCGTCCCGCGCGGGGCGACGTCAGGCGGCGAGCAGAGCCCGCACGGGGGGCCCGCGGTGCCGCAGCAGGGAGAGGACCGCGTCGAGGGCGCGGGGAGCGCGCGGCTCCGGAGTGCCGACGAGGGCGACCGCGGGCCCGGAGGGGTCGAGCAGCGCGGAGGCGCGCGCGACGATCCGCACCACGATGCGCACGATCTCGGCGCCGAGGGTCCAGAAGAGGCGCTCGCCGTGGCGCAGGGCGGCGACGGTGAGCAGTGCCGCGGCCAGGTGGGCGCCGAGCATGGCGGGCGAGTGCGCCGCGTGCCCGCCCGCACCCGCGACGAGCTCGACGGTGCCGCCGTCGTGGAAGTGCGCCCCGGTCCCGCTGGTCCCGGCGACGCTGACGTCGCCTCCGCTCCCCGTCGCGAGGAAGAGGCCGTGGTACGCGATCTGGCTCAGGAGCACGGAGGCGACCAGTCGCGGGAGGGAGAGGCGGCGGCCCGAGAGGAGGACGCAGACGACGGCCGAGAAGGCGATCGCGAGCGCGAGGATCGGCAGCGCGGGCGCCTCGGCCCCCGCGAGAGTGTGCGAGGCGGCGGCGGTCGCGGTCGCGGCGACGGCGGCGACGACGCCCCGTGCCACCCGTGCGCCTCGCGTCTGCACCTGCTCGTCTCCCCGGGGGTGATGGCCGGAATGCGCACCGTGCGCAGGCCTTCTCCCAGGGTAATCGACGGGCGGGCACCGCAGAGACCCGCGTGATTCCGGGGAGGACAGCACGTTACGAAGCCGTTACCTAGTTTGACGAGCGATTTCCAAACCCCCTCAGGGAGGGCTCCGAAGACATGTCAACGGCCGCGAAACGGTCCACACAGTTCCAGGTCCTCCGCCCCCGTGGAGACCGTCTCACGAAGGAGAAACCCCATGCGATCCACCAAGCGCACCATGCTCGCCGCATTCGCCCTGCTGGGCACCGCCACCCTCGGCCTCACCGCCTGCTCCAGCGGCAGCGACAGCACCGCCGGCTCGACCGACACCGAGTCCGAGATGTCGACCCCCATGGCCACCTCGTCCGAGATGGCGACCATGGACCCGGCAGCGAACCTCGTCGGCGCCGGCTGCGCCACCTACGCCGAGCAGGTCCCGGACGGCGCCGGCTCCGTCGCCGGCATGGCCCTCGACCCGGTGGCCACCGCCGCGTCGAACAACCCGCTGCTGACCACCCTGACCGCTGCGGTCTCGGGTGCCCTCAACCCCGACGTCAACCTCGTCGACACGCTGAACGGCAGCGAGTTCACCGTCTTCGCCCCCGTTGACGACGCGTTCGCCAAGCTCGACGCCGCGACCCTCGAGACGCTGAAGACCCCCGAGGGCGCCGCGACGCTGTCGTCGATCCTCACCTACCACGTCGTCCCCGGCCAGATCGCCCCTGACGACATCGATGGCACGCACACCACCGTCGAGGGCGGCGACGTCACCGTCACCGGTTCCGGCGACGACATCAAGGTGAACGACGCCTCGGTCATCTGCGGAGGCGTCCAGACCGCCAACGCGACCGTGTACCTCATCGACACCGTGCTGACCCCCCCGGCCAGCTAGTCACTGACGACCACGACCACGCCGAAGGGCGGGCGCCTGCGGGCGTCCGCCCTTCGGCGTTCGTGCGCGGCGGTGTCGACGGCGCGGATCCGGACACCTGCCCGGTCCTCGGCCTCGGCGCGTCTCCGGGGTGTTTCACTGGCACGATGACCGATCACGCCGACCACATCGCCGACTTCGCCGGGTTCCTGACCGCGTCCCCCTCCTCCTTCCACGCCGCGGCCGAGACGGCCCGTCGGCTCGCGGCGGCCGGATTCACCGGACTGGACGAGACGGAGGCCTGGCCGAGCGCCCCCGGCCGCTACTACGTCGTCCGCGACGGCGCCGTCATCGCCTGGCACCTCCCGTCGGGCGCCGATGCGGTGACGCCGTTCCGCATCCTGGGTGCGCACACCGACTCCCCCGGCTTCACGCTCAAGCCGAAGCCGACCATCGAGGCGAAGGGCTGGCTGCAGGCCGGCGTCGAGATCTACGGCGGCCCCCTCCTCAACTCGTGGCTCGATCGCGAGCTCGAGCTGGCCGGTCGCCTCGTGACCCGCGACGGTGCCGAGGTGCTCGTGCGGACGGGGCCGTTCCTGCGCATCCCGCAGCTCGCCGTCCACCTCGACCGAGAGGTGAACGACGGACTCAAGCTCGACCGGCAGAAGCACACGCTCCCGGTGTACGGCGTGGGCGGTGCGGCCGACGGCGACCTGCTCGGGCTGCTCGCCTCCCGGGCAGGGCTCGCGGACGCCTCGGACATCGTCGGGTACGACCTCGTCACCGCCGACACGCAGCCGCCCGCGCGCTTCGGCCTCGACGACGCGCTCTTCGCCGCCGGCCGGATGGACGACCTCAGCTCGGTCCACGCCGGCCTCGTCGCGCTGCTCTCGGCGAGTGCCGCTGACGCCTCCCCAAGGCACATCAGCATGCTCGCCGCCTTCGATCACGAGGAGCTCGGGTCGGCGACGCGCTCGGGCGCCAGCGGGCCGTTCCTCGAGGACGTGCTGAACCGGATCGGCGCGGCGCTCGGAGCGGGCGTCGACGAGCGCGCCCGGGCGATCGCCCGCTCGTGGTGCCTGTCGGCCGACGCCGGTCACTCCGTGCACCCGAACTACCCCGAGAAGCACGACCCGGTGAACCAGCCGGTCGCGGGCAGGGGACCGCTGCTCAAGATCAACGCATCGCAGCGCTACGCGACGGACGCGCGCGGCGCGGCGCTGTGGGCCGGGGTCTGCGCGCGAGCGGGCGTGGAGTACCAGGAGTTCGTCTCGAACAACACGGTCCCCTGCGGCTCCACGATCGGCCCGCTCACCGCGACCCGGCTCGGGATCCGCACCGTCGACGTCGGCGTGCCGCTGCTCTCGATGCACTCGGCGCGGGAGCTCGCCCACGTCGACGACCTCGTCGCGCTGACGCGGGCGATCGAGGCGTTCTTCGCTCCGGCCGACTGAGCGAGGCAAGCCCTCGTCGCGAGGTCGTCGCGGCCCTACGGTGTCCGGATGCAGACCCTCACGCGCCGATCCCGTTTCCACCGGCGCTTCATCGTCGAGGAGCGGTTCATGCCCGCCGCGGCGAGGCGGAGGCTGAACACGTCCGCTCTCACGCTGATCGTCGTCGGGCTTGTCGCCTTCGCGGCCCTCACCGCCCAGGTCATGACCCGCTCGGGCCTCGCGGCGCTCGACCCGGCGGTGGCGGAGTGGTTCCGCGAGCGCCGGTTCGCCGAGGGAACCGTGGTGATGGACACCCTCGCCACCGTCTTCGGGCCGGTCTACCTGCCCGCCATCATCGCCGTGGTCCTCGTGCTCTGGATCGCACTCGCCCGGCACCTGTGGCGGCCGGTGCTGCTCGCGCTCTTCATGCTCGTCGGCGTGATCAGCGTGCAGCTCGCGGCGCATCTCGTCGAGCGCTCGCGCCCGCCGATCGCGACGATGCTGCTCGGACCCGACCTGACCTTCTCGTACCCCTCGGGCCACGTGATGGGCGTCTGCGACTTCTTCCTGATCACGACGTTCCTGCTCGCCTCGCGCCGCTCCTCACCGATCTGGGCGGTCGGGGGGTATGCGCTCGCCGTGGGGATGATCGTCTGCCAGATCGTGAGCCGCCTGTACCTGGGCTACCACTGGCTGACCGACACCCTGGCGTCGTTCTCGCTGTCGCTGGTGATGCTGGGGTCCGTCATCGCGATCGACACGTGGCGGACGGCGCGGGTACCGGGCGAGCAGGTGTCCGGCGAGCTCTCGGAGGTCGGGCGCGGATAGGGCGCCGGGTGGGTCGAGTCGTCTCCACGGGCGCGGTCCGGTGGTGATCGCAGTGGGCGGGGAGCTGCGGATCGTGCTTGTCCGCGCGAGAGCGGTCGGGGGCGGTCTCGGAGGAGGGGGCGCCTCGGCTGGGCGACGGCTGCTTGCTGGTCGAGTAGCCGCGCAGCGGCGTATCGAGACCCACCAGTTCCTGCGGGAGTGCCTGTAGCGGTCTTCTACTGATGCCGGCGGCCAGAGTGTCGTCCTCGAACGGCCGCGACGGGCCCCGCGCCTCGAGCGCAGCGGGTGCGCTTCCTCCACAGGCGCGATTCGGGGGTGGGTTGTCCCGTTCGAGCGCTCGGGCCGGGTCGGTGTCGGAGGTCCTTGATTCACTATCCGTATGGAGAGAACGGGTGCGGAAGCAGCGGCGGAGGTGACGCCTGACACGGTCAGGACGCTCGCCGACCTCGCCCTGCGCGCCGACGTGACCTCCTCGCTGGCGCAACTGGCGAAGGCCACCGCGCTGTACGCCTCCTACCGCGCAGCCCGGCTGATCCCGGACGCGTTCGTGCGCGGCGGCAGCCTTGGCCGCAGCGAGTCCCGCGAGCTGTTCGAGCGGTCGATCCGCGCGGACCTCGCGGTCTCGATGCGGACCACGGAGCGGAGGCTGTCGCGCATCCTCGAACACGGGCAGCTGCTGAACGAAGACCTCCCACACACCCGCGCTGCCCTCGCGGACGGCGTCATCCTGTGGGAGGCGAGCCAGGTGATCTGCGACACCGCGAGCACCCTGCCCCGGTCATCGCGGGCCGTCTTCGACGAGCGCGCCGCCGAGGTCGCGCTCACCGCGACCCCGACGCAACTCCGGAGGGCCGTCGCGCGGATGAGGGACCAGCTGCACGACGAACCCCTCGCCGCACGGCACGTCCGAGCGCGCGCCGACCGGGGTGTGTGGGTGAGCGCGGAGATCGACGGGATGGCCACCCTCGGCGCGCTCCTGCCGGCCGAGGTCGCGATGGGCGCGTTCCACCGCATCGACCGCATCGCCCGGACCCTCCGGGACGGGACGCCCGACGGCACATCCGGCGACACCACCGTCGACGGCGCGGGTGACGAGCGGACCCTGGCTGAGCTGCGCGCCGACGCCCTCGCGGATCTGCTCTGCGACGGCGACATCGCCGGCACCACCCCCGCCGACGACGGCCCGACAGTCCCGCCGACGTTCGTCCCCGGAGTGCGTGCAGAAGTGCGGCTGACGCTCGCCGCGAGCACCGCCACCGGAGCCGACGACGCCCCGGCCGATCTCGACGGATACGGACTCATCCCCGCCGCCACCGCCCGCCGACTCGTCGGCGTCGGCGCCTCGTTCACCCGGATCCTCACCGACCCGGACACCGGAACGGTCACCTCCGTCGGCCGCACCCACCGCGTCCCACCCTCGCGGATGCGGCTCCACCTCCAGCTCCGCGACCAGACCTGCCGCTTCCCCGGCTGCACCCGCCCCGCGTCCAGGGCCGAGGCCGACCACACCCTCGAATGGCGCAACGGTGGCGACACCGCCCTCGCGAACCTCCTGAGCCTCTGCACCTCCCACCACCACGTCCGCCACGGCGACCGCTGGACCTACGTCCTCCACCCCGACGGCACCACGGAGTGGACCACCCCGACCGGCCGCCGCGTCACCACCCGACCCCCGGCACTTCCCGGGCGGCCACCCGATCCGCCACCACGACCCCGGTTCAAGGACAGACCGCCGTTCTGAGGTCGCGTCTCCGCGACGCCGAGACGACGAACGGCGCGAGCCCCTGAGGACCCGCGCCGTTCGTCGGAGATGCTGCCGTCGACTTACTCGGCGGGTGCGCTGATCTCGGTCAGCAGACGGTCACCGGGGAACGCGGCGACCATGTCGGCCTCGATCTCGGCGCGCTCGAGCAGCTCCTCCATGCGGTGGCGGCGATTGCGCGTGATGAGCGTGACGACGGTGCCCTTCTTCCCCGCGCGGCCGGTGCGGCCGGAGCGGTGCAGATAGGTCTTGTACTCGTCCGGCGCGTCGGCCTGGATCACCAGGTCGATGTCGTCGACGTGGATGCCGCGAGCGGCGACGTCGGTCGCGACGAGGACGTCGACGCGGCCGCTCGTGAGCAGCGCCAGGTTGCGGGTGCGGCGCGACTGGTTCAGGTCGCCGTGCAGGCTCGTCGCGGGGATGTCGGCGTGCTCGAGCTGCTCGGCGAGCTGCTCGGCGAACGCGCGGGTGCGGGCGAAGATCAGCGTCTTGCCCGCTCGTGCGGCGAGCTGCTCGATGATCTGACCCTTGTCGCGGTGCTCGATGAGCAGGACGCGGTGGTCGATGGTCGAGGACGCCTGGTCCTCCCCCGCGACCTCGTGGACGCTCGGCTCGACGAGGAACTCGTCGACGAGCGTCGCGACGCCCTTGTCGAGGGTGGCCGAGAACAGCAGGCGCTGACCGCCGCGAGCGGTACCGCGGAGGATGCGCTGCACGGGCTCGAGGAAGCCGAGGTCGCACATGTGGTCGGCCTCGTCGAGGACGGTGATCGTGATGCTCGAGAGGTCGAGACGCCCCTGCTCGGCGAGGTCCTCGAGGCGGCCCGGCGTCGCGATGATGATGTCGACCCCGCGCTGGAGGGCGCCGACCTGCTTGTACTGCGGGACGCCTCCGTAGATCGTCGCCGTGAAGAGGCCGACCGAGCGGGCGATGGGCTGGATGGTGCGGTCGATCTGCATCGCCAGCTCGCGGGTCGGCGCGAGGATGAGCGCACGGGGGGCGCGACCGGGCTTGCGGCCCTTGGCGCCGTCGTTCTCCATCAGGCGCTCGACGACGGGCGCGCCGAACGCGATCGTCTTGCCCGAGCCGGTCTTGCCGCGGCCGAGGACGTCCTTGCCTGCGAGCACCTCGGGGATGGTCGCGGCCTGGATCGGGAACGGCGCGGCCGCTCCCATCCCGGTCAGCTGACGGACGATGTTGGCGCCGAGGCCCAGGTCGCCGAAGGTGACGCCCTCGACGTCGACCGCGAGGGTCGAGGTCGCCTCGAGGCGCTCGAGCACGACGTCATCGACCTGGTGGGTCGGGCGCGCGGTGCGGCTCGGGTAGAAGTCGGATCCGGAGTCGCGACGCGACGGCTTGTCGTGACGGTCGAAGCTGCGGGTCGGGCGGTCGCCGCGGTCGTGCGAGCGGGCGGGGCGGGAGTCGC
Source organism: Rathayibacter sp. VKM Ac-2759 (assembly GCF_009834225.1). NCBI lineage: Bacteria > Bacillati > Actinomycetota > Actinomycetes > Micrococcales > Microbacteriaceae > Rathayibacter > Rathayibacter sp. VKM Ac-2759. The sequence continues at coordinate 3,088,962 of NZ_CP047176.1, forward strand.
GGTCGAAGGAGCGCGCGGGGCGCTCAGTGCGCTCGGTGCGCTCGTCGCGGCCGTACGAACGGGCGGGGCGCTCGTCGCGGTCGTTCGAACGAGCCGGACGGGCGTCGCGGTCGTAGCCGCGGGCAGGACGGTCGGTGCGATCGAAGCTGCGCGCGGGGCGGTCGCTGCGGTCGTACGAGCGCGCGGGGCGGGCATCGCGGTCGTTCGAACGCGCGGGGCGCTCGTCGCGGTCGTAGCTGCGCGCGGGGCGGTCGGTGCGGTCGAACGAACGCGCGGGGCGCTCGTCGCGGTCGTACGAACGGGCCGGGCGGTCGGTGCGGTCGAACGAACGCGCGGGGCGGGCATCGCGGTCGTACGAACGGGCCGGACGGTCGTCACGGTCGTTCGAGCGCGCCGGGCGGGCATCGCGGTCGTAGCCGCGCGCGGGGCGCTCGTCGCGGTCGTAGGAGCGCGCCGGGCGGGCATCGCGGTCGTAGCCGCCGCGCTCAGCCGGACGGGCGTTGCGCTCGGACGCGCGCTCGGCGCGCTCGTCGGCGTTCCAGCGCGCCTTCTTGGGCGCGTTCTCGTCGACGGGGCGGTAGCCGCGGTGGCCCTCGCTGCGCGCGCCGGGCTTCGCCGCGGGGAAGCGCGGACGGCCTCCGAGCTGCGACTTGCCGCTGGAGGGGCCGAAGCGGTTGGGCTCGAAGTTCTTGGCGGGGCGCCCGCCGGCGGGCTTCTTGTTCTTGGGCATGACTGCTGCTTCCTGGGTTCAGGTCGTGCGCGAGCAGACTGCGGCGATCAGCACCCTCGTGGGGGCGTTCGAGCGCAGGCCTGCGAGAACCCGGGCGACGTGCTCCGGCTCTCGAGGGACGAGAGTGGACGATCGCTGATCGGGGCCGATTCACACATGTGATTTATCCGACGACGACTGTCGTGGATCCGGCCCGCTTGACTGACAAACCCATCCGCGCGTCAGCGCACGGAGTCAAGAGCCGACCGCAGGAGTCTACAGGGCGGGTGGGGCTGCTGGCTAGGGCGCGGTCGCGCTACTCCGACGCCCGCCGCGCGCGGTACGCCGCCACGTTCGCCCGGTTGCCGCAGTTGCCGGTGTCGCAGTAGCGCTTCGAGCGGTTGCGCGAGAGGTCGACCAGGACGGCCTCGCAGTCGTCGGCGGCGCAGATCCGGATGCGGTCGCGCTCGTCACCGCGGACGACGTCGACGAACGCCATCGCGGCCTCGACGACGATGCGGGTGGCGAGCGGGCTCTCGTCGCGGGTCGCGTGCAGGTGCCAGCCGTAGATGCCGTGCCGGACGAGCTGCGGCAGCGCCGGCGCGTCCTCGAGCATCCCGTTGACGATGGCGACGAGATCCTCCTCGGCCCGGCTCAGCCAGAGCGAGCGGAGCGGTGCCCTGACGGCCCGCACCGCCTCGAGCTCGTCGGGGCTGTGCTCGCGACTGCCGGTGTAGCGGTTCTCGCGCACGAAGTCCTCGAGCTGCTCGAGGGTGGCCAGCTCGTCCTCGCCCGAGTGCGAGAGCTCGGGGAGGGTGTTGACGAGCACGGCGGTCGCGGTGAGTGCCGCCTCGACGTCATGAGCGAAGACCATGTTGACTCCTGACAATGCGAACGGTTAGTGTCACGAGCATAACGCCCGACACTCCTGAAAGGGGCCGCTCGTGACGACCTCCGCGACGATCCCCGCCCCGATCTCCACGCCCCCGCGCCGTCTCGGTTCCGGCCTCGTCCTCGCCCTGGCGGCCGCCGCCGCCTTCGGGCTCGGCGGACCCTTCGTGAAGCCGCTGCTCGAGGCCGGCTGGACCCCCGCCGCCGCCGTGCTCTGGCGCGCGGGAGGCGCGGCACTGATCCTCGCGATCCCGGCCGCCCTCTCCCTCCGCGGCCGCTGGCACGTGCTGCGCCGCAACCTCGGCACGATCGCGCTCTACGGAGTCTTCGCCGTGATCGCCGCGCAGCTCTGCTTCTACAGCGCGATCGAGCACATGTCGGTCGGCGTCGCGCTGCTCATCGAGTACCTCGCACCGGTGTTCCTCGTGCTCTTCGCCTGGGCGCGCACCAGGAAGCACCCCGGCCGCTTCACCCTGGGCGGGTCGGCGCTCGCGCTCCTCGGACTGGTGCTCGTGCTCGACCTGTCGGGCCAGGCCACTCCCGAGCTGGTCGGCATCGCCTGGGCGCTCACCGCCTCGCTCGGCCTCTGCGTCTACTACGTGATCGCCGGCCGGATCGACCCCGAGCTGCCGCCGCTCGCCCTCACGGCGGGCGCGATGACGGTCGGCGCCGTGCTCCTGCTCGCGCTCGGCGCGGTGGGGGTCGTGCCGCTGCGGGCGAGCTTCGGCGACGTCGTCTTCGTCGGCGCGGAGGTGTCGTGGCTGCTGCCCGCCGCCGTCATCCTCGGCATGTCGACGGTGACGGCCTACCTGCTGGGGATCGCCGGCGGATCCCGGCTCGGCACCCGGATCGCCTCCTTCGTCGGCCTCACCGAGGTGCTGTTCTCGATCGTCGCGGCATGGGCGCTGCTCGGCGAGCTCCCCGCGCCGATCCAGTTCGCGGGCGGTGCGCTGATCCTCGTCGGCGTCGTGCTCGTGCGGCTGCAGGCGGAGGCGCCGAGCGAGGACCCGGCGGAGGAGACGGAGCCCTCCGTACCGCTGTACACCCCCTGATCAGGGGGTTGCTCTAGGCGCGGAGCCCGCGGGCGCTTACGCTCGTCTCACCCATGCGCGAGCCTCTCCGACCCACGCGATCCTTCGCCCTCTCTGCGGCGATCCTGGCGCTCACCGCGGCGGTCCTCACCGGATGCTCGAGCGCTCCCGTCTCGGAGCCGATCGCGCAGGCGGCGGGGGCTGCTCCCGTCACCGAGTGGTCCGACATCCCCGTCGAGTCCGACCTCGTCTACGACGACACGACGGGACAGGCGGTCGACGTCTGCTCGCCCGTCGACGCCGCGGCGGCAGCCCTGCCCGCGGTGCTCGTCGTGCACGGCGGCAGCTGGGCGCGCGGCGACAAGGCCGACGAGAACTGGCGCCCGCTCTGCCAGTGGCTCGCCTCCGAGGGCTTCGTCGCCGTCTCGGTGAACTACCGCCTCGCCCCCGACGCCGTGTTCCCCACCCAGATCGACGACGTCTCGGCGGCGCTCGACTGGATCCTCGAGCCCGAGCAGACCGAGCGGTTCGGCATCGACCCCGAGCGCGTCGCGGCGTTCGGCGGATCGGCCGGCGGCAACCTGGTCTCCCTCCTCGGCACCCGGGAGGCGACCGCCTCGCGCCTGGCGGCGGTCGTCGACCTCAGCGGCCCCTCCGATCTGACGGCGGCGGGCCTCGCCGACGACGACCCGGTCGTCGGCGTCGCCGGCGCCGTCCGCACCTACCTCGACTGCACCGACCTCGCCGCGTGCCCCGCAGCCGAGGAGGCGTCGCCGCTCGCCCACGTCGACGGCACCGAGCCCGCCTTCTTCATCGCCCACTCCGCGAACGAGCGCATCGCGCTCACGCAGTCCAGCGCCTTCGCCGAGGCCCTCGAGGCCGCAGGCGCGAGCGTCGACTTCGTCGTGGTTCCCGGAGCCCTGCACTCGATCGCCATGCTCGACGACTCGCTCCGCGCCACGATCGTCGAGTTCCTGCACGCGCAGCTCGATGCACCCGCGGAGCAGACGCTGTCGCTCGAGGCCGGAGCGGCGGACCCGGCGTCGTGACCGGCGGAGTCGTCGTCACGCTCGAGCGCGGCGACTCGCCCGATCTCGCGGCCCTGCTCGCGCCGCCCCCACCCCGGCACGCGCGCGTCTTCGCGGCCCGCGACTCCTCCGACCGCCTGCTCGGGGCCCTGGCGCTCGCGCCCGGACCGGACGACTTCGCCGAGCTGCTCGCCGCGGTCGTCCTGCCCGGGGCACGCCGCTCCGGAGTCGCCCGGCGCCTCGTCGCCGCGGCCGAGGCCTGGGCGCGGGTCCAGCGGATCCGCACGCTGCGGTTCCGCGCCCCGGCCGACGCGACAGACGCCCTCGCCGCCGCTCCCGCCCTCGGCTTCATCGAGATCGACGGATTCGGCCCCTACGTCGGCGACGCGGCGAGCGTCTGCTTCGCCAAGGCGATCTGACCCCTTCAGCCCTGCGGAGTCAGGCACGCAGCAGCGCGGTCACGACCGCCGCGCTGAGCACGACGACGACCAGCGGCGCGCGCAGCAGTGCGGCGATCGCCCCGGCCGCGACGCCGGCGGCCCGGGAGGCGTGCGCCGGCTCGGTGCCGTCGGCGAGCGCCGACACCAGCGCGACCGCGACGAGCAGGACGACGGTGCCGCGGTCGAGGAGGCGCCCGGTCGCCTCGCCGAGATCGATCCGGTCGCCGAGCGCGGCGCCGCCCGCGCGCAGAGCGAAGCTCCCGACGGCGAGGACGACGATGCCGAGCGTGACCGCCGCGGTGCTCACGCGCGCCTCCCGGCGACGACGAGCCCGGTGAGCGCGAGCACCGGAGCGAGGCCGAGCGGAGCGGTCGGCAGCACCGCGAGCGCGACCACTCCCCCGGCCACCGCGGCGGCCGCGGTCCGGGCACTCCGCAGGGCGGGCAGCGCGAGGGCGAGCAGCACCGCGGGGAACACCGCGTCGAGGCCGAGCGCGGCCGGGTCGGCGACGACGGCTCCGAGCAGCGCTCCGAGGAGGGCGCCGACCGGCCAGGCGACCGCGACCGCGATGCCCGAGGACCAGAACAGCGCTCGGCGGCGCTCCAGGGTGGCGCCTGACATCGCCAGCGCCACGGTCTCGTCGTTCGCGAGGTGGGCTCCGAGGAGGCGGAGCGGCCCGCCGGGCAGGAACGCACCGACCGTCATCCCGTACGGCAGAGCGCGCGCGTTCACGAGCAGCGCGGCGAGCGCGGCGGCCAGCGGGGCGCCTCCGGCCGCGATCACCCCCACGAAGAGGATCTCGGCCGACGCACCGAACACCGCGACCGCGAGCAGGAGGATCTGCCAGAGCGGGAAGCCCGCTCCCGCGGCACCGAGTCCGTAGGAGACGCCGACGACGGCGACCGAGACGCTCACGAGGGCGATCGAGCGGCGGTCCGCGGCCACGAGCGTTCGGAGGAGCGAACGTACGGCGCTTATGGTGGACATGCGGCCATCGTGCCGCCCCACCGCCCGTTCGTCAAGTCGAACGATCGATCAGGAAGGCGAACGCCTTGACCGACTCCCCCCGCGACCTCGTCGCCTCCGCCCTCCGCCGCGAGCGCGGACGACTCGGCCTCAGCATCTCCGAGATCGCCCGCCGCGCCGGCATCGCCAAGTCGACCCTCTCGCAGCTCGAGGCGGGCGAGGGCAATCCCAACCTCGAGACGCTCTGGGCGCTCGGCGGCGCCCTGGGCGTCCCGTTCTCGCACCTCGTCGAGCCGCCCCGGCGCACCGTTCAACTGATCCGCGCCGGCGACGGGCCCCGCATCGCCTCCGCCACCGCCGACTACGTGGCGACCCTGCTGAGCGCCTGCCCGCCCGGAGCGCGCCGCGACGTCTACCTCGTCGCCGGCGAGCCCGGCACCGCCCGCGACTCGGCCCCGCACGCCCGCGGCACCGTCGAGCACGTCGTGCTCTCGACCGGCCGCGCCCGCGTCGGCCCGGCGGACGCCCCGGTCGAGCTCGGCCCCGGCGACTACCTGTCCTACCCCGGCGACGAGCAGCACGTGTTCGACGCCCTCGAGCCGGGCACGACCGCTGTGCTGGTGTCGGAGCACGTCTGAGGCGCTTCAGTCGAGCGCGCAGCCGACCTCGTCCGACAGCGCGTGGGCGATGCGCGCGCGGTGGTCGGGCGACATCTCCGGCAGCGCGTCCAGCGCGAACCAGCCGACCTCGCTCGACTCCTCGTCGGCGACGTGGGCCTCGCCCGAGACGTAGCGTGCCCGGACGGTGTGGTCGAGGTACTGCGCGCGGTCGCCGTTCGGGTACCGCATCGGCGCGAGGGTGTGCACCCAGACCAGGCGCTCGACCTCGATGAAGACTCCGGTCTCCTCGAGCGCCTCGCGCACGGCGGTCGCGGCGACGGTCTCGCCCGGGTCGATGACGCCGGTCACCGGCGTCCAGGCGCCGGTGTCGGCCCGGCGCACGAGCAGGACCTGCTCGTCGCGGAGGATCACCGCGGTGACGCCGGTCAGCCAGAGCAGCTCGGTGCCGATCCGCTCGCGCAGCCGGAGGATGAACTCGGGAGTCGCCACCGCGGTCAGGCCGTGCGCGCCGGGTCCTGGGGCCGGAAGTCGAACGCGACGACGCCCGCCGTGTCGAGGAACGGCCCGACGAACGCCTTGAAGGCGTCGTGCGCCGGATCGAACAGGCCGGGCCCGTCGACGGCCGGCCGGCCGACGTAGTAGTTGAGGTCGCCCTCCGACGCGAAGGTCAGCAGGAACGCGCGGTCGAAGCCCTCGCCCGCGCCCTCCGTGCTGAGCTGCGGACCGGTCTCGAGCGAGACGATGTACGGCCGGCCGTCGCGGACGCACTCGTCGGCGAGCGCCGCGAAGCGCTCCGTCACCGCATCGACCTCCGAGATCAGCGCCGTCGGGCGGAAGCGGAAGAGGACGATGTGCCGCAGGGTGCCGGGGCGGAAGTCGGTGTCGACGTAGCGCTCGGGACCCACCTCGGCGAGGACCGCCGCCGCCCGCTCGGGTCCGCTCCTCCAGCGGGAGCCGATCGTGGTCGAGTCGGCCGTGCTGGTGCGAGTCATGCCGATGCCCTCTCGGCGCGAGCGGCACGCCGCCGCTCACGATACCCCTCGACCAGGTTGTAGACGACCGGCAGCACGACCAGGGTCAGCACGGTCGAGGACACGAGGCCTCCGATCACGACGATCGCCAGCGGCTGCGAGATGAAGCCGCCGTGCCCGGTGATGCCGAGCGCCATCGGGAGCAGCGCGAAGATCGTCGCCAGGGCCGTCATCAGGATGGGGCGGAGCCGCCGCTCGGTGCCGTGCAGCAGCGCCTCCCGCACCGGCATCCCGCGCTCGCGGTACTGGTTCACCAGGTCCACGAGCACGATCGCGTTCGTCACCACGATGCCGATCAGCATCAGCACGCCGATCAGCGAGGGCACGCCGAGCGGCACGCCCGTGATCACCTGCAGCGCGATCGCCCCGGTCGCCGCGAACGGCACCGACACCAGCAGGAGCAGCGGCTGCAGCAGCGAGCGGAAGGTCGCGACCATCACGACGTAGACGATCAGGATCGCCACCAGCAGCGCGATCCCGAGCTGCGAGAACGCGTCGCTCTGGTCGGCCGTGACTCCGCCGAGCGAGGCCGAGACGCCCGCGGGCAGGTCGGTGTCGTCGATCGCCGACTGCACGGCGAGGTTCGCGGAGGCGAGGTCGTCCCCCTCCGGGGTCACGGTGATGGTGGCGGTGCGCTGGCCGCGCTCGGTCGTGATGCTGGCGGGCCCGTTCGTCTGCTCGACGGCGGCGAGGGTCGACAGCGCGACCTCGCCGGTGAGCGTCGGGATCGGCAGCGCCGAGAGCTCGTCGATCGTCGCCGGAGGCTGCGCGTCGGCGAGGTAGATCGAGAGCGTCCGGTCGTCGATCACTACGCTGCCGGCCTGGGTCGGCTGCAGGGCCTGGCTGACCAGCGTGCCGACGGCGACCTCGCTGAGTCCCGCCTCCGCCGCCGCCGCGCGATCGACACGCACGGCGATGTAGGGCAGGGAGGAGGAGAGGTTGCTCTCGGCCTGGCTGATCCCGTCGGTGCCGCGCAGCGCCGCGAGCAGGGTGTCGTTCGCGCTCTGCAGATCGCTCTGCGACGCGGTCGAGAGGTCGACCTCGATGTCCGAGGAGGCGCCGAAGCCGGAGGCGGCCGAGACGCTGATGTCGTCGGGCGAGGCGATCGCGCCGAGCGCATCGCGCACGTCGGTCTGCACGACCTCCTGGTCGGCCGACTCGTCGGTGGTGACCGAGTAGCGGATGGAGGTGCCGCCTCCGCCGCCGCCGAAGGCGCTCTGCAGGCCGCCGCCCGACGAGCCGATCGTGAGCTGGACGGTCTCGACTCCGCCGACGTCGAGGATCGCGGCGCTCGCCTGCTGCGCCGTGGCGTCCTGCGCGTCGAGGCTCTGCCCGACCGGGACGGTCTGGGTGACGGTGAAGGTGTTCTGGCCGCTGGAGCCGAGGAAGTTCGTCTTCATCAGCGGGTAGAGCGCGCCGGTGCCGACGAGCACGAGCAGCGCGAGCAGCACCGTCGCGACGGAGTGCCGCAGCGTCCAGCCGATGATCGGGCCGTAGACGCGCTGCAGGGCGGAGGCCCGGCGGGGAGCGGCATGCGCGCCGTGATGCGGGGGCGCGTCGTCGTGCGCGGTCTGCTCGCCCGCCGCGCTGCGCTCCTCGGCGAGCGCGGCCTGAGCGGCCTCGCGCACGCCGGCGCGCTTCGAGGGGCGGAGGAACCAGTACGCCAGCACCGGCACGATCGTCAGCGCGACGATCAGGGAGGCGAGCAGCGCGATCGACACGGTCAGCGCGAACGGCCGGAACAGCTCGCCCGTCGTGCCGCCGACGAACGAGATCGGCAGGAACACGGCGACGGTCGTGATGGTCGACGCGGTGATCGCTCCGGCGACCTCGCGGACGGCGACCGCGATCGTGGCCGCGCGCTCCTCCCCCGCGTCGAGGTGCCGCTTGATGTTCTCGATGACCACGATGGAGTCGTCGACCACGCGGCCGATCGCGATCGTGAGGGCGCCGAGCGTGAGGATGTTGAGCGTGTAGCCGGCGGTCTGCAGGCCGATGAAGGTGATCAGCACGGAGGTGGGGATCGAGATCGCCGTGACCAGGGTCGAGCGCACCGACAGCAGGAACACGAGGATCACCAGCACGGCGAAGACGAGGCCGAGCGCCCCCTCCTGCGCGAGCGACTCGATCGAGTCCTGGATGTAGGGGGCCTGGTCGAAGACCGACGTGAACGTCGCGCCGTCGCCGAGCGACGCCTCGAGGTCGGGCAGGAGCGCGGTGACACCGGTCGAGACGTCGACGGTGTTCGCCGCGGGCAGCTTGGTGATCGAGAGGGTCAGCGCGGGCTGGCCGTTGACGCGCGAGATCGAGGTGATCGGGGCGTCGGTGACGGCGACGGTGGCGACGGCTCCGATCGTGGTGGGGGCGGTGGGGGCAGCGGTGAACGACGACTGCGAGGGCAGCAGGGGCAGCGCCGCGATGTCGTCGGTCGAGCCGAGCTTGACGCCCGACTGCACCGAGAAGGTCGAGCCGTCCTGGGTGATCTCGCCACCGGCGACGAGCACGCCGTTCTGCTGCAGGGCGGTGCGGATGTCGTTCACCGTGAGCCCGGCCGCGGCGAGCTGAGCGTCGTCGGGTGTGATCGTGACGCGCTGGGCGCTCTCGCCGACGAGCGCGGCCTCGCGGACGCCCTCGACCTTCTCGAGATCGGGGATGACGCTGGTGCGCAGCTCGCTCGCGAGCGCCTTCGCGTCTCCGTCGCTCGAGACCGCGAGCTGCAGCACCGGCAGATCGTCGAACGAGCCGGTGACGACCTGCGGATCCACGCCCTCGGGCAGCGTGCTCTTGATGCGGTTGATCGCCTGCAGGATCTTCTGCTCGGCGGTCGCGAGGTCGGTGCCGTAGACGAAGGACGCCGAGATCAGCGACGAGTTCGTCGACGAGGTCGCGCTCGTCGTCTCGAGCCCGGGCACGCCCTGGATCGCGGTCTCGATCGGCGTCGAGACGTCGTCGTTGACCACCTCCGGTGCGGCTCCGGGATAGCTCGAGATCACCGCGAGCTGCGGGAACGAGATCGACGGGGCGAGCTCCTGCTTGAGCCCGGTGAGGGCGACGCCGCCGAACACGGCGATGACGACGGTGACGAGGGCGATGAGGGCCCGGTTCTTCATGCTCAGGACGGCGAGGAGATGCACGCTATGAGTCTTCCATCAGCCAGCTGAGTATTCAGCTACACCACGTCGGCCAGCTACACCACGTCGGCCAGGTACCCCGCGTCCGCCACCGGGTGCCGGGCGACCTGCGCCCACGCGGCGGCCAGCGCCTCCACGGCACGGTCGGTGACCTCGGGCGAGTAGCCGATCGGGATGCGCAGGAAGCGCTCGAACGCTCCGTCGATCCCGAACCGCGGACCGGCGGTGATCAGCAGGCCCGAGGTGCGCGCGGCGAGCGCCAGCTGCGAGCTCGCGGGGCGGCCGAGGCCGACCCAGGTCGACAGACCGCCCGAGACGCGCGGGACGCTCCACTCGGGGATCGCGCGGGCGAGCGCCGCCTCGAGGTGGTCGCGGCCCGCTCGCAGCTGACTGCGCCGCAGCTCGAGGACGCCGTCCATCCGCCCGAGCATGTCGGCGACCAGCAGCTGCTCGAGGATCGGGCTGCCGAGGTCTCCCGCGCTGCGCGCCGCGACGAGCTTGCGGATCACGCTGCGCTCGGCGCGGATCCAGCCGATCCGGATGCCGCCCCACAGCGTCTTGCCGACCGAGCCGATCGAGAGCACCGTCCCCTCCGGCCCGTAGGCGGCGAAGGGCAGGGGGGACATCCGCCGGTCGATGTCGAGCTCGGCCGTCGTCTCGTCGGCGACGATCAGCGTGCCCTGCCGGGCCGCCGCGGCGATCGCGCGCTCGCGCAGCTCCGGGGCCATCGAGCGGCCGGTCGGGTTGTGGAAGTCGGGCATCAGGTAGGCGAGCGACGGGCTCGTGCCGCGCAGCGCCGCGATCAGGCCCTCGCCGTCCCAGCCGTCGGCTCCGTCGACGTTCACCGGCACGAGCCGGGCGCCCGCGAGGCGGAGCGCCTCGTAGGCGTGCGGATAGGTGGGCGCCTCGATCAGGGCGCGGTCGCCGCGGGCGAGCAGGGTCCGCGCGACGAGGGCGATGGCGTGCTGGGCGCCGATCGTCACCATGATCTGGCCGGGCTCGGTGCGCAGCCCCCGCTGCGTGTAGCGGTCGGCGATCGCGCGACGGAGGATCGGCAGCCCGACGGTGTCGTACGAGCCGGCGTCGAAGTGGTCGGCCATCCGCTCGGCGGCGCGGGCGTACGCCTCGGAGAGCTCGGGCACGGCGGGGAGGGCCGCCTTGGTGAAGTCGAGGAAGTCGGGCGCCAGCGACGGCACCGCGTGCACGACCGCGCCGGGCAGGCGCGTCACGCTGCCCGAGCCCCGCACGCTGACCAGGTAGCCGCTCTCGCGCAGCTCCCTGTAGGCGGCGGCGACGGTCGTCCGGCTGACGCCGAGCCGGGTCGACAGCTCGCGCTCGGCGGGCAGGCGGCTGTCGGTCGGGATCCGGCCGTCGATGCTCAGGAGCCGGATGCGGTCGGCGAGCGCGAGGTACGCGGGCCGCGTGCCGCGCTGCTCGCGCCAGTCGCCGAGGAGGGTCTGCAGGGCGCGCACGCCGAAGTGGACATCAGCCATGCGTCCAAGGTAGCCGGATTGGACCGCGCGACAAAGGCCAATCATGAGGTGGGATGAGATCCATGACCACCTCCGCCCCGGCACTCGTCGCCGCTCCCTCCCTCAGCCAGTGGCGCTGGCGGCCCGTTCCGCGCCTGCTGATCGGCCTGATGCTCTACGGCTTCGCCGACGCGATGATGATCCGCGCGGGCATCGGAGTGGATCCGTGGACCGTCTTCTCGCAGGGCCTCTCACGCCAGACCGGACTGGGGATCGGACTGCTCACGAACGTGATCGGCCTGCTCGTGCTGCTGCTGTGGATCCCTCTGCGGCAGCGCCCGGGCCTCGGCACGGTGCTGAACGTGCTCGTCGTCGGGACGATGATCGACGTCGGGATCGCCGTGCTGCCCGCTCCCGAGCTGTGGTGGAGCCGCGCGCTGCTGTTCGCGGGCGGACTGCTGCTGCTCGCCGTCGCCAGCGGGATCTACATCGGAGCGCGCCTGGGCCCCGGGCCCCGCGACGGCCTGATGACCGGGCTGCACGCGCGCACCGGGCTGCCGATCTGGATCGCCCGCTCGGGCGTCGAGGTCACCGTGCTGCTCGTCGGCTGGGCGCTCGGCGGCGACGTCGGCCTCGGCACCCTGCTCTTCGCCGCCCTGATCGGGCCGCTCTGCTCGGTGACGCTGCCCCTGTTCGGCGTGCGCAGGCACTGAGACACGGCGAACGCCCCGCCCGGGGACCCGAGCGGGGCGTTCGTGGCGCGTGCCGCCTAGCGCTTGCCGGCGAGCTCGGCGCGGGTGCGGCCGGCCTCCTCCGAGTCCTGGATGGAGGCGATGCCCTCGGTGATCGAGGTGCCGGAAGCGGGAGCACCGTGCCCGTCGGAACCGTGCTCGTCGGCGCCGAGCGTCGTCTCGTCGAACGGGGCACGGCCTCCGAGGACCTCGCGGACCTGCACCATGTCGATCTGCTTGGTCCAGGTGCCGACCAGCAGAGTGGCGACCGCGTTGCCGGTGAAGTTGGTGACCGCGCGGGCCTCCGACATGAACCGGTCGATGCCGACGATGACGCCGACGCCGTTGACGAGGTCGGGGCGGAAGGACTGCAGACCGCCGGCGAGGGTGGCGAGGCCGGCGCCGGTGACTCCGGCGGCGCCCTTCGACGCGATCATCATGAAGAGGAGGAGCCCGATCTGCTCCGGGATCGACATCGGCGCACCGGTGGCGGAGGCGATGAAGAGGGAGGCCATCGTCAGGTAGATCGCGGTGCCGTCGAGGTTGAAGGAGTAGCCGGTCGGGACGGTGATGCCGACCACGGGCTTCGAGACGCCGAGGTGCTCCATCTTGGCGATCAGGCGGGGCAGAGCGGCCTCGGAGGAGGAGGTGCCGACGATCAGGAGGTACTCGCGGGCCAGGTACTTCATCAGCGAGAAGATGTTGACGCCGGTGACCAGGCGCAGCAGCAGCCCGAGGATGACGATCACGAAGATCGCGCAGGTGATGTAGAAGCCGATCATCAGCGTGGCGAGGGCGACGACCGCACCCCAGCCGGTCTTGCCGACGACGGCGGCGATCGCACCGAAGGCGCCGATCGGGGCGACCCAGAGCACCATCGAGAGGATGCGGAAGACGAGCACCTGGAGCTGCTTGATCGCCCCGAGGATCGGCTGGCCCTTGGCGCCCATCTTCTGCAGCGCGAAGCCGACGAGGAGGGCGACGAAGAGGGTCTGCAGGATGCTGCCGTCGACCAGCGACGAGAAGAGGGAGACGGGGATGATGCCGAGGATGAAGTCGGACGTCGTCTCGGCCTTCAGGTCGCTCGTGTCGTAGGTGGCGCTCGAGATGTCGAGGCCCTCGCCCGGGTGCAGGATGTTGCCGACCACGAGGCCGATGCCGAGCGCGAAGGTCGACATCACGATGAAGTAGCCCAGTGCCAGGCCGCCGACCTTGCCGACGGTGGCCGCCTTGGCGATGGATCCGATGCCGATCACGATCGTGCAGAAGATGATCGGCGCGATCATCATCTTGATCAGGCCGACGAAGGCCTTGCCGACGGGCTCGAGCGTCGCGGCGAAGGCGGGGGCGACGAGTCCGACGACGACGCCCGCGACCACGGCGATGATGACCGCGATGTAGAGCCAGTGATTGCGGTCGATCCGCCTGCGGGTGGTGCGTCCGGGCGTCTTTGCCATGAGCGTGTCCTGTCTCTTCGTCGAGGGGGCGGAGCCGGGGGCTCCGGCACAGGACGATGGTGGACCCGCCCCGGCGGGGGCCGGAGGTTGCGTTCATACTGTTCACGGAACGAGGAGGTCCGGGATGTCGGGAGCCGCTCCCCGCGGGAGCATCGCCGCGCGCCTGTTCGCGATCCAGCTGCTCTGCATCCTGCTCGTCGGAGCCGCGGCCGTGGTCGTCCTCGCGATCGACGCCCGGGGCCGCTCGGGCGAGGAGGCCGCCCAGCGCAGCCTGGTCGTGGCGCGCACGGTGGCCGACAACCCCTTCGTGATCGAGGCGACGCAGGAGGCCGATCCCTCGGCGTCGCTGCAGCCCTACGCCGAGGAGATCATGGCCGACACCGATGTCGACTTCCTCACGATCATGAACCCCGACCGCACCCGCTACACGCACCGCGACCGCGACCAGATCGGGCTGCCGTTCATCGGCACCATCGAGCCGGCGCTCGAGGGGCGCACCTTCACCGAGACCTACACGGGCACTCTCGGCCCGTCGGTGCGCGCCGTCGCTCCGATCGAGAGCGCCGACGGCACGGTCGTGGCGCTGGTCTCGGCGGGAGTGACGCTCTCGGCGGTCGACGCCTCCTTCGTCTCGCGAGTGCAGTTCGTGGCGTGGGGAGTGCTCGGCGCCGTCGCGCTCGGCGGGTTCGGGTCGTGGCTGCTCGCGCGGTACCTCCGGCGGGTCACGGGCGGGCGCGGGCCGGAGCAGATGAGCCAGGTGTTCGCCTACTACGAGTCGGTGCTGCACTCGGTCCGCGAGGGACTGCTGCTCGTCGACGACCGCGGGCGCCTCGTGCTCGCGAACGACCACGCGCTCGAGCTGCTCGGGCTCGAGGGCGTGCGGACGCCGATCCCCGTCGCCGACCTCGACATCCCGGAGGCGCTGCGCGAGCTGCTGCAGGCCGACGAGCCTGTCGCCGACCGCCTGGTCGTCGCGCACGAGCGGATCCTCGTCGTCAACGAGCGCCCGGCCGCCTCGCCGGGCGCCCGCCCGCTCGGCACCGTCACGAGCCTCCGCGATCGCACCGAGCTGCAGCGGGTCAGCGGCGAGCTGGAGTCGATGCGGACCCTGTCGGACGCACTGCGCTCGCAGACCCACGAGTTCTCGAACCGCCTGCACACGATCGCCTCGCTGATCGAGCTCGGCAGGCCGGAGGAGGCGCTCGCCTTCGCCGCCGGCGAGCTGAACCTCAGCCAGCGGCTCGCCGACCGGGTGCTGGGCTCGGTGCAGGAGCCCGTGATCGCCGCGCTGCTGCTCGGCAAGGCGGCGCAGGCCCGCGAGCGCGGCGTCGAGCTGCACCTCGAGACGCACCTCGAGCCGGGGACGCAGGGCTTCGAGCCCGGCGATCTGGTGACCGTGCTCGGCAACCTGATCGACAACGCCCTGGACGCTGCCGCCTCCTCCGCCGGCGACCGCGACCCGTGGGTCGAGGTGTACCTCGGGCTCGCCGACGGCACCGACCTCGTGCTGCAGGTCTCGGACAGCGGGCCGGGCGTCGAGGCCGCCGCCGACGTCTTCGCGCGCGGCTACTCGACGAAGGAGTCGGACGCGTTCGGCCGCGGGATCGGGCTGGCGCTCGTGCGGCAGGTGGTGCAGCGGCTCGGCGGGAGCATCGAGGTGTCGCGGCACGTGGGCGCGGTGTTCACCGTGCAGCTGCCGCTGCGCGAGGGGGTGCCGCGGTGAGCATCCGGGTGCTGGTGGTCGAGGACGAGCCGCTGACGGCGAGCGCCCACGCCGACTACGTGCGCCGGGTCGACGGCTTCGAGGTCGCCGCGGTGGCGGGCAGCGGGGCGGAGGCGATCCGCGCGCTGCGGGCGGATCCGGCGATCGCGCTGATCCTCCTCGACATGAACCTGCCCGACATGGGCGGGCTCGACCTCTGCCGGGCGGTCCGCACGGCGGGCCTCGAGGTCGACGTGATCGCGATCACGGCGGTGCGCGACGCGGCCGTGGTGCGCGCCTCCGTCTCGGCCGGGATCGTGCAGTACCTGATCAAGCCGTTCGTCTTCAGCGTCTTCGCGGCGAAGCTGGCGAGCTACCGCTCCTACCGCGAACGGATGCACGGCGCGGCCGTCGCGAGCCAGCACGAGGTCGACGGCGCGTTCGCGGCACTGCGGACCTCGAACGCGCCGGGCCTGGCGAAGGGGCTCTCGGCCGAGACCCTCGAGGCGGTGACGGGGCTGCTGGGCCCGAGCGGGCTCTCGGCCGGCGAGCTCGCCTCCCGCCTCGACATCTCGCGGGTGACGGCGCGCCGCTACCTCGAGCACCTGGCCGACACCGGAGTCGCCGAGCGCGCCCCGCGCTACGGCTCCCCCGGGCGGCCGGAGCTGGAGTACCGGCGGCGGTAGGTCAGGCGGCGGCCGCGCTCAGGGCCGCCGCGATCTCCTCCTCGATGAGGTCGTGGTTGATCGCGGCGGCGACGCGGAGGCCGTCGGCGGCCGAGGCCATCACCTGCGCCATCGGCTCGACGAGGGAGCCTGCGGCGAAGACGTGCGGCACGC
Organism: Rathayibacter sp. VKM Ac-2759; assembly: GCF_009834225.1. NCBI lineage: Bacteria > Bacillati > Actinomycetota > Actinomycetes > Micrococcales > Microbacteriaceae > Rathayibacter > Rathayibacter sp. VKM Ac-2759. Next base: position 3,105,010 of record NZ_CP047176.1, read on the forward strand.
CGGTGCGTCCCATCGGGTCGGCGGCGAGGTGGCGGGCGGCTCCGGAGGGGTGGTCGACCAGCTCGAGGCCGAGGCCGTCGGGCAGCACCGCCTCGACCCGCGGGCCAACGACGACCGCGTCGAGGGCGTGCAGGCGACCGTCGATCCGGACGCCGACGAGGCGGTCGCCCTCGACGACGACGCTCTCGACCGCGCCGGGGATCAGCTCGATCCCGCGTGCCGCGAGCCCCGCCACCTCCTCCGCGTCGGGTTCGAACACGCCGTTCTGCAGGATCGAGACGCGGTCGCTCAGCTGCCGGAACATCTGCGCCTGGTGCGCCGAGAACGCGCTGCCGAGCACGCCGATCCGCTTGCCGCGCACCTCGTAGCCGTGGCAGTACGGGCAGTGCAGCACGTCGCGCCCCCAGCGCTCGGCGAGACCCGGGACCGCGGGCAGGTGGTCGCGGACGCCGGTGGCGAGCAGGAGGCGGCGGGCGCGCAGCACGGTGCCGTCGGCCAGGGCGGCCGAGACGCCGTCCGCGTGAGTGGAGGCAGTGGTCACCCGGCCCTCGACCACGCGGACGCCGTAGCCCTCGGCCTCGAGGCGGCCGAGGCGGGCGAGCTCGGTCGGCGGGGTGCCGTCGCGGGTGAGCACGTTGTGCGCGCCGGGCGACGGGGCGTTCCGCGGCGATCCTCCGTCGACGACGAGCACGTCGCGGAGGCTGCGGCCGAGGGCGGTGGCGGCGGCCAGGCCGGCGAAGGAGGCGCCGATGATCAGGACGTCGGCGGGCGTGGTGGTGGTGATGTCGGTCATGAGTCGATGGTGCTCCGGACGGCATCCGTGAGCCAGGATCCGTGCCGGAACGGCATGTGGCAGGCTCGACGCATGGATCCCGCGCAGACTCTCTCCGACGACGAGATCGTGGCGGCCGTCGGACCGCGGCTGCGGCGCCTGCGCACCCGCCGCGACCGCACGCTGGCCTCGCTCGCGGCCGAGACGGGCATCTCGGCGAGCACGCTCTCGCGCCTCGAGAGCGGCGGCCGGCGCGCGACGCTCGAGCTGCTCCTCCCGATCGCGCGAGCCCTCGGCGCCCCGCTCGACGAGCTCGTCGGCGCAGCGCCCGAGGACCCGCGCGTGCACGGCCGCCCGTTCAGCCGGCACGGGATGGTGATCCAGCCGCTCAGCCGCGACGCCGGAGCGCTGCAGGCCTTCAAGACCACGATCCCCGCGGGTCCGGTGCCCGAGCCCGAGCAGCAGCGGACCCACGAGGGCTTCGAGTGGCTCTACGTGATCAGCGGTCGGCTGCGCCTGAAGCTCGGCGAGCACGACCTGGTGCTGCCGCCGGGCGAGGCCGCCGAGTTCGACACCCGGGTGCCGCACTGGTTCGGCCGCGCCGACGAGCGGGCGGTGGAGTTCCTCAGCCTGTTCGGGCGCCAGGGCGAGCGGATGCACGTGCGCGCGTCGACTGCGCGCTGAGGCGTCAGGACCCGGCCAGCACCTCGCGGACGAAGCCCGTGGTCTTCTGCCGGAGCATCGCGATCCGCTCGGCCTTGGCCGCCTCGACGTCGAAGCCGACGTAGGCGACCGAGGGGCGGGTGCGCACGTTGGCCGAGCACTGGAACTCCGCGCAGATCAGCGTGCCGAGCGTGTCGCCCGCGCGTCCCGCGGGCCCGGCCTTCTTCGCGCCGAAGAACACGACGTCGTTGGGCAGGCGGATGTCACGGCACCACGAGCACTGCGCTCGCGAGCGCGGATTCGCGTCGGCCTGCCGGAGCACGACGCCGACGAGCCGCCCCTCGAACGGGACGACGACGTAGGCGCGGCGGCCGATCTTGCGGTCGCGCCAGCCGAGGTGGTCGATCCCCTCCCAGTCGAGGGTGTCGAAGCCGGCGGGGAGGGAGAGGTCGGAGACCTCCTTGCGCGAGGCGTTCACGAAGGAGTCGCGGATGGTCTGGTCGGTCAGGGGGAGCATGGGAGCACCGTTCTAGGGGGCCCGGCGAGGCGGGCGGATCCGGAAGTATGAAGGCGCGACGGAAGAGGCCGGCCTCGAGGCCGGCTTCCGAAGGCGCCGCTGCCCGGTCGTCCGCGGGACGGACCGGGAGCGGCCGCTACCTGACGACGGCGGTGCGACCGCCGACGACCTCCTGGATGCTCATTCCTCCAGCCTAGGCGCTGGGACTCACCCCAGGTGGGCCACGGCCTCGTTCGGAGCCGCCGCGAGGAACTCCTCCTTCTTGATGCGGATCATCGCGAAGGCGATGACGGAGGCGAGCACCAGGCCGACCGCGGCCGCGACGAACACCGCGGAGTAGCCGTCGACGAACGCGACGGGCGAGCCCTGCTCCCCCGCGACTCCGGCGTAGATCGTGGTGAAGATCGAGAGGCCGATCGATCCGCCGATCTGCATCGCGGCGTTCGCGGTCGCTCCGGCGGCCCCGGCGTCGTGCCCGGCGACTCCGGTGAGGGCGACGTTCTGCACGGGCACGAAGATCATCGCCATGCCGATGCCCAGCAGGATCAGCGCGGGCAGCACCTGCACGAGGTAGTCGCCGTCGGGCGTGATGCGGCTGAGGTAGACGAGGCCGGCGGCCGCGATCAGCGGGCCGACGATCATCAGGACGCGCGGTCCGACGCTCGGGAGCAGCTTGGTCGCGATTCCCGCGACGATCATGATCGTGACGGTCATCGGGAGGTTCGCGAGGCCCGCCTCGAGCGGTGCGAGGCCCAGCACCAGCTGCAGGTGCAGCGTGAGGTAGAGGGTCGAGCCGATCATGACGCTGCCGACGATCGCCTGGATGAGGAACGCGCCTCCGCGGACCCGGTCGGCGACGATGCGCAGCGGCAGCAGGGGGTGGTCGGAGCGCGCCTGGATGCGGACGAACAGCGCGAGCAGCAGGACGCCGGCGAGGAGGAAGCCGAGGGTGTCGACGCGCAGCCAGCCCTGCTCGGCGAGGGTGAAGCCGTAGACGACGGCGGCGAGACCGAGCGCGACGGTGATCGTGCCGGCGATGTCGAAGCGGTTGCGGCCCTCGGCGCGGCTCTCGGTGACGAGCAGCGCGCCGGCGATCACGCCGACGATCACGACGGGGACGTTGACGAGGAGGCACCAGCGCCAGTCGGCGAACTCGGTGAGGAGCCCCCCGAGGACGAGGCCCACCGCGGCGCCCGCTCCGGCGACCGAGCCGAAGACGGCGAAGGCGGTGTTGCGCTCGCGCCCGCCGGGGAACGACACGGTGAGCAGGGCGAGCGCGGCGGGGGCGAGCAGCGCCGCGAACGCGCCCTGCAGGCCGCGGGCCGCGATCAGCTCGGTGCCGGAGGAGGCGACGCCGCCCCAGGCCGAGGCCGCGCCGAAGCCTGCCATGCCGATGAGGTAGGTGCGCTTGCGGCCCGTGTAGTCGGCGATGCGGCCGCCGAGGAGCAGCAGCGCGCCGAACGCGAGCGCGTACGCGGTGACGACCCACTGGCGCTCGACGTCGGTGAGACCGAGGTCGGCCTGCGCGGCGGGCAGGGCGATCGTGACGATGGTGCCGTCGAGGACGACGACGAGCTGGGTCATCGCGAGGATCACGAGGACCCACCAGCGGCGGGAGGAGGAGGGCGCGGGCATGGCGGTGCCTTTCGAAGCGGAGGGAGCGGGACCGGCGGGTCCGGATCCGAGCCGCATCGCTGAGGCCGGAACATGTGGACACTGTCCACCCCAACTGGTTGGTTGGGCATCGACGAGTGTATCGTTCGAGCGCCCGGAGGTGTAAGCGTGGTCGAGAAGAACGTCGAGAAGTCGCCCGCGCGCGAGCGGATCCTGCAGGCTGCGACCGCGGAGTTCGCCGCCCACGGCTTCGCCGGCGCGCGCGTCGACCGTGTCGCCGCCTCCGCCGGGCTCAACAAGGAGCGGCTGTACGCCTACTACGGCGGCAAGCGCGGGCTGTTCGTCTCGACCGTCGTCGAGGCGCTGCGGGCGCTCGACGCCACCCTGCTCGCCGAGGCGGCCGACCTGCCCGACCTCGCCGGGCGGATGTTCGACCACGTCTGGGAGCACCCGGACTTCCTCCGCCTGCTCACCTGGGCACGCCTCGAGGGCTCGGGCTTCTGGGAGGAGGCGGGCGAGCGGCTGGGCGGGATGCCCGCTCCCGAGGCCCGGGTGCTCGAGTGGCAGCGCTCCGGCGTCGTGGACGCGAGCTGGGCGGCCGACGACCTCTTCATCGCGCTGCTCGGGCTCTGCGAGATCTGGCACCTGACGCCGTTCGCCGAGCGCGGCGGCGAGGGCACGCGCGAGCGGCGACGGGCCTTCGTGGTGCACGTCGCGAGCGTGCTGGGGGCGCCGCGGTGAGGCGCAGGCCTCAGCTCGCCGAGGTCAGCCGCTCCAGGTAGCCGGCGAACGCGCGCAGGTCGGCCTCGGGCCAGGAGCTGAGCGCCTCCTGCATCCGGCGGCGCTGGAGACCGCCGAGGTCGGCCATCCGCGCGCTCCCCTCCGCCGTGAGGGCGAGGAAGCGCGCTCGCCCGTCGGCCGGATCGGCGGTCATCCCGACCAGACCCAGCCGCCCGAGCTGTCGGGCCTGGCGGCTGATGGCGCTGCGGTCCACTCCGAGCTGCAGGGCCGCGGCGCTGGAGTGGACCGGTCCGCAGCGCTCGAGCATCCGGAGGAGACGGAGCCCGAACGGCGGCAGCGACGGGTCGATCGCCGCCGCCGCGTCGCGGACCGCCGCCCGCACCTGGACGGCGAGCGCGGTGATCTGCTCCTCGACCTCGAGCAGGGCGCTCGCCGGAGCCGGCGCGGTGGGCATCAGTGCCGCTCGACCACGTCGATCGAGCCGGTCGGCCGAGGGTCGGCCGGTGCGGCGTGGCGGGCGTGCCCGGCGGGAGCGGCGTGCCGCGCCTCCGAGTGCGACGCCTCGTCCGTGGCCACCGTCTGACCGACGGGACGCAGCCCCGCCTGGGCGTCCGAGGCGCCGATCAGGGCGTCCTCGGCGGCGGCGACCGGCGCCGCCTTCAGCTGCACGGCGTTCTTGGTGCCGAGGTCGACGTTCGGCAGCAGGGCCACGGCGATCAGGGTGATGACCGCGAGGGGGATGCTGAAGAGGAACACGTCGCCGACTCCGATGCCGTAGGCGCCCTCGACCACGACGCGCACGGCGTCGGGCAGAGTCGAGACCTGCGGAATGGTGCCGCCGGCGAGCGATTGAGCGGCCGCCGCCTGGTCGGCCGGTGCGAGGCCGGCGATGCCGCTGGCCGTGCGGTCGGCGATGACGGTGCCCAGGATCGAGCCGAGGACCGAGACTCCGATCGTGCCGCCGAGGCTGCGGAAGAAGGTGACCGCGCTGGTCGCGACTCCGAGGTTCTTGACCTCGATCGAGTTCTGCACCACGAGCACCAGGTTCTGCATCAGCATGCCCAGGCCCGCACCGAGGACGGCCATCGAGATGCCGACGTACACGAAGCTCGTGTCGTAGCGGAGCTGGCTCAACAGGGCCGTGCCGATGATCGAGAAGGAGGCGCCGGTGATCATGATCGCCTTCCACTTGCCGGTGCGCGAGATGATCCCGCCGAAGATGGTCGAGGCGATCAGGAGCCCCGCCATCAGCGGGATCGTCAGCAGACCCGACTGGGTCGGAGTCGCACCGCGCGAGAGCTGCATGTACTGCGCGAGGAACACGGCGGTGCCGAAGAGCGAGACGCCCACCGAGATGCTCGCGACGACCGCGAGGCTGAAGGTGCGGTTCTTGAACATGCCCATCGGGATGATCGGCTCGGCGACCGTGAGCTCGGTGATGACGGCGGCGACGAGCAGGACGACGGATCCGCCGACCATGACCGCGGTCTCCCACGAGGCCCACTCGAAGTTCTTGCCGGCCAGCGACACCCAGATCAGCAGCAGCGAGACGCCGCCGGCGATGAGCACGGCGCCGAGGTAGTCGATGCGGACCGTGCGCCTGGGGTGCGCGGGGAGGCGGAGGGTCACCTGGAGGAGCACGATCGCGACGATCGCGACGGGCAGCGCGATGAAGAAGTTCCAGCGCCAGCCGAACGCGTCGGTCACGACGCCGCCGAGCAGCGGCCCGCCGACGGTGCCGATGGCCATCACTCCGCCGAAGAGTCCGGCGTACTTGCCGCGCTCCCGGGGGCTGATGATGTCGGCCATGATGATCTGGCTCAGCGCCGCCAGGCCGCCGGCGCCGAGGCCCTGGAACACGCGGAACACGATGAGCATGTTCGTGTCCTGCGAGAAGCCGGCGGCCGCGGATCCGATCACGAAGAGCGCGAGGGCGAGCTGGATGAGCAGCTTGCGGTTGAAGAGGTCGGCGAACTTGCCCCAGAGCGGAGTCGAGACCGTGGTCGCGAGCAGGGTCGCGGTGACGACCCAGGTGTAGGCGTTCTGGTCGCCCTTCAGGTCCGAGATGATCAGCGGCAGCGAGGTCGACACGACCGTGCCCGCGAGGATCGAGACGAACATGCCCAGCAGCAGGCCGCTGAGCGATTCGAGCACCTGGCGGTGCGACATGGCCCCGTCGGGGCCGACGGGGGTGCGCTGCACGGTGGCGGCGCGTTCTGGGCGGGACATTCTGCTCCTCGAGACGATGCGGTCCGTGCGGTGTGACCAGCACTGGTTGACCTGCGTCAACTATTGACCGAGAGCAACTATATAGCCGAGCGTGCCTGTTTGGCGAGGGGTGCGCGGATCAGCGGACGGTGCCGCGGCGGCGCAGCAGCACGACCGCCACCGCGACGGCGATCACCAGCGCGGCGAGCACGGCGATCCCGAGCGGAGAGCCGGCCGCGGCGCCGACGACGGCCCAGAGCACGGCGAAGCCGACGGTCGCGTAGATCAGCGCCCACGCCGCGCAACCGGGGAGCATCGCGAGCAGGTAGACGATCCAGCGCATCCGCGCCGCCCCCGCCGCCGCGTTGAGCATCGTCTGGAACCCGACCGTCAGGAAGCTCAGGGTGACCGCCGGGGCGCCGTACCGCGCGAGCAGCGCCGACGCGCGGCGCATCGCCGGCGACTCGAGCCAGCGGCCCCAGCGCCGGGAGGCGGCACCCGTCACGATCGCGCGTGCCAGCCAGTAGGTGGCCTGAGCGCGGAGGAACACGATGACGAACAGCGCCGCCAGGAGCTCCGCGAAGCCCAGCTCGTCGAGGAAGGTGGGCACGCGGGCTCCCTCCGGCTCGGTCTGGGTGTCGGAGGCAAGGCTACCCTTGCCTGCCGTGGGCCGACCGGCGCGCTCGGCCCTCCCCCACATATCCTCGGAGCATGGACAACATCGATCGGAAGATCCTCGATCTGCTGCGCCAGAACGCCCGCGCGGGCTACGGCGACATCGGCGGAGTCGTGGGCCTGTCCGCTTCCGCCGTGAAGCGCCGCGTCGACCGCCTCGTGGCCGACGGCGTGATCCGCGGCTTCACGATCAAGGTCGACCCGGCAGTCGACGGCATGAGCACCGAGGCCTACGTCGAGCTGTTCTGCCGGGGCACGGTCGCGCCCGACGAGCTGCGCCGCATCCTCTCGGCCGTGCCCGAGGTGGTCTACGCCGGCACCGTCACGGGCTCGGCCGACGCGATCGTGCACATCCGCTCGCGCGACATCCCGAGCCTCGAGCTCGCCCTCGAGAAGGTGCGCATCGCGCCCAACGTCGACCACACCCGCTCGGCGATCGTGCTCTCGCGGCTCGTGCAGCGCGGGGAGTCGTAGCCCGCCCTCAGTGCGAGCGCCCCGCGACCACGTCGGCGAGGCTCGCGAGCGGTGACGTCGTCGGCCGGCCCCGCTCCTCGGCCCGGTCGGCGAGGCCGTAGGCGGTGTAGAGGGTGTTCACGGCGAGCCAGCGCAGCGGCTCCGGCTCCCAGCGGCGCACGCGGTGATCGACCCAGGGCAGCTCGGTGAGCGGGGTCCGCTCCCCCGAGCCGAGCTCCTCCAGCACCAGATCGCGGAGGGTGCGCCCCGCCAGGTTCGTCGCCGTCACGCCCGTGCCGACGAAGCCGCCCGCCCAGCCGAGGCCGGTGGCGCGGTCGAGTCCGACCGTCGCGTGCCAGTCCCGGGGCACGCCGAGCACGCCCGACCAGACGTGCTCGATGCCGACTCCGCGCAGCACCGGGAAGAAGCGCTCGAGGATCTCGCGCAGCATGCCGACCGTGCGCGGGTCGGTCGCGCCGTCGTCGTCGATGCCCGAGCCGAAGCGGTAGGGCACGCCGCGACCGCCGATGGCGATGCGGTCGTCGGCGGTGCGCTGCGCGTACATGTAGGCGTGCGCGAAGTCGCCGAGGGTCTCGCGCCCCGCCCAGCCGATCGCGTCCCAGACCTCGCGGCCGAGCGGCTCGGTCGCGATGAGCGACGAGTTCATCGGCAGCCACTCGCGCTCGTGGCCGCGCAGCCGGGCGGTGAACCCCTCCGTCGCCCGCAGGACGAACCGCGCGCGGACGCTCCCCCGCGCGGTCACCGCCGCGCCCGGCCGGATCTCGTCGACCCGGGTGTCCTCGTAGATCTCCACGCCCAGCGCCTCGACCGCGCGGGCGAGCCCCGAGGCGAGCTTCGCCGGGTGGATGCGCGCGCAGTGCGGGTGCCACATGCCGGCGGAGGTGCCGCTGACCGCGATCCGCGCGGACGCCTCGTGCGCGTCGAGCAGCTCGACGTCGGTGTGCGCCCGGGCTCGGGCCGCCGCGACGGTCGCCTCGAGCCGGGCCTTCTGAGCCGCGCCCCGGGCGACCTGGTACTCGCCGCCCTTCACGATGTCGGCGTCGATCCCCTCGGCGAGCGCCACCGCGATCACCTCGTCGACGGTCTCGTTCACCGCGAGCTGGAAGCGGTCGACCATCCCGGGGCCGTGGCTCCTCGCGTAGGAGGAGACGCCTCCGGTGATCTCGTTGGTCAGCCAGCCGCCGTTGCGGCCGGAGGCGCCGAAGCCGGCGAAGCGCTGCTCGAGGATCGCGATGCGCAGCTCGGGCGCCGCCCTCTTCAGGTAGTAGGCGGTCCAGAGGCCGGTGTAGCCGGCGCCGACGATGCAGACGTCGACGTCGAGCGGGCCGGGGAGCGAGGGGCGGGCTGCGGAGCGGCCGAGGGAGGACCACCAGAACGAGACGTCGCCGTTGATGAGGTCCGTCACTGCCCGGCCTTCGCCTTGATCTCGTCGAAGATCGCGATCACGTCCTGTGTGGCGGTGGTCATCTGGCTGTAGACCAGCTTCGACATCCGCTCCTCGTCGATGAAGATCAGGTCGGGCCGCTCGACGCCCGCCGCGGTCGCCGCCTCCTCGATCCCCTCGACCCCGGTGTTGTAGCCGATGTAGGCCAGCTCCTTCAGCGACGCCTCGGGCTCGAGCACGTAGTCGATGAACGCGTAGGCGGCGTCCTCGTTCTCGGCGCCCTCGACGATCGCCCAGTTGTCCTGCCAGAGGTTGGCGCCTTCCGACGGCCAGACGAAGCGGTAGCGCTCGGGATCGGGGTTGCTGAGGATCCCGAGCCGCGCGTCGCCGTTCCAGGCGTGCATGAGCGTGCGCGCCGACGAGCTGACCGACTGGCTCGAGTACGACTCGAACGCCTGCACGTGCTGCGCGATGTTGTCGAGGTAGTAGCTGCGGAACGCGGCCAGATCGTCGGGGTCGGTGGTGTTCGGGTCGATCCCGTTCGCGAAGAAGTAGGTGTACGAGACCTCGCCCTGGTCCTCCATCAGCGAGAAGCTGCCCGAGGCCTCGTTCTGCGCGGCGTCGAGGAAGTCGGCCCACGAGGTCAGCTCGCGGGTGATGACGCTGGTGTCGTAGACGTAGCCGGTCGAGCCCCAGTCCTTGCAGACGCTGTACGTGTTGCCCGGGTCGAAGGGGGTGTCGACCACGGCCGCGCTGAGCGTCGAGAAGTTCGGGATGCGCGAGAGGTCGAGCTCCTTGAGCAGCCCGGCCGCACCCATCTCGGCGACGTACGAGTGCGTGGGTACGCAGATGTCGTAGCCGCTGGTGCCGCGGGCGGTGCTGAGCTTCGCGGCGAGCTCGGAGTTGGAGCTGTAGGAGTCGACGATCACCGACGAGCCCTGGGCGGCCGTGAAGTCGGTCAGGGTCGCCGGATCGTCGTACTCGCCCCAGGTGTAGATGCTGAGGGAGCCTGAGTCACCGCCGGAGTCGCTCGCGCACGCCGCGAGACCCAGGGCCGCGGCCGCCGCGGCGGACCCGCCGAGGAACGTGCGGCGCGCGAGCCGCGCGTCGAGGGCGGAGGGGACGAGCGCGCGCAGGGGTCGTGAGGAGGACATCGCTTCTCATTTCTGTCGGCGGTACAGGAGGTGCAGGGTCAGGCGCGGTGCACGATCTCGCCGGCGACGATCGTCACGCGGACGCGGGCCAGCCCGATCTCGCTCGGCGGGCGTTCGAACGGGTCGCGGTCGAGCACGACCACGTCGGCCGCGAGTCCGGGGGCGAGGGCACCGGAGGCGTCCTCGTCGTGGTTCAGGTACGCGGTGCCCGCGGTGTGCGCGACCAGGGCGTCGGCGAGCGAGAGCGCCTGCTCTCCGAGGAACGGGCGGCGGAAGGACCCGTCGGCCTGGACGTTCGCGCGGTTGACCGCCGTGTGCACGATCTCGAGCGGATCGGCGGTGCTCACCGGCCAGTCGCTCCCGGAGGCGAGCGCCGCGCCCGCGCGCGAGAGCGACCCGAACGGGTACTGCCGCCTGGCCCGCGCCTCCCCGAGGAACGGGATCGTCAGCTCGTCCATCTGCTTCTCGTGCCGCGCCCACAGCGGCTGCATGTTGGCCACGACTCCGAGCTCGGCGAAGCGCGGCACGTCGTCGGGGTGGATCACCTGGATGTGCGCGAGCGTGTGCCGGCGGTCGGAGTCGCCGTTGGCGGCGCGTGCGGCGGCGATCGCGTCGAGCGCCTCCCGCACGGCCCGGTCGCCGAGGGCGTGGTAGTGGATCTGGAACCCGAGCGCGTCGAGCCGGATCGAGATCTCCTGCAGCGAGGTCGGGTCGACGAAGCTCTTCCCCGCGTTGTGCGTCGGGCAGCCGCACTCGTCGAGATAGGGCTCGAGCATCCCGGCGGTGAAGTTCTCGGCCACGCCGTCCTGCATGATCTTGACGCTCGTCGCGCGGAACCCGGCCGCCGCCGCCCGCTCGCGCTTGGCCACCAGCTCGTCGATCTGCTCGAGCCCCCGGCCGCGGTCCCACCACAGCGCGCCGACGACCCGGGCCTTCAGTGCTCCGGAGGCGGTCAGCCGCAGATAGGAGTCGAGCGTGTCGGGCACGTCGTTGGTCGCGCCGACGATCGCGTCCTGCCAGCCGGTGACGCCCCAGGCGAAGAGGCGCTCCTGCGCCACCAGCAGGGCCTCGTCGAGGTCGTCCTCGGTGGGCAGCTCGATGTGCCGCGCGACGATCTGCATCGCCCCCTCCTGCAGCGTGCCGAGCGCGCGCCCGTCGCCGTCGCGCTCGATGCGCCCGTCGGCGGGGTCGGGGGTGGAGTCGTCGATCCCGCCGAGCGCGAGGGCGCGGGAGTTCACCCAGGCGCCGTGCCCGTCGCGGTTGGGGAAGTAGGCGGGGCGGTCCGGCACGATCTCGTCGAGCTCGGCCGCGGTCGCGATCCCGCCCGGGAACGAGTCCATCGACCAGCCGCCGCCGACGATCCAGTCGAGCTCGGGATGCGCGGCCGCGTACGCCGCGATCGCCGCCCGGTACTCCTCGCGGGTCGTGTACGGGGTGAGGTCGCACGAGAGGATGTCCAGGCCCGCGTGGTGCGGGTGCACGTGGCTGTCCTGGAAGCCCGGCAGCACGAGTCCGCCCGCCGCATCGATCGTCTCGACGCCCTCCGGCACCTCGCCGCCGATCGAGGCGATGCGGCCGTCGACGAGCAGCACCGGCTCCTCGACGACTCCGGCCGGAGTGAGGACGTGCCCGCCCGTGATCAGGAGCGCGGTCATGCGGTGGTCCTCTCGGAGGTGGTGTGGACGCGGGTTCCGCCGACGAAGGTCTCGAGCACGCGGGTCTCGCCGATCTCGAGCGGATCGTGCGCGAAGGGGTCGCGGTCGAGCACGACGAGGTCCGCGTCCTTGCCCACCTCGATCGAGCCGCTCACCGCCTCCGCTCCGTTCACCCAGGCGGAGCCGGCGGTGTACGCGGTGAGCGCCGTCGCGAGGTCGATCCGCTGCTCCGGGAGGAACACCTCGTAGTGCCCGGCCGCCCCGCGCTCCGACGGGGCCGAGAGCCGGTTCACCGCCACGTGCATCGCCGCGAGCGGGTCCGGGGTCGACACCGACCAGTCGCTGCCCGCCGCGAGCACCGCTCCCGAGCGCTGCAGGTCGCCGAACGGGTACTGCCACGCGGCGCGCTCCTCGCCGAGGAACGGCAGGGTCAGCTCGACCATCTGCGGCTCGAGCGCCGCCCACAGCATCTGCAGGTTCGCCGCGACTCCGAGCTGCCGGAACCGCGGCACGTCCTCGGGGTGCACGACCTGCAGGTGGGCGAGGTGGTGGCGGTTGCCGCTGCGGCCGTTCGCCGCGATCGCGTGCTCGACCGCGTCGAGGCACTCGCGCACCGCCCGGTCGCCGATCGCGTGGAAGTGCACCTGGAAGCCCGCGGCGTCCAGCAGCGGCACCGCCTCGTTCAGCACGGCCGGGTCGACCATCGAGAGACCGTCGTTGTGCGTGTGAGCGCCGTGCCCGTCGAGGTAGGGGTCGAGCATCGCGGCGGTGAAGTTCTCGGCCACGCCGTCCTGCATGATCTTGATGCTCGTCGCGGCGAAGCGGCCCGCGCTCCAGCGCTCGCGCTTCTCGATCAGCTCCGGGATCTGCTCCACGCCGCGCGCCCGGTCCCACCAGATCGCGCCGCGCACCCGCGCGGTCAGCTCGCCCGCCTCCGCCGCCCGCACGTAGGCGGGGCCGGGGTCGCCGACGTCGCCGTAGGAGCCGATGATCGCGTCCTGCCAGCCGGTCACCCCGTGCGAGTGCAGCTGGCGCTGGCCGAGGAGCAGCGCCTGGCGCATCTGCTCGTCGGTCGAGGCGGGCAGGAGGCGGCGCACCGCCTCCATCGCCCCCTCGTGCAGGGTCCCCGACGGGCTGCCGTCGGGCAGCCGCTCGATGCGGCCGTCGGCGGGGTCGGGGGTGTCGCGGTCGATCCCGGCCCGGCGCAGCGCAGCGGAGTTGACCCATGCGCCGTGCCCGTCGGCGTTGGTGAGGAAGGCGGGCCGGTCGGGCACGACCGCGTCGAGCACCGCCGCGGTCGGCGTGCCACCGGGGAACACCGACATGCTCCAGCCGCCGCCGAGGATCCACTCCTCGTCGGGGTTCCGTAGGGAGTAGTCCGCGATCGTCGCCAGGTAGTCGCTCCAGGTCGCCCCGTCGCCGACCCAGCAGCGCATCATGTCGAAGCCGCCCCAGACCGGGTGCACGTGCGCGTCCTGGAACCCGGGGACGAGCAAGCGGCCGGCGAGATCGACGACCTCGGTGCGCGGGCCGATCCAGTCGGAGACGTCGTGGCCGACCGCCGCGATCCTCCCGCCCACGACGGCGACGGCGCTCGCGCGGCTGCGCACGGCCTCGGCGGTGAAGACGGGGCCGCCGGTGAGGACGAGGTCGGCGTGGGGCATGGGGTTCCTTCGGAGAGAGGGGGCGTCAGCCGCCCGCGAGCGTCTTGGCGATCTGCGAGGCGGAGTCGCCGGCGCGCCGGAGCACGAGCGCGACGGCGGCGAGGGCGAGGAGGGTGAGCAGCAGCATCACGGTCGACACCGCCGCGATCTCGGGGCGGAGGCCGCTGCGCACGGCGCTGAGCACGTAGACCGGCCACGGCGTGGATCCGGACACCTGCACGAACGCCGCGATCACCGTGTTGTCGAGACTGAAGGTGAAAGCGAGCAGGCCGCCGGCCAGCACCGCCGGCATCGCCAGCGGGAAGGTCACGCGCCAGAAGGTGCGCATCGGCGTCGCGTAGAGGTCGGCCGACGCCTCCTCGAGCTTCTCGTCGAGGCCGACCAGGCGGGAGCGGACGAGGTACGAGACGACCGCCACGGCGAAGAGCGAGTGCCCGACCACGAGGCGCGCGGTGCCGTCGTTGAAGACCGACAGCCCCAGGTCCTGCCCGAGGAACACCAGCCACGGCAGCAGCGCCACCGCGTCCACGATCTCGGGAGTGACCGACACCAGCAGCAGCAGGGTGATGAACCAGACCGCCCACCGACCGGGGCGCCGCGCGAGCGCGATGCCCGCCAGCGTCCCGAGCAGCGTGGCCAGCAGCGCCGCGATCAGCCCCGTCCGGATCGACACGATCACCGCGCTCTGCACCGCGGGCTTGGTCAGGATCGTCGCGAACGCGTCGAAGCCGAACCCCTCCCACGCCACGAGCAGCCGCCCGGTGTTGAACGACGAGATCACGATCACGATGATCGGCAGGAAGAGGAAGACGAACACCAGCGCGCTCCACACGGCGAGGCCGACGTCGATCGGCGAGCGGCGGCCCGCGCTCATGCTCCGCCTCCCAGGCGGAGGCGCGCACGTCGCCGCAGCGGCAGCGTCACGGCCCACACCAGCGCGCCGGCGATCGCCGCCGACACCAGGATCACCACGATCAGCAGCACCGCCATCGCCGAGCCCAGCGCCCAGTTCTGCCCGACCTGGAACTGGCTCGCCACCATCTGGCCGACCATGTTGCCCTTCGCGCCGCCGAGCACGGTGGCGGTGATGTAGTCGCCCATCAGCGGGATGTAGACGAGGAGCGTGCCGACGATGATGCCGGGGCGCGCCAGCGGGAGGGTGATGTCGCGGAAGGTGCGCCAGCTCGACGCCCCGAGGTCCCCGCTCGCCTCGCGGAGCGACGGACCGACGCGGTCGAAGGCCACGTAGAGCGGCAGGATCATCAGCGGCAGGTAGTTGTAGACCACGCCGAGCAGCACCGCCGGGCGCGTGTACAGCAGGTCGATGGGGCCGGGGATGACTCCGATCGCCTGCAGCGCCTGCGAGAGCACGCCCTCGGGCGCGAGGATCACCTGCCAGCCGATCGTGCGGACCAGGAAGTTCGTCCAGTACGGCACCATGACCAGCGCGATCAGCAGACCGCGGCGGTTCGGAGCCGCCTTGACGGCCATCCAGTAGGCGACGGGCAGCCCGATCACCAGGCAGAGCACGGTGCCCAGCACGCCGACCCAGAGGGTGTTGGCGAAGGTCTGGAAGAAGGTCGGCGAGAACGCCTCGACGTAGCGGTCGAACGAGAGGACGTCGTTCGCGTGCGTGCCGAAGACGCCCGGCTTGTAGCCGAAGCTGAACCAGACGACCTGCAGCACCGGCGCCACGAAGAACACCACGAGCCAGAGCCACGCCGGCACCGCGAGGGCGAAGGGGAGGCGCGGCCCGCGCCGCCGCGCGGGGAGGGCGACGGGGCGGGTCGCCGTGCTGACCGCGCTCACGCGCCCGCGGCCGCCTTGACCTTGTTGTAGACGTCGAGCGTCATCTGGTTGGTGACGGTGCCAGTCTGCATCGTGGCGACCGTCTCCTCCGGATAGAAGATGTAGCCGTCGAGGAACTCGAGCTGCGCGTCGCGGGCGAGCGACTCGATGTCGAGAGTGCCCGTGTTGTAGCCGATGTAGTCGAGCTCCTGGATCGCGTTCGCGGGGTCGAGCACGTAGTCGATGAAGGCGTGCGCCGCCTCGGGGTGCGGGGCCCCCGCCGCGATCGCCCAGTTGTCCATCCACAGCTCGGTGGTCGGCGAGCCGAGCACCCACTTCCAGCGCTCGGGGTCCTCGCTGTTGAGCTTGCCCAGGCGCGCGTCGCCGTTCCACGACTGCACGAGCACCTGCGTGTTCTGGGGGATGATCGAGCCGCCGGGGTAGGACTCGAACGCCGCGATGTGCGGGGCGATCTTCTCGACCATGAAGGTCTCGGCGGCCGCGTAGTCGTCCTCGGCCTCGGTCGTGTAGTCGATGCCGTTCGCCCAGAAGTAGGGCGCCACGATCTCGATCGGGTCGTCGAGGAACGACGTCTTCCCGCTGCCCTCGTTCTGCACCGCGTCGAGGAAGTCGCTCCAGGTCACCAGGTCGCGGGTGATCACCGTGGTGTCGTAGGCGAAGCCGGTGGTGCCCCAGTTCTTGCAGACCGTGTACTCGTTGTCGGGGTCCCAGGCCTGCCCGAGGAACTGCGGATCGACCTTCGCGAGGTTCGGGATCAGGTCCTTCGAGAACTTCGCCAGCAGGCCGTTCTCGATCATCCCGGGGACGAAGATGCCCGTCGGCACGACGATGTCGTAGCCGCTCGTGCCCTTCGAGGCGCCGAGCTTCGAGAGCAGCTCCTCGTTCGAGCTGTACGAGTCGAGGGTGATCTGCGGCCCCTCCGTGCTCGTGAACGCCGCAATCACGTCGGGCGAGTCGTAGTCGCCCCAGGTGTAGATCGAGAGGTCGCCCTCGAGCGCGCCGCCCGTCGCCTCCGGAGCGGAGCCGGCACCGGGCGAGGAGCAGGCGGCCAGGAACGCGGTGGCGCCCACGCCGCCGGCGACGCCGAAGAGGCGCCGGCGCGAGAGCTCGCGGGCGATGATCGGCACGGCCTGGGCGGGAGCGAGGATGTTCACGGGGTGCTTCGCGGTCATGGTGTCTCCGGGCTGCTCGAGGGTCGGTCGGTCGGCGGCTCGACGTAGCCGGCCGCGCGAGCGGCCTCGTCGAGGGGGAAGAAGCGGGTGCTCGCGCTGGTCCAGCTGAGGGTGACCGCGGAGTCGACGACGAGCGCCGGAGCATCGGGCGCGGGCCGTCGCACGAGCACCGAGTGCTCCGCGTCGAGGTGCACGAGGTACTGCACCGTCTCGCCGAGGTTCGCGATCGAGAGCACGCGCCCGCTCGCGGTGTCGATGCCGCCGGCCGGCCGCTCCGCCGCCGCGTGGATCCGGATCGACTCGGGGCGGATCGCGGCCTGCCGCGTCTCGCCCGGCCGGCCCGCCGCGGTCGCGCCGCTGATCGTCGCGACGGGGGTGACCAGGGCCCCGGAGTCGCCGACGACGCCCGCGAGGAAGTTCTGCTGCCCGACGAAGGCGGCCACGTAGGCCGACGCGGGCCGGTGGTAGACGGTGTTCGCGTCGGCGAGCTGCTCGATGCGGCCGTCGCGCATCACCGCGATGCGGTCGCTCATCGACATCGCCTCGCCCTGGTCGTGCGTGACGAAGACGAAGGTGATGCCCAGCCGCGTCTGCAGCAGCTTCAGCTCCATCTGCATCTCCTCGCGGAGCTGCCGGTCGAGCGCGCCGAGCGGCTCGTCGAGCAGCAGCACCGAGGGGCGGTTCACCAGCGCGCGCGCGAGCGCGATCCGCTGCTGCTGGCCGCCCGAGAGCTGAGTGGGCTTCCGATCGGCGAAGCCGCGCATCCGCACCATGTCGAGGGCGTCGCTCACGCGGCCTCGGATCTCGCTCTTCTTCGTGCGGCGCTGACGGAGCCCGTAGGCGACGTTCTCGGCGATCGTCATGTGCGGGAACAGGGCGTAGGCCTGGAACACGGTGTTCACATCGCGCTGGTGCGGCGCCCGGCGCAGCACCGACTCCCCCGAGATGCGGATGTCGCCCGCGTCGGGGTGCTCGAAGCCCGCGATCATCCGCAGCGTCGTCGTCTTGCCGCAGCCGGAGGGGCCGAGCAGCGAGAGGAACTCGCCCGGCTCCACCCGCAGGTCGACTCCGTCGACGGCGACCGAGGTGCCGTAGAGCTTGCGGACGCCCTCGAGGACGACCGAGCCGGGCGCACCGACGGACGCCGTCGTGGGCGGGGTGGTGAGCGAGGTCGTTGGCACCGGAGAGGGCTCCCATCGGTCGGACGCGCGCGATCGCACATCGAACAGTGCTTCGCATTCAAGCGCAGATCGACCGATCAGCGATGGAAACCGTTGTAAACAACGCGTTACGGTTCCCAAAGGGTCCGTGAGTGCCACGGGCCGCGCCGGGAGGGAACGCCGAAGGGGCCCGGGAGCGCGAGCTCCACGGACCCCTCCGGATCGTGCTGCGTCCTCGCCGGGGTTACAGACCCGACCCCGGGAACGCCTGCATCATCTCCGAGAACACCGCGGCCGACCAGCCGATCACGATGATGAAGGTCACCACCACGACGCCGAGGAAGATCCACAGCGGCAGCAGTCCGCCGCCCGTCACGCGCTTGACGACCACGCTGCGGCCGATCACGTAGACGTAGGGCGCGGCGAGGAACGCCCAGGCCCAGTGGAACGGCTTCTGCACGCCGGCCTTCTTGAGCTGGCGGTAGTCGAGGAACGAGAAGACGACCTCGCCCGCGTAGATCAGGAAGCCGACGACCTGCACGGCGCCGAGGCCGAGCAGGTAGCCGGTCGACATCCCCATCGACGCGCGCGGCCCGTAGGTCGACGCCATCGAGGAGTCGGCGATCGCGCTCGGCGACAGCAGGAACAGCGAGAGCGCCGAGAGCAGCGGGAGGAGCACGACGACCCAGATCCACGGAGTCGCCGTGACGATGCTGGGGTCGCGCGGCTGCGGGGCGGCGGGCTGCTGCGCGTACGGCTGCTGCTGCGCGTACGGCTGCTGGGGTGCGTACGGCTGCTGCTGCGCGTACGGCTGCTGGTACGACGGCTGCTGGGGTGCGTACGGGTTCTGCTGCTGCGGGACCTGCTGCTCCGGGGCCGACTGGCCCGATGCGGTCTGGCCGTAGCTCGTCGCCTGACCGCTCGACGTCTCGCCGTACGCGGGCCGCTCGGGGGCGACCGGCGGCGTGGGCGCGGCGACCGGGGGCGTCACGACCGGAGGCGCGGGCGCGGCCGGCGTCGCGGCCGGGGCGTCGCGGAGCGAGTCGGTCCAGCCGGTGCCGTCCCACCAGCGCTGGCGCGGCGAGCCCGCGGGGTCGGGGTACCAGCCGGCGCGCGGCCCCGAGGGCGCTCCGCCGCCACTGGTCGGGTCGGTCTGGTTCTCGTCGGTCATCGCGTCCTCGTCTCCCCTCCGAGCGGTCTGCCCGTGATCACCGTGAAGCGTATCGCCGCGACCTCGCGCACCACCTGAGCGTCGGCGAAGAGCCTCCGATGAGCGCCCGGTGCGCCCGCCGAGCCTCGGTCGACCCGGCAGGATTGACGCATGCCGCACCTGCTCCGCGCCCGCGCCGCCCTCTTCGACATGGACGGGACGCTGGTCGACTCGACGGCGGTCGTCGAGACGATCTGGCGCGACTTCGCCGACCGCTTCGGGCTCGACCGCGCGAGGATCCTCGGCGCCGTGCACGGCGTCCGCGCCGAGGACAGCGTCCGCCGCTTCGCCCCGGAGGGCACCGACGTCGCGGCGATCGTCGACGAGCTGAACGCGTACGAGCTCGAGCACACGGAGGGGACGCTCGAGATCCCGGGAGCCGTCGCGTTCCTCGCGGCGCTGCCCCGCGCCCGCGTCGCCCTGGTCACCTCGGCGAGCCCCGCGCTCGCCGCCGGGCGCCTCGCCGCGGCCGGAGTCCCCTCCCCCGACACCGTGGTCACCGCTGCCGACGTGACCCGCGGCAAGCCCGCGCCCGACGGCTACCTGCTCGCCGCCGAGCGCCTCGGCGCCGCCCCGGCCGACGCGATCGTCTTCGAGGACGCCGAGGCGGGCATCCGCGCGGGTCTCGACGCCGGGATGCGCGTGGTCGTCGTCGGCCCGTACGAGAGCGCGACGACCGAGGGCCTGCCGCGCATCGCGCACTACTCCGACGCCCGCGTCGAGCTCGACGGCGACGAGCTGGTCATCGCCCTCGGCTGAGCGGACGCCGCTCAGTACCGGATCGCGTCGATCACCTTGACGCGCACCGCCACGAGCGCGGGCACGACGCCGGCCAAGGCCCCGACCAGCGTCGCGGCGCCGAGCCCGAGCAGCGCCGCCTCGACCGGGAACGGCGGGATGTCGTCGATCCCGTTCTGCCGGATCCAGTCGACCGTCCACGGGTTCGTGACGAGGATCACCGCGAGCGTCACCCCGACGACGCCCGCGACCACCGTCGCGACGACGCTCTCCATCATGATCGAGAAGAAGATGCGGCCCGAGGAGGCCCCGAAGCTGCGGCGGATGCCGATCTCGCGGATCCGCTGCCGCACGGTGACGAGCGCGATGTTGAGCAGGCCCAGGGCCCCGAGCGCCAGCACGAGGCCCGCCACGCCGCCGATGACCCAGGTGAGCACGCCGAACGGATCGGAGTCGTAGGTCAGGTAGTCCTGCCGGTTGACGTCGGCCTCGATCCCCTCGCCGAGCGCGGCCGTGACGTCGCGCTCGACGGCGGCCGCGAGCGGCTCCGCCAGGTCGAGCGGGACCCACATCTCGTAGTTCGGGGTCTGCGAGCCGCCGAACGCCGGATCGACCGGGGTCGCCAGAGCGGCGTAGGAATCGGCGAGCATCATCATCGTCGGCTCGGTCTCCCACTGCGAGACCGGAGTGACGCCGACGACGACCGCGGTCGTGTCGTGCTCCCCGCCGAGCAGGGTGACGACCGGATGCGTGCGCAGGTCGGGGCTGCCGAGGCGCTCCCAGAAGACCCGGTTGATGACGAGTGCGGGCGCGAGGCGGCGCTCGTCGCCGTCGGCGAACCAGCTGCCGCTCTCCATCTCGAGGCGGTGCATGACCGCGTAGGGCTGGTCGACCGCCGTGACCGGGACGTCGACGGCTCCGTCGGCGAACTGCACCCGCGAGCTGCCGTACGTCGTCCGGCTCGCGTACTCGATGCCGTAGCGCTCGAGCACCGTCTCCCATGCCGTCTGCAGGGCGGCGTTGTCGACCACTCCGTCGGGCCCCGTCGAGTAGGCGCTGAGGTAGAGGCTCGCGGGCCGGCCGCTCGAGCGCTCGGCCTGCTCGATGCTGGCCTGGCGGGCGATGCCGCCCGCGGCGACGACTCCGGTGAGCGCGGCGACGGCCACGGCCACGCCGATGAGCGAGAGCAGGACCCGGCCCCTGTGGATCCGCAGCTCGGTCCACGCCTCGACGATCGCGCCGGCGATGCCGACCAGGCCGCCCATCAGAGCGCCTCCTCGACGGCCGCGTGCGCGGCGACCCGCGGCTCGGACGTCGACCCCGTCGCCGGTCCGAGACGTCCGCGGTCGAGGCGGTAGTGCCGCTCCGCCCGGGCCGCGATGGCCGGGTCGTGGGTGATGGTGACGAGGGCCGATCCGGACTCGCGGGCGATCTCGTCGAGCAGGCTCATCACGCTCTCTCCCGTGTCGGTGTCGAGGGCGCCGGTCGGCTCGTCGGCGAGGATCAGCCGGGGGCGGCGGACGAGCGCCCGCGCGATGGCGATGCGCTGCTGCTCGCCTCCCGACATGCGGCCCGGCATCGAGTCGACCCGGTGGCCGAGGCCGACGCGCTCGAGCATCTCGGCCGCGATCGACGCGCGCTTCCAGAACTCGGAACCGGTCG
Organism: Rathayibacter sp. VKM Ac-2759; assembly: GCF_009834225.1. NCBI lineage: Bacteria > Bacillati > Actinomycetota > Actinomycetes > Micrococcales > Microbacteriaceae > Rathayibacter > Rathayibacter sp. VKM Ac-2759. Next base: position 3,126,282 of record NZ_CP047176.1, read on the forward strand.
CGTAGAGCAGCGGGGTCATCACGTTCTCGCGCGCCGTCCGCCCCTCGAGCAGATTGAACTGCTGGAAGATGAAGCCGATGCTCCCCCCGCGGATCCGCGCCCGTGCGCGCGAGGACAGGGTCTCGGTCGGGCGGCCCTCGAGCAGCATCCGGCCGTCGGTCGGCTCGTCGATGAGGCCGAGGATGTTGAGCAGCGTCGACTTGCCGGAGCCGCTGCGCCCGACGACCGAGACGTGGTCGCCCTCTCCCACCTCGAGATCGACCCCGTCGAGGATGGTCAGCGGCGGGGCGTCGGGCAGGGGGACGACCTTGCGGATGCCCTCGAGCCGGAGGATCGTCACGAGCAGAAGACCGAGCCGTCGGCGTTCTGCACGCAGTTCCCCTCGAGCGCGGCGTCGTCGCCGGCCGTCGCCCCGGGGACGAACTGGAGGAGCACGGCGCCCTCGTCGACGCCTCCCGTGATCTCGACGTTCACGCCGTCGGTGAGCCCCAGGGTGACCGGGAGCTCCTCGGTCGTGCCGTCGTCGGCCTGGCGGTAGACCACTCCCGACTCGGCCGAGCCCTCGACCGCCGTCGTCGGCACCACGAGCACGTTCTCGGCCTTGCCGCCCGCGAGGGTGACGGAGGCGGCGAGGCCCGGGAACACGGTCACCTCGGCGGGGACCTGGCAGCGGAAGCTCGTGCCCGAGCCCCCGGTGGCGCCGGTCGCGCCGTCACCGGACGGCGTCTCGCCCTCGCCGGCGAGCGGCGTGGTGATCGCGAGCCCGGTGCAGGTGAAGCCGGCCGGCCCGCCGGTGATCGAGACCAGCGCCTCGGTCGGGCGGTCCTGGATCCGGTAGAGCTGCTGTGCGTCGATGGTGCCCGTGACCGCGAAGGTGGGCGGCGCGACCTGCCCGGTGACCTCTCCGACGGTCACCGCCTGATCGTGGATGACTCCGAGTGCGCTCAGCGTCCCCGACGTGGGCGCGTAGACGCGCTCGAAGCGCACCGAGGGCTCGGGCTGGGTGACGGTGACCGTGCCGTCGGGGTTCGTGGTCTCGACCGGGTCGCGGGGGGTCTCGACGCGGATGTCGTAGACGAGGTCGCCCGTCGCGACGGCGGCTCCCTGCTGGATGTAGACGTCGTCGACGGTGCCGGCCGCCGTGGCCTTCATCGGCACGGCCGGATCGGCGGCGACGGTGCCCTGCAGCGTCAGGTCGTTCGTGATGGTCCCCCGCGCGACCACGACAGTCGGCTCGGTCAGCTCGCCGGTCGGGACGGTCGGATCGGCGTCGGCCGCACTGTCGGGGAAGAACGCGATCTTCACCAGCGCGAGACTCGCCGCGCCCAGGATGATCATCCACACGATCGGGAAGACCCATCGTCGAACCGTGCCCATGCCGTCCCCCGACTCTGCCCGATCGTCCGAGGAGGACCGGGCGCTGCTGGCCACGCCCCCTGGCGCGCCGGACGGCAGCCTATCGAGCGGGCGAGTTCCTCCGCGTCGCTCTGGCGGGGGACAGCGCAGGCAGGAGACAGCGCAGGCGGGAGACAGCGCAGAGGTCAGCCGCCGAGGCCGGCGACGATCGCCGCGATGCGCCGCGTGCGGGTCCCGGCCGTCTTCGCCGAGTCGACCGCCGTCGCGTGCGCCTTCCGCGCACTGGGCGCGAGGGCGGCGAAGGCGTCGCCGAGACCGGCGGCGGCGAGCGCGGCGGCGAGGTCCTCCGGCAGGACGACCTCGCGCGGCGCGGTGTCGAGCTCGAGCTCGACCTCGATCGTCTCGCCGCCGGTGAGGCCGGTCGCCGCGCGCTTGTCGGCCGAGAACGAGAGGAGCGCCCGGCCCCCCATCGCGCCGACGGTGCCGGCGAACGCAAAGCCGTTCACGACGGCGCTCACCGCCGGCCGTCGTCCGCCACCGAGGGCGTCGAGCACCTCGGGCGGCACCTCGATGCCGGTGTTGTTCCCGGTCCGGACGAGCGTCGTCGTGAAGCGCATGCGACGAGGGTGCCACGGGCCCCCGCCCCGGGGCGAGGGCCCGTGGCGGTCGGAGGGTCAGAGGGTGCTGGCACCCGTCCAGGCGCCGAGCTTGCCCTGGGTGTAGGTGCCGTCGCCCGCGGAGGAGGTGATGGTCATCGACCAGCCGGTCGCCGCGTTCACGCCGACGGTGCCGGTCGTGACCTTGAAGGCGATCGGGAAGACGGCCGAGCCGTTGTCGCGGGCGATCAGCGCCGGGTTGAGGAACGTCACGAAGGAGGTCCCGAGCCCGGTGACGGCCGTCGGTCCGGTCAGCGAGGTGATGACCAGCGAGTCGGCGGGGAGGGTCGGGCCCGAGGTCTGGGTGACCCGGATCGTGATGGTCGCCGCGCCGGCCGGGACGTCCTCGGCCGAGCTGTAGTTGAACAGGCGGGCCTGCTTCGGACCCTGCCCGAGGACGTTGACGGTGGTGCGCGCCCAGACGAGGTCGGACGCGCCCAGGGCGAACTGCGGGAAGAGGTTGTTCTCCCAGCGCTCGGCCTCGGGAACGGGCTCGGAGGCGGCGGCGTACGGGGCGGCGATCGCGATGGCGACAGCGGGGGCGGTCCACGCTCCGGCGGAGACGAGGGAGCGGCGCGAGAGTGCGTCGGTCGAGGTCATGGGGGCTCTTTCTGCGGGAGGGAGCCTCGCGGCGACGGCCGGAGGCGGTGCCTCCGGGGGTCCCCGTCGTCGGGCGCCGGCGCATCCCGAACGGCTCCTCGCACGCTACGGAGGGGCTCGCCGCACCCGCTCCGGACCGTCAACAAGCGTCTACGAGGCCCCGCACCCCCCGTTGCCGGGGCGCCGATCAGACGTCGAGACGACCCGCGTTGACCAGGTTGGCCAGCTCGACGCGGGAGGCCGCACCGGTCTTCTCGAGCAGCCGCGAGACGTACGTGCGGGTCGTGCTGTCGGTCAGCCCGAGCGAGCGCGAGATGGCCGCGTTCGTCCGCCCCTCGGCGAGGGCGCGGGCGACGTCGCGCTCGCGCGCCGACAGACTGACGTCGCGCCGCGCGGGCGGGAGGCCGGCGACCCGCCGGATCTCGGCCGCGAAGAGCTCCGGCGGCGACACCTTCGGCAGGAACGCGTCGGCGCCCGCGACCAGCACGGCCGACTCGGATTCCGCGCCGATGAACGACGACATCACGATGATGCGCACCTCCGGGGCAGCGCGGCGGAGCGGTCCGATCACCTCCGGTCCCGAGACGGTCCGCATCCGGGCGTCCAGCAGCACGACGTCCGGGCGGGTCCGCCGGACGGCGGGGATCACCAGAGCGCCGTCCTCGACCTCGGCGACCACGGTGAGGGAGGGATCGGTCCGCAGCACGCTGCGGAGGGCGATCAGCACCAGCGGGTCGTCGTCGACGAGCAGGACGCGCACGGGCGCGGACACCGGGGCCGAGGCGTCGGCGGGGAGCGGGATCGACACCATCGTCCTCCGTGAGTCGTGCGCCCCGCTCATGCGTCATCCGGGAGCCGAGCGACAGACCCGGAGAGGGGGTACTGGGCATCCATTATCGTGGCGACGCGCTGACCCTGCAGCGCTCCCCTCCGCCGGCGCCCGTCCCCCCGCAGCGCCCGCTCCTCCGCAGCGCTCCGACCCCGTGGCGCTCCCGATCCCGGCCGCGCCCTCGGTCGCCGCCTCCGGAGACCGTCGTGTCCCTTCCCCCCGCCCCCGCCGCCCGCCTCCACCCGACTCCGTGGCTCGACCGCCCGTCGTCCGGCCCGATCCTCCTGGCCGTCAATCTCGCCGTCGGCCTCGCGGTGTTCGCGCTCGTCGCCCCCCGGCTGCCGCTCTGGAACCTGCTGCTGACGCTCGCGATCGGACTCGGCGCGATCCTCCCCCTGGGCTGGCAGCGCCGCCGGCCGAGGACCGCCGGGGTCGCCGCCTGCCTCGGCGCCGCCCTGACTCCGATCGCGACTCCGGCGCTCTGGACCGCTCTCGCGCTCATCGGGCGGCGCCTGCCCGCGCGGACCGCCTGGCGCTTCGTCGCCGCGGGAGCCCTCGCCGACGCGTTCCTGCTCGGGCTCTTCATCCTCCGGTGGGCGCGGCCGGACACGCTCGGAGCGTCGATCCTCGTCGGGCTGTTCTCGGTCGCGGTCACGGTCACGATCGGCGCGCTCGGCATCCTGACGGGCGCCAAGCGCCGGAGCGAGCGCGAGGCCGACCGCCGGCTGATCAGCGCCCTGGACCGCGAGCGGACGGCGGTCGCCCGGTCCCTCGACGCCGAGCGCGAGCGGATCGCCGAGGAGATCCACGACTCCCTCGGGCACTCGCTGACGCTGCTCAGCCTGCACTCCGCGGCGCTGCGCAACCTCGACGGCCTGTCGCCGGACGAGATCCGGACCCTGACGGAGTCGATCAGCACGCAGACGCGCGCCGCGATCGACTCGCTGACCGCCACGCTCCGGGCCGCGCCGGCGGCGGGCTCGACGGAGGCGGCCGCCGACCTCGACCGGTTGTTCTCGGACGTGACGGCCACCGGTCGCGAGCTCGACGTGCGGATCGACGGCGACCCCCGGGCGCTCGACACGGCGGCGACCTCGGTGCTGGTGCGGTTCTGCCGCGAGGGGCTGACCAACGCGCTCAAGCACGCGGCGCCCGGACCCCTCGGCGTCGCCGTCAGGGTCGACGGCGACGGGTCGGTCGTCGCCGCGGTGACCTCGCCCGGCGGGGAGGCGACTCCCGGGGCCCCCTCGACGGCCCGCGGCGTGCGCGGGCTGCAGGAGGCCACGGCGACGCTCGGCGGCGAGGTGGTGCTGACGCTCGGGCGCGATCAGACGGTGCTGAGCCTGCGGGTGCCCTCGCCCGAGTCGCGCGACGGGGTGCGGGCCGGCGGGGTGTGAGCGGGGAGGGGGTCAGCAGGCCCGCACGTCCGGGATCCCGCCCGGCTCACCGAGAGCGGATCGGACCGAGTCGACGGTCATCCGCCCCTCGGGGTCCAGGCGCGTGAGCATCCGCGCCATGATGTCGGCCAGCTGGATGATCTGCTCGGGGGCGAGCGGGTCGATGACGTCGGCGAGCACCGTGGCCACGTGGCCGGGTGCGGTCTCGACGATCTTCTCGAGACCCGCCTCCGTCAGCACGGCGTTGGTCGCCCGGCCGTCGGTCGGGCACGGCCGGCGCTCGAGGTAGCCGCGCGCGGCGAGCCGGGTCACGACGTGCGAGAGGCGGGGCAGCGTCGAGTTCGTGCGCGCCGCGAGGGTCGTCATCCGCAGAGCGTGCTCAGGGGCCTCCGACAGCATCGCGAGCGTCATGTACTCGAAGTGGGTGAGGCCGGCGTCGCGCTGCAGCTGCGTGTCGAGCGCTCCCGGCAGCAGCTCGACGACGGCGATGAAGCGCATCCAGGCGTCGAGCTGGTCGGGCGTCAGCCAGCGGGGAGCGTCGGTCATGCAGCGAGTCTACCGAGAGGTTGCCGCGACAAGTAAGCCCTCACCCCTGCCCGCGCGACCACATGCGCGAGCCGACTGCGCGGAGCCGGGCGGGGACCGGCTCCGAGGGAGCTCACAGCACTCCGTCGCTCAGGGCGATCGGGTTCCCGAAGCGGTGGTTGGTGATCGAGATCGCCTGCTCGCGGAGGAACGGGAGCAGTTCGACGCGGCCGGCGGGCGTGATCGGGTCGGCGTAGATCGCGACGTCGGGCGAGCCGCCGAGCGCCTCGGCGAGGGCCGTCGACAGCGGGATGCGGGAGCCATCGGCGCGCACGAGCGGGACGGGCGTCCCCGTGCTGCCCCGGGTCATGCCCCGGAGGACGTCGGTGAAGGAGCGCGTCGAGTTCGGCGAGGCGGGGGCGGGCGAGCCGTCGGCGTCGCGACCGAGCGACGGAGCGGTGCCGCCCTGCGGACCGCCGAACGCGTCGACCCTCTCCGAGACGATGTCGCCGACGATGCGCACGCGGGAGGCCGTGATCCGGCCGGCCGCCGCCCGACCGAGCCACTGCGCATCCGACTCGACGACGACCTTCGGCACGAGGCCGGCCATCTCCTGGAGCTGGTCGCCCGCGAGCATCTCCTGCACCCGCGGCGGGAGCGGGATCGAGCTCGAGACGTCCATCCGCGAGCGGGTCAGCAGACCCGCGGCGATGACGCGGAGCAGCTCGCCGAGGTCGCCGCCGTCTGCGAGGCGGATCGCGATCGGCACCCGGAGGTAGCGGAGCAGGTTGCGCTCGACTCCGACCTTCGAGATGTCGGTGACCACCCCGAACTCGGTCGCCCAGGCGAGCTGGTCCGAGAGGGCGGAGCGGCGCAGCAGGTCGAACTGCTCGAACTGCAGCGAGGACTGCGCCGCCTCGATGAACTGCCGGGCGCGGTCGTCGAGCCCTCGCAGGTGCAGCGTGCTCGACGGCCGGGCGGGCGAGGGCTTCCACGAGCCGAGCCCGATGAGGTGGTTGGGTCCTCCCGCTTTCGCGCCGCCGCCGACGGAGGAGCGCTTCCACCCGCCGAAGGGCTGCCGCCGCACGATCGCGCCGGTGATGCCGCGGTTCACGTAGAGGTTGCCCGCCTCGACCGAGTCGAGCCAGAGCGCGAGCTCGTCCGAGTGCAGCGAGTGCAGTCCGGCGGTGAGCCCGTAGTCGGTCGCGTTCTGCATGCGGATCGCGTCCTCGAGGGTGGCCGCGTGCATGATGCCGAGCACGGGACCGAAGAACTCGGTGAGGTGGAAGTAGCTGTCCTCGGTCACGCCCTCCCGGACGCCCGGCGACCAGAGCCGGCCGCTCTCGTCGAGGCGGTGCGGCTCGACGAGCCACGACTCCCCCGCGCCGAGGTTCGTCAGAGCATGAGCGAGCTTGCCCGTCGGCGGCTCGATCAGCGGCCCCATCACCGCCGAGGGGTCGCTCGGCAGGCCGACGCGGAGCGAGGTGACGGCGTCGACCAGCTGCGCGCGGAACCGCTTCGAGCGGCCGACCGAGCCGACCAGGATCACCAGCGACGCCGCGGAGCACTTCTGCCCGGCGTGGCCGAAGGCGCTCTTCACGATGTCGGCGACGGCGAGATCGTAGTCGGCGTGAGGCGTGACGATGATCGCGTTCTTGCCGCTCGTCTCGGCGAGCAGCGGCAGGTCGGGGCGCCAGGAGCGGAACAGCTTCGCAGTCTCGTACGAGCCCGTGAGCACGACCCGGTCGACGAGCGGATCGGTGACGAGGGTGCGGCCGAGCGCCTCCTCGTCGAGGTCGACGAGCGCCAGCAGGTCCTGCGGGATCCCCGCGTCCCACAGCGCCTCGACGAGCACCGCTGCGGACCGCCGCGCCTGCGGCGCCGGCTTGAGGACGACACCGGATCCCGCGGCGAGCGCCGCGAGGACGGATCCGGCCGGGATGGCGACCGGGAAGTTCCACGGCGGGGCGACCACGGTGACGCGCGCGGGCACGAAGGTCGCGCCGCCGACCGCGTCGAGCTCGCGGGCCCGGGTCGCGTAGTAGTGGGCGAAGTCGATCGCCTCCGACACCTCCGGGTCGGCCTCGGCGAGGGTCTTGCCCGTCTCGGAGGCCATCACCTCGATCAGGCGGTCGCGGTTCGCGGCGAGGGCGAGGCCGGCGCGGTCGAGGATGGCGGCGCGGTCGTAGCCCAGCCGCTCGCCCCAGCGCTCGGCGCGACGGGCGACCGACTGCAGCACCTCCTGCAGCTCGTCGGCGGAGGTGAGGCGCGCCGCATCGGCGGTCGAGGTGCCGATGCGCGAGGTGGCGACGCGGTCGGTGATCAGGCGCGCCCAGCGCCGGTTGCCCGGCAGGGAGGGGTCGGTGTCGGGCTCGTTGCGGAACCCGGCCGTGGCGGCCGCGGCACCGGAGCCGCGGCTGAGCCCGAGGACCGCCTGGGTGAGCCCCTCCTCCGCGGGGTCGTGGGCGTGCTCGCCCGCTCCGGCGTGCTCCTGCACGAGCCGCAGCCCCGAGCCCGACGCCCACTCGCGGAGGCGGTCCTGCGTGCGGTTCGGCGAGGGCACGGCGTCGTCGAGGGCCTCGAGCGAGACACGGAAGCGCTCGAGCTCGCGCTGGAGCACGCTCTCGTCCTCGAGCTCGAAGACCGCCGAGAGGAAGTTCTCGGGGCTCGAGTTCTCCTCGAGCCGGCGGATCAGGTACGAGATCGCGACGTCGAACTCGTGCGGGTGCACGACGGGTGTGTAGAGGAGGAGCCGACCGACGTCCTCGCGGACCGCGCGGGCCTGACCGGTCGCCATCCCGAGCAGCATCTCGAACTCGACGGCATCGGCGACTCCGCGCTCGTTCGCCAGGATCCAGGCGAACGCGATGTCGAAGAGGTTGTGCCCGGCGACGCCGATCCGCACCGCATCCGTGCGCTCGGGGCGCAGCGCCCAGTCGAGCAGGCGCTTGTAGTTGGTGTCGGCCTCGGCCTTGCTGCCGACCGTGGCGACCGGCCAGTCGTGGACCGCCGCATCGACCCGCTCCATCGCGAGGTTGGCGCCCTTGACGACGCGGACCTTGACCGGCGCCCCTCCGGCCCGCCTGCGCTCGGCGGCCCACGCGGTGAGCTTCTGCAGCACGCCGAGCGCGTCGGGCAGGTAGGCCTGCAGCACGATCCCCGCCTCGAGCTGCTCCATCCCCGGCTGCTCGAGCAGCCGCCGGAAGACCGTGACCGTCAGGTCGAGATCGCGGTACTCCTCCATGTCGAGGTTGATGAACTTGGGCGTCGGGCTCGCGGCCGCGAGCTGGTAGAGCGGGGTCAGGCGCTCGACGACCCGGTCGACGGCCTCGTCGAAGGCCCACATCGAGAGCTGGCTCACGATGCTCGACACCTTGATGCTCACGTAGTCCACGTCGTCGCGCTCGAGCAGCCGGTAGGTGCCCTCGAGGCGTCGCCGCGCCTCCCGCTCGCCCAGCACCGCCTCGCCGAGCAGGTTGAGGTTCAGGCGGTCGCCCCCCGTGCGGAGGTGCCTGATCGCGCCGCCGAGGCGGGAGTCGGACGCGTCGACCACCAGGTGCCCCACCATCTGCCGCAGCACCCGGCGCGCGGCGGGGACGACGACCCACGGCAGCACCGGGCCCACGGCGCCTCCGGTCGCGACGGCGGCGCGCAGGTAGGAGGGGAGGAACGCCGGGGTCTTCGAGGTCAGCGCCGAGAGGTTCTCGGCCGCGACCGACAGGTCCTCCGGCCGGGCGACGCCGTCGACGAACCCGACGGTGAAGTCGAGCCCGTTCGGATCCTGCAGCACGCCTGCGAGGCGCTGGGCCGCGGGGTCGGCGGGGAAGGCGCGGCTGCGCACGATCCAGCGGCGCACCAGCATCTCGACGCGGGAGAGGATCGGCTGCTCGGCGTCGAACTCGGGCTTCAGACGCGGCAGCCGGAGGGGCATGCCGGTGTGGTACTGCCCGGTGTCGCTCAGAGCGCCGCGATCGGTCCTGGCGCCCTCCGCGGGCTGCTCGTCGGGCACCGCGTCGTCGCGCTCCGGCTCGTTCCCGGGCGCTGCGTGAGACGTCGACTGCTCCATGCGTCGAGGCTATGCCCGAGTCGGCATGCGAGCGGGGCGTGTCGCGGCCCGGCGAGTGACTCGCGCCCCGCGCGAACGCCGAGCACACTGGTGCGCATGCCCCGAAGCACCGCCCGCCGCGACCGGCACCGACCGAAGGACGTCACCGAGCGCAGCGGCACCGCGCCCGGTCCCCGGCGCCCGAGCGCTCCCTCCGACCCGGCCGTCGACGTCGTGATCGTGGGCGCCGGGCACAACGGGCTGGTGGCCGCCGCGTACCTCGCGCAGGCCGGGCTCGACGTGCTCGTGCTCGAGCGCGCCCCGCACGCGGGCGGTGCGGCGGTCTCGGAGCAGCCGTTCCGCGGAGTCGAGGCGCGGCTCAGCCGGTACTCCTACCTCGTGAGCCTGCTGCCGCCCTCGATCCTCGCCGATCTGCGCGTCGACGTCCCGCTGGTCCGCCGCCGCTACTCCTCCTACTCCCCCGACCCCGCGGATCCGACCCGCGGCCTACTCGTCGACACCGGCGATGCGGAGGCGACCGCCGCCTCGTTCGCCCGGCTGGGGGCGGCCGGGGACGCGGAGCCGTTCGCCGACTTCTCGCGGCACACGGCGCGCATGGCGCGCGCGCTCTGGCCGACGCTCACCCAGCCCCTGCTCCGCCGGGAGGAGGCGCGCAGGCTCGTCGGCGACGACGCCGTCTGGCGGGCGATGATCGAGCGGCCGATCGGCGAGGTGATCGAGCGGAGCATCGAGAACGACGTGGCCCGCGGGACGCTCCTGACCGACGCTCTGATCGGCACCTTCGCCGGCGCCCACGACGCCGACCTCGCGCAGAACCGCTGCCTGCTCTACCACGTCATCGGAGGCGGCACCGGCGACTGGGACGTCCCCGTCGGCGGCATGGGGGCCGTCTCGGGTGCCCTCGAGCGCGCCGCCCTCGACGCGGGCGCGCGCATCCTCACCTCGTCCGAGGCGACCTCGGTGAGTCCCGACGGCGAGGTCACCTACCGCCGCGGCCCCCGCACCCGGCGGGTCCGCGCCCGTTTCGTGCTCTCGAACGCCGCGCCGTACGTCCTGGACCGCCTGATGGGCGGCGCATCGGGGGTCGGCGCCGTGAAGCCGGAGGGTGCGCAGGTCAAGGTCAACCTGGTGCTGCGGAGGCTGCCCCGGCTGCGCGATGCGAGTGTGAGCCCGGAGGCGGCGTTCGGCGGCACCTTCCACGTCAACGAGGGGTACGCGCACCTCGAGGAGTCGTACCGCGCGGCGGCGCTCGGCGCGAGCAGCGGGCCGATCCCCTGCGAGATCTACTGCCACTCGCTGACCGACCCGACGATCCTCTCCCCCGAGCTCGCCGCCTCCGGAGCGCACTCCCTCACCGTGTTCGCCCTGCACACCCCGGACCGGTGGCTGACGGACGGCGACGGCGCGCAGGCGCGGGCGCGGCTCGAGGCCGAGATCCTCGACTCCCTCGACTCGGTCCTCGCCGAGCCGATCCGCGACCTGGTGCTGCTCGACGCCGACGGAGCACCGTGCATCGAGACGCGGACCACCCGCGACCTCGAGGCGAGCCTGGGCCTGCCCGGCGGCGACATCTTCCACGGGCCGCTCTCGTGGCCGTTCGCCGAGGACGATGCTCCGCTCGACACCCCGGCGCAGCGCTGGGGCGTCGCCACCGCGCATCCGCGGGTGCTGGTCTGCGGCGCCGGTGCTCAGCGCGGCGGAGGCGTCTCGGGCATCGGCGGGCACAACGCGGCGATGGCGGTGCTGGAGGAGCTCGGCGCCTAGGGCTCAGCCCTCTAGCGCTCAGCCCCTAGTGCCACCGGTGGTCCTGGATGGTCATCCGCGGGCCGCGCCGGGGCTTGTGCGCGCCGCTCGTTCCGATGAGGCGGATGACGCGCTGACGGTGACCGCGCCACGGCTCGAGCAGCTCGAGCATGCCGTCGTCGTCCACTCCGTGGCGCCCGGTGAGCGCGAAGCCGATGGAGGCCGCGAGGTGGTAGTCGCCGACGCTCACCGCATCGGGGTCGCCGTGGGCGCGCATCATCACCTCCGAGGCCGTCCACGGGCCGATCCCGGGCACGGACTGCAGCCGGAGCGCCACCTCGGGGCCGCCGCGGCCGAGCGACAGGGTGCGCTCGAGGCCGGGGGCGACGAGCGCCGCCGTCAAAAGGGTGCGCGAGCGCTTCGGATCCACGCCGGCCCGGTGCCAGTCCCACGAGGGCACCCGCCGCCACTGCTCGGCGGAGGGAGCGACGTGCAGCGGCATGGGGCCGGGTGCCGGCTCCCCGTGGAGGCGGACGAGCGCGCGGTAGGCGCGCCACGCCTCGGTGCTGGTGACCTTCTGCTCGAGGATCGAGGGCGCGAGCATCTCGAAGACGAGGTTGGCGCGCGTGAGCCGGAGCCCGCTGCTGCGCCGCAGCACCTCGGCGAGCGGCCGGTGCGCCGAGAGGTCGAGCCCGCTCCAGTCGTCGCCGTGGCCGAGCATCTCGGGCACGTGGTCGATCAGCCACTCGGCGCCGTCGCCCCACGCGCGCGCGTGCACCGCGCCGTCGGCGGCCTGGCGCAGCTGGAGGGTGCCGGTGCCGAGCGGCGTGCGGAACGCCCGCCAGTACCCGGAGGCGTCGATCGTCATCGTCGGGTCCCCCGTCCCGCGCAGCAGCGTGCGCACGGTGAGCGCGAGGCTCACCGGCACGGCCGGCGCGTAGACCGTCGCCCTGGCGGGCACGGGAGCGGGGAGGGTGAGGGACACGCAGCGATGCTAACCGCGCCCTCCGACATCGGCCCGGGGACTCCGGAGGGAACCCCGCGCAGAACCGCCATCCACGACGTGTTCGGAGCCCGCGGCGTCACCGGATTGGTCCAGACGGCGTGAACACATGCGCAGATCCGATTCGCCGGAATCGCTAGGGAGTCCCCCTTTCGAGGGCGTAGCTTCGCGCTGTCGCGGCGACGTTCCCCGTCGTCCGGTATCCGCCTATCACTGGAGATGCGCACATGTTCGACACGACCTTCATCCGCAAGGCGATCGTCCGGAGCAGCGAGACCGCTCTGGACCGTCGCCGTTTCTTCGAAGCCACCGGCGTCGCCGGTATCGGAATCGGAGCCGCGGCCCTCGCGGCCCCCTCCGCGTCCGCCGAGGAGGTCGCAGCCAGCGGCCCCAGCGACGCCTCGATCCTCAACTTCGCCCTCAACCTCGAGTACCTCGAGGCCGAGTTCTACCTCCGCGCCGTCACCGGCTCGGGCCTCGCCGACTCCGACACCACCGGCACCGGTGCACGCGGAGGCGTCACGGGCGGCAAGCCCGTCCCGTTCAAGACCCCGTGGCTCAAGTCCTTCGCCCGCGAGGTCGCGAACGACGAGAAGCTGCACGTGCAGTTCCTCCGCGGTCAGCTCGGCGGCGCCGCCGTCGCGCGCCCCGCGATCGACCTGAAGGCCAGCTTCAACGCCGCCGCCACCGCGGCCGGCCTGATCCCCGCCGGCGGCACGTTCGACCCGTTCCTCAACGAGCAGAACTTCCTGCTCGGCGCCTTCGTCTTCGAGGACGTGGGAGTCACCGCCTACAAGGGCGCTGCCCCCCTCATCCAGTCGAAGCTCTACCTCGAGGCCGCCGCAGGCATCCTCGCGGTCGAGGCGTACCACGCCGGTGCGATCCGCTCGGCGCTGTACGGTGCGGGACTCGACGTCCAGGCCGGCAAGCTGTCCGACGCTCGCGACAGCCTCGACGGCCCGCTGGACAAGGACCAGGGCATCAAGGTCGGCGGCCAGGCCAACATCCAGCCCACCGACGCGAACGCGATCGCCTTCAGCCGGAGCCCCGGCGAGGTCCTCAACATCGCGTACCTCAACCCGAAGGCGGTCAAGTCGGGCGGATTCTTCCCGGCCGGCGTCAACGGCGAGCTGAACACCAGCCAGGCCAACTAGTCCGGGCAGGAACGGACGGGCCCTTCCCCGAGGCGGCGGAGAGGGCCCGTTCGTCCGTTAACCCGGAGGTGCGCGGACCCGCGCCCCGCGTCCTCTACTCTGAGCGGGTGAAGATCGGGATCCTGACCTCCGGGGGCGACTGCCCCGGGCTGAACGCCGTCATCCGCGGTGCCGTGTACAAGGGCATGAAGGTGTACGACCAAGAGTTCGTCGGCTTCCGCAACGGCTGGCGCGGCGTGGTCGACGGCGACCTCCTCCCCCTCGGCCGTGCGGACATCCAGGGCATCGCCAAGCAGGGCGGCACGATCCTCGGCACGAGCCGCACGAACCCCTTCGAGGGCGAGAACGGCGGCCCCGAGAGGATCGCCGAAATGATGCAGCGCAACGGCATCGACTCGATCATCGCGATCGGAGGCGAGGGCACCCTCGCCGCGGCGAAACGCCTCACCGACGCGGGCCTCAAGATCGTCGGCGTCCCCAAGACCATCGACAACGACCTCGGCGCCACCGACTACACCTTCGGCTTCGACACCGCGGTCGGCATCGCGACCGACGCGATGGACCGCCTCCGCACCACCGGCGACTCGCACGGCCGCTGCATGGTCGCCGAGGTCATGGGCCGCCACGTCGGCTGGATCGCCCTGCACTCCGGCATGGCCGCGGGCGCGCACGTGATCCTCATCCCCGAGAAGAAGACCTCGATCGAGCAGATCGTCGAGTGGGTGCAGAGCGCGCAGGACCGCGGTCGCGCGCCCCTCGTCGTCGTCGCCGAGGGCTTCTCGCTCGACAGCATGGACGACGCGCACTCCGAGCGCGGACTCGACGCCTTCGGCCGTCCCCGCCTCGGCGGCATCGGCGAGATGCTCGCCCCGATGATCGAGGAGCGCACCGGCATCGAGACCCGCGCGACCACCCTCGGCCACATCCAGCGCGGAGGCACCCCCTCGGCCTTCGACCGCGTCCTCGCGACCCGCCTCGGCATGGCCGCGGCCGACTCCGTCGTCGCCGAGCACTGGGGCCGCATGGTGGCCCTCCGCGGCACCGACATCTACCACGTCGACTTCGCGGAGGCGCTCGGCACCCTGAAGACGGTGCCCGACTCCCGCTACGAGGAGGCGCGCACCCTCTTCGGGTAGCGCGCCTCCCGGTGGCACCGGCTCCGGGTGGTGCCTACGAGGCGCCGCCCGGCGTCGCCGTCGGCACGATGACCGCGCGCGCGAGCGTGTGGAAGTGCACGTTGAAGCCCAGGATCGCGGGCGTCGACTCCGGATCGAGGTCGAGCGACTCGACGTCGAGGGCGTGCACCACGAAGAAGTAGCGGTGCTCGCGGTCCGGCGGCGCCGCTCCGATGAACTGGCGCAGCCGCATCTCGTTGGGCAGCGTCTGCGCACCGGCGGGCAGCAGCTCGAAGCCGGCGGCCCCTGCTCCGGTCGGCAGCTCGGTGGTGTCGGCGGGGAGGTTGTAGACCGCCCAGTGCCAGAAGCCCGAGCCGGTCGGCGCGTCCGGGTCGAGGACGGTGACCGCGAAGCTCTTCGTGCCCTCGGGCGCTCCCGACCACGCCAGGTGCGGTGAGACGTCCTCGCCGCCCGCCCCCTCGCCGTAGTGACGGGCGGCCAGCGGCTCGCCGTCGGCGATGTCGTCGCTCGTGAGCGAGAAGGTCGGCACCTCGCCGAGTCGGGCGTAGGGATCGTAGTTCCAGTCGGACATCCGGGTCTCCGTTCGAACGGGTCGCCCGCGATCGCGGGCCGCTGCCAGCCTACGAAGCCCTCGCCGGTGATCCAGGGCTTGCGGAGCGGACGCCGATCACGACCCCAGGTAGCGCCCAGGCCGGTGGTTGAAGGCGAGGACGAGGTTGAGGACGACGACCCCGGCCGCCGAGATCAGCACGTTGACCGGCGGCACCACCAGCAGGGCCGCCACGACCACGCAGGCGTCGAGCGCCATCATCACGTAGCCGGCCCGCCAGCCGAGGCGCTCCTGCGCGATGAGCGCGACGATGCTGAAGCCGCCGAGGCTCGATCCGTGCCGGAAGAGGATCAGCAGCCCGATCCCGGCGAGGACGTCGCCGGTCAGGACGCCGTAGACCGGGTCGATGCGGAGGGAGCCGAACGCGAGCGGATGCAGACCCGCGAGCACCGAGACCAGCGCGATCGAGAACATGGTCCGGAGGGTGAACCGCCAGCCCTTCTTCCACAGCGACAGCGCGAGGAACGGCAGGTTGACCGTGACGAGGATCACGCCGAACGGGATCGGCAGCGCGTAGCCGAGCAGCAGGGCCAGCCCGGCCGTCCCTCCCGTCACCGCCTCGCTCGCCCGGAGGAGGAAGAGGCCGAACGAGACGACGAACGCGCCGGTGACGAGCCCGAAGACGTCCTCGACGCGCGAGTGCGGCACGGTGGCGGTGGGGTCGGACATCCGACGATGCTGGCACAGCGATGTTGCGACGCCGTTACCGGCGGGGGCGGCACCCTCGTAGGCTGTGCCGGTGCTGCCCAAGATCCTGCTGTTCTACCGCTTCGTGCCGCTGGCCGATCCGGAGGCGGTCCGGCTGTGGCAGCGCGAGCTGTGCGAGTCGCTCGGCCTGCGCGGCCGCATCCTGCTCTCGAAGGACGGCATCAACGGCACCGTCGGCGGTGACATGGCGGCGCTCAAGCGCTACGTCCGCCGCACCCGGGAGTACTCCGCCCTCCACGGCCTCGAGGTGAAGTGGAGCGAGGGCTCCGGCCTCGACCAGGACGGCCGGAGCCTCGACTTCCCGGGCCTCTCGGTCAAGGTGCGCGACGAGATCGTGTCGTTCGGCGCGCCCGGCGAGCTCCGCGTCGATGCGGGCGGAGTGGTCGGCACCGGCACGAGGCTCCAGCCCGACGAGGTCGACGCGCTGGTCGCCGAGCGCGAGGACGTCGTCTTCTTCGACGGACGGAACGCCTTCGAGGCCGAGATCGGCCGCTTCGACGGGGCCGTCGTGCCCGGGGTCTCGAGCACTCGCGAGTTCGTCGAGCAGCTCGACTCCGGCGCCTACGACCATCTCAAGGACCGCCCGGTGGTCACGTACTGCACCGGGGGCATCCGGTGCGAGGTGCTGTCGAGCCTGATGACCGCGCGCGGCTTCGGCGAGGTGTACCAGCTCGACGGAGGCATCGTCCGCTACGCCGAGGCCCGGCGCGACTCCGGCCACTGGCGCGGCGCGCTGTACGTCTTCGACGGCCGCGGCTCGCTCACCTTCTCCCCCGACGCCGAGGTGATCGGACGCTGCACCGCGTGCGCCGCGCCGACGAGCCGGATGCGCAACTGCACCGATCCGTCGTGCCGAGCGCAGCTCGTGGTCTGCGAGGCCTGCGACGCCGTCGCCTGCGCGCTGCACGGGAGCCCTAGCCTTTCCTCATGAGCATCGAAGCGCGCGGACGCACCCTCGTCGACCTCCACACCGCCCCCGAGCTGCTGAGCGTGGTGAACGTGTGGGACGCCGTCTCGGCGACCACCGTCGCCGCCCTCCCCGAGACCCGGGCGCTGGCCACGGCCAGCCACTCGATCGCCGCGAGCTTCGGCTACGAGGACGGCGAGAGGATCCCCCTCGACCTGCACCTGGGTATGATCGCGCGCATCGTCGCCGCCGTCGAGGTCCCGGTGTCGGCCGACCTGGAGGCGGGCTACGGCGATGCGGGCGAGACCGTCCGCCGCGCGATCGAGGTGGGCGTCGTCGGCGCGAACCTCGAGGACCAGCTGAAGCCGCTCCCGGAGGCGCTGCGCGCGGTCGAGAAGGCCGTCGCGGCCGCGGAGGCCGAGGCCGTGCCCTTCGCCCTCAACGCCCGCACCGACGCGTTCGTGCGCGCGGGCGACCGCGATCGCGGCGAGGTCCTCGCCGACGCGATCGAGCGCGGCCGCGCGTACCTCGACGCGGGAGCCACCTGCTTCTTCGTGCCCGGGCTGCTGCAGGACGCCGAGCTCGAGGCGCTCGTCGCCGCGCTCGGCCGTCAGCGGGTGAGCGTGATCGGCGTGCCCGGCTCGCAGTCGCCCGCCCGCTTCGAGGAGCTCGGCCTCGCGCGGATCTCCTACGGGCCGTGGACGCAGCGGGTCGCCCTGACGGCACTGCAGCAGACGGCCGAGACGCTCTACGCCGGCGGCGCGCTGCCCGAGGGGACGCGGGCGCTGAACTGAGCCGCGTCCGCGGGCGGCTTCGGGCGTAGCGTGGGCTCATGTTCCGAGCCATCGTCGTCGAACGGCACGACTCCTCCGAGACCCCGAACCGCGCGCGACTCGTCGAGCGCGACGAACCCGACCGGTCGCACGGCGACGTGACGATCGCCGTCGAGTACTCGAGCGTCAACTTCAAGGACGCGCTCGCGCTCGCCGGCCGTCCCGGCGTCGTCCGGCGGACCCCGCTGATCGCCGGGATCGACGTCGTCGGCACCGTCGAGTACGCCGACGGCGCCGCGGCCGAGCGCTTCGACTCCGGTGACCGCGTCGTGCTGAACGGCGCCGGCCTCGGCGAGCGCCACGACGGCGGCTTCGCCGAGCGCGCCCGGGTCGAGTCGGGGTCGCTGCTGCGCATCCCGGGGGCGATCACCTCGGCCAGGGCCGGCGCGATCGGCACCGCGGGCTTCACGGCGATGCTCGCGGTCCTCGCCCTCGAGCGGCACGGCGTGCGGCCGGGCCAGGGGCCGGTGCTCGTCACGGGAGCGGCCGGCGGCGTCGGATCGGTCGCCGTCGCGCTGCTCGCGCGCCTCGGGCACGAGGTGGTCGCCTCCTCCGGTCGCGCCGTCGAGCAGGGCGACTACCTGCGCAGGCTCGGCGCCGCCGAGGTGGTCGACCGCGCCGCACTGCAGGAGGCGGGGAAGCCGCTGCAGTCCGAGCGCTGGGCGGGAGTCGTCGACTCCGCCGGCTCGCACACCCTCGCCAACGCCCTCGCGCAGACCCGCTGGGGCGGCACCGTCGCCGCGTGCGGGCTCGCGCAGGGGGCCGACCTGCCCTCGAGCGTGATGCCGTTCATCCTGCGCGGGGTGACGCTCGCGGGCATCAACTCGGTGGAGGCTCCGCGCAAACTCCGCGAGGAGGCCTGGCGCCGACTCGCCCACGACCTCGATCTCGACCTGCTCGACGAGCTGACGTCGACCGTCTCGCTCGGAGGAGCGCTGCAGATCGCCGAGGACGTCCTCGGCGGGCGGGTCCGCGGTCGCACGCTGGTCGACGTCCGCGCCTGACGCGTCGCCGAAACGGGCGCGAAACAGCGCCTGCGTAGGGTCGCGGGATGAGCACCGTCGACAAGAGCGCAGCCGGCATCGGCGAGCGCCAGTACCACATCGGGATCGCACCGGGCGAGGTGTCGACCGTGGCGCTGCTGCCGGGCGACCCCTTCCGCGTGCCGATGATCGCCGAGTTCCTCGACGACGCCCGCGAGATCGCGCACAACCGCGAGCACCTGACGATGACGGGCACCTACAAGGGCCACCCCATCACCGCGACGAGCACCGGAATGGGCTGCCCGTCGACCGCGATCGCCGTGGAGGAGCTCGCACGGGTCGGCGTGACCTCGTTCATCAGGGTCGGCAGCTCGGCCGCGACCCGGCGCGGGATCGAGCCGGGCGCGCTGCTCGTGAGCGAGGGGACGCTGCGCAACGACGGCACGAGCGCCGCCTACGCGCATCCGGGCTTCCCCGCGGTGCCCGATCTCGAGCTGACCTCCGCGCTCCTCGCGGCGACCCGCGAGATCGCGGAGCGCGAGGGGGTGCCCGTGCACTCCGGCATCAACGCGAGCGACGATGCGTTCTACGCCGAGACTCCGGAGTGGATCGCGACGCTCGAGCGGCACGGGATCCTCAACGTCGAGATGGAGTCGAGCGCGCTCTACGTGGTCGCCCGGCTGCGCGGGTTGCGCGCCGGGATGGTCTGCGCCTGCTCGAGCAACCTCGTCGACGGCGCGAGCCTGTACTCGGGCACGAAGGAGCGGCTGGCGCAGGGCTGGCGGCTGAGCATCGAGGCGGCGCTCGAGACGGCGGTGCGACTGCGGCTGTGAGCCGGCGCTCTCGCTACTCCGCGGCCTCGGTGGCTCCGCTGGGCTCGGCGGAGGCGTGGCCGACGGAGGGGTCGGCGCGCGGGGTGCGGGTGCGCGGGGTCGCGGGCTTGGCGGTGGGCGCGGGCTTCTTGGTCGGCGTGGCGGGCTTCTCGGGCGTGGCGGGCTTCTCGGCGGCGGGCTTCTTGGGGGCGGGCGTCTTTGCCACGGGCTTCTCGGGCGCGGCGGCGGCGTCCGGCGTCTCCTCGGGGGTCGCGGGCTCCGGAGTCGCCGGACGCTTCGCGGCCGCGGCGCGCGCCGCCGCCTGCTCGGCGACCTCCGGCACGATCACCAGGTCGTCCGTCTCGATCACCGGGATCGCCGACGTCACGGTGCCCAGCTGCAGCGCGGCGATCAGCTCCGGCGCGTGCTTGGTGCTGATGATCAGGCGCGAGTAGTCCTCGTCGGCCAGGTCGATCACGACGGCCGACGCGGTCCGCTTGATCAGCAGGAAGTCCTTGCCGCCGTGGAACTTCCAGGTGCCCGCGGCGATCGTGAGCGGGACGGCCGTGCCCGGCGCCCTGATGCCGCGCACCCAGATCCACGGGTCCTCGGTGACGGTCGCCGAGCGGATGCTCGACCGGTCGACCACGACGTCGCCACGGTGGAAGGCGAGCATCCGCTCGGCCCGGGTCAGGCGGAGTTCGAGGCGGTCGGGGAGCACGGTCACGACGGGCATGCCTCTAGTCTGCCCGGACCGCTCGTCGTTCGCGCTCCCGCGGTGCGAGCATGGACGGATGCCGATGGATCCGGAGGAGCTGCGCCTCCTCGACGCGATGCTCGCCGAGAAGCAGGAGCAGACCCGCCTCGAGGCCGCCCGTCTCGACGAGGCGCTGGGCGAGCTGCTCCTGGCGCGCGGCGACGGCACGGCCGACGACGAGCACGATCCCGAGGGCACCCCGCTGTCGGCCGAGTGGTCGCGGATGGCCGGAGTCCGTGACGCCCTGGCCCTGACCGAGCGCGATCTCGCCTCCGCTCGGCAGCGCCTCGGCACCGGCGACTACGGGATCTGCGCCCACTGCGGCCACCCGATCGGCGCCGCCCGCCTCGAGGCCCGCCCGACCGCCGACCTCTGCATCGACTGCGCCCGCCTGGCCGAGTCGCGGCGCCGCTGACCCGCCCTCGTCAGGTCAGCAGGGCCGCTCGCAGCGCCTCCGCGAAGCCGGGTACGCCCGCTCTCTCCAGGGCCGAGACGAGCTGAAGGGGAGCGAGCGGAGGGGCGACGCACGCGCTCGACCAGTCCTCCAGCGCTTCGAGCACGAGCTCGGGAAGCAGATCGAGCTGATCGAGGAGGAAGGCGTCGGGGTGCCGTACCTCGAGGTCGAAGCCCTGGACCGATGCGGAGTCGAAGTCGGCGAGGTCGAAGGTCACCAGGAGCGCGGCATCCGCTCGCACCGCGGCGGCGAGGACGTGCCGGTCCTTCGGGTGATTCCTCATCGCGTCGATCAGGGACTCGTAGCCCGACACCATCGCGTCCGGGAAGTACCGCCGCATCGCGTCGATCCGCCGGTCGACCGCATGCGCAGGAAGACTGCGCCTGAGGTTCCGCCCGAGCTCCTCCAGCACATCCATGGACCACAGCGGTCGGAAGGCGCCGCGCGAGGCGAGCCGGAGGAGGAAGTCGTTGAGAGTCGCGCTGTAGAGGACGTTCGTGTCGAGGAAGACCGGGAAGCGCACGGGCGGCTACGCCCCGGTCGGCACTGTCCGCTCGAAGGGAGGCGGATCGGCGGCGTAGAGGTCGTACTCCTGAGACGACGCGGTCAGATCTGCCAGAGCACGTCGCCGCTCGCGCTGGACGCGCTCCTGGTACTCGACCAGTGCACTCAGCATGACCCGACGGTGCCTGCCCACGAGCTCGAACTCGAGGCCGCCGGACTCCAGGATCTTGACGAACGTCGGTCGGGAGACCCCGAGGAAGTCGGCGGCCTCCTGCGTCGTCAGTCGCGCTCGAGAGGGCATCACCGTCACTCCGTCGCCGCCCGCGAGGGCTGTCGCCACGGCGACCAGAGCGTCGAAGATCTCTCCGGGGATCCGCACCGATCCACCATCGGGCGAGACGAGGACGGCGGTCTCGTGAGCGTCTGGATCCGTCGTCGAGAGGCGGCGGGCGAAGTCGACGACATCGCGGCGCTGGGTCCCGTGCGGTGGGAGGAAGGTGCGGGAACTTCGGCGGGTCTCTGAGGCGAGCATCCTCCGAGAATATTCGAAATATCCGAAAGTCGGGACGGTGGCGCACTCCGGGGCGCGCCCTCGTCAGCCGGTCGCGATCCGCTCGAGCCACAGCTCCATCAGCTGGCGCTCGGCCGGCAGCAGCGCGTCCGCCCCCGGCAGCAGCGCCCGCAGCGCGACCGCGGTCGACGACAGCGTGACCCGGTCGCC
The DNA here is from genome assembly GCF_009834225.1 of Rathayibacter sp. VKM Ac-2759. Lineage (NCBI taxonomy): Bacteria > Bacillati > Actinomycetota > Actinomycetes > Micrococcales > Microbacteriaceae > Rathayibacter > Rathayibacter sp. VKM Ac-2759. The sequence goes on from NZ_CP047176.1 coordinate 3,148,036, forward strand.
GGGGGGCGCCTCCGTCGTCACGGCCGCGATCACGGCCTCGCGGGCCGCCGCCGCCATCCGCGGATCACGCTGTCCGGGAGGCGTGTCGAGCAGCGAGAGGGTCACGCCGCGACCCACGGCCTGCAGGAGGGCGCAGGCGCGCTCCGGTGTCTCGCGGAGGCGGCCGGCGCGCGCGACCAGCGCCACCTTCTCCTGCAGCAGGGCGACACCGAGCGCGATCGCCGGCCCGGGCTCCGCCCTCGCCTGCACGATCCGGTAGGCCGCGGGATGGTCGAGGCCGAACTGCACCGCGTCGTCCCAGCCGACGCGGATGGCCTCGACCGGATCCTCGGGGAGCGCCCGGGAGCTCTTGGCCGCGACCCAGTCGGCGTAGACGCGCTCGACGGCCGCATCGAGGAGCCCGTCCTTGTCGCCGAAGAGCCGGTAGATCGCGGGGGCCTGCACCTGCGCGCGTGCTGTCACCGCTCGCGTCGAGACCGCCTCCGCCCCGCCCTCGTCGAGCAGTTCGAGGGCGGCGAGGAGGATCCGCTCGCGAGCGGGGAGGGCGTCGGTCGTCATGGTTCACACGCTACCAGCGGTCGTGGTAGCGTCGATATCACAGCGCTACCCTCCAGAGAGGTAGCGGAGCTACCAGGAGGCATCATGATCATCGTCACAGGAGCGGGCGGCCGTCTCGGCGGCGCCGTCGTCGACGCGCTGCTCGAGCACACCGACCCGAGTGCCGTCGGAGTCAGCACCACCCGACCGGACGAGCTGTCCGCGCTCGCGGACCGCGGCGTGAGGGTCCGCCGGGGCGACTACGACGATCCGGAGTCGCTCGCGTCGGCCTTCGAGGGCGCGGACCGGGTGCTCGTCGTCTCGGCACCGCGCCACGGCACCGCGGCGCTCGACGCCCACCGCGTCGCGATCGAGGCGGCCCGCACCGCCGGAGTCGGACGGGTGGTCTACACGAGCCACGTCGGCTCGGACGCCCTCTCGCCCTTCCCTCCCGCCGTCACCCACGCCACGACCGAGACGATGCTGCGCGACAGCGGACTCCCCTTCACCGCCGTGCGCAACGGGTTCTACGCCGACACGCCCCTCCGCCTCCTGCGCACCGCCGCCGAGTCCGGCGTGCTCCGTGTGCCGGTCGACGCGCCCGTCTCGTGGACGTTCCACCGCGACCTCGCGCCGGGGATCGCCTCCCTCCTGCTCGACGACTCGCTCGCCGAGCAGGTGGTCACGCTCACCTCGGGCCGCGCCGCGGACCTCGCCGAGCTCGCCGCGACCGCCTCCGCGGTCCTCGGCCGCCCGATCCGCCACGAGACGGTCGGCGACGACGAGTACGTCGCAGGACTCGTCGCCGCCGGAGTCCCCGAGTTCGGGGCGGCGATGCTGCTCGGCATCTTCCGCGCCTCCCGGCAGCGGCGGCTGGGCATCGTCGACCCCGCGCTCGGCGAGCTGCTCGGCAGGCCGACGACGACCCTCGAGGAGGCCCTCGCCGGTGAGGACGCGCAGGCCGGGCCCGGCCTCGCCCGCACCTGAGCGCGAGCACAGGTGGCGACGGAGCGAATCGCGGCTAGTCCTGCGAGAGTTCACATGCGGCTGCCGCCCCTCGAACGGAGGGCGCTGAGCGCCGCCATCCCCCTCCGCTCGAAAGGCACCCCCTCCGCATGACCGAGACGTCGACCGAGCGCGCCGTTGGCGCGCCTCCCGCACCCGACCGTCGAGCCTGGCGATCCCTCGTCGTGCTCCTCGCGGGCATGTTCATCGCGCTCCTCGACACGACGATCGTCAACGTCGCGCTGCCCACGATCCGCACGACCCTCGACGCGTCGGAGTCGACCCTCTCGTGGATCATCTCGGGCTACGCGCTGGCCTTCGGGCTCGCGCTGATCCCGAGCGGACGGCTCGGCGACCGCTTCGGCCACAAGTGGGTCTTCGTCAGCGGGATCGCGCTGTTCACCGTCGCGAGCTTCGCCTGCGGCCTCGCGGCCGACGACGTGCAGCTCGTCATCGCGCGCGTCGTCCAGGGACTCGCGGGCGGCATGTTCGTGCCCGCGGTCAACGCCTACATCCAGCTGCTGTTCCGCGGGCCCTCGCGGGGCAGGGCGTTCGCGGTGATGGGCGCCGTCCTCGGCGTCTCGTCGGCGCTCGGCCCGATCATCGGCGGACTCATCATCCAGGCGTTCGGCGACGAGAACGGCTGGCGCCTGGTCTTCTGGGTGAACCTCCCGATCGGCGTCGCGACGCTCATCGCCGCGGCGATGCTCCTCCCGACCCGCCGCGAGCTCGAGGCCGGCGACCGCGCGCCGAGCGGAGGCGTCGACTGGCTCGGCCTGATCCTCGTCTCGGGCGGTCTGGTCGCCCTCCTCGTGCCGCTCATCCAGGGCGAGGACGAGGGCTGGCCGCTCTGGACCTTCCTCTCGATCGCGGGCGGAGTGATCCTGCTCGCCGCGTTCGGCGCCTGGGAGGTCGCGTACACCCGTCGCGGCCGCGCGCCGCTCGTGCCGCCGACGCTCTTCCGCCACCCCGCGTTCACCGGAGGCGTCGTCCTCGCACTGGTCTACTTCGCGGCCTTCACGAGCATCTTCTTCACCATCTCGCTGCTCTGGCAGTCTGGCCTCGGCCACACGGCGCTGGAGTCGGGCCTCGTCTCGATCCCGTTCGCGATCGGCAGCATCATCAGCGCCTCGCAGAGCAACCGACTCACCGCGCGGCTCGGCCGCAACGTGCTCGTGCTGGGCAGCGGGCTGCTCGCCGTCGGCCTGATCTGGGTGTGGCTGGTGCTGCTGACGGCGACGCCCGACTCCCTCACCAACTGGCAGCTGCTCGCTCCCCTCTTCATCGCGGGAGTCGGCAACGGCTTCTTCATCGCGCCGAACGTGCAGTTCATCGTCGCGACGGTCGACCCGCAGGACGCGGGAGCGGCGAGCGGAGTCATCTCGGCGATCCAGCGGATCGGCTCGGCGGTGGGCATCGCGGCGATCGGCAGCGTGCTCTTCGGCGGCCTGGTCATCACCGGGCCCGACACCGTCGCCTCCGGCTTCCTCGACGCCGCGGCTCCCGCGATGCTCGTCAGCGCCCTGATGGCGGTCGCGGCCTTCGCGCTCGTCTTCGTGCTGCCGAAGTCGGTGTCGCGCCGGGGCTGAGCACCGGCCCGAGCGCTACGGGCGCGCTGCCGCCGCGGCCTTCGCGGCGGCCGGCAGCGCGTCGACGATCCGGCCGATCGCGGCGTCGTCGTGGGCTGCCGAGACGAACCACGCCTCGAACACCGACGGCGGCAGCGAGACCCCCGCGTCGAGCATCGCGTGGAAGAACGCGGGGTACCGGAACGCCTCCTGCGCCTGCACCTCGGCGTAGTCGCGGACGGGCCGCCCGAGGTCGGTGAACACGAAGCTGAAGAGGCTGCCCGCGGTCTGCACCGCGTGCGCCACGCCCTCGGCCGAGAGCGCCGCCGAGACCTCGCGCTGAAGGGTCAGCGCCGTCGCGTCGAGCGCCGCGTACACCGACTCATCGGCGAGCTGCAGCGTCCGGATCCCCGCCGCGACCGCGACCGGGTTCCCCGACAGCGTGCCCGCCTGGTACACCGGCCCGAGCGGAGCCAGGTGGTCCATCACGTCGGCGCGGCCGCCGAGCGCGGCCACGGGCATGCCGCCTCCGATGACCTTGCCGAAGGTGTAGAGATCGGCGCGGTACGGCGCCTCGGCGTCGCGGTTCTCGAGACCCCACCAGCCGCCGGCGCTGACGCGGAACCCGGTGAGCACCTCGTCCATGATCAGCAGCGAGCCGTTGGCGTGCACGAGCTCGGCGAGTGCCGCGTTGAAGCCGGGAGCGGGCGGGACGACGCCCATGTTGGCGGCCGCCGCCTCCGTGATCACGGCGGCGATCTCGGAGCCGCGCTCCGCGAGGACCGCGCGCACCGCCTCCAGGTCGTTGTAGGGCAGCACGATCGTCTGCGCCGCCGTCGCCGCGGTCACGCCGGCGGAGGCGGGCAGCGCGAGCGTCGCGAGGCCCGAGCCGGCGTCGGCCAGCAGCCCGTCCGAGTGGCCGTGGTAGTGGCCCGAGAACTTGATCAGCAGATCGCGACCGGTCACGCCGCGGGCGAGGCGGATCGCCGTCATCGTCGCCTCGGTCCCCGTCGAGACGAGCCGCAGCTTCTCGATGGGCGAGACGCCGCCCGCGGTGATGCGCGCCTCGACCAGCTCGGCGAGCTCGGTCTCGGCGGGGGTCGACGCGCCGAACGACAGACCGCGGGACGCGGCGTCCTGCACCGCCGCGACGACCTCGGGGTGGGCGTGGCCGAGCACGGCCGGACCCCACGAGCAGACGAGGTCGACGTACTCGCGACCGTCGGCGTCGGTGATGTACGGACCCGTCGCCGAGACCATGAAGCGCGGCGTGCCGCCGACCGAGCGGAACGCTCTGACCGGCGAGTTCACGCCTCCGGGGATCGCGTGGCGGGCACGCTCGTACAGGGTGTCGTTCGCGGAGGCAGTCACCCCTCCACGATACGGGGCGTACCTCGGCGGATCCCGGGCGCGCTGCTCCCGGGCATCCCGCGTCTACTTCAGCAGATCACGGGCGATCTCGACCGCCCAGTAGGTGAGCACGGCGTCGGCGCCCGCGCGGAGGATCCCGGTCACGGACTCGAGGATCGCCGGCTCGCGCGAGATCCAGCCGTTCGCGGCGGCGGCCTCGATCATCGCGTACTCCCCCGACACCTGGTACGCCCAGACGGGCACGTCCGACACGGCGGCGACGTCCGAGAGCACGTCGAGGTAGCTCATCGCGGGCTTCACCATCACGACGTCCGCACCCTCGGCGAGGTCGAGCGTCGCCTCGCGCAGGCCCTCGCGGCGGTTCGCCGGATCCTGCTGGTAGGTGCGCCGGTCGCCCTCGAGCGTCGACTGCACCGCCTCGCGGAACGGCCCGTAGAAGCTGGAGGCGTACTTCGCGGAGTACGCGAGGATCGCGGTGTCGAGGTGCCCCGCCCCGTCGAGCGCCGAGCGGATCGCGCCGACCTGGCCGTCCATCATCCCCGAGAGCCCCAGCAGGTGCGAGCCCGCGTCGGCCTGCGCCAGCGCCATCTCCTCGTAGCGGAGGAGCGTCGCGTCGTTGTCGACGCGGCCGCGCGCATCGAGCACCCCGCAGTGGCCGTGGTCGGTGAACTCGTCGAGGCAGAGGTCGGTCTGCACGACGAGGTCGTCGCCGACCTCCTCGACCACGGCGCGCGTGGCCGCGTTGAGCACACCGTCGGGATCGGTCGCCCCCGAGCCGACCGCGTCGCGCGTCGTCGGCACCCCGAAGAGCATGACGCCGCCGATGCCGGCCTCCGCAGCCTCCGTCACCGCGCCCCGCACGCTGTCGAGCGAGTGGTGCAGCACCCCCGGCATCGAGCCGATCGCGCGGGGCTCGGTGATCCCCTCGGCGACGAAGAGCGGGAGGACGAGCTGGGCCGGGTGGATGCGGGTCTCCTGCACGAGCCGGCGCAGCGCCGGGGTGGTGCGGAGTCGCCGCGGACGAATGGCGGTCATGGGATCCAGCCTAATCCGGGCCGGATGGAGGCCCTCTGGGTGCACGACATCAGCTGAGAAGGGGGTGCCTCGGCTGTCGAGCGAGACCCACCGCTCCTGGCTGATGTTGTGCGTCCTCCACCATTCCCTCCGCGCCACGTCGTCCCCAGAATGCTGTGCGGCCGGTCATCCGGACTGAGCAGACGGGCATGGTCTGCGGATGCGCGAACTCCTCACCCTCCTGATGTCGGGCGGCGGCTTCGCGCCGGCGCGAGCGCTGCGGGACGCCGGCATCCCGCGGTCGGTCCTCGAGCAGGCGCTCGCGTCCGGAGACGTCGTCCGCGCCCGCCGCGGGTGGTACGCGCTGCCGACCGCACCGCCCCTCGAACTCGCGGCCGTTCGGGCAGGCGGGCTCCTGACCTGCGTATCCCTGCTGCACCACCTCGGGCTCTGGACCGTCGACCGACCCGCGTTGCACCTCGCACTCGGCGGCTCGTTCGTCCACGAGCTGCGCCCGGGGTCGGTCGGGCACTGGCGCCGCTGGCCGGGCCAGGGCAGACGCTCGTTCTCACAGGACGGCCTCGGCGCTGCGATCCTGCATCTCGTGACGTGCGTGAAGGAGGACGACGCGATCGTCACGATCGATTCCGCCCTGAACAAGGGCCTGCTCACGGCGGACGACCTCTCCGACCTCCGAGCTCTCGCGCCGATCGGCAAGCGGGCCCTGTTCGATCGCGTCGACGGGCGGAGCCAGTCGGGTCTCGAGACGAAGACCCGGCTGAGCACCCGCCGTCACAACGTCCGCGTGCGCACCCAGGTCGTCATCCCCGGGGTCGGCCACGTCGACGAGGTCATCGGAGACCGCCTGGTGCTCGAGAGCGACGGCTACCGCTTCCACTCCAGCCTCGAGCAGTTCCGTGAGGACCGACGCCGGGACCTCGAGCTGGCCCGCCAGGAGTACCTCTGCATCCGGCTCGACAACCACCAGATCATGGAGGACTGGCCGCGCACCGAGGAGGCCCTCTTCACCATCATCCGCAGGAACGAGCACCTCTGGTCGGCGGCGCAGCGCCGTCGCCACGGTCTCGGATGAGGTCTGACGCCGCTTCCGCGCAGAACATCAGCTGAGAAGGGGGTACCTCGGCTGTCGGGCGAGGCCCACCGGTCCTGGCTGATGTTGTGCAGTCCGGACCTGGGCTCAGCGGCCGGCGCGCTCGGAGGCGACGCGGGCGACCGCGTCGATCAGCGACGAGGCCGAGCGCTCGTCGGCGACGACGTCGACGCGGAGGCCCGACGCCCGCGCGTCCTTGGCCGTCTGCGGGCCGATCGCGGCGACAAGCGTCGTCTCGGGTACCGGGCCGAGCTGCTGCTGCACCTGCTCGGCGACGCTCCCCGAGGTGACGAGGATCGCGTGCACCGCGCCGCTCGCGACGTCGGACACGACGCGGTCCTCGACCGGCACGCCGACGGTGCGGTACGCGACCACCGAGCGCACGTCGTGCCCGATGCGCGTGAGGCCCTCGGTCAACAGGGGCTTCGCGATCTCGGAGCGCAGCGTGAGGATGCGCAGCGGGTGGCGGCCGCCCGTCGCCTCGGCCCACTCGGCGAGCAGACCGCGCGCGGAGTTGTCCTCGGACGGCACCAGATCGACCGAGTAGCCCGCGGCGACGAGCGCGGCGGCCGTCGTCTCGCCGACCGCGGCGACCTTGGTGGTCGACGGCACCGTCGTGCGCAGGAGCGAGAGCACGTCGACCGTCGTCGCGCTCGTCACCGTCATCCAGTCGAAGGCGCCGGCCTCGAGGTCGGCGAGAGCCTGCTCGAGCGCCGGGAAGTCGTCGGTCGGCGCGAAGTTGATCATCGGGGCGACGACCGGAGAGGCGCCCTTGGCGCGCAGCGCGGCGGCGACTCCATCACCCCAGGGACCTCCACGGGGGACGAGGATGCGCCACCCCTGCAACGGCTTCTCCCACTGGGAGTAGGCGGCGGGGACGATCACGAAGGGGCTCCCAGGGGTGCGAGGTCGGCGGCACCCGCACCGAGAAGCGCGTCAGCGAGCACGGAGCCGCAGCGGAACGCGGCTTCGACGACGGGCAGTTCCCGACCACGATACTGCGAATCCGCCCGATGTCGACCTCTGCCCACCGAACTGTTATCGATCGACTCCGCCACCTCCCGTACGAGGGACGCAGAACCGTCGGTCGCGAAGACGACACCGCGGAGGAGCACCTCGTCGTCGCGGACCGTCGCGGTCGCTCCGATCGGCGCCGCGCAGCCTGCCTCGAGCACGGCGAGCAGCGCCCGCTCGGCCGTGATGGCGGCGCGCGTCGCGACGTGCTCGACCGCGTCCAGCGCGGCGCGCAGCTCGTCGGTGGGCTCCTCGTCGCGCACCTCGATCGCGAGCGCGCCCTGCCCGGGCGCGTGCGGCGAGACGCCGAAGTCGAGGATCTCGGTGATGGCCTCGGTGCGCCCGAGACGGCGGAGTCCGGAGACGGCGAGCACGATCGCGTCCAGCGGCGCGTCGCTCTCGTCGGTCACCCGGCGCAGGCGCGTGTCGATGTTGCCGCGGATGTCCACGATGTCGAGGTCGGGCCGGGCGGCGAGCAGGGCGGCCCGGCGGCGCGGCGAGCCGGTGCCGACCCGGGCGCCCTCGGGCAGGGTCAGCAGCGTGCGGCCGTCGCGGGCGCAGAGCGCGTCGCGCGGATCCTCCCGCTCGGGGACGGCGCCGAGCACGAGCCCCTCGACCGGAGCCGTCGGCAGGTCCTTCAGCGAGTGCACGATCGCATCGCAGCGACCGGCGAGCAGGGCGTCGCGGAGGGCGCTGACGAACACGCCCGTGCCGCCGAGCGAGGCGAGCGATCCGCGCATGCGGTCGCCGTCCGACTCGATGCGCACCAGTTCGACCGGGACGCCCGCCGCGGCGGACATCCGGTCGGCCGTCATCCGGGTCTGCGCCACCGCGAGCGCGCTCGCGCGGGTGCCGACGCGAATGCTCACGAAGCGGTGCCGCGGATCACGGGGCGACGCCGGCGAGGGCGGGCTTGAAGCCCGCGCGGACGTTCTCGCAGCAGCCCGGACGGCAGACGTCGTACCAGGGCCCGAGCGCGGTCAGCGACGGCCGGTCCCCGACCGGGGTGCCGTGGACGCGCTCCATCACGAGGTCGACGAGACCGGCCACGTAGGCCGGGTCGGTGCCGGGGGTGGCCACGCGGATCGCGACGAGCCCGTTCTCCTCCGACGTCTCGAGCGCCTCGTTGTCGAGGTCCCACATGACCTCCATGTGGTCCGACACGAAGCCGAGCGGCACGATGACGACGGCCTTGCGGCCCTGCGCGGGCAGCTCCGCGATCGCGTCGTTGATGTCGGGCTCGAGCCACGGCTGCGTGGGCGGGCCGGAGCGCGACTGGTAGACGAGCTGCCACGGCACGTCGACGGTCGTCGCGGCGGCCATGACGACCTCCGCGACCGCGAGATGCTGCGCCTCGTAGGCGCCGCCGGGACCGAAGCCGTGCACGTCGACGACCGTGCCGTCGTCGTGCCGCTCGTGCGGTCCGCTGCGCTCGGCGTCGGCCATGGGGATCGAGTGCGTCGAGAACAGCACCTCCACCTCGGTGGCGAGGTCGAGGCCGGGGAGGCGCTCCTGCAGCTGCTCGAGACCGTCGTGCAGCGCCTTGACGAACGGCATGACGAAGCCCGGGTGGTCGAAGAACTGGCGCACCTTGTCGATCCGCAGCTCGCCCTCGAGGCCGGTGGCGTCGAGCGCGGCCGCGTAGTCCTCGCGGTACTGCCGGCAGGACGAGAAGGAGGAGTAGGCGCTGGTCGCGATGGCGATCAGGTTCGAGAAGCCGCGCTCCTTCGCCTCCGCCACCGCCTCGCTCATGTAGGGCGCCCAGTTGCGGTTGCCCCAGATCACGGGCAGGTCGATGCCGCGGTTCGCGAGCTCGGCCTCGAGCGCCGCCTTCAGCGCGCGGTTCTGCGCGTTGATCGGGCTGACGCCGCCGAAGTGCCGGTAGTGGTGCGCGACCTCCTCGAGGCGCTCCTCGGGGATCCCGCGGCCGCGGGTGACGTTGCGGAGGAAGGGGATGACGTCGTCCTGCCCCTCCGGGCCGCCGAAGCCGGCGAGGAGGATCGCGTCGTAGGCGACGGGCTCCTCGACGTGCTCCGGTCCGCTCGAGGCGGCGGGGGTCGCCCCGCGCACCAGGATCTGCGGCGAGTCTGCGGTCGTGTCGCTCATCGGAGCACCTCTGCGATCTGGTCGGCCTCGATGCGCCGACCCGTGTAGAACGGGACCTCTTCGCGCACGTGCCTGCGCGCCTCCGTCGCTCGGAGATCGCGCATGAGGTCGACGAGGTTGACGAGCTCCTCGTCCTCGAGCGCGAGGATCCACTCGTAGTCGCCGAGCGAGAACGAGGCGACGGTGTTGGTGAGCACGGAGCGGAAGCGGGAGCCCTGGCGGCCGTGCTGGGCGAGCATGGCGCGGCGCTCCTCCTCCGGGAGGATGTACCACTCGTAGGAGCGGACGAACGGGTAGACCGTGAGCCAGCGCGCCGGCGCCTTGCCGCGCATGTACGCCGGCAGGTGGTTCGCGCTGAACTCCGCGTCGCGGTGCACGCCCATCGCGTTCCACGTCGGCAGCAGGCCGACGAGCAGCTCGGTGCGGCGCAGCTCGCGGTACGCGCGCTGCAGCTCCTCGGGCTCGGAGCCGGTGAGCCAGAGCATGATGTCGGCGTCGGCGCGCAGGGCCGAGACGTCGTAGGTCCCGCGGACGGTCACACCCTCGTCGGCGAGCTGTGCGACGACGTGCTCGTACTGCTCGACGGCCGAGGGCACGGCGTCGTCGGAGAGGGTGAACGGACGTGCGGGATCCCTGCGGAGAACCGCCCAGAGCGTGTATCCCAGGGCCTGATCGGCGGGAGCCGGATCGGCGGGGGGCTGCGACGCCGGAGCGGCAGCGCTCGTGTCGGGGGCGGACTGAACGGGACCCGCCGGATCGGCGGTCTGATCGGTCATTGGTCCATCATCCCTCCGCCTGTGCCGATGCACAAAAGCGACGGAGGCTCTGGCGCCCGAGGGCTCGGGACGCTAGCGATCGGCGGCCGGTCGGCCCCCGGTCAGTCCTCGGTGATGGCGCGGACGACGCCCCAGGCGACGAGACCCACGGCGGCCGCGGCTCCGACGGCACCGGCGATCAGGGCCGACGGGTTCTGCCGCCGCACGACCCGGACCTTGCGCTCCAGCGTGCGCTGGGCGGTCCGGAGCTTGCGGGGGACGTTGACCTTGTACTCGATGGCGTCGAGGGTCGCCGCGAGCTCGGCTCGGGCGCGCTCGATGTCGGCCTTCAGCTGGCCGGGCTTGAGCTCGGCCGGGTCGACGAAGCGGGGGGTGGTGGTCGAGACCGCGCGATCAGTTGTCATAGCTGCCGACTCCCTTGAACGCCTGGACGTCCTTCTTGATGCTCTCGATCGAATCCTGCGGTACCGGCGGCACGGCCTTCTTGATCGACTTGACGCCGACGAGGGCGAGCACGACGGCCACCAGCAGGAAGAACACGGTGACGATCAGCGCCGACAGCCACGCGGGCAGCCAGGACGAGATGCCGATGATCGCGAAGGCGACCAGCGTCGCCCACGCGGTGATCAGGAAGAACACGGCCGCGGCGACGAAGGCGATCGCGAACCCGGCGCTCTTCGCCTTGCCCGACAGCTCGTTCTTCAGCGAGGCGACCTCGGCCTTGACGAGCTCGATCACGAGACCGGGGAGGTCGCCGACCAGCTCGCCCAGTGACCGGGCGTTCTTCGGATTGCGTTCGTTCACCACGGGAGCTCCTCGAGGGTGGGACGTGCCGGCGCGGGGCCGAGCAGGGCCGAAGGGATGTGGACTAGGCCTTGGAGGAGGACGGCGACGGCGAGGTGCCGGCGGCCGCAGCGGCCTCGTCGACCTTGGCCGCGGCCTTGCGGGCGGCGGCGGTCGCCTCGGCGTCGCTCGCGCCCTGGCTCTTCTTGCCGCCCGAGACGGCCTTGACGACGACCGAGCGCACGACCTCGTAGGCCTTGTCGGACACGGTGCTGAGCTGCGTCTTCGCCGCTCCGCCGACCGCGCCCGCCACGTCCTGCACGGGCTGCGTCTGCCAGAACCTGTTCGCCGCGGCGGCGATCTGGTCGTACCGCTTGCGTCCGGCGCGTGCTCCCAGCACGTATCCGGCGGCGGCTCCTGCCACGAAAAGAATCTTGCCCTTCACGCCTACTCCTCGTCCTGAACCGCTCGTGCGGCTCGTTCACGCGGTCGATGACCACTCGTGTCGGGGCACGCCGCTCTCACGCGGATGCCTGCGACCCAGAGTAGCCGTCGCCGTCATATCCTTCGCGCGGAATGCCGACGCCTTGACGCACCAACCGGCGCCGGATAAGGGCGGCCGCCTCGCCGGCGTGCGGCAGCACCGAGGCCAGCCCCGTCCCGGCCAGCCAGGTGCCGGTGACCACGACGCCCTCGACGGGAGCGAGGGCCGCGCGGAACGCCTCCAGGTGCTCGCGACGGCCCAGAGCCGCGGCAGGGCGGACGTTCGCCCAGCGCACCCGGGCGGAGTCGACCAGGGACGCGGGATCGAGCTCCACGCCGAGCAGGACGGAGGCGTCGCGGAGAGCGACGGCCGCCGCCTCCGCGTCGCTCGCTCCCTCGAGCGGAGGACGCTCGCCGGGTCTGCCGTAGGAGAGGCGCAGGACGTGCCGCCCGGCCGGGAGCGAGCGGGCGAGCCACTCCCACTTCGCGGTCGCATGGGTGAGCGCCTTGGCGGTCACGTCCGTGGCGGTCGGGGCGACGAGCACACCGGAGCCGCGCGGGGCCGCGTCGAGGCGGGCGTCGTCGACGACGAGGGTGACGAGCTCGACGGAGTCGCCGCTGCCCTCGTCGGGGTCGGCGACGGCGGGCACCAGCCCGGCGAGCAGCGCTCGCGCATCGCGCTCGGGGGTCGAGACGATGACGGCGCGGGCCGACACACCGCCGTCCTCGAGCGTCAGGCGGAAGAGCGCGCCATCGCGCTCGAGGGCCCGCACCGCGGCACCGGTGCGGATCTCGCCCGAGAGGTAGCCGATCCGCTCGACGAGAGCGTCGACCAGGCGGTGCATCCCTCCGCTGATGCCGCGCACCGCGACACCGGCCGGCAGGTTCGCGCGGAGGGAGGCGACGGCGCCGGCCAGCGAGCCGCGGCGCGTGATCGCGCCGTTCAGGCCCGGCGCGGCGAGATCGACGTCGATGTCCTCGGGGCGGGAGGAGTAGACGCCGGAGACCACGGGGGCGACGAGGTCCTCGAGCACGCGGACGCCCATCCGGGTGCGGACCAGCTCGGCCAGCGAGTGCGCGCGGCCGATGCGCAGCACCGGCAGGAGGGTGTCGAGCCAGGCCCGAGCGGCACCGCGGCGGCCGATCGCGCGCACCACGTCGGTCGCGAGCGGGGTGCCGGGGATGCCGAGGATCCCGGCGCGCGGCGACGGGACGGAGCGGCCGCCCGACAGATGGAGCCAGGAGCCGCCGGTGCTCGGCTCGACGACCGCCTCGGCGAGGGGGCGGCCGTCGGAGACGAGCGCGCCGAGCGCCGCCTCGACGTGGCCGCCGCGGGTGGCGAAGCTCTCGGCTCCCGCGTCGAGCACGACCCCGGCGATCTCGAGCGGGGCGACGGACCCGCCGACCCGCTCGCCCGCCTCGAGCACGACCACGCGCAGGCCGATGCGCAAGCACTCGGCCGCCGCGGCGAGCCCCGCCACTCCCCCGCCGACGACGGCGACGTCGTAGGCGGCGGGACCGGTCGTCACGGCCGCCAGGCGTGCACGTGCGCGACGAGGCGCGTGAGCACGTCGGGGTCGGTCTCGGGCGGCACGCCGTGGCCGAGGTTGAGCACGTGGGCCGGAGCGGTGAGACCGCGGAGGAGGACGTCGTCGACGTGCGCCGCGAGCACCTCCCAGGGGGCGGAGAGCAGGGCGGGGTCGACGTTGCCCTGCACGGGGACGAAGCCGCCGAGCCGGTGGTTCGCCTCGTCGAGCGGGATCCGGTAGTCGACGCCGACCACGTCGACGCCGATGCCGTGCATCGCGCCGAGGAGCTCGCCGGTGCCGACTCCGAAGTGCACGATCGGCACGTTGCGGCGCACCTGCGCCTCCTCGCCCGCCGGGCCGTGATCGAACGCGAGATCGCGCACGTGGGTCAGCGCCCGGGCGGAGGCGGGCGCGACATGGGCGGTGTAGTCGGCGAGCGAGAGCGCGCCCGCCCACGAGTCGAAGAGCTGAGCGGCGCTGGCGCCGGCGAGCACCTGAGCGCGCAGGAAGCGCCCGGTGACCTCGGCGGTCCACTCCATCAGGCGCGACCACGCGTCGGGATCGGCGTGCATCAGGGTCCGCGCGCGGATGTGGTCCTTCGACGGACCGCCCTCGACCAGGTACGCGGCGAGCGTGAACGGGGCGCCGGCGAAGCCGATCAGCGGGGTGTCGCCGAGCCCGGCGACCGTGCGGCGCACACCCTCCCGGATCGGCTCGAGGGTCTCGTCGAGGACCGCCGGGTCGATGGCGCAGAGCTCGTCGACGTCGGCGGCGGTGCGCACCGCCTTCTCGAGCACGGGCCCGCGGCCCGGGACGATGTCGACGCCGACCCCCGCCAGGCGCAGCGGGATGACGATGTCGCTGAAGAAGATGCCGGCGTCCACCCCGTGCCGGCGCACCGGCTGCAGCGTGATCTCGCTCGCGAGCGCGGGGTCGAGGCAGGCGTCGAGCATCTGCGTGTCGGTGCGGAGGGCCCGGTACTCGGGCAGGCTCCGCCCGGCCTGGCGCATGAACCAGACGGGTGTCGACTCCGGCCGGTCGGAGCGGTACGCCCTGACGAGGGAGGAGTCGGCGGTGCGCCCGGAGGCGAGCGGGTGCGACGGATCGAGCAGGCCGGCGGTGGGGGAGGTCACCGCGGCATTATTCCAGGCGCATCCGTGCATTCCTCCCCGACCCCGGGGGCGGGGCTCGGTGACGGCGCGTAGACTGCTGGGGTGCTTCTGTGTCTGACGGCGTCGCACAAGAACGCCAGCTTCGATCTCCTCGAGAAGCTCTCCGTCGACTCCTCCGCCGTCGCGTCCGCCCTGTCCGACGGCATCGACTTCGTCTCGGGGGCCGTGGTCGTGGCGACCTGCAACCGCTTCGAGGCGTACCTCGACATCGACGAGCCGCTGACCGCCGCGCAGGCCGTGGCCGTCGAGGCCGCGACCGCCGCCGTCAGCGCGGCGACCGGGGTCGAGCAGGACGAGCTCCGCGGCAGCGTCGACGTCGTCTCGGGCGACCGCGTCGCCGAGCACCTCTTCGCGGTGTCGAGCGGCCTGGAGTCGGTCGTCGTCGGCGAGGGCGAGATCGCCGGCCAGGTGCGCCGCTCGCTCGAGGAGGCGCGCCGCCTCGGCACCACGTCGTCCGAGCTGGAGCGCCTGTTCCAGCGCGCGTCGCAGACCTCGCGCGGCATCAAGAACCGCACCGGGCTCGGCAGCGCCGGCCGCTCGATCGTGCGGCTCGCCCTCGATCTCGCCTCCAGCCGCGTCACCGACTGGCGTGCCGCCCGCGTGCTGCTGGTCGGCACCGGCAGCTACGCCCGCGCGACCGTCGCCGCTCTGCGCGATCGCGGAGTGGTCGAGATCGCCGTGCACTCCCCCTCCGGCCGCGCGGAGGGCTTCGCCGCCCGCCGTGCGCTGCGGCCGATCGACCGGGCCGACTTCGCCGTCGAGGCCGTCGCCGCCGAGGTCGTCATCACCTGCACGACCACCGAGCAGCCCGTGCTCGACGCCGCGCTCCTCGCCGACGGACGCCGGCACGGCGCCTTCCGCGAGCGCCAGCTCGTCATCGACCTCGGCCTCCCCCGCAACGTCGCGGGCGATGTCACCGGACTCGCGGGGGTCGAGCTGCTCGACCTCGAGACGATCAGCCTGCACGCGCCGCTCGAGGTGCTCGACGCCTCCACCCAGGCACGCGCCCTCGTCGACAAGGCCGTCCGCAAGTTCTCGGACGTCGCCGACGAGAAGAGCCTGACCCCCGCGGTCGTGGCTCTGCGCGCCCACGTCTTCGACGCGCTCGACGCCGAGATCGAGCGTGCGCGCTCCCGCGGCGACGAGGACGGCCGGACCGAGCAGGCGCTGCGCCACCTCGCGGGAGTCCTGCTGCACACGCCGAGCGTCCGGGCGCGCGACTACGCCCGCGCGGGCGAGCAGGAGGCGTACCTCACGGGCCTCGAGGCGCTCTTCGGCATCGAGGTGCCCGCAGAGCCCGCGGCCGCGCGGCCGATCGACGGCTCGGCCGCCACCGCGTGAGCCCGCTCCGGCTCCCGTTCGACGCCGAGCCGATCCGCACCGAGCGCCTCCTCCTCCGGCCGCTCGGGCTCGACGACGCCGACGACCACGCGCGCTACCAGGGCGATCCGGAGGCGGTGCGCTACCTCCGGTGGCCCGTCCGGACCCCGGAGGAGTCGCGCGAGCACCTCCTGGTCCGCCTCCCCTCCGATCGTCTCGCCGCCGACGGCGATGTCGTCGTGCTGGCGATCGTGCCGACCGAGGGGCCCTTCGAGGGCCGCGTCATCGGCGACCTGACGCTCATCGCGACCTCCGTCGCGCAGGCGGGCGTCGAGATCGGCTGGGTGCTGCACCCGGAGGCGCAGGGCCGCGGCTACGCGACCGAGGCGGCCCGCGCCCTGCTCGAGCTGGCCTTCGACCGGCTCGACACCCACCGCGTGCTGGCGCAGCTCGACGCGCGCAACACCGCCTCGGCCCGCCTCTGCGAGCGCCTGGGCCTGCGCCTCGAGGCGCACCACCTCGAGGACGAGTACAGCAAGGGCGGGTGGACCTCGACCCTCGTCTACGCCCTGCTCGCCCGCGAGCGCCGCGCGCACTGACGCGCGGCGCTCCGGCGGCTACGCGCCGCGCAGGCCCGTGAAGAGGTGCGACTCGAGGTCGGCGAGCGGGATGCGCTCCTGCTTCATCGTGTCGCGGTCGCGGACCGTCACGGCGTCGTCCTCGAGCGAGTCGAAGTCGACCGTCACGCAGAACGGCGTGCCGATCTCGTCCTGGCGCCGGTAGCGGCGGCCGATCGCTCCGGAGTCGTCGAAGTCGACGTTCCAGAGCCGGCGGAGCCGGTCGGCCACCTCGCGGGCTAGCGGCGACAGCGCCTCGTTGCGCGAGAGCGGCAGCACCGCGACCTTGACCGGCGCGAGCCGCGGGTCGAGGTGCAGCACCGTGCGCGTCTCGACCTTGCCCTTGGCGTTCGGCGGCAGCTCCTGCTCCTCGTACGCGTCGACGAGGAACGCCATCAGTGCGCGCGTCAGACCGAAGGACGGCTCGATCACGAACGGCACGTAGCGCTCGTTCTTGTTCTGGTCGAAGAACGAGAGGTCTTTGCCCGAGTGCTCGATGTGCGTCTTGAGGTCGAAGTCGGTGCGGTTCGCGACTCCCATCAGCTCGCCCCACTCGCCCGAGGCGAAGCTGAAGCGGTACTCGATGTCGACGGTGCGCTTGGAGTAGTGCGAGAGCTTGTCCTTCGGGTGCTCGTACTGCCGGATGTTCTCCGGAGTGATCCCGAGGTCGATGAACCAGTCCCAGGCGAGCTTCATCCAGGTCTCCTGCCACTCCTCGTCCGTGCCGGGCTCGACGAAGAACTCGAGCTCCATCTGCTCGAACTCGCGGGTGCGGAAGATGAAGTTGCCGGGCGTGATCTCGTTGCGGAACGCCTTGCCGATCTGGCCGATGCCGAACGGCGGCTTCTTCCGCGCGCTCTGCAGCACGTTCGCGAAGTTCGTGAAGATGCCCTGGGCGGTCTCGGGCCGCAGGTAGTGCAGGCCCGACTCGTCGTCGACGACGCCGAGGTAGGTCTTCATCAGGCCCGAGAACTGCTTGATCTCGGTCCACTGGCCGACCTTGTCGGGGTGCTCCGGATCCGGGATGTCGGCGAGGCCGTTCACGGGCGGGTGGCCGTTGACCTCCTCGTACTTCTCGAAGAGGTGGTCGGCGCGGTAGCGCTTGTGCGTGATCAGCGACTCGGTCAGCGGGTCGGAGAAGACGCCGACGTGTCCGGAGGCGCTCCAGATCGCGGTGGGGAGGATCACGGCGGAGTCGAGGCCGACCACGTCGCCGCGGCCCTGCACGAACGTCTTCCACCACTGGCGCTTGATGTTCTCCTTGAGCTCGACGCCGAGTGGGCCGTAGTCCCAAGCGGAGCGGGTGCCTCCGTAGATGTCCCCGGAGGGGAAGACGAACCCCCGGTGCTGCGCGAGGGTGATGACCTTGTCGAGGGTGGTGGTGGGTTCTGCCACGGGGAGCTCCTCAGCTGTTCGGGCGCACGGGGCCCTGGCGCGCGCCGGCTGCGCGCGTCCTTCTGGTGTGCGTCCATGGTAGCCGCGGGGCAGGCGCGGGCCCGAGGGTGCGGCCGCGGGCATGATGGCGGGATGAGCAGCCTCCCTCCCCTCCTGGTCTCCGCCGTCGCCGTGATCCGGGACAGGAGGGTGCTCATGGTCGTCGCGCGCGGGCGCGAGGTGGTCTACCTGCCCGGCGGCAAGGTCGATCCGGGCGAGAGCGGCCTCGAGGCGGCCGCCCGCGAGGCCCGGGAGGAGCTCGGCTCGACGCCGGCGCGCCTCACCGAGCTCTTCACCGTGCGCGAGCAGGCGCACGGCGAGCCGGAGGGCCGGGAGGTGCACATGACGGTGTTCGCCGCCGATCTGCCCGCCGAGCCGCGCCCCTCCGGCGAGATCGACTCGCTGCACTGGATCGGCACGGCCGACGCGCACCGGTGCCCGCCCGCCGGCGTCGCGACGCTCGAGCGCCTCCACGCCCTCGGCCTCGTCGACTGACGCCGTCGGCTCCGGCGACCCCCGGGGCCGGATACCCTCGTGCCGTGGAGACGAGACGACGCGCCAGGGACCGGACGGGGAGTGACGACGCCCGCGGGCTCGAAGCGGTGCGGATGGAGGCGGCCGTGCCGATCCTGCGCATCTTCTCGGTGGCGAAGGCGGGCGAGTTCTACGTCGACTACCTCGGCTTCACGGTCGACTGGGAGCACCGCGCGAGCCTCGACGCGCCGCTCTACCTGCAGGTGTCGCGCTCCGGTCTGCGGCTGCACCTCAGCGAGCACCACCGCGACGGCAGCCCCGGAGCGGCGGTGCACCTCGCCCTCCGCGGAGTCCGCGAGCTGCACGCCGAGCTCGACGCGAAGGCGTACCCCTACCTGAACCCGCGCATCACGAGGTCGGCGTTCGGCTACGCCCTCGACCTGATCGATCCCTTCGGCAACCAGCTCCGCTTCGCCGAGCCCGCACCGCAGCCGACCGCTTCCTGAGAGCGCTGTGGTCGGGCGTTCACCGGCCGTCCACCGGATTCGGAGAGCAGTCGCCTAGCGTGTCGAGGATGGCGGCATCTCGGGGGACGAAGGAACGACCGCGCGGAGCGGATGAGAGGCGATCGCCCTGGGCTCCGCTCCGGGCCGGTCGTGCCGCACCCCTCGCGATGGGCTCGATCGCCTCGGCCGCGATCCTCGTCGGCTCCCTCGGCGTCGGCTTCCTCCCCCGCGACTCCTCCCTCCGCGACTGGCCGCTGATCGCCGCCGTGCGGGCGACCGGCTGGCTCACCGAGCTCAGCGCCGTCGCGGTGCTGGGCGGCGGGCTGCTCCTCCTGGTGGCGTGGCTCCGGCTGCGCGCCGTCGCGCTCGACGGCCGTCCCGGCTCGCTCCGCACGATCCTCGTGGCGGCGGTCGCCTGGGCGGCACCGCTGCTGCTGACGGTGCCGCTGTTCAGCCGCGACATGTTCTCGTACGTGGCGCAGGGCCGGCTCATGACGCAGGGCATCGACCCCTACACGCACGGAGTCGCGACGCTCCCCGGCTGGTTCGCGCTCGGCGTCGATCCCCTGTGGGCGGACACGCCCACCCCGTACGGCCCCCTCTACCTGCTCGCCGAGAAGACGGCCGTGCAGCTCGCCGGCTGGGCCTCGCCCGAGCTCTCGATCGCGATGCTGCGAGCGCTCTCGGTCGCCGGAGTCGCCGTGCTGGCCGTGTACGCGATCCGCCTCGCGCGCCTCCGCGGCCTCTCGGCTCCGCTGACCGCCTGGACGGTCGTCGCGAACCCGCTGACGCTGGTGCTCTTCGTGGTGGCCGGGCACAACGACTCCGTGATGCTCGCCCTGATCCTGGCCTCGCTCTACTACGGGCACACCGACCGCCGCATCGCCGCCGTCCTGCTGATGGGCGCCGCGATCGCGGTGAAGCCCGTCGCGGTCATCGCCCTCCCGGTGCTCGCGCTGCTCTGGCTCCGCCACGACGCGACGCTCCGCGAGCGGGTGCGGCTCTGGGTGTGGACGGCGGTCGGGGCGCTCTCGGTGGTCGTGGCGATCGGCCTCGCGGCCGGCGTCGGGGTCGGCTGGGTCGTGGCGATGGTCGTCCCCGGCGCGATCCTGCACTGGTACGCGCCGATGTCGTTCGTCACCGTCGTCGTCTCGAGCGCCGTGCAGCTGACCGGGCACGACCCGGGAGTCGCGATCGCGCTCGTCAAGATCCTCGCTCTCGCGATCGCGGCGGGCATCGCCGCGGCGCTGCTGCTCTCCAAGCGCGCGATCGATCCCCTCGCACGCCTGACGGGAGCGCTCCTGGCCTTCGTCACCGCCTCGACCGCGATCCACCCCTGGTACGCGCTGTGGATCCTCCCGATCGCGGCCCTCTCGCGCCCCTGGCAGAGCAGGCACCGGCACCTCGCGGTCTACGCGACGATCTTCCTGATGTGCGTCACGCTCTCGGAGCCGGCGGACGGCGGCGGCGGCGTGGTCGACCAGATCCCCGCGCGGGTCGCGACGATCGCCGCGGTGGCGGTCGTGGGCCTGTACATCGTGCTCGGCTACTCCGACGAGGAGCGCGTGCGGGTGCGGAGCCTCGTCGGCGCCGTGCCGTTCGGCACGGAGTTCCTCAGCCGGGTGTCCGGCGGCCGGATCGGCGGGGTGCTGGTCGAGTCGCACCTCCGCGAGTAGGGCGGGGCTCAGGCGTCGTCGGAGGGCTTCCGACGGCGCCGCTCGATCGCCGACTCCGCGGCGGTCGCCGCCGCATCGGGCTCGCCTCCGCCGAGCATGCCCGAGAGGGACGACAGCCAGCCGGCGTCGTCGCGCGTGCCCGAGAGGGCGCTCGAGAAGAGCGGGAGCTCGCTGCGGGTCGCGTGGATCGCGTAGGACTCGCGGGAGTAGCCGTTGTCGGGGACGACGGGGGCCCGGCGCTCGGGGGACGCCCCGGCGGCCTCGTCGCGGTCCTCGGGCTCGGTCGGGGCCTCGGCCTCGCTCCGGGGCTCGTTCTCGTCGTCGCGTTCGTCCTGGCCGTCGTTCACGGGCCCCTCCTCCGTCTCACCGCACCGCGGCGGACGGAGCGTGCGCCCTGGCGACTGCGCCGGGCGTCCGGTCAGCGTACCCCGCTCAGGGGGTGTCGGGCTCGCCGTCGTGCGAGCGCGGGAGGGGCCGCCAGACGACCACCTCGGTGCGCCGCTGCGCACGCGTCCCGTGGCGGAGGGTGACCACGTCGCCCTCGAGACCCGCGGCGAACACGCGGCGGCCCGGCCGGTTGAGCAGCTCGTCGGCCAGGGCGCCCTCGAGCTCGCGGACGCGCTGCGAGAGCGCCTGCACCTGGTTCTCGAGCTGCAGGATGCGCGCGATGCCCTCGAGGGACACCCCCTCGGACGACAGCCGTGCCACCTCGCGCAGCTGGACGACGTCGCGCGTCGAGTAGCGGCGCGACTTGCCGGCCGTCCGCGTGGGCCGCACGAGACCGAGCCGGTCGTACTGGCGGAGGGTCTGCGGATGCATCCCCGCGAGGTCGGCGGCGACGGCGATCGCGAAGACCGGGGTGTTCTCGTCCACGTCCCCTCCTCTCGTCGCCGTCCGTCACCCGCTAGTAGCGGGCCTTCTCCAGGATGTCCTCGCGCGGGTTCTCGGCGGGCTGGGCGGCCGCGAACGCCTCGAGGGCCTCGCGGGCGGCCGAGGACAGGTGGTCGGGGACGGCCACCTGGATCTCGGCGAGCAGATCGCCCGTGCCCTTGCCGGTCGTGACTCCGCGGCCCTTCACGCGCAGCACGCGGCCGCTCGGGGTGCCGGGGGCGACCCGGAGCTTCACGGGATCGCCGCCGAGAGTCGGCACCTCGATCGTCGCGCCGAAGACGGCCTCGACGAAGGTGACGGGCACGTGCACCCGGAGGTTCAGGCCGTCGCGCTCGAAAACGGGGTGCTTGCGCACGGCGACGGTGAGGACGAGATCACCGGGCTCGCCGCCGTCGGGGCTCGGGCGGCCCTTGCCGCGGACGCGGATCTTCTGCTGGTCGGCCACTCCGGCCGGGATGCGCACCGAGAGGGCGCGGCCCTCGCCGGTCTGGAGCTGGACCGTGTCACCGCGGGTCGCGGTGCGGAAGTCGATGGTGGTGCTGGCGGTGACGTCGGCGCCCTTCTGCGGGCCGCCGAAGCCGCGGAACCCGCCGCTCGGCTGGCCGAAGCGGCCCCCGCCGGTGTTGCCGAACATCCCGCCGAGGATGTCCTCGAAGCCCGCGGGCGGGCCCTGCTGGGTGCTGTACGAGGTGCGGCCCCCGCCGCCCTGGCCGAACACGTTGCCGAAGACGTCGTCGAAGCCGCCGGGCTGTCCGCCCGCGGCGGTGAAGCGCGCGCCGCCGCCCATCGCGCGGATCTGGTCGTACTCCTTGCGCTGCTCGGGGTCGGAGAGGACGGTGTACGCCTCGCTGATCTCCTTGAAGCGCGCCTCCGCCTTGGCATCCCCCGGGTTGGAGTCGGGGTGGAACTGGCGGGCGAGCTTCCGGTAGGTCTTCTTCAGCTCCGCCTCGGGCACGTCCTTGGACACGCCGAGGACCTTGTAGAAGTCCTTGTCGAACCAATCCTGGCTGGCCATGTGCCTCTTCCTGTGTCTCTGGTGCGAGGGACCCCGCCCGCCCGTCGATGCCGGGCGGGCGGGGTCTCCCGCGGTGGTGCGGAGGGTGTCAGTCGGCCGGGACGGCGACGACCACCCGGGCGGCGCGCAGCAGCGAGCCTCCGAGGTAGTAGCCCGACTCGACGACGTCGGCGACCGTGGAGGTCTCGGCGCCGGGCGTCGGCTGCTGGAAGATCGCCTCGTGGATGTTCGGGTCGAACAGATCCCCCACGGCGCCGGTCTTCACGAGCCCAAGCTTCTCCATGCCGCCGCGCAGCTTCTGCGCGATGGCGGTGAAGGGCCCGCCCTCGGGGAGGTCGCCGTGCTTCTCGGCGCGGTCGAGGTCGTCGAGCACGGGGAGGATGACCTTCACCGCGTCGCCGATGGCCCGCTCCTTCTCGACCTGGCGGTTGGACTCCGTGCGCTTGCGGTAGTTCGCGTACTCGGCGGTCACCCGCTGGAGATCGGCGAGGTGCTCCGCGGCGAGCGTCTCGGCGTCGGACTGCCCCGAGAGGAACGAGAGGTCGGCGTCCGAGAGGGTGGTCTCGACGTCGGGCCCCTCGGCCTCGATCAGGCCCTCGGAGTCCTGAGCGGCCTCGGCCGCCTCGGATCCCGTGGACTCGGCGCCGGTGGCCGGCTCCTCCTCGGGCACGCCCTCGCCCTGCGGCTGGTTGTGGCGCCCCATGACTACTTCGTGTCCTTCGGCTCGTCGTCGTCGATGACCTCGGCGTCGACGATGTCCTCGTCGTCCTTCTTCTCGTCCTCGGCCGGAGCGTCCTGCGGGGCGCCCTGGTCGGCCGACTGCTGCGAGTAGATGGCCTGGCCGATCTTGGTCTGCGAGGCGTTCAGCGCGTCGAACGCGGTCTTGACGGCCGCGTCGTCGTCGCCGGCGAGCGCGGTCTTCAGCGCGTCGACGTCGCCCTGCACCTCGGACTTGACGTCCTCGGGCAGCTTGTCCTCGTTCTCCTTGATCAGCTTGTCGATCGAGTAGGCGAGGGTCTCGGCGTTGTTGCGGATCTCGGCCGCCTCGCGGCGGGCCTTGTCCTCGGCCGCGTGCTCCTCGGCCTCGCGGACCATGCGCTCGATGTCGTCCTTCGGCAGCGACGAGCCGCCGGTGATCGTCATCGACTGCTCCTTGCCGGTGCCCTTGTCCTTGGCGGACACGTGCACGATGCCGTTGGCGTCGATGTCGAAGGTGACCTCGACCTGCGGGATCCCGCGCGGGGCCGGCGCGATGCCGGTCAGCTCGAAGGTGCCCAGGTTCTTGTTGTCGCGGGTGAACTCGCGCTCGCCCTGGAACACCTGGATCGCGACGGACGGCTGGTTGTCGTCGGCCGTGGTGAAGGTCTCGGACCGCTTGGTCGGGATCGCCGTGTTGCGCTCGATGAGCTTGGTCATGATCCCTCCCTTGGTCTCGATGCCGAGCGAGAGCGGCGTGACGTCGATGAGGAGGACGTCCTTGCGCTCGCCCTTGAGGACACCGGCCTGCAGGGCGGCGCCGACGGCGACGACCTCGTCCGGGTTGACGCCCTTGTTGGGCTCCTTGCCGCCGGTGAGCTTCTTGACGAGCTCGGCCACGGCCGGCATGCGGGTCGAGCCGCCGACGAGGACGACGTGCGCGATGTCCTCGACCTTGACTCCGGCCTCGGCGATGACGTCGGTGAACGGCTTGCGGGTGCGCTCGATCAGGTCGCTCGTGAGCTCCTCGAACTTGGCGCGGGTGAGCGTCTCGTCGAGGTTCGCGGGGCCGTTCTCGGTCAGCGAGAGGTAGGGCAGCTGGATGCTGGTCGAGGTGCTCGAGGAGAGCTCCTTCTTCGCCTGCTCAGCGGCCTCCTTGAGGCGCTGACGCGCGATCTTGTCCTTCGAGACGTCGACGCCGGTCGAGTCCTTGAAGCGCTTGACCAGGTAGTCGACGAC
Organism: Rathayibacter sp. VKM Ac-2759; assembly: GCF_009834225.1. NCBI lineage: Bacteria > Bacillati > Actinomycetota > Actinomycetes > Micrococcales > Microbacteriaceae > Rathayibacter > Rathayibacter sp. VKM Ac-2759. The sequence goes on from NZ_CP047176.1 coordinate 3,172,373, forward strand.
GCGCTGGTCCCAGTCGTCGCCGCCGAGGCGGTTGTCGCCCGAGGTCGAGCGCACCTGGATCGTCGAGAAGTCGTCGTCCTTGCCCACCTCGAGGAGGGAGACGTCGAAGGTTCCGCCACCGAGGTCGAAGACGAGGATGAGCTCGTCCTCCTTGCCCTTGTCGAGGCCGTAGGCGAGCGCCGCGGCGGTCGGCTCGTTGATGATGCGGAGCACGTTGAGGCCGGCGATCTCGCCGGCGTCCTTCGTGGCCTGGCGCTCGGCGTCGTTGAAGTAGGCCGGGACGGTGATGACCGCGTCGGTCACCTTCTCGCCCAGGTACTGCTCGGCGTCGCGCTTGAGCTTGCCCAGGATGCGGGCCGAGATCTCCTGCGGGGTGTACTTCTTGTCCTCGACGGCGAAGGTCCAGTCGGTGCCCATGTGGCGCTTGACGGAGGCGAGGGTGCGGTCGACGTTGGTGACGGCCTGGCGCTTGGCGGTCTCGCCGACCAGCACCTCGCCGTCCTTGGTGAACGCGACGACGGACGGGGTGGTGCGGAAGCCCTCGGCGTTGGCGATGACGGTGGGCTCGCCACCTTCGAGGACGGCCACGACCGAGTTGGTGGTTCCCAGGTCGATGCCTACGGCACGGGACATATGCGTGTTTCTCCTTCGCGAGCGGCCGTCGGGCCGTTCAGTTGACGGGTGGAACTGTGGTGAAGACTGTGCGGGGAGTCGAGCCCTGCGGGATGTGACCCGGTGGGAGTTGAGCCCCGCACGCTCAAGTTTACGCAGCAGCTCCGACGAGTCAAGTCGAGAGGGCAGAACTTGAGCCGACTCGACTCAACTCTCAGGAACCGCGTTCGCGGTACCCGGAGTTCACCCGCGCGTCCTACGGTGATCGCATGACAGAGCGCACCGGCCGCTGGCCCGTTCTCGCCTGGGGCCTCTGGGACTGGGGCGGCTCGGCCTTCAACGCGGTCGTGACGACCTTCGTCTTCACCGTCTACCTGACGTCCGACGGGCTCTTCGGCACATCGACCGGAGTCTCGGCGGCCCTCGGCTGGTCGCTCGCCGGCGCCGGCCTGGTCGTCGCGCTCATCGCGCCGATAACCGGGCGCCGCGCCGATCTCGGCGGGCGGCGGAGGCTGTGGCTCGGGATCCACTCGGCGGTGGTCGTGGCCTGCATCCTGCTGATGTTCTTCGTCCGCCCCGATCCGGCCCTCCTCTGGCTCGGCCTGCTGCTGCTCGCCGTCGGCACCGTCTTCTTCGAGTTCGCGAGCGTCAACTACAACGCGATGCTGACGCAGGTCTCGACCCGCTCGAGCATCGGCCGGGTCTCGGGCTTCGGCTGGGGCATGGGGTACGTCGGCGGCATCGTCCTGCTCCTGATCGTCTACTTCGGCTTCATCTCGCCCGAGGTCGGGCTCTTCGGAGTGACCGGCGACGACGGCCTCGACGTCCGCGTCTCGATCCTGCTGGCGGGCGTCTGGTTCGCGGTCTTCGCGCTGCCGGTGCTGCTGGCCGTGCCGGAGGCCCCGGCCACCGCCTCCGGAGCGAGCCGCGTCGGCGTCATCGCCTCCTACCGCGCGCTCTTCCGCCAGATCCGCGCGCTGTGGAGGGAGAGCCGCAGCACGGTCGCGTTCCTCATCGCCAGCGCCGTCTTCCGCGACGGGCTCACGGGCGTCTTCACCTTCGGCGGCGTCCTCGCGCAGGGGACCTTCGGCTTCACCGCGGGCGAGGTCATCCTCTTCGCGATCGCCGCGAACGTGGTGGCCGGAGTCGCGACCATCTCGGTGGGAGCGCTCGACGACCGCCTCGGCCCCAAGGCCGTGATCGTCGCCTCCCTCGTCGGCCTCGTGATCTGCGGGACCGCGATCTTCGTGCTGCACGACGGCGGCCCGACGATGTTCTGGATCTTCGGGCTCCTGCTCTGCCTGTTCGTCGGTCCCGCGCAGTCGGCGAGCCGCAGCTACCTGGCCCGCCTGATCCCCGAGGGCCGGGAGGGCGAGATCTTCGGCCTCTACGCGACGACCGGACGCGCGGCGTCGTTCCTGGCCCCCGCGGCCTTCGCGGCCTTCGTGTCGATCGCGTCCGTCGCCTCCGGTGGGGACGAGGCCGACGTGCAGTACTGGGGAATCCTCGGACTCGTGCTCGTGCTCGCCGTCGGGCTCGTGCTGCTGCTCCCGGTCCCGCGCCCGCCGTCGGCGGCCGTGCCTGCCGCGCCGTCGGAGCGCGACGCCGCGCCGCTCGCCTAGAGTGTCGGAGCCGCCGCCGCGGCGAGAGGACGACCGGCCCGGCCGGACGACGGAGGAGGACGCGATGGCGCGAGGCGAGACGGCACCCCGGGGCCCCGAGCGGCACACCCGCACCTCCGACGCCGCAGTCGACTCGCCGTCGACGAGCCCCGCCTCCGAGTGGCCGATCGCGGCCGAGGCGCCGCCGGTCGCCGAGCGCCCCGCGACGATCCGCGTCAAGAAGAAGCGCAGGGCCTCGAGCACGGTCCGCGCGCGCCGCCTCGCGAAGCGCGCCGGCTCCGCGGCCCTCGTCGTGGCGCTGCTGGCGGGCCTCGCCGTCGTCGTCGTCCTGATCCTCGCCCCGCACCACCTGTTCTGACGCGGCGGCCGGCGCTCAGGTCGCGAGCCAGAAGACGATCAGCAGCAGGGTGACCAGGAAGCCGGTCAGGAAGTTCAGCGCGAGGAAGCGCTTCCAGCCCGCGTTCGCACGCTCGGCCTCGGCATCGGTCAGCGATCGGTACGGCCAGATGCTGACCGCGTAGGGGATCGCGAGGAGCGCGGCGAGCGTGCCCGGCCACGGCAGCAGGAGCAGGAGCAGCCCGCTCGCGACATAGGCGCCGATCGCGAAGCGGGTGGTGGTCCTCGCGCCGATGACGGTGGCGATCGAGCCGATGCCGCCGGCCCGGTCGGCCAGGATGTCCTGCACCGCGCCGAACGCGTGGCTGGCGATCCCCCAGAGGAAGAACGCGACGAGCAGCGCCACCAGGCCGGGAGTGACGACCGTGCCGGCCAGCGCGATGCCGTACACGGCGGGGCTGACGAAGTGCGTGGCCGAGGTCAGCGAGTCGACGAACGGGCGCTCCTTGAAGCGCAGCCCGGGCGCGCTGTAGGCGATCACCGCGAAGACGCTGATCGCCAGCACCAGCCAGGACACCGGCGAGCCGAGCAGCACCAGCGCGATCAGGAACGGCACGTTGGTGACCACCGCCGCGATCAGCGTCGCGCGGTGCTCGCCGCGGTCGAGGACCGCTCCCTCCACTCCGCCCTTGCGCGGATTGCGGAGGTCGGACTCGTAGTCGAACACGTCGTTGATCCCGTACATCGCGAGGTTGTAGGGGATCAGGAAGTACAGCGTGCCGAGCACGAAGGCGAGGTCGATCTCGCGCGTGGTCAGCAGGTAGGCGGCGGCGAACGGGTAGGCGGTGTTCACCCAGCTCAGCGGGCGGCTCGAGACGAAGAGCGCGCGCAGCCGCTTCACGACGCGCTCCGTCGCCGCGCGGGGAGGAGGGTCCAGAGCGCGGGCAGCAGCAGCGCGGCCGCGATCGCGTAGGCGAAGTCCTCGATGGGGGCCACTCCGATCCGGATGCCGGAGATCAGCTCGTCGTCGTAGGCGACCAGGAGCCCCACCCCGATCATCACGTTGTCGAAGACCGCGGTCATCACCAGCAGCACGGCGAGCGTGCCCAGCAGCGCGGCGGGGCGGAGGCGGCGCCGGGCGATCACGAGGACGACCAGCACGACCGCGAGGAACACGGCGTTGAGGAGGAGGTACGTCATGCGCGCACCTCCGCCCGCTCCGCCGCGCGGTTCGCGAGGAATCCGTGCACGTCCATGGTCAGGTAGCAGAGCAGCGTGAGGAAGAGGACCTCCTCGACCGGCAGCTCCGGGGCGAGCTGGATCCCGGTCATGTAGGGCGTCTCGCCGCGGAAGAACACCCCGAGGCCGATCCCGACCAGGTCCCAGACGAGGAAGAACGCGACGCCGACGGGCAGCACGACGGCCGCCCGGCGCGCATCCGCCCAGAAGAACAGGCGGAAGCGCCTGTCGAGCACGACCATCCCGGTGATCGAGACGGCGAGCGCCAGCAGGTAGAGGACCCCCACCGGCTACTCCCCCGCGACCGCGAGCGACTCGGCGGGCGGCGCCTGGGCCACGACCGGCGCCACCGGCGCCGACGGCGCGAGGCGCACCGGCAGGGGCTCGGTCGAGACGTCGCCACGGACGCGCTTGAGCATCACCTCGGCGCTGATCAGGCACATCGGCAGGCCGATGCCCGGGATCGTGGAGCTCCCGGCGAAGAGCAGGCCGTCGACGTGCCTGCTGATGTTGCCGGCCCGGAAGAAGGCGCTCTGCGCGAGCACGTGCGAGGGGCCGAGCATCGAGCCGCGCCATGCTCCGAGGTCGCTCTCGAAGTCGGCCGGGCCGATGGTGCGGCGGACCACGATGCGCTCGGCGAGATCGGTCGCCCCGGTCCAGGTCGCGATCTGCTCGATGACCGCGTCGGCGATGGCCTCGACGCGGTGATCGCCCGCGCCGTCGACTCCGCCGTGCCCGATCGAGGTGTCGGCCGGGATCGGCACGAGGACGAAGAGGTTCTCGTGCCCGTCCGGCGCGACGGAGGGGTCGGTCGCGCTCGGGCGGCAGACGTAGATCGACGCGGGGTCGGGAACCGACGGGTTCTCCCCGAAGATGCGCTCGAAGTTGTCGCGCCAGTCCTCCGTGAAGAGGAGGGTGTGGTGCTCGAGCTGCGGCAGCTCGCCGCGCACGCCGAGCAGCACCAGCACGGCGCTCGGACCGGGCTCGCGGTTCTCCCAGTACGACGGCGGGTAGGTGCGCAGCTCGTCGGGCAGCAGCGACTGCTCGGTCGTGAAGAGGTCGGAGGCGTTCACGACGAGGTCGGCTGCGACGCGCTCGGTCCCCTCCGGCCCCTCGAACTCGACTCCGACGACCTCGGCACCGCGACGGCTGCCGCGGGGCGCCCGCGCGGTGAGGATCCGAGTCGCGGGAGAGGAGGTGCGGATGCGCACGCCCGCCTCCTCGGCCACGTCCCGCACCGCGTCGATGAGCGTGGTGATGCCGCCCATCGGGTAGAGCACGCCGTCCGCCAGATCGAGGTGGCTCATCAGGTGGTACATGCTCGGTGCGGTGAACGGCGAGGAGCCGAGGAACACGGCCGGGTAGCCGAGGATCTGGCGGAGGCGGTTGTCGGTGACGGTCTTGCCGGCGAGGGTGTCCAGCGGCGTCAGGAGCAGGCGGCCGAGCGTGCTCGTGCGGCTGAGCACGTCGCGGCGCAGCAGCGGCAGGAACGACGAGAAGCTCGTGTAGAGGAAGCGGCGCTTGGCGACCTCGTAGGTGTCCCGGGCCGAGTCGAGGTAGGACCGGAGCCGCTCGCCCGCGCCGGGCTCGATGCTCTCGAACAGGGCCAGGTTCGACTCGAGGTCGGCGAGCACGTCGATCGGCTCGTCGATCCCCTCGCTGTAGACCCGGTAGCCGGGGTCGAGCGTGACGAGGTCGAGGCGCTCGGCGGCGCTCGTGCCCATCAGGCGGAAGAAGTGGTCGAACACCTCGGGCATCAGGTACCAGGAGGGTCCGGTGTCGAAGCGGAAGCCGTCCTTCTCCCACGAGCCGGCGCGGCCGCCGACGACGTCCTTCGCCTCGAGCAGGGTGACGTCGAAGCCGTCGCGGGCGAGCAGGGCGGCGGAGGCGAGTCCGCCGATCCCGCCGCCGATCACCACCGCGCGGTGCGGTCCGGTCTGCGAGCGGGCGGCCCTGGCCGGCCCCTGGCCCAGCCGGGGGGCGAGGGTCGAGGTCGCCGCGCGGACCGCGAGCGCCGCCTTCGTCGCCGTCGGCACGCTGACGCGGGCGCGGAGGAGCTCCTCGGCGGGCGTGTCGCGGATGCGGTCGGCCAGCGCCTGGAAGAGGGAGTGCGCGAGCCGCACGGCCCGGCGGCTCGAGCGGGGCAGCTCGGGCACGATCGCACCGGCCGCGTCGAGGTCGGCGTCGAGGTCGGCGAGGAGGATCGCCTTGTCCTGCTCGGAGAAGTTCCGCGGGTCGATGCCCGGGAAGTAGCTCCGGCCGAGCCCGTCGACGTCGGCCGCCAGATCGCGGAGGAAGTTGACCTTCTGGAACGCGGACCCGAGACGGCGGGCACCGGCGACGAGCCGCTCGCGCTGCGCGTCCGGGACGAGTCCCGCGTCGGGCGCCGCGAGGAACACCTGCAGGCACATCAGCCCGACGACCTCGGCCGAGCCGTAGACGTAGGCCTCGAACGACTCGGCGGTGTGCTCGGTCTCGCGGAGGTCGGCGCGCATGGAGGCGAAGAAGGGGGCGGTGAGCTCGGTGCCGATCCCGGTGGCCCTCGCGGTCGTCGCGAAGGCGTGGATGACGAGATTGGCGCTGTAGCCGCTCGCGAGCGCCCGCTCCGTCTCGGCCTCGAAGGAGTCCAGCGCCTCCTCGACGGCGGCGCGGTCGAGCCGGGCCTCCTCGGCGACGCCGTCGACGATCTCGTCGGCGACGCGCACCAGCGCGTAGACGTCCTCGACGCGCTCGCGCACACCAGGGCCGAGGAGCCGCGTGGCGAGCCCGAACGAGGTCGAGTAGCGGCGGATCACCTGCGCCGACGCCTCGTGGGCGACGCGGTCGTACAGTTCGCTCTGCCGGCTCATCGTGCCACCGTACGGGGGGAGTCCGCGCGGAGCGGCATCGAGGCGGCGGTCCGCGCGTGGCGGGCTCGAGCGGCGGTCATCGGGTGCGTCCCACGACGCTGGCGACGAGCGGGCGGACCTCGGCGCGGAACGCCTCCGGGACCGCGGGCACCGACAGCGCCTGCCAGGCGCGGCTCGCGAAGTCGCCGGCGAGGTTCTCGGCGTAGCTGCGCGCACCGCACTCCTCGAGGATCCCCCGCACGCGCTCGGCGGTCTCGTTGCCCAGGTGCTCGTCGCCGATGAGGTGCTCGATCTCGGGCCAGCACTCCGTCCCCGCCGCGTGGGCGATCAGGACCGTGCGCTTGCCCTCGCGGAGGTCGCCGAGCGTGGTCTTGCCGGTCTGCCCCTCCTCGCCGAAGACCCCGAGCAGGTCGTCGACGATCTGGTAGGCGATGCCGATGCAGCGGCCGAACTCCCCCAGCGCCGCGACGACCTCGTCATCGGCACCGGCCAGGATCGCGCCGGCCTGCAGCGGCGCCTCGAACGAGTAGACCGCCGTCTTCAGGCGCTCCATCTCGAGCACCTCGTCGACCGAGGGCATGCCGGGCATCAGCGAGAAGTCGACGTCGGCCAGCTCGCCCGCGGCGGAGGCGAAGACCGCCTCGTCGAGCAGGGTGAGCAGGCGGGCGCGGACGCCGTCGTCGGCGCCGACGCCCTCGACGAGGCGGTGGGCGCCGGTGAGCGCGAGATCGCCGGCGATGACGGCGACGGAGGTGCCGCGGTGCTCGGCGATCGGGATGGAGAGCCCGGCCGTGGTGGCCTCGTCGCGGTAGCTGCCCGAGACGTTGGGCCCGCCCCGCCGGACGAAGTCGCGGTCGATCACGTCGTCGTGGACGATCAGGGCGGTGTGGAGGAGCTCGAACGCGGCACCGAGGTGGGCCGCCGCCTCCGGGTCGCGGCCGCCGAGGCCCTCGTAGGCCGAGATCACCATCAGGGGGCGGAAGCGCTTGCCGCCGCGGGTGTTGGCCTCGAGCGTCTGCCAGAGGGTCAGGTAGCGCGGACCGAGCCGGCCCGCCCTGGCGCGCGCGAGCGAGAAGAAGCGGTCGAGCACAGCGTCGACGTGCTCCTGCCGCCGCTGGGAGAGAACTACGGAGTCTCGCGTATCCACGACCCGAGGCTAACAAACTCGCTTCTCTAGCAATAAGCCGGCTGAGTTACGGGAGCGTGCTTGACTTACCGTCATGACTTCGGGAGGAATCGCGGTGCTGACGGACCAGATCGAGCAGGTGGTGCTGCTCGACGAGACCGGCGGCGCCATCGGCGTCGCCGACAAGGCGACCGTCCACGACACCGCCACTCCGCTCCACCTCGCGTTCTCGTGCCACGTCTTCGCTCCGGACGGGGCACTGCTGGTGACCCGCCGCGCGCTCGAGAAGCGGACCTGGCCGGGCGTGTGGACGAACTCGTTCTGCGGGCACCCCGCCCCGGGCGAGCGCATCGAGGACGCCGTCGTGCGCCGGGCCGAGCGCGAGCTCGGAGCGCGGCTCGAGACCCTCGAGGTCGCCCTTCCGGACTTCCGCTACCGCGCGGTCGACGCCTCCGGAGTCGTCGAGAACGAGATCTGCCCCGTCTACACGGCGACGCTGTCGAGCCGCGAGGCGCTGGACCCGCAGGCCGACGAGGTCATGGACTACGAGTGGGTCGACCCCGAGGCGACGCTCGCCGCGATCCACGCGGCTCCCTGGGCGTTCTCGCCCTGGCTGGTGCTGCAGCTGCCGCGCCTGCTCGGCTGAGCCGCCCGGCTCCGCGGACCCTCAGTCGGAGTAGACGTCGGTGCGGTGGAAGCCGAGCGACGACCGCGAGGCGGTCGGGCCGCGCTGACCCTGGTAGCGCGAGCTGTACTCCGCGGAGCCGTACGGCTTCTCGGCGGGCGAGCTGAGCCGGAAGAAGCACATCTGCCCGATCTTCATGCCCGGCCAGAGCATGATCGGCAGCGTCGCGACATTGCTCAGTTCGAGCGTCACGTGCCCGGTGAAGCCGGGGTCGATGAAGCCCGCCGTCGAGTGCGTGAGGAGCCCGAGCCTCCCGAGCGAGCTCTTGCCCTCGAGGCGCGCGGCGATGTCGTCCGGCAGGGACACCTCCTCGTAGGTCGAGCCGAGCACGAACTCGCCGGGGTGCAGGATGAACGCCTCGCCCGCGCGGGTCTCGACCAGCCGGGTCAGCTCGGGCTGGTCCTCGGCCGGATCGATGTACGGATAGCGGTGGTTGTCGAACAGCCGGAAGAACCGATCCAGGCGCACATCGACGGACGACGGCTGGATCATCGCCGGGTCGTGCGGCGCCAGCCCCACGCGCCCTGAGGTCAGTTCGGACTTGATGTCGCGGTCGGAGAGCAGCACGAGGCGATCCTAGCCGCGAGGGCGTTCGGCACCTCCGGCGCGCCTTGCTACGATGGCCGAGTGCGCCTGCGACGGCGCCGCGCGAGTGTAGTTCAATGGTAGAACTTCTGCTTCCCAAGCAGATGGCGCGGGTTCGATTCCCGTCACTCGCTCCACGAACAGGGCCCTCTTCGGCCCGACACGCCGGGCGGATCGGCGCCGAGACGCGGATCCCGGGCCTCCACGGTGCAGGCTGGAGGCGTGAGCGAGCTGGTCCAGATCCCGTCGCCGGGCGTCGCCCTCGAGTACGGGCGCCCCGGACGTCCGGTGGTCGTGGTGCTGCACGACGTGTACGGCCGGCTCCCGTGGCTGGAGCCGTTCGCCGAGGCCGTCGCGAAGCACGGCTACCACGTGCTCCTCCCCGACCTCTACGACGGCTGGGCGACGCTCGCCCCCGAGGACGCCCGCGACCTGGCCGCCATGGCCGCGCAGGACCGCGCCCTCGCCTCCGTCGCCGACGCGGTGCGCGCGGGAGCGGCGGCGGGTGCCGAGCGCAGCGCGATCATCGGCTTCGGCTTCGGCGGTCGCCTCGGGCTGCTCGCCGCGGCCACCGGTCTCGTCGACGCGGTCGTCGCCTACTACGCGACCCTCGGGCACGAGGAGCACACCCTCGTCCCGTGCCCCACGCTCCTGCACTACGCCCAGCTCGACGAGTGGCCGGAGGGGGACGACCCGGAGTCGTTCGTCGGCAGGCTCAAGGAGGCGGGCACCCCCGTCACCGCGCACACCTACCCCGACGCGGCGCGGCACTTCGCGAACGGCAACCTGCGCGACGCGGTCAGCCCCGCCTCCGCGGCGCTCGCCTACGCGCGGACCCTGTCGTTCCTGAATCCGCAGCTGATCGACTACTGACCGCTCAGCCGTCGACGTCGTGCAGGTGGTGCACGACGTCGTGCAGGTAGTAGCGCGACATCGTCGCGACGGTGAACACGGCTCCGTCGCTGCGGCGGCCGGGGCGGGCCCACTGCTCGCCCGTCACGCCCTCGAAGGCGGCCGCGATCTGCTCGGCCTCCTCGACCAGCTCGTGCCCGACAGCCGCCGGCTCCTGCTCGGAGTAGCGGTCCTCGACGGCGGTGACGTCCTGGTCCCAGTTGGGGAACAGCGGGTCGTCGCCGTCGAGCATCAGCCCGAGGCGCCGGCGGTAGATGCGGTGGACGTCGCGCACGTGCGCCGCGTACTCGAGCGGCGACCACGTCTCGTCGTCGGGGCGCCCGGCGGCGCCGTCGCGCTCGAGGACGTACGGCCAGGCGGCCGCGTTCTCGCGGATGAGGTGCGGGACATCGACGGGGTCGACGAGCGAGGCGTCGAAGCCGCACTCGAGGCAGGGGCGCTCGGCCGCCCACGTCCAGTCCTTGGTGTCGGGAACGATCGGCATGGCTCCAGGGTAGGACGGCCCGGCGGGAGGCGACGGCACGGGACGGCCACGCACCGCGTCGCGCCTGCCACGTCTCAGCAGCGCGGGTAGCCGGTGAGGACGGCGTTGCGCTCGCTGTCGACCGTCCAGGGCAGACCGGGAGCACCCTCGGCGCCGGGCTGGGCGACGGCGATCGCCGCGAGTCCGCGGGCGACGTTCGCCGCGAAGTCGGCGCCCGGCGTGGAGCTGTTCAAGGAGACGGCGACGGTGAGCCCGGAGACGGGATCGGAGTACGCGGCGGTGACGAAGCCCGGCGCGACTCCGGAGAAGCCGCGCAGCGGACCGGCCTGATGACCGCCGAGCCCCGCGAGCAGCCAGTCGGGGCGACCCTGACCCTGCGGAACGGGGTCGGCCCACACGGCGTCGCCCGCGGGGTCGGAGGCGAGACCCGCGGCGAGGCGACGGAGGTCCTCGAGGTCGGTGATCGCGCCGCCCGCGGCACCGAGAGCGGAGGGTGAGGCGGCGCTCACGTCGCGGCGGACCTCGCACTGCACGGCTCCGTCGGCCGCGAGACCGGCCGAGTAGCCGCGCGGGGCGGGTGCCGGCAGATCGACGACTCCCGCCGAGGGGAGGCTCGTGCTGCGGAGTCCGTAGCGCGGCACGACGAAGTCCTGGTAGAGCGTGGCGACGCTGCGCCCCGTCGCCTCCGAGACGACGAGCCCCGCGAGCAGCGGACCGGTGGCGGAGTCGGACCAGGAGGCGCCGGGAGCGGCGATCGCGGAGCGGACCTGGGCGGCCGACAGGAGCTCGATCGTCGGCCACTCGCGGATCGGGTTCTGGATGACGGTCGGCCAGAGCACCGTCCGGAAGTCGGCGAGACCCGAGGTGTGCGCGCAGAGCTGGCGGAGGGTCAGCCCCTCGATGCCGGGGAGCGAGGTCAGCGAGTCGGCCACGTCGGCGTCGAGGTCGACGCGGCCCTCCTCGGCCAGCGCGACGACGACGTCGCAGGTCATCGCCTCCGTGCCCCCGGTGCCGAGCCGCACCCGGGCGTCGGTGGTGAGCGGAGTCGGGTCGCCGTCGCCGACGACCCCGATCGCGGTCTCCCAGCCACCCGCCCACGGCGACCAGACGCCGGCGACGGCCCCGGTCGCGCCGGCCGCGGCCTGCGCCTCGCCGAGGAAGCCGGAGAGCGCGGTCGCGAGCTCGTCGGAGACCGGTCCGTCGGGGGCGTCGGGGACGGAGGAGACGGTGCCGCCCGTGCAGGCGGCGAGCGCCAGGACCAGGGCGGGGACGAGGAGCGCCCCGAGTCGCCTGCCGGCCTTCGCGGACACGGCCTTCGATCGCACGGCCTTCGCGGACACGGCCTTCGAGTACACAGCCATGCCTTCGAATCCCCCCGGACGCCCTCTGGAACGCCCTCCACTGTACGGGCGCGGCTCGATCGCCCGGGTGCTCGGCGCGAGGCGTGATGCATTCGTGTCCGGACCGTGACGCGGATCGCGCGATCGCCAAACCGGTGGGGCGGGGGCTCCGAAGAGAGGATGTGCGGCGCGAAGCCGCCGATGCGAAAGAGGAGCGAGACCATGACCCGATCACCCAACCGTCTGATCGCCTCCGTCTTCGGCGCCGTCTACGTCGTCGTCGGACTGCTCGGCTTCGTCGTCACCGGCGGCGTGCAGTTCCTGGCCACGGACGGCGGACTGCTCCTCGGCATCTTCGAGGTGAACCCGCTCCACAACGTGGCGCACCTGCTGATCGGCGGTGCCCTGCTGATCGCCGGTCTCTCGACGGCATCGGCCGCGAAGACCGTGAACACCACGGTCGGAGGCGTCTACCTGCTCCTCGGGATCGTCGGCTTCTTCCTCGTCAACACCGGCCTGAACGTGCTCGCGCTGAACACGGCCGACCACTTCCTCCACCTCGCCAGCGCGCTGGTGCTCCTCGGAGCGGGCCTCGGGCTCGAGAAGAGCCGGGGAGCCCGCGCCGCGACCGCATGACCCGGGCGGTCCGCCGCCCCCACACACTCCGTCCGCCGTGGGCCCGCCGTTTTCCGCGGCGGACGGACCAGACGGCCCCGGACGACACGATGCGGTGTGTCGATCCGGGGCCTCCCTCTGCACTCCCTCCCGCAGCGCACCTCCTGCAGCCTCTGAAGACCGGAGCCGTGACATGACCACCGTCGCCCGCTGCAACGCCGCCTTCGCCGCTCTCGGCGCAGGGCTCGTGCACGTGTCCTCGGCCGCCGGCCGGGAGGACGCGGCCGTCGTCCCCTTCGCGCTTCTCGGCGCGGTCGAGCTCGCCTGGGCCGTCGCGGTGCTGGCGCTCGGCCGGTTCCCGCTGCCGCGCACCACGCTCGCGATCGCGGCCGCCTCGACCGCCGGCCTCGTCCTCGCGGTCGCGACCGGGCTCCTCCGGGATCCGCTGCCGACCCTGGCAGCGGGGCTCCTGCAGCTCGCCGCCGCGATGGTCGTCGCCTGGACTCTGCGGTCGCCCCGCCGCTCGGAGCGCGCTCTACCGGCCTCTCGCGCCGTGATCGGCCTGCTCGCCGGCGCTCTGACGGTCTCGGCCCTCGCGACTCCGGCGCTCGCGGCCACCTCGGGCGGCAGCGGGGACATGGGCGGGATGATGAGCGTGGTCGACAGCGGCCACGGACACTGAGATCACCCTGGCACCCACCGGTCGCCTCGGCTAAGGTTAGGCCAACCTAAGTAGCTGAGGGAGGCCGCCGTGTCGAACGTGATCCCGTTCTCGCAGGCCCTCCGCGAGCGGATCGGCCAGTCGGGAGCCGACGATGAGGGCGCGGCGTTCATGACCGCGCTGATGACCGGCTCCGGGAGCCGCGACGACTACATCGCGCTGATCTCGCAGCACTACTTCGTCTACGAGGCGCTCGAGGCGGTCGCCGACACGATGGCCGACGATCCGGTCGCCGCCGTGTTCCTCTCGCCGCAGCTGACCCGCCTCCCGGCGATCGAGGAGGACCTGCGCTTCCTCGTCGGCGAGGACTGGCGCGAACGGATCGCTCCGCTGCCCTCGACCGCGGCCTACGTCGAGCGGATCCGCACCGTGGCGAACGGCTGGAGCGGCGGCTTCATCGCGCACCACTACACCCGGTACCTCGGCGATCTGTCGGGCTGCTCCATCGTCCGCGCGCTGCTGCAGCGCCGCTTCGGCTTCGAGACCAACGGCGTCGGCTTCTTCCTCTACGGAGAGATCGCGGCGCCGTCCGCCTTCCGCGCCGTCTACCGCGAGCAGCTCGATGCGGCGGGCTGGGACGACGCGGAGCGCGATCGCGTGATCGCCGAGGTCGCGGAGGCGTACCGGCTCACCACGGAGCTGTTCCGCGAGCTCGCCCGCTCGCGCGTCGCGGCCTGAGCGCCTGCGCCCGGAGTCTCAGCCCGCGTCGGCGGTCGGCGCGGTGTCGGCGGTCGGCGCGGTGTCGGCGACCGCCGCGGGCTCGGCCCGGCGCTCGGACATGAAGCGCAGCACGTCCTTGTCGACGATGATGTCGCTCGGCCGGAGCGGCCGCGTGAGGTACAGGCCCTCGAGGCTCGTGATGCGGCTGAGCGCGACGTAGGTCTGACCCGGCGCGAAGGCGCGCTGACCGAGATCGACGACCGCGGCGTCGTAGGTCTTGCCCTGCGACTTGTGGATCGTCACCGCCCAGGCGAGGCGCAGCGGGAACTGCGCGAACTCGGCGACGATCTCGCGGGTGAGCTTCTTCGTGGCCGCCGAGTACGAGTAGCGGTAGCGCTCCCAGGTGGCGGGCTCGACCTCGTGCACCTCGCCGTCGACCTCGACCCACACCGTGCCGGCGACCTTGGTCACCCGGCCGATGGTGCCGTTGACCCAGCGCTGCTCGGCGTCGTTGCGGAGGAACATCACGTGCGCGCCGATCTTGAGCTCGAGGCTCTGATCGGCGGGGTACGAGCGGCCGCCGAAGTCGCCGCTGATCTCGGCCGTGGCGGTCTTCAGCGGACCCTTGAGCCGGGCCAGCGCCGTCTGGTTGATGCGGTTGACCGTGTCGTTGCGGGTCGCGAGCGTGATCGCGTCGTTGCCCGGCGGAGTGCGGGCCCCCGACGCGTTCAGCACGTCGGCGATCTCCTTCGTCACCATCCCGAACCGGACCGCGTTCAGCATCCACTTGAAGCGCTCGTCGCTCTGCCGGTGGATGCGGCCGAGCTCGATGATCCGCAGCGGGGCCTCCTGCCAGACCAGCGCGTCGAAGAACCAGAGCGAGCGGTAGCGGTCGGCGAAGTACGCGCGCTCCTCCGGATCGCCGGGGACGGGAGCGAGCTGGAACGGGTCGCCGAAGAGGACGACCTGGACGCCTCCGAACGGCTCGGAGCGGCGCTGCCGCGCCTGGCGGAGGCTGCGGTCGATGCCGTCGAGCAGATCGGCGTTCACCATCGAGATCTCGTCGATGACGAGAGTGTCGATCGTGTTCAGGAGCTTGCGCAGCTCGGGCGTCTGATCGAGATCGGAGTCGGCGATCACCCCGATCGGCAGCCGGAAGAGCGAGTGGATGGTCTGTCCGCCCACGTTGAGCGCGGCGACGCCGGTCGGCGCGCAGATGACGATCTGCTTCTCGGTGTTCCAGCTCAGGTGGTTCAGCAGCGTCGACTTGCCGGTGCCCGCGCGACCGGTGACGAAGAGGTGCTCACGGGTGTTCTCGATGAGGTCGAACACCCGCTGCTGCTCGTCGGACAGGGTCGGCTGGGTCACCGGTCCACTGTACCCGCGGCCTGCGGGGCACGACCGGTGCGGCTGCGGGACGCCGCCTCCGGAGACCCTGTGGAGGAGCCCCGGCTCAGGAGCGCTTCTCGAGCGCCGCCAGGCGGTCGTTGTAGGCCGAGAGCTCGGCGTCGTCCGTGCGGTCGGCCTGGCGGTCGCGGCGCTTGGTCTCGCGCTCGTCGGAGCGGCTCCACATCATCGCGACGACGATCGCGAGGGCGAGCGTCGGGATCTCGCCGATGCTCCAGGCGATGCCGCCGGCCGCCTGCTGGTCGGCCAGCGCATCCGTGCCCCAGCCCATCGCGCCGTACCAGTCGGCGAGCAGGAGGCCGGTGCCGGTCATCAGGGCGAGGCCGAAGAACGCGTGGAACGCCATCGTGCCCAGCAGCAGCAGGAGGCGCATCGGGTACGGCACGCGGTGGACGCTCGGGTCGACCCCGATCAGCACGCTCACGAAGAGGTAGCCCGTGATCAGGAAGTGCACGATCATCCACTCGTGCCCGATGTGGTCGGTCGTCGCCCAGCGGAACAGCGGCGAGTAGTAGAAGCCCCACAGCGAGCCGACGAACAGCAGCGCGGCGACGATCGGGTGCGAGATCACGGTCGCGAAGCGCGAGTGCACGGCGAGGAGGACCCACTCGCGCGGGCCGCGGGAGCCGTCGGTCCTGCGCTTCGCCGCGCGCGCGATGAGCGTCACGGGAGCGGCGGGGACGAGCAGGAGCGGCACGGCCATGGTGAGGACCATGTGCGAGAGCATGTGCGCGCTGAACAGGTACTTCTCGTAGGCGTTGACGCCGCCGTTGGTGATGTAGGCGAGCAGGAGCATGCCTGCGATCCACAGGACCGTGCGGTGCAGCGGCCAGCGATCGCCCCGGCGGTGCAGCCGGACGACGCCCGCGACGTAGAACGCGATGCCGAAGCCGCAGACGAGCAGCCAGACGAGATCGATGTTCCAGAGAGTGAGGAAGTTCAGTGCGCTCGCGGGCGGCGGCAGCGGCTCGCCCGTCAGCAGCTCCGCGGGAGTGGGGTTCTCGAGCTGCGTCGCGGCGATCTGGTCGACGGGCGTCGCGGTGCGGGCGAGGGCCGCGGCGACTCCGGAGGCGATGCCCATGAACGCGAGCTCGGCGCCGACCAGCCACCAGAAGCTCCGGCCGCCGGCACCGCCCGAGGTGCGCATCCGAGCGAGGAGGACGCGGCGCTGCAGCACGCCGAAGAGGCCGAGGGCGATGAGGACGGCGACCTTGACGAGGACGAGCACGCCGTAGCCCGTCAGCAGGTTGTCGAGCGTGGCGAGCCGGAGCTCGGCGCTGATGTAGCCGGAGGCGGCGACCACGACGAAGCTGACCAGCGCGAGGCTCGAGTAGCGCTCGATCACGGGCAGGAGGCGCCCGCCGTCGAGGAGCGGCCGCAGCACGATGATCGTGACGAGGCCGCCGAGCCAGACCGCGGCGAACACGAGGTGCAGCCCGAGCGCGGTGACGGCGGCGTCGTGCCCGCTCGCTCCGGCGGCGTGGCCCTGCTGCGCCATCGGCAGGAGGGTGAGGAGCGCGACCGCCGTCACGAAGACGAGTGCGGTGCGGTTGCGCACGGCGAAGCAGAGCACGGTGACGACCGCCGCCAGCAGCGTCGTGACGAGCCACGCCTGGCCGACGGGGATGCTGCCGATGAAGTAGCTGAGCTTGGTGCCGAAGTCGCGGTCGAGGCTCAGCGGCGTCTGCGTGACGTTGAGGAAGGTGAAGAAGCCGGTGACGGCGGCCGCGGCGGCGAAGAACGCGGCACTCGCGGCGGCGACGTCGAGCGCGACGGTGAACTCGGTGCGCGGCTCCGGAGCGGCGGTGGTCTCGGTCTCGCTGACCGGGGCTCCCGCTCCGACCAGGGCCCTCGTCCTCGTGCGGGTGAGCGCGCGGGGGCTGAGGGCGAAGAGGGTGAGCACGAGCGCGCCGATCATGCCGGCGGCGCCGAGGTTGACGGCCAGCTTCGCGAGCGGGAGGCCGTAGCGGACGACGGGGCCCGGATCGTTCAGCAGCGGTGCGTCGGCGCCCCGGCCGAACGCCAGCGCCGCCAGCAGCGCGACGAGGGCGGCGGCGATGAGGAGCAGCGCCGGCCCGAGCATCCGGACGGTTCGATTCACCCGGCAAGCCTACGTTCTCGCGCCTGATGGGGAGCCGCGACGACGAACGACGACGGCCCCGGCGAGTGCCGGGGCCGTCGTTCGTCGGCCGCGCGAGGCGACCGGGCCGCGACTACTTGGCGGCGGCCTTGAGCTTGGTGCCCGCGGAGACCTTGACCGAGTGGCCGGCGGCGATCTGGATGGTCTCACCGGTCTGCGGGTTGCGGCCGGTGCGCGCGGCGCGGGACGTGCGCTCGACGGCGATCCAGCCGGGGATGGTCACCTTCACGTCGTTGGAGACGGAGTCGGCGAGGGTGGTGAAGAGCGAGTCGAGGACGCCGTTGACGGCGGCCTGGCTCTGGCCGGAGTCCGCGGCGATCTTCGCGACGAGCTCGGTGCGGTTGAGCGACTTGTCAGCCATTGGAGTGTCCTCCCAGGACGTTCGCGCTGTTGAGAACAGCTGGTTGTTGTGGATCGTCCTCGGCCGGGGACGGACTCCCTCAACCGGTCGGACCGTCCGTAACCTACCAGCCCGATCCTCGAATGCCCGTGAATCGCGCCCCTGGAAGCCCGGAAACACGGCGATCCGCACCCGCGGGGACCCATGCGCCTCCACAGGACGCTCTTCGCGGACCCCTCCACCGAACGCCGTTCGCCCGGCCCACGGGACCCGGCCGCTCCTCAGGATCGGGGCATGTCGATCCTCTCCCCCGCCCCCGTCGCCGTCCCTCCGTCCCCTCGAGCCGCCCGGCCGCCGACCCCGGGCCGGTGGCCGCGGGAACCGGGGCTCCCGGCCCTCGCCCTCGGTCTCCTCACCCTGACCTCGGCGGTGCACCCGCTGTGGGCGCTCCCGTCCGTCGGCGTCGGAGTGGTCGGCGCGGTCCTGGCGGTGGCTGCGCTGCTGCAGCGCGGCGAGCGCCGGCAGGGGGCGCTCGGGCTCGCCAGCGCGCTTCTCGGGCTCGCGATCGCCTCCGTCACGGTGCCGGCGGCGCTCGGAGGCGCGGTCGCGATGCTGACGTGGTTCGCGGCTCTGCGACCCGGAGGAGCCTGACGTGTCCGGCGACGGGTCAGGCGGCGTCGCTACAGTATCGGCGGCGCGCGCCAGAGCACGCCGGAGAGGCGGCCTCGATGACGCAGGCGACGAACGACTGGATCTCGACGGCGATCTGGTGGCAGGTGTACCCGCTCGGCTTCACCGGAGCGGAGGCCACAGCGGCCGAGGGCCCCGGAGCGGGCGGCGAGCCGCGGCACCGGCTCCGCGCGATCCTCCCCTGGCTCGACGACCTGCTGGCCCTGGGCTGCAACGGACTCCTGCTCGGCCCGGTCTTCTCCTCGATGACGCACGGCTACGACACGGTCGACCACTTCACCGTCGACCCGCGCCTCGGCGACGACCACGACCTCGACGAGCTCATCGCGGCCTGCCGGGAGCGCGGGATCCGCGTGCTCTTCGACGGTGTCTTCAACCACGTGGGCCGCGACCACCCGTGGTGGCGGGAGGCCGTCGCCGCGGGTCCGGGCTCCGCTGCCGCCGCCCGGTTCTCGCGCGGGTCGTCGGCGCGCGAGGTCGACGGCCTCTCCGTGGACGTGTTCGAGGGGCACGAGGCTCTCGTCGAGCTCGACACCGCGAATCCGGAGGTCGCCGAGTACGTGTCCTCGGTGATGGCGCACTGGCTCGAGCGCGGGATCGACGGATGGCGGCTCGACGCGGCCTACGCCGTCGAGCCGTCGGCCTGGCGCGCGGCGATCGATCCGCTGCGCGAGCGCTTCCCCGCTGCGTGGTTCGTCGGCGAGGTCATCCACGGCGACTACTCGGAGTACGTCCGCGAATCGGGTCTGGACTCCGTCACCCAGTACGAGCTGTGGAAGTCGGTGCGCTCCTCGATCGAGCAGGGCAACCTCTTCGAGCTCGACTGGACGCTCCAGCGGCACGGCGGGTTCCTCGACGTGTTCCTCCCGCTCACCTTCATCGGCAACCACGACGTGACGCGGCTCGCGAGTGCGATCACCGATCCGCGGCACCACGGGCACGCGACGGCGATCCTCGGGTTCGTCGGCGGAGTGCCGAGCGTGTACTCGGGCGACGAGCGCGGACTGGAGGGAGTGAAGGAGGAGCGCGCGGGCGGCGACGACGCGATCCGTCCCGAGTTCCCGGCCGACCCGGGCGAGTGGCCGCGGGGCGACGCGTACCGGACGCACCAGGAGGTCATCGCGTTCCGGCGGCGGCACCCGTGGCTCGCCGAGTCGCGGACGCGGACCGTCGATCTCTCGAACACCGCCGCACTGCTGGTCGCGGACGGGCCGAGCGGCGAGACGGCGCGCCTCGCCCTCAACCTCGGCGACGAGCAGGTGACGGTCGGCGGGATCACCGTCGCCCCTCACTCGTGGGTGCTGCCGGACTGACGCGACGGCGAGCGGTCGCCTACGCTCGGGGCAGGCGTCCCGCACCGCGCCCGCTCCCCCCGGCGGACTGCGCTCGGGCGGGCGGTCAGGAGTGGACATGTCGGCGAGTCAGCAGGACAGGGCGACCGGGATCGACGAGGCGCTCGCCTCCCCCGCGGACCCGGCGGGCGACCCCGGGCCGGGCGAGCGCAGCGGGCTCTCGAGCCGCATCGCGGAGGAGATCCTCAGCGGTGCCGACGACTTCGGCGCGGAGGACTTCGGGGCGGAGCCGTCCGGGGCCGCGGAGTCCGGAGCGGCCTCGGACGGCGACGACGCGGCCGTCGGAGCTCCGCCGGCCGCCGGGGCGGCGCCGGCCGGCCTCCGCGCCGTCGAGATCGACGACCCCGCGCGGGCCGTCGGCGACGACCCGGAGAACCCGATCCACGGCTCGATGGCGGCGGAGTTCGAGGCGCGCTGACCCGGCACCGCGCAGGTCAGTCGGAGCGGGTGCCCGGCGCGAGCCCGCCGTCGACGAGCGCCGCGCCGAGGAACCGCAGCAGGCCGAGCAGCAGCAGCTCCTTCGACTCCGATCGGCGGTACTCGTGGCCCTCGCCCTCGAGCCGGAGGTATTCGACCGGGCGCCCGAGATCCTCCAGCGCCCGCACGATCTGCTCCGCCTCGCCGACCGGCACGTTCGTGTCGAGCTCGCCGTGGACGACGAGGAGCGGCACGTCGATCGCCGACGCGCTCCCCAGCGGCGAGAGCCGCTCCAGCAGCTCGACGTCGTGCTCGGGGTGGCCGTACTTAGTGACGGCGGCGGAGGCGATCCACGGCTCGGTGTCGCGGTAGAAGGTCCGGAGGTCCGACATGCCGCAGATGTCGACTCCCGCGGCGAACACCCCGGGCGAGAAGGCGAGCGAGGCCAGCGTCAGGTAGCCGCCGTACGAGCGGCCGGTCACGGCGATCCGACCGCGATCGGCGATCCCGGCGTCGACCAGGAAATCGGCGGCCGCGAGCACGTCGTCGAACGCGTCGGAGCGCTTCTCGACGTCGTCGGCGTGCACGAAGTCGCGGCCGAAGCCCGAGGATCCGCGGACGTTCGGAGCGAAGACCGTGATCCCCGACGCCGCGACGGCCTGGTGCTGCGCCGCGAAGGTCGGGCGCTCCTGCGACTCCGGCCCACCGTGCAGGCTCAGCATCGCCGGGCCGCCGGCGGGCACCCCCCGCGCGCGGTAGAGCCAGCCCGAGAGGGCGAGCCCGTCGCGGCCGGTGAAGCGCTCGAGCGTCGGCACCACGAGGGGCTCGGCCGGCAGCGACGACACCTGCGTGAGACGCGACCACTCGTGGGTGGCCGTGTCCATGCGCCACAGCTCCCGGGGACGCTCCGGCCCCTCGACACCGAGGACCACGCTCCCGCCGTCGCGCGAGAGGACCGGAGTCGTGGCGACGAGGCCCGGCAGGCCGGAGACCGGGACGCGCGCGCCCGTCGTGGTGTCGAAGAGCTCGATCTCGCTCGAGCCGGCGACGTTCCAGACGAGCAGGAGCAGGCGGCCGGAGTCGTCGGCGTCGAGGCCCTCGAGCTCGGCGTCGTCGCGGGCGGCGAGCCTCCGGATGCGGCCGCGCCAGCCGTCGGGGCCCAGCGGCATGGCGACGAGCTGCCGCCGCGGGAGGTCGACGTCGGTGGCGAGGTACGCCACGATCGGGCTCTCGTTGTCGTTGAGGGCGGAGGGGCGCAGCAGCGCCACGTCGGTCGACCCCGTCCCGGAGTCGGGCAGCAGAGCGTGGTTCTCGTTGGTGAGGCGGTCGACGACGACGCAGTACTGATGGCCGCGCTGTCCGTCGCGGACGACCACGAGGCGCTCCTCGACCGAGAGGTCGAGGACGGAGATGAGGTCGCCGTCCACCAGCGGCCGGCGCTCACCGGAGACGGGATCGACGAGGAAGGAGCGCGTCGGCTGCTCGGGCTCGGCGGAGGGGACGGTGACCACGATGTGGTGCCCGCTGCGCGTCCACGGCCCGAGCTCGGCGTGGGCGTCGCGCGAACCGGCGATGCGCCGGGCGTCGGAGCCGTCGGGCCGGACGACCCAGACCTGCGTGCGGACGCCTCCGTCGGTCGCGACGAGGCACGCGAGCCACGCGGAGTCGGCCGACCACGAGACCGAGAGCACCGGATCGTCGGTGAAGCGGATGCAGTGCGCGGCGGGCGGCTCGCCGTCGGAGGCGACGTCCTGCACCCACACCTCGGGCGAGCCGCCGCGATCGCTGATGAAGGCGGTGCGGGCGGCGTCGGGAGTCATGGTGGGGCCCCAGCTGCCCCAGGCGTGCACGAGCTCGAGACCGAGCCGCTCGGCGGCGGCGAGCCGGTCGGGTGCGAGGAGGGTCATGCGACCATCCTTCTGCACTCGCCCGGGCGCGTGTTGCGCGGCGGGCGAACGGCGCGCGACGGTTCGGGTCCGGCCCGGCGCGCCGGCTCAGCCGACGCCGTGCTCCTGGAGCCACATCTCGAGGAGCGCGAGCTGCCAGAGCTCGTTCGAGCCGAGGCGGGTGCGGGTCGCGTTCGGGTCGGCCAGGAGGGAGTCGACCGTGGCCGGGTCGAAGATCGCGCGGTCGCGGGCCGACGGATCGGTGAGCGCCGCGCGGACGCGCTCGAGGTAGGGGCCCTCGAGCTGACGGATCGCGGGCACCGGGAAGTAGCCCTTCGTGCGGTCGATCACCTCGTCCGGGACGATGCCGCGCACGGCGCGCTTCAGCACGCCCTTGCCGCCGTCGGCGAGCTTCAGCTCCGGCGGGATCCGGCCGACCAGCTCGACGAACTCGTGGTCGAGGAACGGCACGCGCGCCTCCAGCCCCCACGCCATCGTCATGTTGTCGACGCGCTTCACGGGATCGTCGACGAGCATCACGGTCGTGTCGTTCCGCAGCGCCGCATCCACCGAGGTGTCGGCGCCGGGCCGGCCGAACCGCTCGGCGATGAAGGCGGTCGCCGCATCCTCCCCCCGCCACTCCGGGGTCAGCAGCGCCTGCAGCCCCGGGAAGCGACGGTCGAAGAAGACCGACGCGTACGCCTCGGCCGCCCCCTCGCGCGGCACCCCGGACAGCGGCGGGTACCAGTCGTAGCCGCCGAGCACCTCGTCGGCGCCCTGCCCCGACTGCACCACCTTGACGTGCTGCGAGACGTCCTCGCTCAGCAGGTAGAAGGCGACCGCGTCGTGCGACACCATCGGCTCGCTCATCGCGGCGATCGCCCCGTCGATGCCGGGCAGCAGGCGCGCGGAGTCGATCGCGATGCGGTGGTGGTCGGTGCCGAATCGCTCGGCCACGAGGCCGGAGTACTCGAACTCGTTCCCCGACTCCCCGCCCGCCGAGTCGAAGCCGATCGAGAAGGTCTGCAGGCCCGACTGCCCCGCCTCGGCGAGCAGGGCCACGACGAGGCTCGAGTCGATACCGCCCGAGAGCAGCACCCCGACGGGCACATCGGCGACCATGCGGCGCTCGACCGCCGTGCGGAACGACGCGATGAGCGCCTCCTGCCAGTCCCTCTCGCTCCAGTCGGCGCGCGAGGGGTCGCGCGCGAAGACGGGCTCCCAGTAGACGTGCTCGCGGCGGGTGCCGTCCGGCTCGATCACGCGCACGGTCGCGGGCGGCAGCTTCGTGACTCCGCTGAGGATGGTGCGCGGCGCCGGCACGACCGAGTGGAAGCTCAGGTAGAACATCAGCGCGGTGCGGTCGATCGAGGTGTCGGCGACCCCGCCCGCGAGCAGCGCCTGCACGGTCGAGGCGAACCGGAGGCGCTCACGCGTCTCATCGAGGTACAGCGGCTTGATGCCGAGGCGGTCCCGCGCCATCACGACGCGGCCCGAGACGTGCTCGACGATGACGAACGCGAACATCCCGAGGAAGCGGTCGACGCAGTCGACTCCCCACTCGGCGTACGCCTTGCCGATCACCTCGGTGTCGGAGTGCGAGAAGAAGCGGTGCCCCTTGCCCTGCAGCTCGGTGCGCAGCTGCTCGTAGTTGTAGATGCAGCCGTTGAACACGATCGAGAGGCCCAGCTCCGGATCGATCATCGGCTGCGAGCCGGCGGCCGAGAGGTCGATGATCGAGAGCCGCCGGTGGCCGAGCGCGACCGGGCCGCGGGCCCACAGGCCGTCGCCGTCGGGGCCGCGGTGCACCATGCACCCGGTCATCCGCTCGACCGCGGCCGCGTCGGCGCGCCGACCGTCGAACCTGATCTCACCGCCCAGTCCGCACATGCGTCAGCGCCCCACGATCCAGGTGTCCTTGGCGCCGCCGCCGCGGGAGGAGTTGACGATCATGCTGCCCTCGGCGGCGACGCGGGTCAGCGCGAGGTCGGCGAGCCGGACGTCGCCCTCGCCCGTCCCCGTCACGAAGACGAAGGCGCGGAGGTCGACGTGCCGGGGCTGCAGCTCGGTGCCCGAGAAGGAGGGCAGGGACGAGAGGCGGACGACCTCCTGCGCGACCCACGCCTCCGGTTCGGCCGCGATGGCGGCGCGCCGCTCGGCGACGCGCGAGGCCGCGGCGGACGGGCCGATCATCACGCCGCGCCCGCCGTAGCCGTCGACGGGCTTGGTCACCAGCTCGCCGACGCGCTCGAGCACGATGCGGCGCTCCGCCTCGTCCTCGGGGCGGTAGGTGGGCACCGACTCGAGCAGCGGGCGCTCGTCGAGGTAGTAGCCGATCAGCTCGGGCACTGCGCAGTAGAGCGCCTTGTCGTCGGCGATGCCGTTGCCGGGCGCGTTGGCGAGGAACACGTGGCCGGCCGCCGCCACCTCGAGCACGCGCTGGCCGATGGCGCGATCGTCGGCGAGCAGGTCGGCCAGCTCGACGTCGAGCCGGAGGTAGAGGGCGTCGACGACGCGTCCCTGCGCCCGGACGCGACCGCCCTCGACGGTGAGGTCCTCGGCCTCGAGGAGGAGGAGCCCCGCACCCTCGGCCAGCGCGCGGTGCTCGAACCACGCCGAGCTCGACGCTCCGCTCGAGAGCAGGGCGAGCACGGGCTCCGGGACGTCGGGGGCGACGCCGTGCAGGAGGGTGCGCCGCAGCTCGGCGAACGCGCTCGACGGATCGAGCAGGCCCTCGGGCCGCGGCAGCTCGGGGAGCAGATCATCGACCAGGGAGCGGATGCCCATCGCGTAGGCGAGGCCGCTCGGGTTCCGGAGGTTGTCCTCGAGCACGCGCCAGCCGCCGAACTCGTTGCGGACGAGGTCGAAGCCCATCACCGACCCGCGGACGGTGCCGGGAGGGAGGCGGGTGCCCTCCTCGCGCCAGCCGGCGGACCCGCGGAGCGTGCGGACGATGCCGTCGCGCTCGGCCCGCTTCTCGCCGTACGCGTCCTGGAGGAAGCACTCGAGCGCGCGCGCCCGCTGCTCCAGGCCCGCCGCGAGCTCGGTCCACTCGTGCGCCTGCAGGATCCGCGGCACGAGGTCGACGGGGAAGGGCCGGTCCTCGTCCTCGAGGCGGAAGGTGATGCCGGCCGCCTCGACCAGGCGGTCGCGCGAGTCGTGCAGCTCGCCGAGGCGCTCGGGGCCGAGACCGCGGAAGTGCTCGAGGATCGGCTGGTAGGCGCTCCGGGGTCGGCCGCCGGTCGCGACCGCCTCGTCGCCGGCCCGCACGCGGTAGGTGCGCAGGCTCGGCGCAGGGAGGATCGGCCCGCTCGCCGGCCCGTGGGTCTCGGCGATGACGGAGTCGACGACGGCGTCGAGGGTGCCGCGCTCGGCGTAGACCGCGCGCTGACGATCGGCGGAGTTGCCGCGCGCGATGAGCGCCTCGGCCAGCTCGCGCACCTGCTCGAGGTCGCCGAGCTCGTGGAGCGCGGGCTGGAGGCGCGCGATCATGCTGCGCAGCGCCTCCGCCGCGGGGACGGGCCGGGGGTGCTCGGTGTGATCGAGGAGCTGGCCGGCCAGACCGCCGCGCGCGGCCTGCCAGGTGGCGGCGCGCTGGATCGGCGGCGGGGTGTGCCGGAAGGGTCGGCCCGCCTCGATGTCGAGCTCGGCCGCGCGCACGAGACCGCGGAAGAGACCGGCGACCAGCACCGCGTCGTCGACGATCGGCATCGCGTCGCAGACCCGCAGCTCGAGGGTCGGCGCGTGCGAGGAGGGGCGCACGTCGAAGTAGGCCATCTTGGAGTCGGCGATGACGCCGGTCGCGATGAGGTCGTCGAGGAGGCGGTCGTACTCGGCCGCGGAGGCGAGCGGTCCGGTCGCTCCCGCGCTCGGCCAGCGCTGCCAGATGATGGTGCGGATGCTCGAGTACCCGGTGTCCTGACCGTTCCAGTACGGGCTGCTGGCGCTCGCCGAGAGCAGCACCGGCAGGTCGCGGGCGATCCGCTGCGCGATCTGGATCGCGAGCTCGCGGTCCGAGACGCCGACGTGGATCTGGGTGCCGCAGATGAGCTGCTCGTCCACGAGCATCCGGTACTGCTCCTGCATCCGCCCGTAGCGGCCGGTGCTGGTGAGCTCGAAGTCCTTGTGCTCCGATCGCGGGGCGGTGCCGACGGCGGCGATTCCGATGCCGTCGGGAGCCGCCGCATCGATGACCGCCTTGCGGAGGGCGATGAGCTGCTCCCGGAGCCCGTCGAGCGAGTCGACGACCGGGGTGTTCGTCTCGACCGTCGTGCGCTGCAGCTCGGCCGAGAAGTTCTCTCTCGGCAACCGCGCGAGCACCTGGGGGGCGTGCGCGGAGAGCTGCTTCGTCTCGAGGTCGATCAGGTGGAGCTCTTCCTCCGCGCCGAGTGTGAGTTCTGCGCGCATGCGCCCACCGTACGACGCCCATGTTTCGGGCAGCTACGGGGTTGCCTGCGCCGGAGCAGGGTGGGTGCGCTCAGCGGGCGGTGCGCCGGCGCAGCTCGATGTCGATCTGCGAGGAGTCGAGCGCGGCGAGCACCGACTCGAGCACGTCGGCGTCGAAGGTGCCGTCGTCGCGGGCGTCGAGCAGGGCCGAGCGCTGCGCCTCGATGACCGCGAGGCGGTGCCGCCCGGCCGACTCGAACGCCTCCGTGCCCCGCTCCTCCGGCACCGGCGGCGGGGCGTCGACGGCCTCGGCGCTGGTCTTCAGGAGCGCGAGGATCCGGATGCGCTCCTCGGCCCGCGCTCTCGCGACGGCCTCCTCGTCGACCTCCGGGGCGATCAGGCGCAGGAGTGGACCGATGGTGCCGCCCTGCACGACCAGCGAGAGAGTCGCCACGGCGAAGGCGATCAGCACGAGGACGGAGCGCTGCGGAGTGTCCTCGGGCAGGGTCTGCGCAGCGGCGACGGTGACCGCTCCGCGCATCCCTGCCCAGACCACCGCGGTGCCCTCGCGCCAGCCGAGCGGCGCGCGGACGAAGTACTCCATGTCGGCGAGGATGCGCCGGAGCCGCACGGAGAAGCGGTCGAGGTCGCGCTCGGAGCGCTTCCGTCCGCGCTGCGAGTCGAGCGTCTCCTGCCGGCCCTCCGGTGTGGCCAGCTTCTCCTGCAGGCCCTCGACCCGCGGCCGCATCCGCTCGCGCAGCGTCGATCTGCTGGCCAGGACGCGCAGGAGCGGCGCCACGTAGACCGCGCGGACGAGGACGGTGAGCAGGAGCGCTCCGATCGCGACGAGGACCGCCGGCCAGACTCCGGCGTGATCCTCCTCGACACTCGTGACGATGGCCCGGATCTGCAGCCCCATCGTCAGGAACACGGCGCCCTCGAGCACCAGCTCGACCGTCCGCCAGTTCTGCGAGTCCGAGAGGCGGTTCTGCGGC
The DNA here is from genome assembly GCF_009834225.1 of Rathayibacter sp. VKM Ac-2759. NCBI lineage: Bacteria > Bacillati > Actinomycetota > Actinomycetes > Micrococcales > Microbacteriaceae > Rathayibacter > Rathayibacter sp. VKM Ac-2759. Next base: position 3,199,772 of record NZ_CP047176.1, read on the forward strand.
GAGAGCTCCCGGGGCGCGCGGATGCCCGTGACGACTCCGGCGACCACCGCGGCGACCAGACCGGAGGCGCCCAGCAGCTCGGCCGGAACCGACGCCAGGAACGGCACGGTGAACGACAGGATCGTGTTGACGGTCGGGTCGGAGACGCGCTGCCGCACCACGAGGTTCAGCCAGCCGACGAGCGCGCCGATCGCGACGGCGATGGCGACCGAGTAGGCGAAGGAGCCGACCGCTCCCCAGAACGAGAAGCCCGCCGCCGCGGCGACGATCGCGGTGCGCAGCAGCACGAGGGCGGTCGCGTCGTTGAGCAGGCTCTCGCCGTCGAGCATCGCCACGACGCGGCGCGAGACGGTCGTGCCCTTGACGATCGAGGTCGCCACGGCGTCGGTCGGGCTGACGATCGCGCCGAGGGCGACGCCCCAGGCGAATCCGAGATCGGGGACGGCGAGGAGGAAGAACACGCCCAGCACGAGCGAGGTGCCGACCACGAGCAGCACCGACAGGCCGCTGATGGCGCCGAACTCGCGGCGGAAGTTCATCGCGGGCATCGACACCGCGCTCGAGTACAGCAGTGGCGGGAGCACCCCCTGCAGGATCCACTCGGGCTCGATGTCTATCGTTCCGACGCCGGGGAGGAGGCTCGCGCCCACTCCGATCGCCACGAGGACGAGGGGCGACGCGATGCCGAGCCGGGGGCCGACGAGCGTCGCGGCCGCGATCACGACGAGCGCGGTCACGATCACGACGAGGAGCTGGGTCACGGGACGAGCCCGAGCCCCGCGACCACCTCGGCGCCGGCGAGCCGGGCGAGCACCGCCCCCGGGAGCACGATCTTCGACCGGCGGACCCCGCTGCCGATCACGACGGCGGGCCGCTCGAGCACGCGCTCGTCGATCAGGAGGCGCCACCCGCCGGGCAGGCCGATCGGGGTGATGCCGCCGTACTCCATCCCCGACTCGTCGACCGCCCGCTCCATCGGGAGGAAGGACGCCTTGCGGACGTCGAGCAGCCGGCGGACGGCTCCGTTCACATCGGCGCGGGAGTCGGCCAGGACGACGCACGCGGCGATCCGCTCCTGACCGGTGCGCGATCCGGCGACGACCACGCAGTTGGCGAGGTCGCGGTCCTCGAGCCCGTAGCGCTCCTTCGTGACGGCCGTGTCGGAGTCGGCGGCGTCGATCTCGACGACCTCCAGCTCGTCGAGCAGGCCGTCGCGCTCGGCACCGGCGAGGACGGCCTCGGCGAGCAGGTCGAGGCGCTCCGACGCGGGGGCGGTGGTCAGCGAGCCGAGGGTCATGCGGTGCTCCGTTCGTCCGGGGTACCGCCCATCGTGGCGCACCCGGGCGCGACTCAGGAGGCGTCGCCGGCCGGAGCGGGCCCGAGGCGGCCGGCGCGCACGTCGTCGAGGAAGTCGGGGCGGAGGACGAGGCGCTCGATCTCGTGCGCGCCCGAGGTCCAGCCGTCGCCGAGCGGGTTCTGCGGATCGAGGAGGACGTGACCGGGAGTGGCCGCCCTCCCGAGCGCGGCGGCGACCGCGCGGTCGGTGTCGTAGAGCGCGTGCTCGACGAGCGGGGCGAAGACCTCGTGCGCGGCGAACGCCTCCGGGGTGCCGAGGAAGACCGGCACGAGCTCCTCCCCCTCGCGCAGCCCGTTGGGCCACCAGCGGAAGCGAGCGACCAGCTCGTGGCACGAGTGGCAGTTCGGCGAGAAGAAGACGAGGTGGGTGGGCGGCTGGGCGAACTCGGCCAGGAGGATGCGCTGCCCCGCGAAGGTGCGGAGCTCGAGGCCGGCGGTCGGGTCGACCCGGGCGGACCCCGCCGGAGCGGCGACGGCGGGCGCGGGGACGGCCGGAGCGGCGACGGCGGACGCGGGCCCGGCGGTCGCGCACCAGCACGAGGACGACCGCGATGAGCGCGGCGGCGAGACCCGAGGCGGCGGTCGCCGCCGGCACGGGGCCGAGCAGCGCGGCGGCGGCCGGACCGGCGAGCCCCGCGAGCGCGAGGGCGAGGAGCAGGGCGTTCCGCGCGACCGTCCGGCCGCTCATCCGCGACTCGCCGAGGCCGCCGAAGCACTCGCAGTCGACCGGCTCCGGTGCCCGGGAGGCGCGCATCGCGACGACCAGGAACACGGCGAAGACGAGGGCGGCGGCCGCGAGGGCGACGCGGTGGGCGGGAGCGGGCGCCAGCACGACCGCCGCGCCGAGGAGGATCTCGCCGAACGGGAGGGCACGGGCGAACAGCGGGCTCCGAGTGAGGAGCGCCGGCAGCCCGAGGACGACGAGGCTGTCGCGGAAGGCCGCGGCCCGGCCGAGCTTCAGTGCGCCGCTGACCACGAGGACCGCGCCCGCGCCCCAGCCGGCGAGCGCCGCCACTGCTTCGAGCATGCTTCTCCCTCCGCCCCGCCACCGCCGGTGAGCACCGTAGCCCAGGGCCGCGCGGCGCTTCTCGCCGCGGCGGCAAACGACGGCGGTCAGGCGCTCAGGAGGCGGTGAGGTAGACCTTCCGGAGCGTCTCGGTGACGATCCAGCGCGTGCGCGCACCCTCGGCGAGGCGGACGATCACGCCGGGCTCGAGCGGGACGACGACGTCGTCGATCTCGATGCGGCCACGACCCGAGACCACGACGAACACCTCCTCGGCCTCGATGTCGCGGGCCTCGCCCGCCGCCATCTCCCACACCCCGATCTCGAGGCCGCCGAGGGTCGCGAGCGGCTGCAGCGCGGTCGCCGGGGCGCCCTCGCCCGCATCGAACGGCTCGAGGGCGACGTCGGCGATCCGGACGGCGGTGTGGTGGGCGAGGTGCGGCACGTCTGCTTCCTTCCAGCGGGTCAGGAGTCGAAGCCGAGCCCGAGGGCGTCGAGCGACTTCAGGAGGAGGTTGCGCCGGCCGCCGTCGTGGTCGGCGCGGTCGAGCGACCAGCGGGTCGCCTGGATGCCGATCGAGGCGAGCGGCTCGGGCGGGAAGGGCAGCGGCCGGCTGCGCACCATCTCGAGCTCGGTCCGCTCGGTGCGCTCGCCCGCGAGCAGGTCGAGCATCACATCGGCGGCGAAGGCCGTCGTCCCGACTCCGAGCCCCGTGTAGCCCGCGGCGTAGGCGACCCGGCCGCCGAGCGCCGTGCCGTAGAAGGCGGCGAACTGCGTGCTGGTGTCGATCACCCCGGCCCAGCGGTGGCTGAAGCGCAGGCCCTCGAGCTGCGGGAAGGTGGTGAGGAAGTGCGAGGCCAGCGCCCGGTAGGTCTCGGGGCGGTCCTCGTAGCCGGAGCGGATGCGTCCGCCCGGGTGGTAGACGGCGTCGTAGCCGCCCCAGAGGATGCGGTCGTCGGCGGTGCGACGGTAGTAGTGGAACTGGTTGGCGACGTCGCTCAGCCCCTCGCGCCCCTCCCAGCCGATCGCGGCGAGCTGAGCCGCGTCGAGCGGCTCGGTCATCAGGACGTAGTCGTAGACGGGGACCGTCATCAGGCGGGTCCGCGCGAGGAGCGACGGGAACGCGCTGGTGCCGAGGATCACCTGCGCGGCGGTCACGGCGCCGCCTCCGGTGCGCACCCGCACGCGGTCGCCGGCGCGCTCGAGGCCGAGGACGCGGCTGTCCTCGTGGATCTCGACGCCGAGCTCCTCGGCCACCCGCGCGAGTTCGCGGGCGAGCCTGCCGGGATGCACGAGCGCGCAGTGCTCGGCGGGCGCGGACAGGCCGGCGAGGAACGTGGGCGAGTCGACCACTCCGCGGACCTCGGTCTCGTCGAGGAACCGCCCGCCCGCGACGCCGTCGCCCTCGGCGAGCCACTCGACCTGGTGCTCCTCGACCGCGACGGCGAGGGAGCCGGTGCGCTCGAAGTCGCAGTCCATGCCGTAGCGGGCGATCGTCTCCTGGATGCGGTCGAGGTTCTCGACCCCGAGGCGCTCGAGGGTGTCGTACTCGGCGGGCCAGCGGGCGAGCCCGTTCTCCCGGCCGTGGGTCAGGCTCGACTCGACGAAGCCGCCGTTGCGCCCGGAGGCGGCCCAGCCGATCGAGCGCGCCTCGAGCAGGACCACGCGCCGCCCCGGGTCGCGCTCCTTGGCGCGCAGGGCGCTCCAGAGTCCGGAGTAGCCGCCGCCGACGATCACGAGATCGGCGGTCGCCGACCCCGTGAGCGGCGCGCGGGGTGCCGGGGCGTCCTCGAGCCAGAAGACGCCGCGCCGCGAGCCGGCGAGGGAGGCGTCCACGACGGAGGGCGCCGGGGCATGACGTTCGAAAACCGTTGTCCTTGTGGGCATAGTGCCTCTATTAGGTCATCGATCGGCGCTCCAGGCAACCGGATCCGTCGAATCGGCGCGGGCGGCCCGAGGCGCTCACCGGCGCCCCAGACCGGTGTCGCCCCTCCGCTCTACACTGCGGAGGGGATCGGAGGGGTCATGAGACGACGCGCAGAGGGCGAGCGGGCCGTCGCGAGCGCGGCGCCTCCTCCGGCGCCGGCCGAGCCGGACGTCACCCCCGGTATGCGCATCGCCGCCGCGTGGAGCTGGCGGTTCCTCGCCGTCGCCGCGGTGCTCTACCTCGTCGTCCGGCTGGTGTCGCTGATCCCGGTCGTCGTCGTCCCCGTGCTGATCGCCCTCCTGCTCACTGCGCTCCTGACGCCGCTGCGCGATCGCCTCGAGCGGCTCCGCTGGCCGCGCTGGCTCTCGGTGCTCGTCTCGATCCTCGCGATGCTGCTCGCCCTCCTCGGGCTGATCGGCCTCGTCGTGGTGCAGTCGCGCTCGGGCTTCAGCGGCATCGGGCAGCGGCTGCTCGACTCGGTCGACGACGTCGAGGCGTGGCTGCAGGGCCCACCGCTCTCGTTCACCGACGTGCAGCTCGGCGACTGGGCGCAGGAGGCGGTGTCGTGGGCCGACATGCAGGCGGCGACCATCGCCTCCGGAGCACTCGCGGTCGGCTCGCAGGTCGTCGAGGTCTTCGCCGGCGCCCTGCTCACCCTGTTCTCGCTGATCTTCCTGCTGCTCGACGGGCGGCGGATCTGGGAGTGGATCCTCCGACTGCTGCCGCGGCGCGCCCGCCCGCCGCTCGAGCGGGGCGGCGCCGCCGGCTGGCGGACGCTCAGCCAGTTCGTGCGAGCGCAGCTCGGAGTCGCGGCGATCAACGCGATCGGCATCGGCATCGGCGCCCTCGCGCTGCAGCTGCCGCTCGTCGTGCCGATCGCCATCGTCGTGTTCCTCGGGTCGTTCGTGCCGATCCTCGGAGCGATCGTCACCGGAGCGCTCGCCGCGCTGGTGGCGCTGCTGTTCAGCGGTCCCGTCGCCGCGCTCGTGATGATCGGGGTGGTCGTGCTCGTGCACCTGCTCGAGGGGCACGTGCTGCAGCCGCTCATCCTCGGGACGGCGGTGAAGGTGCATCCGCTCGCCGTCGTGCTCGCCGTGGCGACCGGGCTCGAGGTGGGCGGACTCGCCGGGGCGCTGTTCGCGGTCCCGGTGATCGCGACGCTGAACGCGGCGATCACGGCGATGCGGGCTCCGTGAGCGCCTTCGACCCGGGTGCGCTGCCGGGGTCGGTGGTGCTGCCGGCGCTCGCCTGCCCGGTCTGCGGCGAGCCGCTCGCGCCCGACGCGCTCCCCCGGCCGTCGATGCTGCGCTGCCCCCGCGGACACAGCGCCGACATCGCGCGGCAGGGCTACGCGTCGCTGCTGCGCGGACGGCACGCGACCTCGGGCGACACGGCGGCGATGGTGCAGGCGCGATCCGATCTGCTCGGCTCGGGTCACTACGGGCCGATCCAGGCGGCGGTGGCGGAGGCGGTGCCCCCGGAGTCGGCGCTGGTCGTCGATCTCGGCTGCGGCACCGGGGCGTACCTCGCGGCCGTGCTCGACGCGCACCCCGGGGCGTGCGGGCTCGGGCTCGACCTCTCGGCGGCCGCGGCGCGACGGGCCGCTCGAGCGCACCCGCGGGCCGCGATCGCGACCGCGGATCTCTGGCAGCCCCTCCCCCTCGCCGACGCGAGCGCCGACGCGCTGCTCACCGTCTTCGCGCCGCGGAACGCGCCCGAGATGCTGCGGGTGCTGCGACCCGGAGGGATCGCCGTCGTCGTCACGCCGCGCGAGCGGCACCTCCACGAGATCCGCACCGACCTCGGGATGCTCGGCATCGACGCGGGCAAGGCCGAGCGGCTCGACGAGCAGCTGGCGGGGTTCGCGCTCGCGGGCCGGCGCGAGCTCGACTACCGGGTGACCATGACGCGGGACGAGCTGCGGGCGGAGGTGCTGATGGGGCCGAGCGCGCACCACGTCGACGCCGCCGCGCTCGAGGCGGCCCTGGCGGGGCGCCGGGAGGCGACCGCGGTGACGGTCGCGGTGACGGTGTCGGTCTACGCGCGGTAGGGCGTGCGAGTGCACTGCCCGCTGCCCGGGATCAGTAGCTCTCGCGGTGGCGCTCCTGGGCGACGACGGCCTCGCGGTCGGCGAGACGGCGGAGGCCGGCGAGGGGCTGCGCCATCCGGTGGTTGCCGCGGAGGACGGGCTCGACGCGGTCGAGGAACGCCCAGTAGCCGGCGGTGACCGGGCAGGCGTCCTCGCCGAGCCGCACCTTCGGGTTGAAGCGGCAGCCGCCGCAGTAGTCGGACATCTTGTTGATGTACGCGCCGCCCGAGGCGTAGGGCTTGGTCGCGACGATGCCGCCGTCGGCGTGCTGCGACATGCCGATCACGTTCGCCGGCATGACCCACTCCGTCCCGTCGACGAACACGTCGACGAACCAGTCGTTGAGCTCCACCGGATCCCAGCCGCGCTGCAGCCCCCAGTTGCCGAGCACCATCAGCCTCTGGATGTGGTGTGCCCAGCCGTGCCGGTTCACGTCGTCGAGGGTCTCGTGGAGGCAGTTCGCCTCGATGCCCGACGGGTCGAGATCGAGCAGCGCCTCCGGGAGCGGTGTCTTCGCGCCCAGCGCGGTGCTGCGCTCGCGGTAGTCGGGGCCGAGGTGCCAGTAGAGGTGCCAGACGTAGTCGCGCCAGCCCATCACCTGCCGGACGAAGCCCTCCACGCCCGAGAGCGGAGCGCCTCCCGAGGCGTACTCGGCCTCGGCCGCGTCGACGACCGTCCGCGGGTCGAGCAGGCCCAGGTTGAGCGGGGCGCTCAGCAGCGAGTGCGCCATGGTCCAGTCGCCCGAGAGCATCGCGTCCTCGTAGGTGCCGAAGTCGCCCAGGCGCGACGACACGAAGTCGGCGAGCGCCGCCTCCGCCTCCGCGGGTGTCGCGGCGAAGCGGCGCGGGCCGTCGGCACCGACGAGCCGGATCGCACCCTCGCGCTCCCAGCGCGCGAGATCGGCGCGCACCTCCTCGTCGATGTCGTCCTCCTCCGGCCACCACGGATCGGGCAGGCCGAGCCGCGAGGCGCCCTTCGGCGGCGGATTGCGGTTGTCGTGGTCGTAGTTCCACCTGCCGCCCTCCGGCTGGTCGCCGCGCATCAGGACCCCCGTGCGCTCGCGGCTCCAGCGGTAGAAGTCCTCGAGCAGGAGGCGGGAGCCGGCGCGGGAGAGCGCCCACTCGCGGAAGTCCTCCTCCTCCGTCACGAAACCCCGGCTGGGCAGCACGCTCATGCCGAGACGGCGGGCCAGACGGCGGCCGCCCCGTGTCGGCGGATCGATCACCTCGAGATCGTCGCGGCCCGCGAGCCCCTCGGCGAACGTCTCGGCGCGGACGTACTCGACCCGGTCGCCGAGCTCGCGCCCGCGGTGCCGCAGCGCCGAGAGCAGCAGCTGCGCCTTCGCCCGGTGCATCGGCCGCCGCCCGAAGGCCGAGCGGGCCTCGACCAGCAGCATCGGGCCGCCGTCGTCGAAGAGGGGGCCGAGCTGTCCGATGACACTCCAGCGGGTTCGGGTCGGTGCGCTCATCCGGGTCACGCTAGGCGGCCGAGCAGATCGTCACCAGGAGTTGCGGAGCACGGATGTGCAGCCGCAACACCTTGCACCGGCCGCCCGGATGCAGAATCGTCAGACCAGCAGAACCCCTGAAGGGGCGCCCCCGATCGGGGAGCGCGCCGCTCCGCAACGAAGCGAGGACCCCCATGGCACACGACGACGAGACCCCCGAGACCGACAGCGCCGCCCGCCGCGGCCGCCACCTCGCTGACGGGACCACCGACACCACCCACACGACCGAGACTCCCGACGGCGAGTACACCTCGACCGACGGCGTCTCGCACACCGCGAGCGAGGAGCAGGGCAGCTACATCGACACCTCCGCGCACGAGGAGGACAGCTCGGTGAAGGGCAGCTACGTCGACACCGACACGGCGGGCGCCGACTCCGACGTGGAGGGCGAGTACACCGACCGCGACGAGTGATCCCCTACGCGCCCGCCCGCCTCGGGCGGGTGCGCAGGAGGCGGTAGGCCGCTCCGATCGCGAAGACGGCGACACCTCCGAGGATCGAGCCGATCGGCAGCGTGGCCACGAGGACCACGCAGCCGATCGCCCCGGCGACCGGCACGGAGCGCGGGTAGCGGCGGAACGGCGGCTCCTGCCGGAGCGCCGAGAGATTCGCGACCAGGTAGTAGAGCAGGACCCCGAACGACGAGAAGCCGATCGCCGAGCGCAGGTCGACGGTGAGCACCAGCGCGATGACGACGACGCCCAGAGCGACCTCGGCGCGGCGCGGGACGCTGCGCACCGGATCGACGTGCGCGAGAGGTCTCGGGAGGTCGCCCTCGCGCGCCATCGCGAGAGCGGTGCGCCCGATCCCCGCGATCAGCGCGAGCAGGGCGCCGAGGCTCGCCGCCGCGGCGCCCGCGCGCACGACCGGCGCGACCCACGGCCAGGCCGCCGTCGCCTCCACGAGCGGTTCGGTCGACTCCGCCAGCCCCTCGGGGCCGAGCGCGATGAGCAGCGCCGAGCCGATCACCGCGTAGACCAGCACCGCGAGCGCGAGCGCGCCGAGGATCGCCCGCGGGATGGTGCGGGACGGATCGCGCACCTCCTCCCCCATCGTCGCGAGGCGGGCGTAGCCGGCGAACGCGAAGAAGAGCAGACCGGCCGACTGCAGCACGCCGTAGGCGTCGAACGCCACCGGCTGCGCGAGCGCCGGGGTCGCGCCGCCCGCGACGGACGCGGCGACCGCGATCGCGAGCACCACCAGGACGATCGACACGATGATCCGCGTCGCGAGCGCGGTCCGCGTGACTCCGAGCGCGTTCACCCCGACCAGGGCGGCGACGGCGAGCGCCGCGAGCGGCCGCTCCCACCCCGGAGGCGCCGCGTAGGCCGCGAAGGTCAGCGCCATCGCTGCGCAGCTGGCCGTCTTGCCGACGACGAAGCCCCAGCCGGCGAGGAATCCGGGCCACTCGCCGAGGTGCTCGCGGCCGTAGACATAGGTGCCGCCCGAGCGGGGGTGCTGCGCGGCGAGCTGCGCCGAGGAGGAGGCGTTGGCCCCGGCGACGAGCGCCGCGAGCGCCAGGCCGACGAGCAGCCACGGGCCCGCCGCGGCGGCCGCCGGGGCGAAAGCGGAGAAGAGCCCGGCACCCAGCATCGAGCCGAGCCCGATGAAGACGGCGTCGCCGGTGCCGAGGCGGCGCTGCAGATCGGTCATGCCCCGTTCCTAGCGCACTCGCGCGAACAGCGGGGGTCCGCGGCTTCAGGCGGGCTTCAGCGGGAGCGCCGCTAGCCTGGGCCGAGCCGCGCGGGGCGCGCGGGCCGAGCCTCGGGAGGCCGCCATCCGCATCCTGGTCGTCGACGACGAGATCAACCTGCTGCGCGCGCTCGAGACCGGGCTCGAGGCCGAGGGCTTCGCCGTCGACACCGCGACGACCGGCACCGACGCGCTCTGGCTCGCGAGCGAGGCCGACTACTCCGCGATCGTGCTCGACCTGATGCTGCCCGACGTCAGCGGGTTCCGGGTGTGCGAGCGGCTCCGCGCCGCCGAGGACTGGACGCCGATCCTGATGCTGACCGCGAAGGACGGCGACCTCGACCAGGTCGAGGCTCTCGACACCGGCGCCGACGACTACCTCACCAAGCCGTTCTCGTTCCCCGTGCTCGTGGCACGGCTGCGCGCGCTGATCCGCCGCGGCGCCGCCGAGCGCCCGACCGTGCAGGTCGTGGGCGACCTCGTGCTCGACCCGGCCGCGCGGCGCGTCGAGCGGGGCGGGGTGGCGATCGCGCTCACCGCGCGGGAGTTCAGCGTGCTCGAGTACCTGGTCTCCCGCGCCGGCGACGTCGTCTCGAAGCGGGACGTGCTCGGAGCCGTCTGGGACTTCGACTTCGACGGCGACCCCAACATCGTCGAGGTCTACATCCGGACCCTCCGCAACAAGATCGACCGGCCGTTCGGCGTCGACACCATCCGCACGCAGCGCGGCGCGGGCTACTCGCTGGTGGCGCCGTGAGGAGGCGGTCGCTGCGCACCAGGATCGTGCTCGCGGCCACCGCCGTGGTCGCCCTCGCGGCGGTGCTCGGCGGGGTGGCGTTCGTGCTCGTGCTCTCGTCCGTGCTCGCGACGAGCGCGGCGACGTCGGCCGAGGCCGAGGCGGAGCGGATCGGCGCGCTCGTCGAGAGCGGCGGCGCCGACGCGGTGCGCTCGTCGGAGGGCGTGGTGCAGCTGGTGGTCGACGGGCGGGTGGTGGCGGCCGGCCAGGACGCCGACGACCTGCCACCGCTCGCGACCGAGGAGGTGGACGAGCCGTTCACCGCCACCCCCGAGGACGAGGACCCGGTCGTCGTGGCCACGCAGGAGCTCGACGACGGCTCTCTCGTGGTCGTCGGCGTCCCCGACGAGGGCCGGGCGGAGGCGATCGCGACGACGAGCGCGCTTCTGGCGGTGGCGGTCCCGCTGCTCGTGCTCTTCGTCGCCGTCGTCTGCGCGGTGGTCGTCGGGCGGGCGCTGCGCCCCGTGGACCGGATGCGCGCGGAGGCCGACGCGGTCACCGCCTCCGCCCTCGACCGCCGCGTGGCCGAGCCCGGATCGGGCGACGAGATCGACCGCCTGGCGCAGACGCTCAACCGGATGCTCGAGCGGCTCGAGAGCGCGCAGTCGCGGCAGCGGAGGTTCGTGTCGGACGCGTCGCACGAGCTGCGGTCGCCGGTGGCGGCGCTGCGCCAGACCGCGGAGGTGGCGCTCGCGCACCCGGACAGGCTCGACTCCGCTCGGCTCGCCGCCACGGTGGCCGAGGAGTCGGTGCGGATGGGCGGGCTGATCGAGGGGCTGCTGCTGCTCGCGCGCGCCGACGAGGCGCGGCTGGCCGTGGTCGCCGCACCGGTCGACCTCGACGACCTGGCGCTCGGCGAGGTGCGGCGGCTGCGCGACTCCGGGGTCGCGATCGACGCGGGCGGCGTCTCGCCGGTGCAGGCGGTGGCCGACGAGGCGCTGCTCGGGCGGGCGCTGCGGAACCTGATCGACAACGCCGTGCGGCACCGGCACTCGCGGCTGGCGGTGGCGACGCGCGCCGAGGGGTCCTGGGCGGTGCTCGCGGTGGACGACGACGGGCCGGGGATCCCCGCCGAGGAGCGCGCGCGGGTGCTGGAGCGGTTCGTGCGGCTCGACGAGGGGCGGGCGCGCGACGCCGGAGGATCGGGGCTGGGGCTCGCGATCGTGGCCGAGATCGCGGCGGCGCACGGCGGCTCGGTCGAGGTCGGCACATCTCCGCTCGGGGGCGCGCGGGTGACGCTGCGGGTGCCGCGCGAACGCTGACCAGACGCGCGGCTGCACGTTCGGCTCGTCGAATCGAGTTCGGCTCGCGATATTCGGCCGATTCTGCGAGCCGAACGGATTCCGCGAGCCGAAGGTGGCGGTGGGCAGCTCCGGCTCGTCGAATCGCGCTCGGCTCGTGGAATCAGCCGGAATCTGCGAGCCGAACGGGTCTCCGCGAGCCGGAGGTGGGTGGACGGGCAGTTTCGGCTCGTCGAATCGGTTTCGGCTCGCGAGGACGTGCCGATTCTGCGAGCCGAACGGATCTCCGCGAGCCGGAGGTGCGCGCGGCGCTTCAGGGGGGCTTCAGCGGAGGCGGGCGAGAGTGGGCGCGGCGTCGACGAGCGGCGCCGGAGACGGAGCGGATCATGCAGAAGAAGACGAAGATCATCGCGGGGATCGCCGGAGTGATCGTGCTGGTCGGCGCGGGCACGGGGATCGCCTACGCGGCGACGGACGGCTTCGAGGGATCGGACCGGCTGACCGGCTCCGACCTGGACCGCGCGAGCGAGGCCGCGATCGCCGAGATCGGCGGCGGCACCGTGACCTCGGCCGAGCGCGACGACGACGGCGGCACCGGCTACGAGCTCGAGCTGCGCGGCGACGACGGGATCGAGTACGACGTGCGGCTCGACGACTCCTTCGGCGTGATCGTCGTCGACGCGGACGACGACCGTGCGGCGGGGAGCACCTCGACCGATGCGGCCGGCTCGCCGGCGGTCGACCCGGACGACCTGGTGGGCGACGAGCTCGCTCGCGCCGGCGAGGCCGCGCTCGCGGCGGTCGGCGGCGGCACCGTGACGGAGGCGGAGCGCAGCGACGACGCCGACCACGCCTACGACGTCGAGGTGACCCGCGAGGACGGGACCGACGTGGACGTCGACCTCGACGCCTCCTTCGCGGTCATCGCCACCCGCGACTGACTCGCGGGCGCGGCGACGGGATCAGCCCCTGCCGCCTCCGTTGCCGTTCCCGTTCCCGTTGTTGCCGTTCCCGTTGCCGTTTCCGCTGTTGCCGTTGCCGTTGTTCCCGTTGCTGGTGCCGCTGTTCCCCGGGCTGACCGCTGCGGGCGCCGTCTCGGCGGGCGCCGGCTCCTCCTCGACGGGTGCCGGCTCCTCCGGACTCGGCTCGGGCTCCTCGGGCGTCTCGACGGGAGCGGGAGACTCCTCCTCGGGCTCCTCCTCGACGGGCGTCTCCTCGGCCGGGGCCTCCTCGACCGGGGTCTCCTCGACGGGGGTCTCCTCCTCGGGCGAGGGATCCTCGGACGGAGTCTCGACAGGAGCGGGCGCCTCGGCGACCAGGGCGGCGAGGTCGGCGCGCACGGTGTCGACCTCGATCTGGATCGCGGCGGCGCGATCGGCGGTCACTCCGTCGGCCGCGAGGGCCGCGTCGAGCGCCGCCTGCAGCGCGTCGAGCTGGGTGAGGGCACCGGCGTAGTCGTCGGCCGATGCACGCTCGGCCACCGCCACGACCGCGTCGTCGAGCGTCTGCGCAGTGGAGTCGTCGATGGCGGGGTCGGAGGCGGAGCAGCCGGACAGCACGAGGGCGGCGGCCAGCACGATCCCGGCGCGGAGGCGGCTCACGAGCGGATGCTCTCGCGCAGGCGCTGCAGATGGTCGCCGAGATCGCCGTCGACGGCGGGCAGCGGGGTCTGCTGGTCGCCTCCGAGCCACACGACCGCGAGCCCGACCGCGATCGCGACCAGCGCGAGCATCAGGACCAGGAGCCACGGGTTCGGACCGCGGCGGCGCTGGACCGACCGGGTCGGGGCGGACACCGCCGCCGGTGCCGGCGCGGGACCGGCCGCCGGCTGCACCGCGGTCGCCGCGGGGAGCAGCTCGGTCGCGGGGATCGCCTCCGTGGCCCGTGTCGCCTCGGTGAGCAGCTCGGTCGCCGCCATCCGCTCGGTCGGCGGGCCGACCGGCTCCCGCGCGACGTCCGGGACGATGATCGCGGTCGGCGGACCGTCGCGTCGCGGATCGATCAGCTTGCGCGCCGACTCGGCGACCTCGATCGCGGTCGGGCGCTCCTCCGGCTCGCGGTGGGTCATCGCGTTCAGGAGCGCGGTCCAGCCGCCGCCGAGCGACTCCGAGACCTCGGGGTCGCGGAGCAGCCGCGCCATCGTGACCTCGATGGCCGAGCCCGTGAACGGGCGGCGCCCGGTCAGCGACTCGAGCAGCACCAGGCCGAGGGAGTAGATGTCGCTCGCCGAGGTCAGCGGATCGCCGTGCGCCTGCTCGGGGCTGAGGTAGGCGGCGGTGCCGATCAGCGTGCCGGGCGAGGTGATGCGGGTCGCGTCGATCAGGTACGCGATGCCGAAGTCGGCGAGCTTGGGCCGGAACTCGCGGCTCGTGAGCGGGCTCGGGACGAGGAGGACGTTCGACGGCTTGACGTCGCGGTGCACGACTCCGGCCGCGTGGACGGTGTGCAGGGCCTCGCCGAGATCGGCGGCCATCGACGCGACGTCGTTGGGCGCGACCGGGCCCGAGGCGAGACGCTCGGCCAGACTCGGCCCCTCGGCGAGCTCCATCACCATGTAGGCCTGGCCGCCGGTGTCGTCGCCGCCGTCGTCGGCGTCGTAGAGGGTGACGAGCGCGGGGTGGTTGAGCGCGGCGAGGAGGCGGATCTCGGAGGACTTGCGCTGCAGATCCTGTGCGTCGTCGATGCCCGGCGCGAACATCTTGAGCGCGACCGAGCGGCCGAGGATCTCGTCGCGAGCGCGGTAGACGGTCGCCATGCCGCCCTTGCCGATCAGCTCCTCGATCGTGTAGCGATCGCCGACGGTGGTGCCGACCACACGGGTCTCGCCCGTTCGATGGGATGCCACGGTTCCTCCTCGCGCGGGTGCGGACGTCTGGCGCGCCCCCGGCGTGCGATGTCCGACCCAGGGTAGTACGTCCTCCGTTCGGGGTGCAGTGCTCGGGTGGGGGCTGGCGGAGCTGTCAAGCGGGTGCCCGGGGTCGGGACCGCCCGTAGCGTGGAAGGCTCCGACGAAGGGTGACGACTAATGGACGACGCAGACCAGGGTTCGACGATCGGCGCTCCCGACGGGGCGGCCCCCGCCACCTCGACGAGCAGCGAGCAGGTGCAGAAGGACCGCGCCGAGTCTCCGGGCAGCGAGCGCGAGACCGAGGCCAGGCAGGACCAGGATCCGACGACGAGCCGGACCGAGACGTCGGGCTCGGCCGACGTCACCACGGTGCCCGGAACCGGCGGACCAGACGACGTGGGCACCGTCGAGGTCGACCCCGACGAGGTGTCGTTGAACGGCCGCCCCTTCCCCGGGCACGCCGGCACCAAGTAGGGCGTCCGCCGAGGGGGCTCGTTCCTACGGGGCGAGCGGCGTCAGCAGCGACGGGTCGTGCCGGTCGACCGTGCGGGAGTTGTTGACCCGGCGGTCGACGGGGTACGCGGTGATCGTGGCGGCGACGGCGACCGAGACCCGGTCGAGGGTCGCGAGCATCTCCTCCGTCGACGCGAGCGGGGCGGGGTTCAGCCACTCGTCGCGGACGTCCGGCGTGAGGAAGACCGGCATCCGGTCGTGCACGTCGCCCGACGCGTCGCGCGCCTCGCGGGTGATGATCGTGAACGAGACCTGCCACTCGTCGCCCGTCTTGCGCGCCGTGTAGAGGCCGGCCGCCGCGAGAATCGGCTCGTCGCCGTGGAGGAAGAACGGCTGCTTGCCGTCCTCCCGCGCCTCCCACTCGTAGTAGCCGCGCATCGGCACGATCGCCCGCTGCTTGGCGAAGGCCCCGCGGAAGAGGCCGTTCGACGCGACCGTCTCGAGGCGGGCGTTGATCGGCGACGGGCCCTTCCCCTTCGACCACGAGGGCGTGAAGCCCCACGAGGCGAGCTCGATCTCGCGCTCGACCGCATCGTCGTGCAGGCGCTCGCGCACGATCGGCGCCGAGTCGGTGGGAGCGACGCTGAAGTCGGGCGCCCAGTCGGCGGCCCTGCCGCCCGCCGCGACGAACTCGCGGATCAGCTCATCGGTCTCGGAGTCCATCGCGAAGCGTCCGCACATGCGGCACACCCTACGCCGGAGCGGGCTCCCGGACAGCCCGGCGGCGGCGCAGGGTGGCGACGGCGAGGCCGGTGACCATCACCGCGCCTCCGATCAGCTCGCCCGCGGAGGGGGCCTCGCCGAGGAGCAGCCATGCCGAGAGCACGCCCACCACGGGGACCAGCAGGGTGAACGGCACGACCGAGGCGGCCGGGTACCGGGCGAGCAGCGAGTTCCAGATGCCGTAGCCGATCAGGGAGGCGAACACCGCGGTGTACAGCGTGCTCAGCACGGCCATCAGCGAGAGCCCCTGCAGGGCGCTCGCGATCGCCGGACCGCCGTCGACGACGAGCGAGAGCAGCAGCGCCGGCACCGGCACGACCAGCGCCGACCAGACCACGAGCGAGAGCCCGGAGGCGCCCTTCGCGCGGCGGGTCAGCACGTTGCCGATCGCCCACGAGAGCGCCCCGCCGAGGCAGACGACGAACGGCAGCCACGGAGCGACCGCCCCGTGCGAGACGGCGACGACGACGAGTCCCGCCACTCCGACTCCCACGCCCACGAGCTGCCGGGGCGTCGGCCGCTCGCGCAGCACGACGGCGGCGATCAGCACCGTGAACACGATCTGCGCCTGGACGACGAGGGAGGCGAGACCGGCGGGCATCCCGAGGGCGAGCGCGAGGTAGAGCAGCGCGAACTGGCCGAAGCTCATGAACGCGCCGATCATCGCGACGGTCCGCCACGGCGCCTCGGGACGCTCGACGAAGAACACCGCGGGGATCGCGACCACCGCGAACCGCAGCGCGAGGAACAGCAGCGGCGGCACATCCGCGAGGCCGACGTCGATGACGACGAAGTTCAGCCCCCAGAGCACGACGACGAGGAGGGCGAGGAGGCTGTGCCGGCGGGTCATGCGTCGAGCCTCGCGCAGGCGACCCGACAGCACCAGCTCAGGCTCCTACCGCCGACCCGGTAGCGTTGCTGCATGATCGAGCCGTCGGCCCTGCGCGCCCTGATCGCGGTGCGCGACTGCGGCACGATCGCGGCGGCCGCGCAGGCCCTGGGCTTCACTCCGTCCGCCGTCTCGCAGCAGCTCAAGCGGCTCGAGCGCCAGTCGGGCGCACCGGTCGCCGAGCGGTCGGGGCGCACCGTGTTCCTCACCGAGCACGGCCGCTCGCTGGCGGGTCGCGGCGAACGGCTGCTGGCCGAGCTCGAGGCGCTCGAGCACCTCGGAGCGACCCCCGCGGAGGACGTCACCGGCACGCTGCGGATCGTCGCGTTCTCGACCGCGATGCGGGGGCTGCTGGTGCCGGCGCTGGCCGGGATCCGCCGGCGCGCACCGCGCCTCCGGCTGACCCTCGACGAGCTCGACCCGTGGGAGGCGTCGGGCCGGCTCGAACGCGGCGCCGCCGAACTCGCGATCCTGCACGACTGGCCGGGGCTGTCGCTCGACCTGCCGCCGTCGATCGAGACCGAGACGCTCCTGGAGGATCGGGCCGACGTGCTGCTGCACCGCTCGCATCCGCTCGCCGGCCTCGCCGAGATCGCGCCGAGCCGGCTCGCCGACGAGACCTGGGTGAGCATCCCCGCGGGCGCGATCTGCCACGCGTGGCTGCTGCGCACCTTCGCCGGCACCGGGCGCCAGCCCGACATCGCCTACTACGACGAGGACTTCAGCACCCACATCTCGCTCGTCGAGGCGGGGGCGGCGGTCGCCCTGGTGCCGCGGCTGGGTCGCGAGCCGCTCCCGGAGGCGGTGGTCGCCGTCCCCGCCGTCGACCCGGTCTCGCGGCGGGTCGTCAGCGCGGCCTGGCGGCGCTCGAGCCGCGCGAACCCGGCGCTCACCCTCGTGCTCGACGCCCTGCGGGCGCCGGGCTGACCTGCGCCGTCAGCGGGTGGCCACCAGCAGGGCGTGGCCGTCGGTCGTCGAGACGCGGACGGTGGCGTAGCCGTCGGACCAGTCGACCTCGAGCTCGCGGCCCTCGGGCTGCAGGTGCACCGCGCTCGGGCGGGCGGGGAGGCGGAGCGAGACCGGCACGTCGACCAGCGGGAACGCGTCCTCGACGACGTCGAGCCCGAGCTGGCCGGGGCCGTGCGCTGCCGTCGCGGTGGCCACGCGGGCGGCGACGAAGCTCAGCAGGTGCACCACGACCGCCTCCTCCGTCTCGACCACGGTGGTCTCGAGGTGCACCGGCCCGCCCGCGCGCACGAGCGGCTCGGGCAGCAGCCGGTCGAGCACCGCCCGCACGAGGTCGCGGAACGCCGGCGCGCCGTGGGCGCCGAAGGTCTCGAACGCCGCCGTCGACGACACGGCGACGGATCCGCTCACCGCGAGCGCCGACCAGGGCGAGACCTCGCGCCGCGGCGGGGTGTACTCGTGGCCGCTGAAGTGGTCCCAGGTGCGCTCGAAGAGCGGCTCGACCACATCGACCAGCGACTCCGCGGGCGCCTCGGCCCGCATCCGGAGCGACGGCTCGTACTGCACGTGGTCGAAGCCGTGCGTGCCGGCAACGCCGTCGCGCGGCCGGAGGAACACGTGGCTGAACGGCGACGGACCCTCGAGGCCGAGCCCCGGGATCTCGAGCGACTCGAGCCCCGCTGTCCCCGAGCGGGCGCCGCGGCTGACGAACACCGCTCCCCCGCCGGCGATCCGCTCGCGCAGCACGGCGGCGAGCGCCTCGTCGATCAGGGTGGTCTCGGGCACGACGACGAGCGCGGCGCTGCCGAGGTCGGCTCCGGGCGGCACGAGCACGAACTGCTGGCGCAGCTGCTGCAGCGCGCGGACGACGCCGAAGCCGGAGGCTCCCGGGTCGTCGCCCAGCGCGGGATCGACGATCACCGCGATGTCGGCCTGCGGCACGCCTCCGCGCACGAACGGCTCGGACGCCAGGATGTGCGAGTAGACCGAGCCGATGAGCTCGTAGGTCACCGGGTTGAGCGCCCCCGAGGGGTGCAGGAGGTCGCCGACTCCGCCGGTCATGCCCTGCGCGAGGATCTGCGAGCACTCGTACAGCAGCGCGGCGCGCGGCTTGAGGCCGCCGTTGTCGCCCCAGCTCTTGTAGAAGCGGCCGGTGTGGCTGAGCGTGGGCTTGTCGAGCGGGCGCACGAAGCGCGAGACGTAGGGGAAGTAGCTGTAGCCCCAGCCACCGGAGGGCAGCGCCTCGATCTCGATGTGCCGGACGAAGCCCGACTCCTCGGCGAGCGCGGTCTTGGGACGGCTGTTGAACCAGACGCCCGAGGCGACGTCGGTGGCGAGGTGCGGCTCGACCAGGTCGCGGAAGCGGCCCATGTAGGCGTGGGCGACGCGGCGCGCGTACTCCGCGCGGTCGCCGGCGTCGGCCGGGTCGAGGCCGTCCTCGGCCATGCCCTCCTTCGCCCAGACGGAGGAGCTCGGCTGGTCCCAGCACATGTCGAGGAACAGGCCGTCCAGCGGCGCGAACCGGTCGATGACCGCCTGCACCTGCTCGACGAGGAAGTCCTGGAAAGGGCTCGACATGTCGAGGATCTGCCAGCCCGCCTCGTAGGGCAGACCGGCACCGAACTTCACCTGCCGCCCCGTCTCGTCGAGGGCGATCCACTCCGGGTGCAGGTCGGCGGCGTACTCGTCGCACTGCACGCTGAGGTAGATCGGGGCGCGGATGCCCACCGCGTGCAGCGCGTCGACCTGCTGAGCGAGCAGGTCGAGGTCGCCGGCGAGGCCCGGGTGCCGCTCGGGGCGCCCGGTGTCGGAGTCGGAGCCGTCGGCGGTGCCGAAGTAGAGGCGTCCGTGGTGGCACTTGGCGAAGACGGTGACGCTGTCGACGCCGGCCTCGACGAAGGTGCGGGCGAAGGCGTCCGGGTCGAAGGCGGCTCCGACGCCCTCCACATCGGGGCCGGTGTGGAAGTCGAGGTGCACCGTGCGGTGCGGGAACGGGTCGAGAGCAGGGGTGGCGGTCATGGCAGGTCCTTCGGTGTCGAGGATGGTCGGTGGCCGGCGCGGGGTCACCGCGGGCGGACGCGCAGGGTCGTGACTCCGCCGTCGACCGACAGCGAGGTGCCGGTCGTGGATCCGGAGGCGGGACTGGAGAGGTAGGCGACGGCGAGCGCCACCTCCTGGGGCGACACCATCCGGCCGGTGGCCTGCCGGGCGTCGAGGGCGCGGCGCTCGGCGACCGGGTCGTCGAAGCGCTCGAGCATCCGGGCGACGAACGGGGTGTCGACCGTGCCGGGGCTGACGCAGTTGACGCGGACGCCCTCGCGCACGTGATCGGTCGCCATCGCGAGGGTCAGCCCCCACACCGCGCCCTTGCTGGCCGAGTAGAGGGCGCGCTGCGGCAGGCCGTTGAAGGCCGCGATCGAGCAGAGGTTGACGATCGAGGCCGCCGAGGAGCGGCGCAGCAGCGGCAGGGCGGCGGCGCTGACCCGCGCGATGCCGATCACGTTCACCTCGAGCACGCGCCGCCACTCGTCCGAGTCGTTCTGCTCGACCGTGCCGACCGCGCTGATGCCCGCGTTGTTGACCAGGACGTCGAGCGCTCCCGTCGTCCGGGTGATCTCGTCGAAGGCCGCGGTGACGGCGGAGTCGTCGGCGACGTCGCAGCGGATCCCGGTGAGCCCCGCGGGCAGGTCGTCGACGGCGCGGTCGAGCACGATCACCCTCGCTCCCCGCCGCGCGAGCTCGAGGGCGGTGGCCAGCCCGATCCCGGAGGCGCCGCCCGTCACGGCCGCGACGAGACCGGCGAACTCGTCGGCGCTCACGCCGTCGCCTGCTCGAACGCGTGCCGCGCGACTCCGAGGCCGTCGATCGACAGCTCGACGACGGCTCCCGCCCGCAGGTAGGGAGTGCCGGGGAGCCCGAGAGCGACTCCGGCCGGGGTGCCGGTGTTGATGAGGTCGCCGGGGTGCAGCACCATGAACCGGCTGAGGTACCAGATCAGGTGCGCGACCGGGAAGACCATCGAGGCGGTCGTGCCGTCCTGCCGCGCGACTCCATCGACGGACAGACGCAGCCGCAGGTCCTGCGGATCGGGCACGGACGCGGCGGGGAGGATCCACGGACCGAGCGGGTTGAACGTCTCGCAGCTCTTGCCCTTGTCCCACTGGCCGCCGCGCTCGAGCTGGAACTCGCGCTCGGAGACGTCGTGCGACAGCACGTAGCCGGCGACGTGGGCGAGGGCGTCGTCGGGCGAGTCGAGGTAGCGGGCGGTCCGCCCGATCACGACGCCGAGTTCGACCTCCCAGTCGGTCTTCGTCGAGCCGACGGGGATGAGCACCGGATCGGAGGGGCCGCCGATCGTCGACGGGTCCTTCATGAAGACGACCGGCTCGGCGGGCAGCTCGGCACCCGTCTCGGCCGCGTGGTCGCGGTAGTTGAGGCCGATGCAGACGATCTTGCCGGGCGCCGCCAGCGGAGCGCCGACCCGGAGGTCCGCCGCCCCCTCGAGCGGGGAGAGCCGGCCCGCGGCGTGCGCGGCGAGCGCGTCGTCGAGGGTCCTCTCGCGCAGGGCCGCGGGCGAGACGTCGGAGAGGACCGGCCGGAGGTCGAAGGCGACGCCTCCGACGGACAGCACGGGCACCTCCGCGCCCCGCGGTCCGAGTCTCTGGACGACGGCGTGCTCGGGCGTGGTCGGGGGATGGTTCACGAGGGCTCCTCGATCGGTGGTGCGGCGCGGATGCGCCGTTACAGTGGCGGGATGGACGACGGGGGTGCGATGGACGACAGCGGCGCGACCGACGAGAGCGCGACGGACCGCGGACCGGTCGAGCCCGGAAGCACCGCTCCTGCACGCCGGAGCGACACGCGACCGCCGTCCTCGCGGTCGCAGACCGACGTGGTGGTCGACGAGATCAAGGCGATGATCATCAGCGGCGAGCTGAAGCCCGGGTCGCGGCTGCCGATCGAGAAGGACCTCGCCGCGCTGCTGGGCGTCTCGCGGAGCCCCCTGCGCGAGGGCGTGCGGGCGCTCGCGATGATGGGCGTGCTCGAGAGCCGGCAGGGCGACGGCACGTACGTGACCTCGCTCGACGCCTCGCTGCTGCTCGCTCCGCTGGGCTTCCTCGTCGATCTGCAGGCACCCGACGAGGCGGCGAACCTCGCGTCGGTGCGCCGGCTGCTCGAGGTGGAGGCCGCCGCGCGGGCGACCCTGCGGATCACTCCGGAGCAGATCAGCGAGGCCGAGGAGCTGCTCGAGTCGATCGCCGGCATCGTCGACGCCCCCGTCGAGGGGCACCACGGCGAGATCATGGACGTCGACATCCGGTTCCACCGCCTGATCGCCCGCGCGGCCGGCAACTCCGCGCTCGAGGCCCTGATCGAGGCCTTCGCGAGCCGCACCGTGCGGGCCCGCACCTGGCGCAGCCTCACCGAGCAGGGCGTCGTGCCCCGCACCCACCGCGAGCACCACGACATCGTGCGCGCGCTCGCCTCCGGCGACCCCGACCGCGCGCGGCTCGCGATGTCGGTGCACCTGATCGAGGTCGAGGACTTCATGGCCGCCCACCCCGAGGCCCGCTGAGGCGACGGGACGAGCGGCACTCCGGCTCCCGTCACTGCAGGAACAGCTCGACGACCGGCACCGCGACGTCGGGCCGGACCACCGGCAGCGTGAGCGTGAGCGTCCCGGGAGCCTGACCGCCGACGCCCGTGGTGAGCGGCTTGACGTCGGGCGCGATCTCGCGGAACGGGATCTCGGAGGCGTCGTTCAGCAGCTGCGCGTACGCCACGCGTCCGGCGAGCCCCGGCAGGTGCACGTGCTCGAACGGCCACGCGAACAGGTGCAGGTAGAGCCGGTCGCCGCGCTGGGTGTACCGGGCATCGACCGGCGGCGTGAACTCCGCCGCGCCGGCTCCGCGGATCGACCGCGCATGCAGGTGCATCCACTCGCCGAACGCCGAGAGGGTGCCCAGCGCCACCGGGTCGAGCTCGCCGCGGCCGTTCGGGCCGACGTTGAGCAGCATGTTGCCGTTCTTCGAGACGCCGTCGATCAGCATCCGGATCATCAGCTCGGGTGCCTTGTGGTTGTGGTTGTCGCGGAAGTAGCCCCAGCTGCCGTTGATCGTCTGGCACGCCTCCCACGCCACCGGCACCCCGTCGACCTCCATCGGCCTGTCGGGCTGGTACTGCTCGGGAGTGACGATGTCGCCGGGGATCTCGAGCCGGTCGTTCACGACGATCCCGGGCTGCAGCTCGCGGGTCAGCGCCATGAGCTCCTGCGACCCCCAGTCGTCGGCGCCCTTGCCGCCCCAGACGGGGTGGTGGTGGTCGTTCGCGTACGAGAAGTCGTAGAAGAGGTAGTCGATGCGGCCGTAGTCGGTGAGCAGCTCGCGGATCTGGCCGTGCAGGTACTCGCGGTACCGCGCCATGTCGCGCCCCTCGTCGAGCGCGGCGATCTCCTCGGCGGTGTCGTCGCGCCGCGGGTGGCGGCCGTCGATGGTGAAGTCGGGGTGATGCCAGTCGAGCAGCGAGTGGTAGAAGCCGACCCGGAGGCCCTCGGCGCGGACCGCGTCGACGAACTCGCGGACGAGGTCGCGGGCGGCGGGCGTGTGCACCGCCGTGTAGTCGGTGAGCTTCGAGTCCCAGAGGCAGAAGCCCTCGTGGTGCTTGGTGGTGAGGACCACGTAGCGCATCCCGGCCTCGCGGGCGGCGCGCGCCCAGGCCCTCGGGTCGTAGAGGTCGGGGTCGAAGTAGGCGGCGTAGCGCTCGTACTCGGCCGTCGGCGTCTTCTCGTAGTTCATCACCCACTCGTGCCGGGCGGGCAGGGCGTACAGGCCCCAGTGCACGAACATGCCGAAGCGGTCGTGGGTGAACCAGGGGGCGGGGGCAGACGTCATCGTCGGAGGTCCTTTCAGAAGGAGGGAAGGCGGGAGGTCACTTGCCGCCGAGGCCGCTCGAGAGCGCGATGCCCTTCACGAGGTAGCGCTGCAGCAGGATCGCGAGCCCGGCGGTCGGGATCATCGAGATGGTCGAGGCGGCCATGATCAGCTGCCACTGCTTGCCGCCCTGGCCGAGGAAGTTGTTCAGGCCGAGGGGCACGGTGGCGTAGGAGGGGTCGTTGATCACGATCAGCGGCCACAGGAAGCTGTTCCAGTAGTTGATGAAGGTGAAGACGACGAGCACGGCGATGGTCGGCTTGACGACCGGAACGATGATGCCGAGCAGGATGCGCAGGTGCGACGCTCCGTCGAGCTTGCCCGCCTCCTCCAGCTCCATGGGCACCGAGAGCATCGCCTGGCGCAGGAGGAACGAGCCGAACGCGGTGAACGCCCACGGCACGATGAGCGCCTGGTACGAGTCGACCCAGCCCAGCTGCGTCATGAAGAGGAACATCGGGATGACCACGACCTCCTGCGGCACCATCAGCGTGCCGAGGAAGACGAAGAAGATCCCGTCGCGGCCGCGGAACCGCAGGCGCGAGAAGGCGTAGGCCGAGAGCACGCTCGTCACGACGACGAGCAGGGTGCCGAGCACCGAGACGATCGCGCCGTTGAGCATGTAGGTGCCGAACGGCACGTAGCTCCACACGTCGGCGTAGTTCTGCCAGCGGATCTCGCTGCCGAGCAGCGACGGAGGCGAGGCGAAGACCTCGGCGCCGGGCTTGAGCGAGGTGGACACCATCCAGATCAGCGGCACCATGAACAGCAGCACGAAGATCGTCAGCAGCACCTGCGAGACGATGTCGGTGCGCCGGCGCCGGCGGTTGATCGCCGACAGCGACATCGCCTCGGAGCGGGCCCTCTCGCCGGCCGAGCGGGTCGCCGTGCGGCCGCGGGGGGCGGCGGCGACCGAGAGCGCGCGGTCACTCATAGTGCACCAGCTTCTTCTGGGCCAGGAACATCAGGCCGGTGATCGCCAGGATCATGACGAAGAGGATGACTCCGACCGCCGAGGCGAGCCCGAGGTTGAAGTACTGGAAGCCCGTCCGGTAGAGGTACATCACCATCGTGGTGGTCGAGCTGTCCGGCCCGCCGTTGGTCAGCACGAAGGGCTGCGCGAACACCTGGAACGAGGTGATCAGGGTCATCGTCGCCGCGAAGAAGATCGAGGGCGACATCAGCGGCATCTTGATGCTGAAGAAGCGCCGGAACGCCCCCGCGCCGTCGATGGACGCGCTGTCCATCAGGCTCTCGGGCACCGCCTGGAGCGAGGAGGAGAAGATCAGCAGGTTGTAGCCGAAGCCCTGCCAGAGCGACATCAGCACGACGCAGAGCATCGCGGTCGAGGTGGAGCCGAGGAAGTTCGGTGCGGAGACGCCGAAGACGCTCTGCCAGATGTTGTCGACCAGCCCGCTCGGGATGAGCATGATCTGCCAGACGGCCGCGTTGGCCACCATCGGCGTCACCACCGGGATGAACAGCAGCACCCGGTAGACGTTCCCCCCGCGGATCCGCGGGGAGATCCACGCCGCGATCGCCATCGACAGCGCGAGGTTCAGCGGCACGTAGACCACGACGAACAGCAGTGTGTTGGCGATCGTCTTGAGGAAAGCGGGGTCGCGGGTGAGCAGCTGGACGAAGTTGTCGATCCCGGTGAAGGTCGGCGAGCCCGCGAGCGGCCAGACGGTGAAGGCCACGGCGATCGAGGCGAGGATCGGCAGCGCGGTGAACACCGCGAAGCCGCCGAGGCTCGGCGCGAGGAACGCCGCCGCGGCCGGTCCGTCACCGCGTCTCCTGCGGCGGGGAGCCGGGGCGGGGCCCGGTTCGGGGATCGTCGCACCCCGGGGCGGGGAGGTGGCGAGTGTCATGGCGCTCCTTCGCGTCGTAGCTCGAGGGGATCGGTGCAGGGCTGAGGGTCCGGGCGGCGGTGCCGCGCGCGGGTGCGGGGGCGCATTCTCGGCGCCCCCGCACCCGGCCGGATCAGCCGGCGCTGCCGCTGCTGCTCTGCACGCTCTCGAGGAACGACGTCGGGTCGGTCTGGCCGTTGATCACCGAGATCGAGCCCTGCGAGAAGCTCAGTCCGTCCTGCGTCCACGTCGGCGTGGAGAGGTACGGGACTCCCGTCTCGAGTGCCGCCTCCAGGGTGGGCTGGGCACCCTCGACCGCCGAGGAGTACCAGGTCGACTGCTCCGAGGTGCGGGCCGGGAACGCCCGGCCCTCGGTGCCGAGGTAGGCCTGGGCGTCGGTGCCCGTGATGATCGCCAGCGCCTTCGCGGCGACCTCGGGAGTGCTGCACTTGGTGGTGATGCCGAATCCGGAGCCGCCGATCGCGGTGGCCGCGCCCTCGTCACCGGTGGGGACCGTGACGATGCCGACGTCGAACTTGGCCTGGTCCTTCGCGTTGATCATGTCCCAGGGGCCGGTCACGTACATCGCGGCGTTGCCGGCGAGGAACTGCGACCCGTCGCTGGAGTCGGTGGCCAGCTGGGCGGCGACGCCCTGCTCGCTGACGAGGCTCGCGTACCAGGCCATCGTCTTCTCCTGGCCGGCGCTGGTGAGGTTCAGCTTCCCGTCCTCGGTCGCCGCCTGGTCGCCTCCGATGGTCGGGCCCCACTGGTTCATCGCGTCGATCTGGTTCGTGGTCGCGAAGCCGTACTTGCCGTCCTTGGTCAGCGCCTTGGCGGCCGTCTCGAACTCGGCGACCGTCCAGCCGTCCTTCGGGTTCTCCAGACCGGCCGCGGCGAACGCGTCCCTGTTGTAGAACACGACGTAGGGGCCGAGGTCGTAGGGGATGGCGAGCTGCTCGCCGCCCGCCTGCAGCGCCGAGATGATCGACGAGTCGAAGTCACCGGTGTCGATGCCCGCGGCGTCGAGCTGGTCGCCGAGGGGGATGAAGTAGTTCGCGAACTGCTGCACCCGTGCCATCTGGAGACCCGCGATGCAGGGAGCGTCGCTGCCCGCCAGCGTTGTCGGGAGCTTGGTCCAGTAGTCGGCCCAGGCCGCTGTGGTCAGCTTCACCGTGATCGTCGGGTCCTGCTCGTGGACCATGTCGGCCAGCTTCTGCCAGGCCGCCGTCTCGACCTCGGAGCCGGCCCAGACCGACCAGTTGATGGTGGTGTTGCCGTCGGCGTCGGTTCCCGAGGACCCTGCCGAGCTGCATCCCGAGAGCGAGAGCGCGAGGGCCGCGGCGATGGCCGCGAACCGGAGATGCCTACGTGTCACTGTTCCTCCTCATTGAGGTGTCCCCACGGCGGCGCTGCGGTGCGGAGCCTGCGGGACGATGGTCATTGATCGAAATGGATCAGATGATTCCTCAGTCTGCGAGCGTCTCCTGCCGCTGTCAAGCGATTTAAGGCGCTATACGGTGCCCGTTCATCACGATTGATAGTATCTATCCAGCAAACGCACGCCAGCTCACGATCGAGGGACGATGATGACCACTTTCGACACCGCACTGCACCGCACCCGCCTCGCCGAGGTCGCGCGAGTGATCGAGGAGGGGCCGCTGGAGGCGTCGTGGGACGCGCTCGCGACCACTCCCCCCGACTGGTACGTCGACGGCAAGTTCGGGATCTTCCTCCACTGGGGGCCCTACGCGGTGCCCGCTTTCGGGTCCGAGTGGTACCCGCGGAACATGTACCTCGAGGGCACTCCCGAGTTCGAGCACCACCGCGCGACCTACGGCGACCAGTCGGAGTTCGGCTACAAGGACTTCATCCCCTCCTTCACGGCCGACGCCTTCGACCCGGAGGAGTGGGCGCGCCTGTTCCGCCGGGCCGGAGCGCAGTTCGTCGTCCCGGTCGCCGAGCACCACGACGGCTTCCCGATGTACGAGTGCTCGTTCACCCGCTGGAAGGCGACGGAGATGGGGCCGCGCCGCGACGTGGTCGGCGAGCTCGCCTCGGCGGTCCGCGCCCAGTCGATGGTCTTCGGCGCCTCGTCGCACCGGGCCGAGCACTGGTTCTTCTTCAACGGAGGCACCGCCTTCGACAGCGACGTCACGCAGACCGCGAGCCTCGACCTCTACGGGCCTGCCCAGCGCGAGGAGTCGCAGCCGAGCAAGGAGTTCCTCGAGGACTGGCTGGTGCGCACGACCGAGCTGGTCGACTCCTACCGGCCGCAGCTGATCTGGTTCGACTGGTGGATCGAGCAGCCCGCCTTCGAGCCGTACCTCCGGACCTTCCTCGCCTACTACTACACGCGCGCGCTCGAGTGGGACCGCCCTGTCGCCGTCAACTACAAGTACGAGGCCCTGCCCGCCGGCACCGCCGTGTTCGACGTCGAGCGCGGCCAGCTCGCCGAGACGCGCGCCGACTTCTGGCAGACCGATACCTCGGTCTCGAAGAACTCGTGGAGCTACGTCGAGGGCCACGACTACAAGCGCACCGACGACCTCATCGCCGACCTCGTCGACATCGTCAGCAAGAACGGCGCGCTGCTGCTCAACATCGGCCCGAAGGCCGACGGCACCATCCCGGCGGCCGAGGTCGAGATGCTCGAGACGATCGGCGCGTGGCTCTCCCGCAACGGCGAGGCGGTCTACGGCTCCCGCCCGTGGCTGATCGCCGGCGAGGGCCCCACGAAGGTGTCGGAGGGGGCCTTCACCGACACGCACCGCTCCCCGTTCACGGCGGAGGACATCCGCTTCACCGCGTCGCGCGGGCACGTCTACGCGACGGTTCTCGCCCCGGTCGGCGCGACGGTGTCGATCGCGTCGCTCGGATCCTCCTCGGGCCCGCTGCCCCGCGAGATCGAGGACGTGGCCCTGCTCGGGCACGCCGACCCGGTCGTCTGGCGGCGGGAGGCCGGCGCGCTCGTGATCGAGGTGCCCGGGAGCGCGGTGGGCACCCTGGCGTCGTTCCGCGTCACTCCGCGGGTCGAGGCCGTGCGGCCTCGCCGGATCGACATCATCGGGCTCGGCGACTGAGGGCGCCGCTCCGCGGCCGAGCCGGATCCGCCCGATGCCGGAGCCGACCACGACCGCGCTCAGCGCGGCGGAGCCGCGGAACTCGGCGGCGACGCGGCGGAGGAGGGCGAGGGGATCCGAGGTCGCGCGCACACGCTCGCATAGACTTCGATCTATGGATGTCGGTGGATCGACCAGTGCTCTGAGGCTGCTCGCCGACCCGACGCGCGCGCGGATCGCGTCGATGATCCTCGGCAGCGCGGACGGTCGGCAGCTCGTCGGGAAGATGGCCGACGCCCTCGAACTGCGACAGCCCACCGTCAGCCATCACGTCCGCGTGCTCGTCGACGAGGGGATCCTCGCGCGCGAGCCGCAGGGTCGGAACGTCTGGTACTCGATCGTGCCGGAGCAGCTGGACCGCGTGTCCGAGTACCTCCGGGATGCTCCGGTGCCGGCGCGCGTCGAGGCCGACGTCCTCGACCGGATCATCGCCGACCTCGCCGTCCGCTTCGCCGGCACCTTCTCGCGCGAGACCGTCGAGCGGTACGTCCGCGAGAGCCACGAGCTGCTCATCGACCGCGGCCACGTGACCCGGCACCTCACCTCGCTGACGTCGCGGTTCGCGACCGACCGCCTCACCGCCCTCGACGCTTCCGCCGCGGGACGCTCGGGCGTCCCGGACGTGCTGTTCGTGTGCGTGCAGAACGCGGGACGGTCCCAGCTCGCCGCCGCGATCCTCCGCCACCTCGCCGGCGACCGGGTGCGGGTGCGCACGGCCGGCTCGGAGCCCGCCGACGCCGTGCGCTCGGTGATCGTGACCGCGCTGGACGAGATCGGCGTGCCGATCGGGGGCGAGTACCCGAAGCCGCTCACCGACGAGGTGGTCCGCGCCTCCGATGTCGTGATCACGATGGGCTGCGGCGACGCGTGCCCGATCTACCCGGGCCGCAGGTACCTGGACTGGGACCTCGCGGATCCTGTCGGCCTGCCGCTGGCGCAGGTGCGGGTGATCCGCGACGACATCGACGGCCGCGTCCGCGCGCTCCTCGCGTCGCTCGAGGCGACGGCGGCGTGATCCTCCCGGACCCCTCTGGCACAACCGATAGATAGACGTCTATGGTTTGAGTGTTCGAGGAAGGAACACTCATGACCGAGAAGCCCACCGTCCTGTTCGTCTGCATTCACAACGCCGGCCGCTCCCAGATGGCCGCCGGCTACCTGCGCGCCCTCTCGGGAGGCGCTGTCGAGGTGCTCTCCGGAGGCTCCGAGCCGGGCGATCAGATCAACCCGATGGCGATCGCCGCGATGGCGGAGGAGGGCATCGACATCTCGCAGGCCGTCCCGACGCTGATGACCACCGAGCAGGTGCGCGAGTCGGACGCCGTCATCACCATGGGCTGCGGCGACGTCTGCCCGGTCTTCCCGGGCAAGCGCTACGAGGACTGGGCCCTCACCGACCCCAAGGGGAAGTCGCTCGACCAGGTCCGTCCGATCCGCGACGACATCAAGGCTCGCGTCGAGGCCCTGCTCGCCGAGCTGCTGCCCGCGAAGGTCTGACGACGGCCGACCCGCCGCGCTCTGCCCGGCGTGGTCCACCCGGAAGCGTGACTCCTGCGTCTCGCCGGTGATCTCAGCGAGAGGTTCCACGGCGTCGTCGCGCCCGACCGGCTCACCGACCTCGCCCAGGCGAAGGGCGCGTGCGCGCACGACGTGGCGCCCTACCGCGAGGCGGCGACCGCCCCCGCGACGAGCGCCTCGTCGAGCCGGTAGAACTCCTGCGCCGTCCCGCCCCAGAGACGCGCCGACTCGGCCTCGCTCCAGCCGGCGGTCGCCTCGTGCAGCGCCGCCCAGATGCGGGCGTAGCCTCCGGCCGTCAGCGAGACCGGCCAGTCGCCGCCGTACATCAGGCGCTCGGCGCCGAACGAGGCGAGCGCGTGCTCGACGACGGGCACGAGCTGCTCCGTCGTCCACGACGCGGCATCCGGAGTCGCCGAGTACAGCCCGGAGACCTTCGCGAAGACGCGCGGGTTCTCGGCGGCGCGGGCGATCAGCGAGCGCCACGGCTCGTCGGAGGAGAGGCCGATCGGAGGCTTCGAGAGGTGGTCGATGACGATCGAGAGCTCCGGATGCCGCTCCGCGAGGACCGGCAGGTGCTCGAGGTGGCGCGGCAGCACGGCCACGTAGTCGAACGGCACCCCCGCCGCCTCGAGCACGCCGAGGCCCTCGTCGACGTCGGGGCGGAGGATCCAGTCGGGATCGGGCCGGTCGTGGATCAGGTTCCGGACGCCGACCACGTGCGCGTCCCGCCGCAGCTCGACGAGGCGGTCGTGCGCCTCCTGCGGCCGCTCGAGCGGCACGTGGACCACCACACCGGCGATCTCGGGGTTCGCCGCCGCCACCCGCAACATCTCGTCGGTGTCGGCGGCCTCGTCGGCCGACTGCACCAGGACCGTCGCGTCGACTCCCGCGGCGCGCAGCTGCGGCCGGAGCTCGTCGAAGAAGATCGAGCGGTCGATCTCGGGCAGGTCGGGGCCGAGCCAGTCGTAGCGGGCCCTCGTCCTGTCCCAGACGTGCTGGTGGGAGTCGATGACGACGCTCACGCGACGCCGACGCGGGTCGCGGCGGCCGGGTGCTCCTCGAGCGGCACCACGTCGGCCGTCACGATCGGATGCGCCCGCCCTGCCCAGTAGCTCCCGGCCGGGAACGTGTACTCGTCGAGGGTCGACTCGAACATCTCGGCGCTGTAGCCGGGTGCTCCCGGCAGCCGGTACGCGCCGTCCTCGACGATGCACGGCTCCACGAAGTGCTCGTGCAGGTGGTCGACGAACTCGGTCACCCGTCCCTCGAGGCTGCCGGAGACGGCGACGTAGTCGAAGACCGAGAGGTGCTGCACCAGCTCGCACAGCCCGACGCCGCCCGCGTGCGGGCAGACGGGGACCCCGAACTTCGCCGCCATCAGGTAGACCGCGACGATCTCGTTGACGCTGCCCAGCCGCGCGGCGTCGAGCTGGCAGAAGTCGAGCGCGCCGGCCTGGAACATCTGCTTGAAGAGCACCCGGTTCATCCCGTGCTCCCCCGACGCGACGCCGATCGGCGCGACGGCCCGGCGCACGGCCGCGTGCCCGAGCACGTCGTCCGGGCTCGTCGGCTCCTCGATCCAGAGCGGCCGGAACTCGGCCAGCGACTGCACCCAGTCGATGGCCTCCGGCACGTCCCAGACCTGGTTCGCGTCGATCATCAGGTCGGCATCCCAGCCGATCACCTCGCGGGCGATGCCGAGACGGCGGTGGTCGTCGGCGCGGTCGGCGCCGACCTTGAGCTTGATGTGCCGGTAGCCCTGGTCGACCGCCTCCTGGCACAGGCGCCGCAGCTTGTCGTCGCTGTAGCCGAGCCAGCCGGCGGAGGTGGTGTAGCAGGGGTAGCCGTCGCGCTCGAGCTCGGCGATGCGCAGGGCGCGGGTGGGCTCGAGCGCCCGCAGGATCCCGAGCGCCTCGTCGCGGGTCAGGGCGTCGGAGAGGTAGCGCAGGTCGGCGGCGTCCACGAGCTCCTCCGGGGTCATCTCGACCAGGAGGCGCCACAGCGGCTTGCGGGCGACCCGCGCCGCGAGGTCCCAGACCGCGTTCATCACGGCGGCGAGCGCGAGGTGGATGACGCCCTTGTCCGGCCCGAGCCAGCGCAGCTGCGAGTCGCTCTGCAGCGTGCGGTAGACCCCGCCCAGGTCGGCGACCAGCTCGGCGACGTCGCGCCCGATCAGCGGCTCGGCCCGCTGCAGGGCGGCGGCCACGCAGAGGTCGTTGCCGCGGCCGATGGTGAAGGTGAAGCCGAAGCCCGAGAGCTCGGGGTCGTCGGTGCGCAGGACGACGTAGGCGGCGGAGTAGTCGCCGTCCTTGTTCATCGCATCGCTGCCGTCGGCGCTGAGCGAGGTGGGGAACCTGACGTCGTAGGCGTCGACGGCGGTGATCGTGGTCATGCGGGGAGTCCTCTCGTGGTGACGGTGGCGGCCTCGGAGCGCGGCGCGGTGCCGTGCACCTCCGGGCGCAGCAGCCCTGCGCGGGCGAGATCGGTCCAGAGCGCGTCGGGGACGTCGACCGACGCGCGCCGCGCGTTCTCGACGGCCTGAGCCCGGTCGCGCTGCCCGACCACGACCGAGACGACGGCCGGATGGAGCCAGGGGAACGCGAGCGCCGCCTCCGGGAGGGTGACGCCGTGGCTCTCGCAGACGTCGGCGAGCGCGTTCGCCCGCGCGATCAGGGCGGCGGGGGCGGAGTCGTAGTCGTACTTCGCGTCGGCCGGCGGCCTCTCGCGCGAGAGCAGGCCGGAGTTGTAGACGCCGGCGATGACGATCCCCACTCCGCGCTCCTCGGCGAGGGGCATCAGATCGTCGAGGGCGTCCTGCTCGAGGAGCGAGTAGCGACCGGCCAGCATGATCAGGTCGATGTCGCACTCGGCGACGAAGCGGGCGGGCAGCGCCGACTGGTTCATGCCGGCGCCGACCGCTCCGATCACGCCCTCCTCGCGCAGGGCGATCAGCGCGGGCAGGGCCTCGGCGATCACCTGGTCGCCGAAGTCGTCGGGGTCGTGCACGTAGACGATGTCGATCCGGTCGAGGCCGAGGCGGCCGAGGCTCTCCTCGAGCGAGCGCTTCACACCGTCGGCGCTGTAGTCGAGGCGGCGCACGACATCGGCCGGGACGGCGAAGCCCTCGGTGTCCTGGTGCTCGGCGCCGCGCGGGTCGGGGTTGGGCTCGAGGAGGCGCCCGACCTTCGTCGAGATGGTGAACTCGCTGCGGGGTCGGCCGCGCAGCAGGGCGCCGAGGCGGCGCTCGCTGAGGCCGAGCCCGTAGTGCGGCGCCGTGTCGAAGTAGCGGACCCCCGCGTCCCAGCTCGCCTCGAACGCTCCGGCGACCTCGTCGTCGCCGGTCGGCCGGTACAGGTTGCCGAACTGGGCGGTGCCGAGGCCGAGTGCGGTGACGGGGACGCCGTCACCGACGGTGGTGATGCCGTGCATGGATCCTCCATGATCGCGAGAGATATGATGATTAGACACTCGACCGCGCGTCTTCCGCAAGCTGGTGGAGATATCGGGTCTATTCAGCAGACAAGACGCGGGCGGCCTCCTGCACCGCGAGCGCGAGTCGCGGCGAGGCGTCGACACCCCGCCAGACGACGTCGTCGACCAGCCGGTTGAGCACCTGCACCAGCTCGGGCAGCTCGGGCACCATCGGCAGCGGGCGGGAGGCGCGGTGCGCCTCCTCGAAGAGCGCCGACGTGCCGGACACCGCCAGCACCCGGGGATCTCGCCACGTGTCCAGGCGCGTCCCGGAGGAGCCCGCCAGCGTCGTGCGGACGTCGGCCTCCGCGGTGGCCAGCTCGCGCACCACGGCCCAGGCGTCGCCGAGGGACGGCGCCCCCGTCGTGACGGCGAGCGCCCAGAAGGCGTTGACGACCGGCAGCGGCGAGCCGTCGGAGCGGGCGGGCGCGATCCCTACGCCGACCCTCCCCTCGACCGCGCTGCCCGGCGCCTGGGCCCGCTGCGCGTAGCCCGCCCAGTTGACCATCACGGCGATCCGGCCCTCGGCGAAGGCCGCGCCGCTGCCGACGCTGTCGAGCTCGTGCGCATCGGGAGGCACGCGGCCGGCGACCACCTGCGCGCGCAGCCGGCCGAGCGCGGCGAGCCCCGCCGCGCCTCCGAAACCGGGCGCCCCGTGCTCGTCGAGCACGTCGGCCCCGAGCACCCGGAGCCGGGTCACGAAGTCGTAGACGTTGTTGTGGCCGTCCGGGGCGCCGGCGAGCACCGTGCCCCACAGCCCCTCGTCGGGCCGGGTGAACCAGGCCGCCTGGGCGTCGAGCTCCTCCCACGTGCGCGGAGGCGCCAGGTCGCGCCCGGTCGCCGCGCGGTAGCCCTCGCGCTCGCGGGTCGACTCGTAGAGGTCGGTGCGCCACACCAGCAGCGGCGGGCCGTCGTGGAACGGGATCCCCCAGACCGAGCTGCCGCCGCGCGACGGCACGGCGAACGAGACGACGTCGGTGAACGCGGGCGACCACGCCTCCGGCCAGTCGTCGATCGGAGCGTCGTCGAGGAGGTCGTCGAGGGGGCGCACGGCGCCGCTCTCGGCGAGGCGGGGCAGCCAGTCGGCCGGGACCAGGACGAGGTCGGCGGAGCCGTCGGTGCACACGCCGGTCTCGAAGAGGGCGTGCTCGAGCTCGGGCAGCCCGATCCAGTGCTCGTCGAGCACGAGGCCCTCCTGGGCGCGGATCGAGGCCTGGAAGCCGTCGCCCGCGCGGCCCCAGAACGAGGCGGTCACCGCTGCACCGGCTCGCTCGCGGTGAGCAGCGCGAGATCGGAGCGCCGCGGCAGCCCCTCCCAGTCGCCCGGGGCGAGGCACTGGAACGCGCCGACCGTCACCGCGGTCGCGAGGCAGTCCTCGGCCGGCAGGCCCTGCACGAACTCGGCGAGGTAGCCCGCGACGAAGGCGTCGCCCGCCCCGACCGTGTCGACCGCCGTGATCGGCAGGGCCGAGCGGCGGAGCTCCTCTCCGTCGACCACCGCGACGCAGCCGGCCGGGCCGAGCTTCACCACCGCGTGACGCGGGCCGAGATCGGCGAGGCCGTGGGCGAGAGCGAGCGGATCCAGGTCCGCGCCGACCAGCAGCCGCGCCTCGTCCTCCCCCGCGAACACCAGCGTCGCCGCGCGCGCGATCTCGCGGTAGGCGGCGGCGGCGTCCCTCCCCCGCCAGAGCGACGGGCGGTGGTTGACGTCGAACGAGACCGGTACGCCGGCCGCCACCGCGAGGCGCACGGCCTCGAGGGCGGCCTCGCGCGCGGAGTCCGACAGGGCGAGGGTGATCCCGGTCACGTGCAGGCAGGAGGCGCGCCGCACCAGCTCGGCCGGCACATCGCCCGGTCCGAGGGTGCTGCCCGCGCTGCCACGGCGGTGGTAGGTGACCCGGGCGGTCGTCGGCGTGGGCCGCTCCTTGAGCATCACGGCGGTCGGCGCCTCGGAGTCGCGGCGGACGACCAGGTCGACCCCCTCGCCGCGCAGCTCGCGGAGCACGCGGTCGCCCGCGCTGTCGGTGCCGAGCACGCCGATCCAGGTCGCCGCCGCACCGAGGCGGACGAGCGCGATCGCGACGTTCGACTCCGCCCCGCCGATCCCGACCTCGGCGGTGCCGGCGTGTGCGAGCGACCCGTGGGTGTGGAAGAGGGCGAGGGTCTCGCCGAGGGTGACGATCGGGCCGCTGGAGTCGCGCTGCTCGAGGGCGGGGAGCGGCAGAGCGGGCCGCCGCACGCGCTCGAGCGCGGCGCGAGCGGTCTCCGCGAGGGCGGAGGAGTCGCCCGCCGCCACGTCGGCGCGGGAGGCGAGCCAGCTCGCGCCGACGGCGAGCACGAGCGGGCTCGCGAGGAGCAGTCGCGCCTCCTCGACGTCCACCCCGCCGCTGGGGAAGAAGCGGACGCCCGGGAACGGACCTGCGAGCGCCTCCAGAGCCGGCAGACCGCCGAGCAGAGACGAGGGGAAGAACTTGAGCACCGAGAGCCCGAGGCCCACTGCGCGCTGGAGCTCGCTCGCCGTCGCGATCCCCGGCAGCGGGAGCACGTCGAGGGCGAGGCAGCGCTCGACGAGACTCTCGTCGAGCCCCGGGCTGACCACGAACCGCGCGCCCGCCTCGACCACGCGGTCGACCTGCTCGACGGTGAGGACGGTGCCCGCCCCGACCACCAAGTCGCCCCGCCGCGCGAGGCGGCGCAGCGCCTCCAGCCCGGCCCCGGTGCGGAGCGTCACCTCGACGGCGACCACCCCGGCGGCCACGAGGGCGTCGCCCAGGGCCTCCGCGCGATCGGCGTCGTCGATCACGACGACGGGCACGACCCCCGAGCGGGCGAGCGCGTCGATCGTCGACGCGCTCACCGCCCGAGCCACCCTCCGTCGACCGGCAGGGTGATGCCCGTGACGTAGGCGGAGGCGTCGCTCGCGAGGAACACGGCCGCGCCGCCGAGATCCTCCGCGGCCCCCCAGCGACCGGTGGGGATGCGCTCGAGGATCGACCGGGAGCGATCGGCGTCGCTCTGCAGCGCCGCCGTGTTGTCGGTCGCGATGTAGCCGGGCGCGATCGCGTTCACCCGCACGCCGCGCGCCGACCACTCGTTCGAGAGCGCCCGCACGAGCCCCGCGACCGCCGACTTGGAGGCGGTGTAGCCGGGGACGGTGATGCCGCCCTGGAAGCTCAGCAGCGACGCGGTGAACACGATCGACCCGCGACCGCGCTCGAGCATCGGCCCCGCCAGCGCCTGGGTGAGGGCGAACGGGCCCGAGAGGTTGACCTCGAGCACCCGGTCCCAGAGCTCGAGCGGATGATCCACGGCCGGCACCCGCTCGATGGTCCCGGCGTTGTTCACCAGGACGTCGATCGGCCGGCCCAGGCCGTTGAGCCTCGCGCCGAGGGCGAGCGTGGCGTCGCGGTCGGCGAAGTCGCAGGCGATCCCGGTGAACTCCCGCCCCGCCGCGCGCACCCGCTCGCCGACCTCGCCGCCGTCCGGCGCCATCGCGGCACTGACCCCGACGACATCGGCTCCCGCGCGCGCGAGCGACTCGGCCATCGCGAGGCCGATCCCCCTCCGCGCCCCGGTGACGACGGCGAGGCGGCCGGAGAGATCGAACGGCCCGCTCATCGGGTGCTCGTCCCGCGGACCTCGATCAGGATCTTCATCGCCTGGCCGGCGTCGAGTGCCGTGAACGCCTCCTGCACCGCCTCGAGGGGCTCGATGCGCGTGATGAGCAGCTCGGCGGGCACGACGCCGCGGGCGACCAGCTCGACGGCGGTCTCGAAGTCGGGGCGCTCGTAGACGCGCGCTCCGATCAGGGTGAGCTCGCGCCAGAACACGCGCTGCAGGTCGATCGGGCGCGGCTCGGGGTGGATGGCCACGACCACGACCCGGCCGCGCACCCGGGCGAGCGAGGTCGCGCCGAGGACGGCGGCCGCCGCTCCCGACACCTCGAACACCACGTCGGCGCCGGCGCCGCCCGTCCAGCGCTCGACCCACTCGACCTGGTCGACGGCCCGGGGGTCGAGCACCTCGAACCCGAGCTCGGCGACGGCCGCGCGGCGGGTGGCGTCGAGCTCGATGACGACCACGTCGCCGCCGAACTCGCGCGCGGTCGTCGCGATGAGCACGCCGATCGGTCCACCGCCGATCACGACCGCCTTCTCGCCGGGGACGAGGCCGGAGCGGCGCACGTCGTGCACCGAGACGGCGACCGGCTCGACGAGCGCGGCGTGGTCGAGGCGCAGCCCCTCGGGGAGGCGCACGAGCGTGCGGGCGGGCACGCTCCAGTACTGCTGCAGGGCACCGGGCGAGTCGATGCCGATGAAGTCGAGGTTCTGGCAGATGTGCTCGTTCCCCGCGAGGCAGGCGGGGCACGTGCCGTCCCAGTCGAGCGGCATCACGGTGACGCGGTCGCCGACGGCCCAGCCGTCGACGCCCTCGCCGATCGCCGAGACGGTGCCGCTCATCTCATGACCGATGACCGCGTCCCGGGCGACCCGGCCGTCCATCGAGCCGTGGAAGATGTGCAGATCGGTTCCGCAGAGGCCGACGAAGCCGACCTCGATCTCGACGGATCCGGGACCGGGCGCCTGCCGGGGCTGCTCCGACACCGCGAAACGGCGATCTCTCCTGTACTGGACGGTGCGCACGCTGTCTCCTTCGACGGGCCGATTCATATTACGTATCAGCCTATATCGCCGCCGGACGCGCGCAGAAGCCGCGTGAAGCCCGCAGTGCTCACATCTTTGCCGGGGAGCGGCGTGCGACGGCTCAGGCGGAGGCGCGAGCGCGGCCCGCGAGGCGCGACTTCGCCGACCAGAAGCGCATCAGCGCGCCCGCCAGCAGCGAGCCCGCGGCCCCCGCGGCCAGATCGCCGAGCGTGTCCTCGTAGCCGACGAAGATCGAGGCGTCGACGAAGCGGTGCCCCGCCCACTCGCCCCACTCCCACAGCACGCCCGCGGTCGTCCCGAAGCAGGCGCAGAGCACGATCGCGGGAGCGAGCGGCCCGCGCTCGCCGACGACGGAGGAGACGACTCCGGCCCGTGCGGCGACGAGGTAGGCGACCGCCGCGACCAGACCGTTGAGCACGAAGTGCACGACCAGGTCCCACGACGCCCAGGCCTGGTAGAGGTCGAGCACGCTGCTCCAGGAGGCGACCAGCAGCGCGACGCCGAACGCCGCGTCCAGCGCGGGACGGATCCCGAGGAAGCGCGGGATGACGAGCCCGATCGCCGAGAGCGCGAAGACCATCACGTCGACGAAGCCCCAGCCGATGCCCGCGGCCACCATGCTCGCCACGCCGGCCAGGCGCACCGCGTCGGCGAACCACTCGCCCCGGGTGCTCGGCGGCGCGAGGAAGGTCTCGACGAGGACGTCGGTCCTCACGGCGTCGTGAAGCGCAGCAGCGCCTGGACCGGCTCGTGGTCGGACGCGGCCGCTCCGTCGTAGCGCACCGCGTTGATCCCGGCGGCGACGACCTCGAAGGCGCTCGCACTCTGGACGAGCCAGTCGATGCGGCGGCCGGGCTTCGGGGCGCGGTAGTTCGAGAAGGTGCTCCAGGGGCGGGTGAGGTGGTGGCCCGCGACGACCCACGAGTCGGCGAGGCCCGCCGCGTCCAGCAGCGCGCGGTAGGGGGCGGTCCCGGCGTCGGTGTTCGCGTCGCCCATCACGATCGCCGGGCGCCCGAGCGCGAGCACCCGCTGCGCGACGAGCTCGGCCGAGTGCAGGCGCGAGCGCCGCGAGAGGTGGTCGAAGTGGGTGGAGACGACGGTGAGGTCGCGGTTCGTGCCGTAGTCGGTGAGCTCGGCGATCACGGCCGTGCGCGGGATCCGGTTGCCCCAGCTCCGCGAGCCGGCCACGTCCGGAGTCTCGGACAGCGCGATCTGCGTCCAGTCGCGCACCGCGAACCGCCGGCGGTCGACGAAGAGCATCACGCGCTCGCCGCCGCGGTCGGGATCGCGGCCGAAGCCCATGCCCTCGAACGACGCGCCGAGCACCTCGTGCACGAACGCGGCCTGATCCGGCAGGGCCTCCTGGATCGCGAGGATCGACGGCTGCTCCGTCTGGAGCAGGCGGCGGACGAGCGGACGACGGCGGTCCCACTGGTCGACCGATCGCGAGGTGAGCCGCGGCATCCTGCGCCGGATGTTGTAGGTCATCACGTGCAGCTCGGGCGCCTCGGTCCGGCCGATCAGAGGCGTCGGGTCGGTCATGCTCCCACCCTAAACGGGCGTCGTCCAGTCATGAGGAGGCTTGCGGTGGCGAGCGCCCGCGGCCATACGCTTCGAGGCATGACCCTCTCCCCCGCCCTCTCGGCGCTCAGCGACGAGTCCTTCGTCTCGCTCACCACGTTCCGCAGGACGGGTGCCGGCGTCTCGACGCCGGTCTGGATCGCCCGCGACGGCGCCGAGCTGATCGTCACCACTCCCCGCAGGAGCGGCAAGGTGAAGCGGCTGCGGAACGATCCTCGCGTGACCCTCGTCCCGTGCGACCGCCGCGGCCGCGTGCAGGAGGGGGCGCCCGTGATCGAGGCGTCGGCGCGCATCGTCTCGGACGAGGACACGGTCGAGCGCCTCGGCGGCGTCTTCGCCCGCAAGTACCGGCTCGAGTACCGCGTCTTCCTCTTCATCGAGCGGATCGCCACCCGCGGCGACCGCACGCGCGTGATGCTGCGCCTCTCGGACCGCTGAGCGGGCCCTACACCGCCGCGGGCCGCCTCCGGTAGGCCCTCCGCGCACCGCGGGCCCGGGTCTAGCGTGGGGTCGCCGGTGCGGATGCGCGCTCCCGCGCGCACACCGGCGTCCGCAGAAGGAGCACGTATGAGCATCGGAGCAGGGATCTTCCTCCTCGTCGTCGGCGCGATCCTCGCGTTCGCCGTCGACGTGCAGGTGGCGGGGATCGATCTGAAGACGATCGGCTACATCCTGATGGCGGCCGGCGTCGTCGGCCTGATCCTCGGCCTCGTGCTGATGACGCGTCGCCGCCAGGCCGTGTCGACCACGCGCTCGGCCGTCGACCCGGCCAGCGGCGAGCACGTCACGCGCCGCACGAGCGAGGGCGACGGGCCGCTGGTCTGAGGTCGCAGGAAGGGCGGGACGCTCGCGTCCCGCCCTTCCGTGCGCCCGTGGCGCAGCGCTACTCGTCGGCGTCGCCGCCGGAGACCGTGTCGGTGTCGCCGCCGCCGGGCGAGGTGTCGGTACCCGTGCCGTCGGGCAGCTCCTCGGTCTTCTCGGT
This sequence comes from Rathayibacter sp. VKM Ac-2759, assembly GCF_009834225.1. Lineage (NCBI taxonomy): Bacteria > Bacillati > Actinomycetota > Actinomycetes > Micrococcales > Microbacteriaceae > Rathayibacter > Rathayibacter sp. VKM Ac-2759. Next base: position 3,240,439 of record NZ_CP047176.1, read on the forward strand.
GTCCTCACCGGGGGTGCGGTCGTTCTGATCCGTGTCGTTCTGGTCCATGCGGGCCTTCTCCTTCCGGCCGGCGACCTGCCGACTCCCCCTACTCTCCTCCGGCGCCGTCGGCCGGGGCAGGGGGTAGCGGAGGCGAGCGCCGCGTGTCAGGTCGCGTCGTCCCAGCCGAGGTTCCCGGCGATGCGGCGGAGGGTCTCCACGGTCCGGTCGTGGTCCTCCTCGGTCACGCCCTCGGTCAGCGCGGTGCGCGCGGCCCCGACGACCTCCTCGAGGCGGGCGGTCGCGGCTCCGCCGTGCTCGGTGAGGGCGAAGACCTCGCCCTCGTCGACCACCCACCCGCTCTCGACGAGCTCGGCGAGGTGCTCGGCGACGCTTGCGGGCTCCTCCGCCGGCGCGGCGGGCAGGAACGGGGCGAGCGCCCGGTCGAGCGCGCCGACCGCCGCCGGCCCCCGCCGCAGCAGCTCGAGCAGCTGCCACTGCATCCGGGTCACCCCGTGCTCCTCGAGCGTCGCCGCGAAGCGCTCCTCGAGGAGGCGGGCGGCGAGAGTCAGCCAGTATCCGATCGGTCGTTGATCAGCCATGCCGTCACGATACGCCGGGTGCATCGGAGGGGGTACCGCCCGGCGAGCGCACAAGGCCCTCTCGGAGGCGGCCGCGTTCCGCTTGACTGTCCTCGCACCGCCGACTGACGGCGGCACCCGGGAGGCGACATGGCGAACCACCGTTTCGAGCTGCGGTCCGGCCGCGGGATCGGCGTCTCGGCGGCGGGAGATCCGATCGCGGACCGACTCGTCGTCTTCTGCCACCCCACTCCCGGCGCGGGCGGATTCGATCCCGATCCGCTGGTCACCGGCCCCTGGGGGCTGCACCTGCTGATCCTCGACCGCCCCGGCTACGGCGCCTCCGACCCGGTCGACGCCGCTCACTCGAGCGTGCAGGACCGCGCGGACGACCTCGCCGAGTACCTGCGCCGCTCCGAGCGCACCGCGCGCATGGTCGAGGGCGCGCGCTTCGGCAGCGTCGGCGTGGTCGGCTGGGGCTCGGGCGGCGTCTTCGCCCTCTCGCTCGCGGCCCGGCACCCCGACCTCGTCGACCGGCTCGCGATCGTCGGCACCCCGGCGCCCCCGCAGGCGGGCGTGCTCGTCCGTCCGACCGGGGCGTGGGAGCGCCGCGAGATCCTCGAGGGAGAGGACGCCTCGGCCATCGCGGCCGCCCTCCCCGCCGACGTCCCCGGGCTCGCCTCGCTCGGCGTCGACTCCGACGACCCCGTCCTCACCAGCCACGGCGGGCTGCGCAACCGCCTGCAGCGCATGCTCGGCGAGGGCTGGCGGCAGGGACCGGGCGGGGCCGCGACCGATCTGGTGGCGCTCCGCGACGGATCGTGGGCGGACGAGCTCGACCGGGTGACCGCCTCGAGCCTGATCGTGCACGGCGACGCCGACCCCGTCGCGAGCGCGGAGGACGGCCGCTGGTACCGGAGCCGCCTCGCCGACGCCCGGACCGCGACCGTCGACGGCACGGGACGCCTCGCTCTGGTGCGCGAGTGGCGCCGGATCCTCGACCACGTCGCTCCGCTCGAGCGCGGCGCGGAGGACCGGTGACCGTCCGCCCGCTCGGCACCGGCCCGCTCGTGCTCGCCTCGGCGATGGCGGTCTCGGGAGTCGTGCACCTCGTGCACCCGAGCACCTTCGACGCGGTCGTGCCGCGCGGGATGCCCGGCTCCGCGCGCGGCTGGGTGCTCGCCTCCGGTGCCGCCGAGCTCGCGTGCGCGGCCGCGATGCTCTGGCCGCCGACGCGGGCGGCCGGCGGTCTCGCCTCCGCGGCGCTGATGGCCGCCGTGTTCCCCGGCAACGTGCAGATGGCCCGCGACGCGCGGCGGCCGCGGACCCGTGCGATCACCCTCCTGCGGCTCCCCCTGCAGATCCCGCTCGTGCTCTGGGGGCTCCGGGCGGCACGCTCGACGGGGCGCTGAGCGCCCGGCGCAACCCCGAGCGCACCGCTCGTGCGCGCTGCTACCGTCCAGGCATGAGCGACCAGATGGCGGATGATCGCCGAGACCAGTTGACCAGCGCCCCGAAGGCGACCGAGGCCGATGCCGCGCCCCGCATCGACGTCTCGACGACCGAGGCCGGCGACACGCACATCGAGATCCGCGAGGACGCCGCGGTGCGCCCGGGCCGCCTCGACGAGGACGAGGACGGATCGGATGTCTGAGCGCCGCCGTGCCGCGATGGTCTACAACCCCGTCAAGGTCGACATCGAGGCCGTGAAGGCCGCTGTCGCGCGCGCCGAGGAGGCCGCGGGCTGGGACGAGACGCTGTGGTTCGAGACCTCGGTCGAGGACCCGGGAGCCGGGCAGACCCGCGAGGCGCTCGAGGCCGGCGCCGACATGGTGATCGCGGCGGGTGGAGACGGCACGGTCCGCGTGGTCGCCGAGGCCCTGCGCGGCTCCGACGCGTCGCTGGCGCTGCTGCCCTCGGGCACCGGCAACCTGCTGGCCAGGAACCTCGACCTGACGCTCGACGACGTCGACAACGCGCTGACCGTGGCGTTCACCGGCACCGATCGCGCGATCGACATCGGCATGATCGACATCGAGACCGGCGAGGGCCGCGAGCGCCGCGCCTTCGTCGTGATGGCGGGCCTGGGCATCGACGCGAAGATGCTCGCGAACACCGACGACGACCTGAAGAAGCGCGCCGGCTGGCTCGCCTACGTCGACGCGCTGCGGAAGGCGCTGCTGGACAAGAACCAGCTCGAGTTCCGCTACCAGCTCGACGGCGCGAAGACCCGCAGGGTGCGCGCGCACACGATCATCGTGGGCAACTGCGGCTCGCTGCCCGCCAACATCCTGCTGCTGCCCGACGCGGCGGTCGACGACGGAGTGTTCGACATCGTGCTGCTGCGCCCCGAGGGGTTCCTCGGCTGGGTGCAGATCATCTTCAAGGTGGTGTGGGAGAACGGCGTCCTGCGCCGCACCGGCGTCGTCGGCCAGAAGCTGATGGGCCTGACCAAGGAGGTCGCGGCCCTGCGCTACGTCAAGGGACGCGAGCTCGTCGTGCGCCTCGAGCGCGCTCAGGAGATCGAGCTCGACGGCGACCCCTTCGGCTCGACGTCGGCGTTCCGCACCTGGATCGAGCCCGGCGGGCTCACGGTGCGCGTCCCGGCCTAGCGGGTGCCCGCGAGACGCCTCTCCGGTACGCGGCACGCCGGTGGCGTCGTACCGGAGAGGCGTCTCGCAGCGCCGATCAGTAGGCGGTGTCGCCCCAGGAGGGGGCGGCCACGGTGTCGGCGTTCGGTGCGGTGGCCGTGGCCGAGAGCTGCACCTGGCCGGGGACGTCGGCGTTCAGCGTGTACGTCAGCTCCGGGGTGGAGCGCGACGGCGCCAGGGCCGCGCCCGACCAGGTGAAGACGTACTCGACCGCGCCCCGGGCGTCGGCGGTCGCCGCCGTCCAGCTCCAGCCGTCTCCGGCCAGGGCCACCGGGCGCGCGCCGACGCGCGCCGACGCCGGGTAGCGCACGCGGACCGACAGCGTCGGAACCGGTGCGCCCACCGTCGTGAGATCGCCGGTGCCGGTCCAGTAGCGGTTCTGCACCTGGATGCGGGTGTCGATGCCGGTGCGGTGCCCGGCTCCGTCCCAGTGCACGTTGTTCTGCCAGGTGTCGAAGACGAGCGTCGACGTCGCCCGGGTCACGGGCGGGGCGACCGTGGCGGAGGCGGCCGCCGCGGGCGCCGCGAAGGCGACGGCGACCACGGGGGCGCTCCAGAGCGCGGCGCGGACGAGGGAGCGGCGGTCGGTGGACGAGGTGCCCGAGGGCACAGCGGAGAGCTCCGGCGCGCGGGAGAGCGCGCCGGAGTCACCCCGCAGAGGGGTGGTGGGCATGGGGTCGTACTCCAGGGGGTGCGGGTGTTCCGGGGGATGGATCCGCCGTGGCTCCACCGGGAGTTTCGGGTTCCCGATCGAGCTGCGCGAGAGTTTCGGGTTCTCGACGCGGCGGTGTCCTCGGGTGGACGGGAGTTTCGGGTTCCCGGCCGTCGAGGCGATCACGAGCGGGCGCGGATCTGCGGTGCGGCTTCGGGTGCTGCACCCCATGCGCCTGCATGGACATCCGCACCTTAGTGCGCATTCAGTCGCCGCAGCAATGGATTCAGAACCGAAATCGATGCATTGCCCCGCTTGGGGGTCGAGAACCGCCGTGATCCGTCGGAACGGCGAAGGATTCCGCACTCCGACCGCTCGCGTCGGACCGCACGAGCGGCTCGGGTTCTGCAGCCCCGGCCCACCCCGTCAACCCACGGCGCCCGATCGGGCCCTCCAGTACCTTTCACCCCATGGGCTTCTTCGACCGCACCGACTCCACGACCCCCGAACGCGAACCGCGGCCCGAGCCGGCTCCGACGGTCTGGCGGGACGGAGCAGGCCGCTTCGCGCTCCGCTGCCTCCAGGTGATCATCGTCCTGGCGCTCGCGACCGTGCTCGTGTTCGCGATGACCCAGCTCACGATCGTGCTGATCCCGGTGATGATCGCGATCATCCTCGCCTCCGCGATCCACCCGGTGCTCTCCTGGCTGCGCCGGAAGGGCGTGCCGTCGATCCTCGCGACCTGGCTCGCGCTCCTCGGCCTCCTCGCGATCCTCGGCGCGGTCGCCTGGCTGATCACGGTCGCGGTCCGCAACCAGTGGGACGAGCTGGTGAGCAGCGCCTCCGACGGCATCGCCTCGCTGCAGGACTACGTCCAGCACCTGCCGTTCCAGATCGACGAGCAGCAGATCGAGGACGCCCGCCAGAGCGTCGTCGACTTCCTCACCTCCAGCAGCTTCGGCTCCGGAGCGCTCGCCGGCGCCGCTGCCGCCGCGAACTTCGTGACCGGCCTCGTGCTGATGATCGTGGTCCTCTTCTTCTTCATGAAGGACGGCCCGAAGATCTGGGAGTTCCTCCTCCGCCCCTTCACCGGCGCGAGCTACGACCGCGCCAAGCGCGTCGGCGCCAAGACGGTCGACGTGCTCGGCGGCTACATCCGCGGCACGGCGACGGTCGCCGCGGTCGACGCGATCGGCATCGGCGTCGCCCTCGCGATCCTCCAGGTCCCGCTGGCCATCCCCCTGGCCGTGGTCGTCTTCCTCACCGCCTTCATCCCCATCGTCGGAGCGACGGCGGCCGGCATCCTCGCGGCGCTCGTCGCCCTGGTCGGAGTCGGTCCGGTCGCCGCCCTGATCGTCATCGGCGTCGTCATCCTCGTCAACCAGCTCGAGGGCAACTTCCTCCAGCCCGTCGTGATGGCCCGCTCGCTCAAGCTGCACCCGCTGATCGTCCTGATCGCCCTGACCGTCGGCACCGTGCTGGCCGGCATCGTCGGCGCGGTGCTCGCCGTGCCGATCGCCGCGGTGGCCTGGGGGATCGTCACGATCTGGAACGGCCCCGACCAGCCCGCGGAGCCCGCTCGGCAGAAGCGGCGCGAGAGCGTCTGACCCCGACGGGGGTCAGTGCCCCCCGATGATGCCGTCCCGCCGCGCCTGGGCGCGCAGCGAGATCTTGGTGCTGACGCTCCGGCCCGCCTCGCGGTACTTGGCGCGGGCGCTGCGGAGCGAGCTGCGCGCGGCGTCCTGCGTGATCCCGAGCGAGGTCGCGACCTGCTTGAGCGACATCCCCTCGACGAAGAGGCCCACGATCCGGCGCTCGCGCGCACTGAGCGTCGCGGTCCCGGCCCCGCCCGGCGCCGCCCCCGCGGTCGGCACGCGCTCGCCGGCGGCGGCCCGGCGGATCGCGTCGATGATCACCTCCGTCGGCTCGCTCTTGACGAGGTAGCCGCGGGCACCGGCCTCGAGCGCCCTGGCGACCGTCGCGGGCTGCGAGTGCGTGCTGATGATGACCGTGGCCGCGCCCGCCGCCGTGATCGTGCGGATCTTCATCGCGAGGTCGAGATCGTCGCCGAGGTCGATGTCGAGCAGGACCACATCGGTCGGGAAGGCGGGATGCGCGAGCAGATCGGTCCAGCGGCTCGCCGTCGCGACGACCCGGATGGGCGCTCCGGAGTGGTTGATCCACTCGGTCAGAGCGGTGAGGAGGATGGGGTGGTCGTCGAGGATCGCCAGAGCGATCTCGCCGTCGGGGAGGGCGGCGGTCTCCTCCGCGTGACTCGTCATGAGGGCCTCCGTGCGACGGCGTGGTCGAGGCGGAGCGTCGTGCGCACGCCGGCTGCGGTGACCCGGTAGTCGCCCAGCTCGCTCAGGATGCCCCAGATCGCCGGGTCGAGGTCGCGCGACCGGACCCCCACTGCCTCCAGAACGAGGGTCACGACGGCCCCCTCCCCGGGCGACAGCGACAGGGCGATCGCGGGCCGCCTCGACGCGACCGACGGAGCGGAGAGCAGCCAGAGCACCGACAGCAGCCGGGATCGATCGGGCGGGCGGAGCGCGGCGGCGGCGTTCCCGGGGTCCTCGAGCGAGACGGTCTCGGAGAGGTGCGTCGACTCCTCGATCGCGATGCCCAGCCAGGTCTGGTCGTGGCTCCTCGTCAGTGCGGTGCGCAGCTCGTCGCCGAGACGCCGCGCCCGCTCGCCGAGGACGTCGTCGAGCGGCTCGGTGCGGACCGCTGCGAGCAGCTCCTCGACCCGGGCGTCGACCCGCGAGATCTCGGAGGCGGCGAGGCTCCCCGGCCCGGTGCCCGGCCCGTCCACCACGCTGTCGGCGATCGTGCGGTCGAGCGAGCGGTGCACGTGCCGCTCCAGCGTCGTCAGCAGCGAGACGCAGACGCCGACGGGGGCGAGCGCGAGCAGGATGGTGGTGACGGCCAGGCCGGGACTGCGATGGCCGATCAGCGCCTGCGCGAGCATGCCGGCAAGGCTCAGGCCCACCAGGAGGCCGACCGCCGCCCACGTGCGCGAGAGCGGCTGGAACGAGATCAGCGCCATCAGCGTCGCGCCGATGCCGACGCAGACGCTCGGGTAGTACGACCGCGACGGGTCCGTGAGGCCGAAGTCGGAGAACTCGAGGAGCAGCGCCGCGGTGTCCACTGCGAGGACCGCGACGAGGACCGCCCTCGGCAGCTCGCCCCGCCGGAGCAGCGCGACGGCCGGCCCGACGACGAGACCGGCGATCACCATCAGCCAGGCGGCGCCGCTCAGCCAGGTCGCCGAGTGCGTGGCGAGGGCCCAGAGGAACGAGGCGAGCCCGCGGATCATGAGCAGCACGGCCATCCCGACGAAGCCGAGGCCCAGGTAGCTCGCGCTGAGGCGGTGCGTCCGCGTGATCCGGTGACGGACCGACTCGAGCGTCCGCGAGCCGGTCTCGGCGGCGCGGACGAGCTCGAGGAGCGTCCCCTCCCCAGCCCGGCCCTCGCGCCGCCTCATCGCGGCACGCTCAGCAGGACCGTCGTGCCCGAGCCGGGAGCGGAGAAGACGCGGACGTCGCCGCCGACGGCGTCGATGCGCGCGCGCACCGACTCGGCGAGCCCGAGCCTGCCCGCCGGCACCTCGTCGGGTGCGAAGCCCCTGCCCGCGTCCGAGACGGCGACGCGGACCGTCTCGTGGTCCTCCGCCACGGTCACATCCACCGAGAGCACGCCCGCGTGCCGGCGCACGTTCTCGAGGCACTCCCCCGCGGCGCGCACCAGGGCGTCGAGCGCGGAGGGGGCGAGCGGACGGTCCGCGGCGCCCCGCTCACCCGTCGTGTGCCAAGTGATCTCGAGCCCGACGGCCTCGAAGCGCCTCTCGAGCGCAGCGAACGCGGCGGGCAGGGGGACGGAGTCGGAACCGGAGCCGGAGTCGGCCCGCCGCCCCTCGTCGGCGCCCGGCCGGCCCAGGCGCCGCAGCAGCCCGAGGTCGGCCGCGGCCTGCGCCTGCACCGTGTCGGGAGGGACGCCCTCGCCGCGGTGCGCGACCAGCGTGAGGGTGCCCAGGATCGTGTCGTGCAGCAGCCGTGCGTCGTACCGGCGGCGGGCCTCGCTCTCGCTCGAACGGCGCTCCGCGGCGTGCGCGGTCCGCAGCCGCGCCGTGCCGACCTGCGCGCGCTCGACGCTCGCGGCGATCCAGCGCGCGGCGGCGGTGAGCACCGCCCAGCAGACGACCACCGAGAGGGCGACGTAGAACCCGCGGCCCGACTCCCGGGTGGCCGCGAGGGCCAGGAGGAGGACGGGCACCATGCCCGTGAGGGCGATCAGCGGGAGCCGCCTGACCGCTCCGATCGCGAAGAGCGCCGACGGCAGCGCCATCGACGCGATCATCGTGACGCCGCCGATCACCGCGGGGATCGTCCCGTCGATCCCGGGGGCGAGCGAGGCGGCGAGAGCGGCGAGCCCGAGAGCGGTGCCGATGATCACGGCGAGGGCACCGCCCGGCCCGGACCGGCTCCCGACGAGCAGGACGACGGCCGCGGCCGCGAGCAGGAGCAGGGTCGGCAGCGCGGCGAGGAGGCCCGGCGCGTCGAGGGTGAGCAGGTGCAGCGCCGAGGCGACGGTGAAGACGCCGCCCGCGAGCCGGGCGCACACGACTCCGACGTCGGCCTGCTCTCGGCGGAGCGCATCCCCGGGTGAGCGGCCGAGGGTCCTCGGAGCGGGCAACAGCGACCTCGGCGGCGGAGGCTCCCGAGGGCGCGGCGGCCCGGGAGGCGGTGGACGGGAGATCATCGTGGCACACCGGCGCGCGCGACAGCACCGGGCGCTCCTCGGCCTCGGCGGCGGGGCGTCGTCGGGCGCGCGCGACGGGCGCGTTGCGCCGGACGGTCGCATTCGGGGCGCCCCATCCCGTAGGCTGGGGTCATCTCCTGGGCACTCGCCCGAATTCCACGGCTGAGAAGTCGCACCACGACGAAGAGACTCAGCCCCTGATAGAGACCGCGACGATCGAAGGCACCGTGTCACACGGCCTCGCTCCCGCGGTTCGAACGCCCGCCTCGCACGCGGGTACCGCCCTTCACAGGACGCCGCGGAAGCCGCGCCGTTCCTCGTTCGACCCCCGCCCCACCGACTCCGTCGGCTCGCGGGACGTTCTCCCCCGCGCAGCTGCCGCTCCCTCGCGGAACGGCATCCTCCGCCCCCACAACGACCCGTACGACTCCCTCCCGACGTGTGATTCATCCACGCAGGGGCGGAGGCGGACGGGTACCGCACAGTCGTGCGGAATATAGAAGACGTCGGCTCCGGCCGCGTCACCATCACGTAAGGAAAAGACATGCCTACTGGCACCGTTAAGTGGTTCAACTCCGAAAAGGGCTTCGGCTTCATCGCTCCCGACGACGGAGGCGCCGACGTGTTCGCGCACTTCTCCGCCATCGCGAAGCAGGGCTACCGCGAGCTCGTCGAGAACCAGCACGTCGAGTACGACGTCGAGCAGGGTCGCAAGGGCCCGCAGGCCGCGAACATCCGCGGCGTCGGCGAGTAATTCCCCGACTTCGAGCTCTGCGGCCCTCCGGGGCCGCCGGACTCCACGAACGCCCCGTCAGCCGTGATCCCAGGATCCGGCCGGCGGGGCGTTCGTCGTCGGTGCGGAGCGCGCGGGGATCGGTAGGCTCGGGTCCATGGGACGACTGATCTACGGGCCGCAATCACTCGAGATCGACTTCGACGATCGACTGCTCGCGCACCTCAAGGTGGCGATGCTCACCAAGATGCGCCGCAACGAGTCGTTCAGCCTCTCGTGGGCCGAGCCCGAGTCGACCGGCTTCGGCCGCAGCTCGGTCTGGATCCACCCGACGACACCGCTGCACTTCCGCTTCCACGTGGCCAAGCGCCCGGCGCTCAACCGCACCTGGATCGAGCAGTTCGTCTCGGTGGCGAACAACACGGGCGAGATGGTCGTGGGGCCGGAGCCCGAGGGCGACTGAGCCCGAGGCTCAGACCACGCGGGGCCGCGCGGTGTGCACGAGCTCGTCGTGCGGCAGCGCGCGCAGGCGCTCGGCGATCTCGGCCCGGGCCGTCGCGTCGACGCTCGCCCACGCGTACTCCTCCGGCCACAGCGGCGTGAGGGGCACGAGTTCGGCGTGACCGGTCGCCAGGTCCATCCGCTCGGGCAGGCCCGCGTTCCGCAGGCCCAGCAGCACGCCGACCGCGCCGTCCTCGTCGGCCCAGGCCGGTGGCGCCGCCACGCCGGTCAGTCGGCAGGTGTCGACGCCAGTGCGGCAGCAGACACCCTGCAGGGCGGCGAGGCGGGCGGCCTCGTAGAGCAGCCGGAACTGCCAGTGGTTCCAGAGCTCGGCGGTCGGCACCCCGCGCAGGGCCGAGGTCTCGAGGCACAGCTCGAGCCCGAGCCCCGTTCCCGGGCTCGCGAGCCGGTCGAACGGGTCGCTCAGGCCGTCGGTCGCGAGCACGACGGAGGCGCCGCGGTCGACGCGGAGGAACGCGCGGTGGTCGGTGGGCCAGCGGGCACCGCCGCGGACTCCCGGGTCCTCGGTCGAGACGACGACGGTGCGGTCGAGCTCGCCGATCCCGCGCCACAGCTCGGCGCGGTCCTCGGCGACGGCCTCGGCGAGAGCCCGCCGCTCGTCCGGGGTCCAGCGGACCTCTCGGGTGCGATGGAGGAACAACGACATGGCACTCCCTGTCCGCGCGGCCGGACCGACCGCGCTCCCGGCACGCTACGGGGCGCGCCGGAGCGACTCCTCCGAGCGACCGGGGTAGTTCCTGGACGCGCGGTTCGGGACCGCCGACCCCGGGAGGTCAGCCGAGGGGGTCGACGCCGTTGGTGCGCCAGCGCTCGTCGGCGAGCTGGCCGGCCGAGCCCTCGGCACGGAGGGGCTGCTCGTGCTCGGACGGGACGGCGCCGAGCGAGGTGCCGGCGCCCTCCGCAGTGCTGCCGGGAGCGAGGAGTCCCTCCTCGTCCTCGGAGTCGGCCACCTCGTCCTCGGCCGCGTTCTCGGAGCCGCTCTCGGCCATCGGGTCGTAGCCGTGGTCGGGGTCGCGGCTCTCGTCGGGCGTCGTGTTCTCCTCGACCTCGGCGCCGGCGGGCTGCACGTCGTCGGGGCCGGCCACGCTGCTCGGGCCCGCACCGCTCGGATCCGCTCCGCTCTGGCCCTCGCCGTTCCAGCCGGAGAACTCGGGACTCGTGTCTGCGCTCATGGGGGCACGGTAGCACCGGCGCTCCCCTCCCCCGCAGGGGTCGACAGCGAGGCCTCCCGCACCACCGCCTAGGCTCGATGAAGAGCCGCGACAGCGGTGCAGGCGACGGGAGCAGCATGCGACGACTCGGATACGAACGGTTCGGCGGACCGGACGTGCTGTCGTGGCGCACCACTCCGGTGCCGATGCCCGGACGCGGCGAGGTGCTCGTGCGCACCCGCGCGGCGAGCATCAACGCGACCGACGAGAAGATCCTCTCGGGCAGCGCCCGGATCATGACGCTCGGCCGCCGGCGGCCCTTCGGCTTCGGGCTCGACATCGCCGGCACGGTCGAGGCGCTCGGCCCCGGCACCCGGGGCTTCGCGATCGGCGACCGCGTCGTGGGGATGACCCGTGACGGCGACGCCTTCGCCGACGCCTCGATCGCCAGGGGCAGCGCGCTCGTCCCGCTGCCCGACTCCCTCGACGCCGTCCAGGGCGTCACCCTCGCGATGTCGGGCGGCACGGCGATCGGCACTGTCGACGCGCTCCGCGTCCGGGCGGGCGAGCGGGTGCTCGTCGGTGGCGGCTCGGGGGCCATCGGGAACCTCACGGTGCAGCTGCTCCGGCGCGCCGGCTGCACGGTCGCGGCGACCGGATCCGCCTCCTCGGCCGACCTGCTGCGCGAGCTCGGCGCCGAGCCGCACGACTACCGGGCGCTCGATCTGGGCGTGCTCGCGGGGCGCTTCGACGCCGTGATCGACGTCTCCGGCCATCTGCCCGCCTCCGACGCCGCGATCCTGCTCGCCGACGGCGGCCGCTACGCGACCCTCGTGCCCAGCGGAGCCGCGCTCGGCGCCCAGGCGGCGAGCGTCGTCCGCCGCGACCGCCCGCGCGTGCAGAACCTGCTCCTCCCGGCCACGGCCGAGCGGATCGGACGCGCGGTCTCGCTCGCCGCCTCCGGCGACCTGCGCCCCCTGGCCGGCGCCGTGCATCCGCTCGAGGAGATCGTCGCCGTGCTCGAGCGCCGAGCGGCCGGCACCGACACCGCCCACGGCAAGATCGTCTTCACGGCCGACGACTCGGCTCCGCTCAGCTGATCGGCGCCGGGTCGTCCCGAGCCGGGCCGCCCGCCGGCACCTCCTCCGTGCGCCCGCTGCCGAGCGACAGGGTCGCGACGAAGCCGATCGCGAGGAAGCCCGCGGCCGAGAACGCGGCGTAGCGGGTGCCGTCGGAGAACGCCTCCCCGGCGGCGCGCGCGACCTCGGCGGTGGCGTCGGAGGCGGCCAGCCCCGCGATCGCGGCGCCCGAGGAGTCGACGACCGCGTCGACCGTGCTCGAGACCTGCTCGGCCGGCAGCCCCTGCTCCTCGAGAGAGGCCGTGAGGACCCCTGCGGTCGAGGTGTAGAGGACCGTCCCCAGCACCGCGATGCCGAGCGCCGAGCCGATCTGGCGCGCGGTCGACTGCGTGCCCGAGCCCTGACCGCTCCGCTCGACCGGGACGTCGCGCAGCACGACTCCGGTGAGCTGGGCGGTCGCCAGCCCGACGCCGAAGCCGTACACGGCGAGGAGCGGCACGAGCGCCCACCACGGGGTCGAGTCCGAGATCACCGCCCCGATCCCTGCGACACCGATGATCTCGGCCGCGAGGCCCACGCGCACGATCAGCACCGGCGAGACCCTGTTGCCGTAGGCGCCCGCGAAGCCGGAGGCGACGAACGAGCCCAGCGCGAGCGCGATCAGCACCAGCCCGGTCTGCACCGCCGAGTAGCCGAGCACGTTCTGCAGCCAGATCGGCAGGGCGAGGATGATGCCGAACTCGCCGAGCGAGACGATCATCGCGGCGAGGTTCCCGTTGCGGAACGACGGCAGCCTGAAGAGCTCGAGTGCGAGCATCGCCGAGCGGCCGGCCCGCTCGCGCGCCCGGGCCCAGAGCACGAACGCGACGGCGGCGAGCGCCGCCACGGCGAAGGCGATCGGCACGGGCGAGAGGTCGAGCGGCCAGCTCCAGCCGCCGATCGAGAGGCGCTCGTCGACGCCCCACCAGCCGAGCGTGCGGCCCTCGATCAGCGCGAAGACGAGCGAGGCGGAAGCGACGACCGACAGCAGGGCGCCCACGAGGTCGACACGGCGGCCGTCGGCCTGCTTCGACTCGTCGACGAACAGCAGGGCGCCGACGACGATGACGATCCCGAGCGGGATGTTGATGCCGAAGGCCCAGCGCCACGAGAAGTCGGTGGTGAGCCAGCCGCCGAGCAGCGGACCGACGGCGGTCATGCCTCCGATCGTCGACCCCCACACGGCGAAGGCGACGGCGCGCTCGCGCCCGCGGAAGGTGGCGTTGATCAGCGAGAGCGTGGACGGCAGCACCATCGCGCCGCCCACGCCCTGCACCACCCGCGCGAGGATCAGCAGATCGCCGGTCGGAGCGGCGGCGGCCGCGATCGAGGAGAGGGCGAAGAGCGAGACGCCGAGGACGAGCATCCGGCGCCGGCCCCACCGGTCGGCGAGCGTGCCGAACGCGAGCAGGAGGGCGGCGAAGACGAGCGTGTACGACTCCTGCACCCACTGCACCTGCGTCGAGGTGATGCCCAGATCGGCGACGATCGACGGGATCGCCACGTTCACGATGGTCGAGTCGACGATGATCGTCGCCACGCCGAGGCTGATGACGACCAGCCCGATCCACTTGCGGTTGCGCATCCGCCGCTCCTCTTTTAGTCAGCCGGCTGACTATATGCCTGCGGAGGGCCGGAGCGCCAGTTCGGGGGCAAGGAGGTTACCGGCTGCGAGTGCGCCGGGCAAGGACGAGAAGCGCCCGGAGGCGTCCGGACAGGATGGTCGCATGCCCGCTTCTCCCCGTTCCTTCCCCTATCCGCTCGGCGTCTCCCTCCGCGGCGACGACGGCGCCAACGTCGCCCTCTACTCCGAGACCGCGGACAGCGTCGAGGTCTGCCTCTTCGACGAGTCCGGAGCCGAGACCCGCGTCACCCTGACCGACCGCACCGGCCACGTGTTCCACGGCATCGTCCCGGGCATGACGATCGGCACCCGCTACGGCCTGCGCGTCGACGGCCCCTGGGACCCCGCCAACGGCCTCCGCCACAACGCCGCCAAGCTGCTCCTCGACCCGCACGCGACCGCGATCGAGGGCTCGTACACCTGGTCCGAGGACGTCTTCGGCCAGTTCTACGAGGACGCCGACACGCGCAACGACGCCGACGACGCCGACGCGGTGCCCCGCTGCGTCGTCACCGACCCCGCCTCCTTCGACTGGAGCGGCGACGTCGCACCGCGGATCCCGCTCGAGGAGACCGTGGTCTACGAGGTGCACGTGAAGGGCTTCACCAAGCTGCACCCCGACATCCCCGAGGACATCCGCGGCACCTACCGCGCACTCGGCCACCCCGCCGCGATCAAGCACTTCACCGACCTGGGCGTGACCTCGGTCGAGCTGCTGCCCGTGCACCAGTTCGTGCAGGACTCGCACCTCGAGGAGAAGGGGCTGCGCAACTACTGGGGCTACAACTCCCTCGGCTTCTTCGCCCCGCACAACGAGTACTCGCACGCCGGCGACGACGGCTCGCAGGTCGACGAGTTCAAGGCCATGGTCAAGGCGTTCCACGAGGCGGGCCTCGAGGTCATCCTCGACGTGGTCTACAACCACACCGCCGAGGGCAACGACAAGGGACCGACCCTCTCGTTCAAGGGCATCGACAACGGCTCCTACTACCGCCTCGTCGAGGACGACCGCGCCAACTACTTCGACACCACCGGCACCGGCAACAGCCTCAACGTCGCGCACCCGGCGGCGCTTGGTCTGATCATGGACTCGCTGCGCTACTGGGTCACCGAGATGCACATCGACGGCTTCCGCTTCGACCTCGCCACCACCCTCACCCGCCAGACGGGCGAGGCCGAGGTGCACAGCGCGTTCCTCGACCTCATCGCGCAGGACCCGGTGCTCGCGCCCGTCAAGATGATCGCCGAGCCGTGGGACACCGCCGGCTACCAGGTCGGCGGCTTCCCTGCCGACTGGTCGGAGTGGAACGGCAAGTTCCGCGACGACGTGCGCGACTTCTGGCACGGCGCCGACTCGGTGCTCGGCACCACCGCGCAGCGGATCCTCGGCTCGCCCGACGTGTACGAGGCCGACAAGCGCTCCCCCGTCTCGAGCGTCAACTTCGTCACCGCGCACGACGGCTTCACCCTCGCCGACCTCACCGCCTACTCGCGCAAGCACAACGCGGCCAACGGCGAGGACAACAACGACGGCGAGAGCGACAACCGCTCCTCGAACAACGGGGCGGAGGGGCCGACCGACAACGAGGCCGTGAACGAGCGGCGCGCGCGCATGCGCCGCAACTTCCTCGCGACCCTGCTGCTCTCGGCCGGCGTGCCGATGATCCTCGGCGGCGACGAGATCGCCCGCACGCAGGGCGGCAACAACAACGCCTACTGCCAGGACGACGAGATCTCGTGGTTCGACTGGGAGAACGCGGACCAGGAGCTGCTCGCCTTCACCCGCGAGCTGATCGCCCTGCGCCGGGCCGAGCCGGCGCTGCGCCCGAAGTGGTTCCGGCGCGCGCCGGGCGACGGCGGCCCCGACACCGTCGACATCCTCCGCTCCGACGCCGAGGGCTTCGCCGACGAGGACTGGGACAACCCCGACGCCCGCTCGATCACGTTCGTGTTCGAGCACGAGGGCAGCGACTCCTTCGCCCTGCTGATGAACGCGGCCGAGAACGGAGTCGAGTTCACGGTCCCGAAGGCACCGGGCGCGGAGTGGGTGCTCGCCTCCTCGAGCGACCCCGGCCAGGTCGTCGAGGGCGAGGTCACCACGCTGATCGTGCGCGACGGCTCGTTCACGCTGCTCCGCTCGGCCTCCTGATGCCCGGCCGGGCCCCGCGGCGCCTCCGCTTCAGCGGGCGCATCGCGGGGTTCGGCACGGCCTCCGGCACCCGCGTGGTGCTGGGGATGTGGGAGCGGACGCCGCTCGGCCCCTTCGCCGACGCGATGATCGAGGACCCGGGCGGGCACCGCCTCCTGATCGCGCCGTCTCCTGAGGCCGCAGATCTCATCGCAGCGACGTACTCGTTCGACGAGGTGCGGATCGCCCCGGTCGCGTGGCGGCGGATCGACGGCGGGCTCTCGCTCACCGCGGGCCCGCTCGCCGTGACCCTGCGCCTCGGCGGGCTGACTCCGCTCGGCCGCCTGCTGCGCGTCGTGCCGCGCGCGCTCGCCGAGCACCCGGCCTGGCTCACCGCGATCTCGCCCGTCGCGTCCCTGCTCGTGCGCGGCGTCCGCACCGCGGGCTCGGCCGGCAACGGCCGGCGCGAGTACTACGGCGTGCGCGCGATCCGCCGCGTGCTCGCGGTCGACGCGGCGCTCGACGGAGGCGGCCTCGGGCCGCTCGGGCCGCTGTCGCCTCCCGTGCGCTTCGGCTTCTCGTCGGCTCCCGCGACCCCGGCGATCGTCGACGTCACCACCACCATCGTGCTGCCGCGCGGAACCGCCGCACCGGCAGCCACCCGAGAGAGAGGAAGCGCCTCGTGAAGAAGGGCGACAAGATCAGCTGGAACACCTCGCAGGGCGAGACCCACGGCGAGCTGGTCGAGAAGAAGACGAAGGAGTTCCAGTTCGAGGGCCAGAAGTTCAACGCCTCGGACGACGAGCCGTACTGGATCGTGCAGAGCGACAAGACCGACGCGAAGGCCGCCCACAAGGAGTCGTCGCTGACGAAGAAGTAGGGCCGGGGGAACTCCGGCTCGAGCGGATCGATCCGTCACGGAAGGCCCGTGCTGCGCACTCGCACGGGCCGTTCGTGACGGATCGATCGCGCTCTGCCCCTCGCCCCGGGCACCGCGCGGAACCACGTACCTGTCAGCAGGAGGTCAGTCCCCGTCGCGGAGGCGCTTCGGGGCGCGGACGTCCCACGCCTCGCGGAGCAGCTCGGCGAGACGGTCGGGCGCGACGCGATCGAGGCGCACCAGCACGCTCGGGTGCCCGTCGTAGTGGCTCGTGGTGAAGAACGCATCGGGGTCGCTCTGGAGGAGCGCCTCGCGGTCGCCGAGGTCGGCGCGCCAGACGAGGAGCACGCCCGGCTGCTGGTGCAGCCGCGCGAACATGGCAGGTCCTGCATAGAAGGCGGGGGTCCTGTAGGCGGTCCGCTCCTCGGTGCCCGGGAGCGCGAGCGCCAGCCGGCGCACGTCGTCGTCGCTGCTCATGCCGCCAGTGTGCGCCCCGCCCGCGGCGCCGGCCAGGGGCTGGTCCCCGGCAGAGGAGGATCGATCCGTCACGAAAGGCCCGTGCTGCGCACTCGCACGGGCCGTTCGTGACGGATCGAGCACCGTCAGAGTGCGCCGACGAGGTGCTCCTGGCGGCCGTCGCGCGCGAAGACCGGGACGACCGGGAGCGGCGCGGCGGCGGTGATCCACCGGCCTCCGTCGTGCTCGGCGCCGGTCGACAGCTCCGTCCAGCGCGCCCCGGCCGGCAGGTAGACCTCGCGCGAGCGCGCTCCGGCCTGCGTGACGGGGGCGACGAGCAGGTCGGGACCGAAGAGGTACTGGTCCGCGAGCGTCCACGCCACCGGGTCGTCGGGGAAGCCGTGGAAGACCCCGCGCATGACCGGCTGGCCCGACTCGTGCGCCTCCCGCATCACCTCCCGCGTGTAGGGCCGCAGCAGTTCGCGCAGCTCGAGCAGCGACGTCAGCACCGGGGTGACCTCGTCGCCGAAGCTCCAGATCTCGTTCGCGGCGCCGGTCGCGGCACGCCGCGTCCCGTTGGCGGCCTGCACGGGCTGCGAGGGCGCCCGGTCGCCGTGCAGCCGCATGACGGGGCTGAAGGCCCCGAACTGGAACCAGCGCACCAGCAGCTCGCGGAACTCCGGATCGCCCGGGTCGCCTCCTGCGAAGCCGCCGATGTCGGTCGTGAACCACGGGATGCCGGCGACGCCCATGTGGATGCCCGCCGTGATCTGGTGCCGCAGATCGGCGAAGGTCGAGTGGATGTCGCCCGACCAGACCAGGGCGCCGTAGCGCTGACTCCCCGCCCAGGCGGTGCGGACGAGGTTGACGATCTCGGTCTCGCCGCCCTCTCGCTGCCCCTCGTAGAACCCGCGCGAGAACGCCTGCGGGTACAGGTTGCCGACCTGCACCGTCGGGCCCGCCGCGTAGCGGTAGTTGTCGAAGTCGTAGACCCCGTACTCGGGCTCGGCCTCGTCGAGCCAGAACAGGCGGATCCCGTGCGCGCCGTAGTTGCGGCGGCACGCGTCCCAGACGAACCGCCGGGCCGCGGGGTTCGTCGCGTCGTAGAACGCGCTCGGGCCCTCGAACTGCATGTGCAGATCGAGCCCGCGCTCGGCCTTGACGAGCAGATTGCCCCGCTTCATCGCGACGTAGTTCTCGGAGTCGACCGAGACCTGGGGCCAGACCGAGACCATCAGCTCGATGCCCAGCTCGCGCAGCTCGGCGACCATCGCGGAGGGGTCGGGCCAGAACTCCTCCTCGAAGCGGAAGTCGCCCATGTGCGGCCAGTGGAAGAAGTCGGCGACGATCACGTCCATCGGCAGCCCGCGCCGCTTGTGCTCCCGGGCGACCTCGAGGAGCTGCTCCTGGTTCCAGTAGCGCAGCTTGCACTGCCAGAAACCGAGGCCGTGCTCGGGCATCATCGGGACGTGCCCGGTCGCGTCGGCGTAGGCGCGCGTGATGTCGGCGGGGGTGTCGCCCGCGGTCACCCAGTAGTCGAGCTGCTGGGACGACTCCGCGAACCACTCGGTGCGGTTCGCGGCGAACGTCGCCCGGCCGATCGCCGGGTTGTGCCAGAGGAACCCGTAGCCGCGGCTGGAGAGCACGAACGGGACGCTCGACTGCGAGTTGCGGTGCGCGAGCTCGAGCGTGCAGCCCTTCAGATCGAGGATGTCCTGCTGGTACTGCCCCATGCCGTAGAGCTTCTCGTCGGCGGCCGTCTCGAACAGCGCGGTGAGGCGGAAGTCGCCGCCGAGGTGCGCCCGCTGCTCCCGGGCGCGCAGCTTGAGCGCCCCTCCGCTGCCGAGCTCGGAGAAGAGCAGCTCACCCCGGGCGTCGAAGAACGAGAGAGCGCAGGACATCTCGTGGTAGCCGGTCTGGTAGCCGTAGCCCTCCTTCTGCTCGAGGACGACCGTGATCCCTCCGTTGCGCAGCGTCGCCCGCGACCCCTCGATCGTCACCTCGGGGTCGAGGTGCTCGGGGGTCACGAGCGCCCAGTCGGTGTCGAGCACCTCGCCCATCACGATCGCCCGGACCCGGACGCTGTCGGCGCCCCACGGTTCGACGACGATCGTCTCGCCGTCACCCCTCCAGACGAGGCGGGTGCCGTCGACGTCGAACGCGTGCTGAGTCATGTGTTCCTTCGAGTTCGTCACGGGATCAGTCCTTGACCGCGCCGGCCGTGACGCCCGCGGCCACGTAGCGCTGGGCCACGATGAGCAGGACGGCTGCGGGGATCGAGGCGATGACAGCGGTGGCCATGATCCCGTTCCAGTTGGTGGTGGTCGATCCGATGTAGCGGTAGAGGCCGAGCGTGAACGGCACGATGCTGTTGCCGGACGTGAGCGAGTTCGCGTTCAGGAAGTCGGCCCAGGCGAACAGGAACGAGAACAGCCCCGCGGTCACGATGGAGTTGCGGCTCAGCGGGATCACGATCGAGACGAACGAGCGCCAGTTGCTCGCTCCGTCGATCCGGGCCGCCTCGATGAGCTCGTCCGGGATCCCGAGCATGAAGGCGCGCAGGATGATCACCGCGAACGGGACCGAGGCGGTCGCGTCGGCGAGGATCAGGCCCGGATAGGTGTTGAGGAGCCCGAGCGCGTTGTAGATCGCGAAGAGCGCGGTCACCAGGACGATCCCGGGGATCATCTGGGCGAGCAGGAACACGAACATCACGAGGCCCGTGCCGCGCACCCGGAACTTCGCCATGGCGAACGCGGCGGGCAGCGCGATGGCGAGCGTCAGGATGACGCAGCCGATCGAGATCACCAGGCTGGTGACGAGGTTCGGCAGCTGGGTCGAGAACGCCTGGATGTAGCCGTCGAGCGTGGGATCCGAGGGGAAGAGGCTCGGCGGGGTCTGGATGAGGTTCTGCGGCTTGGTCAGCGAGACGTTGACCATCCAGTAGAGCGGGAAGAGCAGGAAGCCGCAGAGGACGATCGCGATGGCGACGTCGATCCCGCGTCGCAGCGGTGTGGTGGTCGGATTCATCCGAGGGCCTCCTTGCGCTGGGCGCGGATGTAGATGAAGCCGAAGACGAGGGCGACGATCACGAGGATCTGGCCGGCGGCGGCTCCGACTCCGAACTGCAGGTCGGTGAAGGACTGCTCGTAGGCCCAGGTCGCGAGTGTGTGCGAGCTGTTGGCGGGGCCGCCCTTCGTGAGGATCCAGATCACGTCGAAGACCTTGATCGTGTAGACGAGACCGAGCAGGAGGGTCACCGAGGTGACCGGTCGCAGCAGCGGCCAGGTGATGCTCCAGAAGGTGCGCCACCGGCTCGCCCCGTCGAGGGCCGCCGCCTCGTAGAGGTTCTCGGGGATCCCCTGCAGGCCGCCGTGGAGCAGCACCATGTTGAAGGGGATGCCGAGCCAGATGTTGGCGATGATGACCGACCAGAGCGAGACGGACGGATCCGTCAGCCAGCCGATCTGAGCGCCGAGGGCGGCGTTGAGGATGCCGAACTGCTGATCGAAGATCCAGCGCCACGCCGTCGCCGAGACGATCAGCGGCAGGAGCCAGGGCAGGAGGATCAGCGAGCGGAAGGTCGCCGACAGCGGGAACCGGCGGCTGAAGAAGAGGGCGAGGGCCATCCCGATCGTGAACTGGCCGGCGAGCGAGACGACCGTGAAGACGACCGTGTGCCAGGCGATGCTGCCGAAGATCGGATCGGTGACGACCGTGATGTAGTTGCCGAGTCCGACGAAGGGCGCGTCCCCGGTGACGAAGGCCCTGGGGCCGAAGTCCTGGAAGCTGAGGATGACGCCCCGGATGATCGGGTAGACGAAGAAGACCAGGAGGAAGATCACCACGGGGGCCATGAAGCCGATCGCGGCGAGCCTCAGGTGGGAGCGGGGCCGGCGGCGGGCGGGAGGCGGCGTCGCCGTCCCGCCCGCGACCGGCGCCGTGAGAACGGCGGAGTCGGTCATCCGGCCGCTACTTCAGGCTCGCCGCGGCGTCGTCGAGAGCGGCCTGCGGCGTCTTCGAGCCGGTCAGCGCCTCCTGGATGGCCGTGTAGAGGGCCTTCGAGGTGTCGGGGTAGGCGACGCCGAGGTCGCTCGTGCGACCCTGCGCCACCGTGATGGCCTCGACCCACGGCTCCAGCGCCGGGTCCTCCGTCGCCTGGTCGGCGGCGGCGTCGGCGTACGGCATGATGTACGACTGGCCGGCCGCCCAGGCCTTGAGGCTGTCGGGCTCGATCACGCACTGCGCGAACTCGGTCGCGAGCTTCTGCTTCGCGTCGTCGGCCGTGACGACCTCGATGAACTCGCCGCCGAGCGGGCTGGGCGCCGCGCCGCCGTCCTTCGCCGGGAGGGGGACGACTCCGTAGTTCATGCCGGCCTCGTCGAGGGCCGAGAGCTGCCAGGTGCCGTTGACCATCATGCCGAGCTTGCCGGCGAGGAACTGGTCGCGGACGTCCTGCTGGTTCGAGTTGACGTTGGCCTGGGAGGCGGAGCCGGCCTTGACGAGGTCGGTCCAGAGCGCGAGCGCCGAGACGGCGTCGTCCGAGGAGATGTCCTCGAGCGTGGCGCCGGAGCCCCAGAAGAAGGGCAGGAACTGGAAGGTGCCCTCCTCGGAGGCGTTCGCCGAGAAGCCGATTCCCTTGACGTCGCCCGAGGTGAGCGACGCCGCCGCGGCGGTCAGCTCGTCCCAGGTGGTCGGCGGCGTGATCCCGGCAGCGTCGAACAGATCCTTGTTGTAGAAGAGCGCGAGGGTGTTCGACCCGATCGACGAGCCGTAGGTCTTCCCGTCGAGCCGGCCGGCCGCGAGCACGTTCGGCAGGACGTCGGAGGTGTCGAGCCCCGAGGTGCCGTTGTCGACGAGCAGCCCCGTGTCGGCGAACTTCGCCACGTTCGGGTTGTCGAGGATGACGAGGTTCGGCGTGGTCTTCGACGAGGCCGCCTGCAGCAGCTTGGTCGTCAGATCCGGATCCGAGGTCCGCTCGAGAGTGACGCCGGTCGACGCCTCGCAGCTCGAGAGGAGCGTGCCGTAGGGCGACGAGGCGTCGTACTGGGTGAAGCCGTCCCAGATGGTCAGGGTGGTGTCGGAGCCCTCGGAGCCTCCGCCCGCGCTGCACGCGCTGAGGGCGACTCCGGCGAGGAGGACGAGGGAGGCGGCGCCTGCCGCCCGTCGGGTGCTGTTCTTCACGGTATTCCTCTCTGAATACGGTCGGTCCGAGCCGTTCGCTCGCGCCGAAGAAGCCTCGAGTGATCCGCGTCGAACCGGTTCACCCGAGAGTACGGCGAGCATAACCAGAACGGAGAACCGGTTCAATAGCGAATAGAGAACCGGTTCTCCACTGGGGCCGGACGAGCCCTCCGCGGCGAGGCGCGCCTCAGCGGCGGGCCCGATGCCAGGAGGCGATGAGGCTCGCGCCGCGTCCGGGGTCGAAGGGAGCGGTGGTGCCGAGATCCGCGATGACCGCGGGAAGGAGCTCGACGACGCCCGGCGCGGCCGCGCCGGTCAGCTCGTCGAGCACGAGGTTGACGGCTCGCGAGACCATCTCGTCACCGGGCAGGTCGATGACGGTCACGGGACGGTCGGCGTGCCGCATGACCGCCTCCGGAGCGACGGTCATGATCGAGCAGTCTCCCGGAACGGACAGCCCGAGCTCGGTGAGCCGCTCGACGAACGGCTCGAGGACGCCCGGCCCGTGCGTGACGACCGCACTCAGACCGGGGAGCGCCTCCTGAGCCTGCTCGAGCCAGAGGTCGACGGTGCCGGCGCTCGGGATCACCGCACCACGGACCCCGCGGAGGCGGCACTGGTCGAGGAAGCCCTCGCGGAACCGCAGCGCGAACGCGTATCCGCTCTCGTAGGCGTCGGGCCCCATCCCCAGGACGGCGATCTCGACGTGCCCGAGATCGGCCAGGTGATCGACCGCGACGCGAGCGGCGCCGTCGAAGTCGAGGTCGATGGCGCTGAACGGGCTCCCCTCGCCCGGATAGCCCACCAGCGCCGTCGGAAGTCCGATCCCGGCGAGCACCGGGAGGCGCGGGTCGTCCCTCCGGATGTCCATCACGACGAGCGCATCGGCGAGGACATCGCGCGCCAGCTCGCCCTCGCCCGTTCCCATCATCAGGAGGTCGAAGCCGCGTGCGCGCGCCGCGTACATCGCGGCGCGCACGAACTGCATGAAGACGTCGACGTCGGTCTGCGCGGAGTCCGGGTCGACCGAGGCGAAGAAGCCGAGGATGTTCGTGCGCCGGAGCGCGAGTGCCCGCGCCATCGGATCCGGCCGGTAGCCGAGGCGCGCGACGCTCTCGAGCACGCGCATCCGCGTGGCCTCCGGCAGCTTCTTGTTGCCCGACAGGACGTACGAGACGGTGCTGCGGGCGACCCCCGCATCGGCCGCGACATCCCGGATGGTCACCATGTGCTCAGCGTAGCCAGCGCTCCCAGCGCGTCGGAGCGGTGGGGCCTCCGGCTCGTCGGATCCGCTTCGGCTCGCTGCGATCGGCCGATCCTGCGAGCCGAGCGCGATCCTGCGAGCCGGAGGTGCGCCGGGAGCCGTCAGGCCGAGCGGCGCACCAGCTCGTGCACCCAGCCCAGCTTCTCGGCGATCACCGGAGTGATCACGAACGGGTAGAGGTCGTCCTTGCCCATCGAGCGGTTCACGCTGTTGAGCGCGAGCGAGAAGCCGTGCCAGCGGCCGAGGATCTCGGGCATCTCGAGCGACGAGACGCGGTCGGCGCCGACCGCGTGCACGCTGCCGACCAGCGACTCCGGCAGGCGGCCCCACGGCCCCGCGACGGTCATGCCGACCGAGGCGGTCGTCTCGAGCGCGTCCGCGATGTGCAGGTAGTGGGCGAAGGTCTCGGCGAAGTCCTCCCACGGGTGGGTGGTCGCGTACTGCGAGATGTGGTCGTCGGCCCAGTCCTCGCTCCCCGACGCTCCGGAGTAGTGCGTGTCGAGCGCCGCCGCGTAGTCGGCGCGCTCGTCGCCGAAGAGCGCGCGGAAGGCGGGGACGAGATCGGTGCCCTCGACGAGCAGCTGCCAGTAGTAGTGGCCGATCTCGTGGCGGAAGTGGCCGAGCATCGTGCGGTACGGCTCGCCGAGGCGCGCCTTGAGGGCCTCGCGGTGTGCGTCGTTGCCCTCGGAGAGGTCGACGGTGACCACTCCGTCGGCGTGCCCCGTCGTCACCTTCGGCCCCTGACCGGAGGAGAGGAGCTCGAACGAGAGCCCGGAGCCTCCCGAGCGGCGCCGGACGGGCAGGTCGAGGTGGCGCAGCTGGCGCACGAGGCGCCGCTTCGCGAACTCGGCGACGGTGAGCTGGCTCAGGGTGGCGGCGTCGTAGACCGCGGGACGCACACCCGTCAGGGCGCAGGACGCGCAGGCGCCGCCCGTCCCCTCCTCCGCGAGCCAGGTGCAGCCGATCGTGTCGCGGTAGCGGCAGAGCTGCCGGCCCTCGGCCTCGGCCAGCTCGTCGTGGTCGAGGTCGTAGGCGAGCGCGGTGCGGCAGCGGAGGCACACCGCGTCCTCGAACTCGACGCGGGCCTCGCAGTGGGGGCAGCCGAACACGCGCATGCGGAGGGGGCCTTCCGGGGTGGTGAGGCGGCGGCGGGCGCCGCAGTCCGACCCTAGTCAGCCGCCGGGGAGTCCGCGCGGGGTTGCCGCGCGCACTCGCCGCCGCCTACGCGATGCGGATCAGCTTCTTGTTGACGAACTCCTCGAGCGCGCTGCGGCCCATCTCGCGACCCGTGCCCGAGCGCTTCACGCCGCCGAACGGCAGCTCGACCGCGTCGCCGAGGACGAGGTTGATCCAGACCATGCCCGCGTCGATCCGGTCGGCCAGACGCAGCGCCTGCTCGGAGTCGGTCGTGTAGAGGTAGGAGCCGAGACCGAACGGGGTGTCGTTCGCGACCGCGATCGCCTCGTCCTCGTCGCGCACGCGGTAGAGCGCGGCGACGGGTCCGAAGAACTCCTCGCGGTAGGCGTTCATCTCGGGAGTGACGTCCTCGAGGACGGCGGGCGGGAAGAAGTTGCCCGTCACCTCGCCGCTCGCGCGCACGGTCGCGCCCTGCTCACGGGCGGTCGCGAGCTGCTGCTCGAGGCGCGAGGTGGCGGCGGAGGAGGAGAGCGGGCCGAGGAGGGTCCCGTCGGCGAACGGATCGGCCGGCTGGGCCGCGGTGAACGCCTCCGTGAACTTGGCGGCGAACTCCTCGTACAGGTCGTCGACGACGATGAAGCGCTTGGCCGCGTTGCAGGACTGGCCGTTGTTGTCCAGGCGCGCCGAGACCGCGTCCTCGACGGCCTTGTCGAGGTCGTCGGTCGACAGCAGGATGAACGGGTCGGAGCCGCCCAGCTCGAGCACGACCTTCTTGAGGTGGCGCCCGGCGATCTCGGCGACGGCCGCGCCGGCGCGCTCGGAGCCGGTGACCGACACGCCCTGCACGCGCGGGTCGGCGATGACCGTCGCGGCCTGGTCGTTCGAGGCGTAGAGGTTCACGTAGACGCCCGCGGGGGCGCCCAGCTCCTCGGCCGCGGTGCGGAAGATGTCGGCGATCGCGGCGGCCGACTCCGGGCACTGCGGCGCGTGCTTCAGCAGGATCGTGTTGCCCGCGACGATGTTCGGACCGGCGAAGCGGGCCACCTGGTAGTAGGGGAAGTTCCACGGCATGATGCCCAGCAGCACGCCGAGCCCTGCGCGGCGGACGAACGCGGAGCCGGTGCCGTCGGACAGCTCGATCGGCTCGTCGGCGAGGAACGCCTCGCCGTTGTCGGCGTAGTAGCGGTAGATGTCGGCCGCGAAGCCGACCTCGCCCTGCGCCTGCTCGAGCGGCTTGCCCATCTCGCGCACGATGATCTCGGCGAGGGCGTCGGCCCGCTCGACGTGCAGGTCGGCCACGCGCGCGATCAGGGCGGCGCGGGTCGCGACGGGCACGGTCCGCGACCACGTCGAGTACGCGTCGTGCGCGGCTCCGATCGCCTCGGTGAGCTCGGCATCGCCGATGCCCGGGTACTCGCTCAGGGTCTCGCCGGAGGCGGGGTCGATCACGGCGTAGTGGGTGCTCATGCGGGCAGTGCTCCTTCGCGGTGGTGGGCCGGAGCGGTCGCGCCGTCCTCGTCGATGATCTCCTGCGCCAGCCGCCGGCCGACGCGGATCGCGCCGTCGACGTGCTGGTAGCCCTCGGCAGCGAGGTCGCTCGAGCCGAACCGGAGGGGACCCTCTGGCTCGAGCTGCAGCGCGCCGTAGCGGGTCAGCCCGCCCAGGTCGAAGCTCGCAGCGTAGGCGCCCTGCGTCCACTCCTCGGCGGCCCAGTCGCTCTCGTAGTAGACGACCGGATCCAGCGCGGCCGGCCCGTAGTAGGCGGCGAGCGAGTCGAGGATCGCGGCCTTCCGCTCGGCCTCGGGCAGGCGGAGCAGCCGATCGGCCTTCTCGTCCGAGACGAAGCCGACGAGCGTGCCGCGCTCCTCGCCCGCGTTCGAGTTGTCGTAGGCCTCGTGCACGAGGGCGTGCGGGCTGAACGCGGTGCCCGAGAGGCCGTCGGCGCGCCAGAACGGGGTCGCGTAGGTGGCGTGCACCTTGATCACGAGACCGAGCGACTGGTGCTGCAGCGACTGCTGGCGCAGGCGCGGCAGCGGCGGATCGAACGCGATGCGGCCGACGAGGTTGGGCGGCACGGCGACGACGGCGTGGCGGGCGCGCACCGTCGCGTCGTCCGTCCGCACCTCGACTCCGTCGGCATCCCAGTGCACCGAGCGGACCGGCGCGTCGAGCACGACCCGCTCGGCACCGAGGCGCTCGGCGAGGCGCTCGGGCACCTGCTGCAGGCCGCCGAGCACGCGCTTGTCGAGGATGAAGTCGGCGTCGACGAGGTGGCTGAAGCCGCCCGCGCTGGCCGCCATCAGCAGCGCCTGGAGCAGCGAGAACGAGTGGGCGGGCTTGGTGAGCATCGCGTCGGCGACGAACAGCGCGATGTTGGCGCGCGCCTCCGCGTCCTCTGTCTGCTGCTCGAGCCAGGCGCTGAAGCTGATGCGGTCGTAGTCGTGGGCGAGCGGATGCGCCCACGGGGCGGCCGGGTCGGTCTCGGACACGAGGCGGTCGAGCAGCCCGATCAGGCGCTCGATCTCGGCCTCGGTGGTCTCGGTGCCGGGGAAGATGTCGCCGGTGAAGCGGAGGGCACGGCCGTCGGCGCCGATGTAGACGCTCTCGCCGTCGCGGTAGCGGGAGTAGGTCGCGAGGCCCAGCTCGTCGAGCGTCTCGAGCAGCGCGGTCTGGTCGGGCGAGACCCACTGGCCGCCGAGCTCGAGCATCTGACCGTCGACCACGCGGGTCTCGAGGCGGCCGCCGACGCGGTCGCGGGCCTCCAGGACGAGGACGCTGCGGCCCTCCTCGTGCAGGCGGAGGGCGGCGGTGAGGCCGGTGGCGCCGGCTCCGATCACGACGACGTCGTACTCGCGCTCGATCCGGTGCATCTCGCTTCGGTGCATGACAACTCTTTCCGTCGGTGATCGCCGCGCTGCGCGAGGGATTACGAGCCATTTTGCCACACGGACAGCGGAGATGGGCGGTACACGGGGAGCCCTCCGAGAACTACATAGGCGTGCTATGTTTATGGACGTGCCCGATTCCAGCGCCCCCGTGCGCCTCGCCTCCGCCGCCACCGCCCTCGCGCGGTTCGCCGGCCGGTCCAGCGGTGCCACGGGTCTCGGCGCCCAGTCCGGCGCGGTCTGGTCGACGCTCGCCGAACTGCGCACCTCGCCGCCCGTCCGCCTCGGCGAGCTCGCCGAGCGCGTCCGCGTGACCCAGCCGACGATGACGGGCCTCATCGCCCGCCTCGACGAGACCGGCTGGATCCGCCGCGTGCACGACGAGAACGACGGCCGCGCCTGGCTGATCGAGGGCACCGCGGAGGGGTTCGCCGCACTCGGCGAGCACCGCCTCCGCCTCGAGAGCGCCCTCGCGCCGCTCTTCGACGGCCTCGACGACGACGAGCACCGCGCCCTCGAGCGCGCCGCGTCGATCATCGAGAGCCGCGTCGCCCGCACCCGCTCCCCCTCCCCCGAGAAAGGCCCCACGCCGTGACCCCCTCCCCCTCCGCCGCCGGCGGCTCGATCCTGAAGCAGCCGCTCGCCGTCTGGGCCGTCGCCTTCGCCGCGGTCATCGCCTTCATGGGCATCGGCCTGGTCGACCCGATCCTCCCCGCGATCGCGGAGAGCCTGGAGGCGACGCCGACCGAGACCTCGCTGCTGTTCACCAGCTACCTGGTGATCACCGGCGTCGTGATGTTCTTCACCAGCTGGCTCTCGAGCCGCATCGGCGCCAAGAAGACCCTGATGATCGGGCTCGTGCTGATCGTGGTGTTCGCCGCGCTCGCGGGAACGGCCGGGAGCGTCGAGGGCGTCATCGGCTTCCGCGCCGGCTGGGGCTTCGGCAACGCCCTCTTCATCTCGACCGCGCTCTCGACCATCGTCGGCGCGGCCAGCGGAGGCTCGTCGGCCGCGATCGTCCTCTACGAGGCGGCGCTCGGCATCGGCATCGCGATCGGCCCGCTGCTGGGGGGCCTGCTCGGCAGCGTCTCGTGGCGCGGACCGTTCTTCGGCACCGCCGTGCTGATGGCCGTCGGCTTCATCGCGATCGCGACCCTGCTCCGCGAGGACGGACCGCGACCCGCACCCACTCCCCTGTCGGCGCCGTTCGCCGCACTGAAGGTCCCCGCGATCCGCACCCTCGCCGGCGCGGCGCTCTTCTACAACATCGGCTTCTTCGTGTTGCTCGCCTACACGCCCTACCCGCTGGGGCTCGACGAGATGGGCCTCGGCTTCACCTTCTTCGGCTGGGGTCTCGGAGTCGCGATCACCTCGGTCTTCGTCGCCCCGCTGCTCACGCGGCGCCTGCCCCGCACCGTGGTCCTGCGGTCGGTGCTCGTGCTGCTCGCCCTCGACCTCGTCGCCGGCGGCCTGGCGATCTCGTCGCGGGTCGGGCTCATCGTCTGCATCATCGTCGGCGGACTCCTGCTCGGCATCGTGAACACCGTGCTCACCGAGTGCGTGATGGAGGCGACCGACCTGCCCCGCTCCGTCGCCTCCTCCGCCTACTCGGGTGTGCGCTTCCTGGGCGGCGCGATCGCCCCGCCCGCCGCCTCCGCGCTGGCCGCCGCGATCTCGCCCGCGTTCCCGATGTACGCCGCCGCCGGCGCCGTGCTGGTGGCGTCGCTGATCGTGCTGCTGGGCCGGAAGACGCTCACCCGGGCGGACGCCCACGGCGAGGAGCCGGCCGCCGTCGAGGCCCAGGCGATCGCTGTCGGCGAGTCGCTCTGAGTTCTCTGGGAGGGGCGTCCCCGCCGCCCCTCCCGCGGTCGGCTCGTCGAGGTGGTCGGGTACCGCAGAGCGTCCTGCGTTCGCTGCGCGGAATCGCCTGGCACGCGATTCCGCGGTGCGCTCGAGGATCCTGCGGTGAGCGACAGGTCGAGAAGACCGCCCCTCCCGCGGTCGGCTCGTCGAGGTGGTCGGGAATCGCAGAGCGTCCTGCGTTCGCTGCGCGGAATCGCCTGGCACGCGATTCCGCGGTGCGCTCGAGGATCCGGCGGCGAGCGACAGGTCGAGAAGACCGCCCCTCCCGCGGTCGGCTCGTCGAGGTGGTCGGGTACCGCAGAGCGTCCTGCGTTCGCTGCGCGGAATCGCCTGGCACGCGATTCCGCGGTGCGCTCGAGGATCCGGCGGCGAGCGACAGGTCGAGAAGACCGCCCCCGCCCGCGGTCGGCTCGTCGAGGTGGTCGGGTACCGCAGAGCGTCCTGCGTTCGCTGCGCGGAATCGCCTGGCACGCGATTCCGCGGTGCGCTCGAGGATCCAGCGGCGGCGGGAGGCCCGGAGACGGTCATCATTGCGCGCACCATCAGCTGAGAGGGGGCGGCCTCCTCCACTGAGCGAGGCCGACCTCTCTCAGCTGATGGTGCGCGGCGCTCAGGCCGCCACCTCGAACATCCTCGGGCGCAGCGGGGCCGTCAGCGGATCCGCCGCGCACGCCGCCAGCGCCGCCGCGAGCACCCCGGGCGCCGGGCGCGCCGAGCGCACGTACACGTCCACTCCGGCCGGCGTGAACGGCGAGCGGGCGAAGCGCGTCAGTGCCCAGCCCGCGTCGGGATCGGCCGCGACGAACGACCACCGGCTGCGCGCGAGCAGGGTCAGCGGCTCGACCCCGCGCCAGCGGAAGCCGAGCGGATCCGCGGGATCGGGCGTGTCGATCCCGACCACGTAGCGCGTCCCGCGGCGCCCGCGCCAGCTCACGACATCACCGACCTCGCCGCTCGGCAGCGGGGCGTAGGTGATCGCCACTCCGGCCCGCGAGCGCCAGAGCGGCAGGCTGGAGCCGCGCACGAACCACGTGCCCGTCGCGAGAGCGTCCCGGTCGATCACCGCAGGGCGTGCTTGATGTTGGTGCGGGCGAGCGCGACGGCCTCGCCCGCGCCTCCGTTCATCACGATCTTCGACATCGCCAGCGCGAAGCCCTTCACCTGGGCACCGGTGATCGTCGGCGGCAGCGACAGGGCGAGCGGATCCGTCACCACGTCGACGAGGACCGGCCCGTCCTCGGCGAGCGCCTCCCGCAGCGCACCCTCGACCTCCCTTGGGTCCTCGACCCGGATCCCGCGGATGCCCACCGCCTCCGCCACCTTCGCGTAGTCGACCATCGGCACGTCGACCGCGAAGTCGGGGAAGCCGTCGACCAGCATCTCGACCTTGACGAGCCCGAGCGTCGAGTTGTTGAACAGGACGATCGTCACCGGCAGCCGGTACGCAGCCACGGTCACCAGCTCGCCCATCAGCATCGAGAGGCCGCCGTCGCCGCTCAGCGAGACGACCTGCCGGCCGGGGTGCGAGAGCTGGGCGCCGACCGCCTGGGGCAGCGCGTTGGCCATCGACCCGTGCAGGTACGAGCCGATCAGTCGCCGCCGGCCGTTGGGCGTGATGTAGCGGGCCTGCCAGACATTGCCCATGCCCGTGTCGGCCGTGACGATCGCGTCGTCCGAGAGCAGGCCGTCGAGGGTGGAGGCGACCAGCTCGGGGTGGATCGGGCGGCGCTTCTCGACCTCCGTGTACTTGCCGACCACTCCGGTGACGAGCTTCTCGTGCTTCTTCAGCGTCTTGTCGAGGAAGCGGTGGTCCTTCGGCTTCACCAGCGGCGTGAGGGCGGTGAGGGTCGCGGCGACGTCTCCGTGCACCGGGTGCGCGACGCTCACGCGCCGGCCGAGCTTCGAGGCGTCGGTGTCGACCTGCGCGACGACGACCTTCCCGTCATCGGGCAGGAACTGCTCGTAGGGGAAGTCGGTGCCGAGCAGGATCAGCAGATCCGCGTCGTGGATGCCGGCGTGCGCCGCACCGTAGCCGAGCAGGCCCGTCATGCCGACGTCGTACGGGTTGTCGTACTGGATCCACTCCTTGCCGCG
Organism: Rathayibacter sp. VKM Ac-2759; assembly: GCF_009834225.1. Taxonomy (NCBI): domain Bacteria; kingdom Bacillati; phylum Actinomycetota; class Actinomycetes; order Micrococcales; family Microbacteriaceae; genus Rathayibacter; species Rathayibacter sp. VKM Ac-2759. The sequence continues at coordinate 3,272,102 of NZ_CP047176.1, forward strand.
CAGCGAGTGCCCGACCGGCGCGCCGACCAGCTCGGCGAACGCGACGACCTCGTCGTGCGCATCGCGCACACCGGCGCCGGCGAAGATAGCGACGGTCCTCGCCTCGTCGATCGCCGCGGCCAGCGCCCGCACATCGGCGTCGGCCGGCACGAGCGTCGGAGTCGCGGGCAGCACGAACGCGGGGAACTCGCCCACCGCCTCCAGCTCGGCGATGTCGCCCGGGAGGGTCACCACGGCCACGCCCTTCAGCGCCACCGCGCTGCGCAGCGCGGCGTTGACCACCCGCGGAGCCTGCGCCGCGGTCGACACCAGCTCGCGGTAGTTCGAGCACTCGACGAAGAGGCGGTCGGGGTGCGTCTCCTGGAAGTAGGAGGAGCCGATCTCGTTGCTCGGGATGTGGCTCGCGATCGCCAGCACCGGGGCGCCGGAGCGGTGCGCGTCGTAGAGCCCGTTGATCAGGTGCAGGTTGCCGGGGCCGCAGCTGCCCGCGCACACCGCGAGCTTCCCGGTGAGCTGGGCCTCGGCGCCGGCGGCGAACGCGGCCGCCTCCTCGTTGCGCACGTGGATCCAGTCGATCCCTCCCTTCGCCGACCCGCCGCTGCGGCGGACCGAGTCCACGATCGGATTCAGCGAGTCCCCGACGATCCCGTAGATCCGGGAGACGCCGGCGTCGATGAGCTGGGCGATGAGCTGGTCTGCGACCGTCTTCTGAGCCATGGCCCTATTCGACTACTGTCCGCTGAGCGTCCGCCACTGCCGAGTGTCGGGAATCCGCCCTCGGAGGGACCCCCGCGCCCCCGTCCCGCCCTAGCCTGGGGGTCGATCCGTCCCCGCAGCCTCGTCTGGAGCAGCCCATGAACCGCCGTCGTACCGCCCTCGTCCTCGCCGCCTCCGCTCTCGCCCTCGGCCTGACCGGATGCTCGGGGATCAACAGCATGATGGGCGGCGAGACCCGCGACGACACGTCGGGCGAGATCGTCGAGGGCGGCACGACCGACGTCTTCCAGCTGCGCGTCGGCGACTGCCTCAACGACGAGTTGACCGAGACGGCCACCGAGGTCACCGACGTGCCGACCGTGCCGTGCACCGAGCCGCACAGCTACGAGGTGTTCCAGAACGTGACGATGGCCGAGGCGGACGAGTACCCGGGCGAGACGGCGACCACCACCCAGGCCGAGACCGACTGCACGGCCGCCTTCGAGGGCTTCGTCGGCCTCAGCTACGAGGAGTCGCAGTACGACTTCAGCTACTACTACCCGACCCAGCAGAGCTGGGACGGCGGCGACCGCACGATCAACTGCCTGATCACCGACCCGGCGGGCCCGAACTCGGGCAGCCTCGCGGGCGTCGCGGCCTGATCGTCTGCAGAAGTAAGGCTGGATCGCTCGAATCGCCGATTCCTGGCAGAGCGAGCGGATCCAGCCTTACTCGTGCGGCACCTTCGGCTGAGACGCGATTCCCGGGCGCGGGAAGAGGCGCAGCAGCAGGCCCGAGACGATCCAGATCGTCGCGATGCCGACGACCAGCCAGCCGGCCGGGAGTCCGGAGGCCGCGCCCGCGAGCACCGCTCCCACGGCGGCGGCCGCGGCGCGCAGGCCCGCGCCGATCGTGAACACCTGCGAGCGCACCGCCGCCGGGCTCTCCTGATCGCGCAGGAGCAGCATGGCCGCGTTGGCCGGGGCGGTGAAGATCCCCGCCACGGCGAACGCGACGACAGCGACGACGATCCCGAGATCGGGTGCGGCGATCAGCAGGGTGGCGCCCGTCGCGACGAAGCCCGCGCCCATCACCCAGGCCGGGGGCCGGCGGGTCCAGCGACGGGCGGCCACCGCGATCGCGCCGACCAGACCGCCGACGGCGAAGGCGGTGAGGATCCACGCGGCGCCGGCCGTGCTGCCGAGCCGCTCGAGCGAGAGCCCGATCGCGGCGACTCCCGCGGCGCCGCCTCCGACCTGGCTCAGCGTCCCCGCCAGGGTGACCACCGCGATCGGGCGGTGACGGACCAGGTGCGTGACGCCGGCCGCGATGGTCCGGCCGACGCCGACGGTCGGCATCGGCCGCGGCTCCATCACCAGCGCGAGGGAGCCGAGGACGCCGACGAGGGCGAGAGCGGCCATGGCGAGCATCGCGACCTGCGCGGAGCCCACTCCGATCGCCAGCCCCGCGATCGCCGGGCCGCTGATCGAGGCGACCGTGTACGAGAGCGAGTCCTGCGCGTACGCCCGCCGCGGGTCGGCGATCGCACTGGTGACGAAGCTCGACATGCCGCCCATGTAGACCGGAGTCGAGAGCCCCGCCAGGAGCAGGAGCAGGGCGATCAGCGGAGTCGGCACGTCGCCGAGGAACGCCGCCACGGCGAACGCGGCGGCCGTGACCAGGGCCGCGCCGACCAGCAGGCGGCGGGGCTTCCGGATGCGGTCGAGCACCGTGCCGACCAGCGGTGCGGCGACGACGCTCGGGAACAGCGCCGCGCCGGTCAGCAGGGCGCCGAGCGCCACGTCGTCGAGCCGCTCGACGGCGAGGACGGGCAGGGCGACGACCATCCCCGAGCTCGCGAGGCGGAGCGGGATCGACGCGGCCTGATAGGTGAACGCGCTCATGCGGCTCCGGAGGACATCACCCTCGATCGTGTCATGCCCGCAGGCCGGCCGCGCACACGCACCGGCGCGACGTCAGGGCAGCAGGATCACCTTGCCGTTGAGCGTCCGCGACTCGGCCAGCTCGAGGGCCGCGACGACCTCGGTGAGCGGGAACCGCGCGGCGATGTTGGCCGTGACGGTCCCGTCGGCGAGGAGCCCGAAGAGCCGGCCCAGATCCTCCTGGAGCCGCGCGCGGAAGCGGGCAGGCCGCAGGGAGTGCCCCGCCCAGAGGTTGTAGAACGTCGCGGTGCGGCCGTTGGGCGCGAGGCTCCAGAGGGCGACGCGGCCCAGCGCCTTCAGGAAGGGCACCCAGACGTTGCCGGTCGCGGGGGCGGAGACGATCGCGTAGGCGACGAGCGCGCCTCCGGGAGCCAGGAGCGACCAGGCGACGCGCGTCGTCTCTCCGCCCACGTTGTCGAACGCGGCGTCGACCCCGCCGGGCGCGAGCGCACGGACGGTCGCGGCGAGATCCGGGTCGGCGTAGTCGACGGGCTCGACGCCCGCCGCCCGGAGCGCCTCGTGGTGCCGCGGCGAGGCGGCGCCGATCACGCGGATGCCCGCGTGGCGTGCGAGCTGGATCAGGATCCCGCCGACCCCGCTGTTCGCCCCGAACAGCAGGATCGTGCCGCCCCGCCGGACGCGGGCCGACCGGTGCAGCATCTGCCAGGCGGTCACTCCGTTGACGGCGACCGCCTCGGCGTCCTCCGAGGTGATGCCGTCGGGGACGACGACGGAGTCGCGAGCCTGCACGCGCACGTACTCGGCCCAGCCGCCGGTCTTGGTGATCGAGGCGACGCGACGGCCGATCAGGGCGTCGTCGCCTCCCGGGCCGACCGCGAGGACGCGGCCGACGAGGTCGTACCCCGGGGTGAACGGGAAGGCCGGCTGGCCGAAGTAGCGGCCTCGGCGCATCGACTGCTCGGCGAAGGCGATGCCGGTCGCCTCGACGGCGACGAGCAGTTCCCCTGATCCGGGCTGCTCGACCGGGGCGTGCTCGAGCACGAGGCCCGAGGGCTCGACGAGCCCGGGGAGGACGACGCGGAGGGTGGTGGCGGGGAGATCGGACACGGTAGACTCCTTTGTTAGTGATTGAACAGTCACAAATGCGGACATGGAAAAGAGAAGGAAGAGGAGGGCGGGGCTCAGTCCGGGTGCCGGATCCCGGCGGTCGCGATGCGCGCCCACTCGGAGTCGACCCCGTCAAGCTCGGCCTGCACGATGAGGTGGCAGAGCTGCCCGTAGGCGAGGAACCGCTGCACGGCGGGGCCGTCGGCGCCCGACACGACCGAGACGGAGCGCACCAGCTCCGAGAGGCCGCGGCGGACCGCCTCGCGGATCTCGGGCACCTCGCAGGCGCTCTGCGCGTGCACCTGGAGCCGGATGAGATCGCGGTCGGCGACGAGGGCGATGTACGCCTCCGACATCGCCTCGAGGCGGTCGGCCGGATCGGAGGAGGGCGACGCCTCCCCCGCCGCCGCGAGCGTCGACGAGACCAGCGCGTAGCACCGGTCGACCGCGGCGACGAAGAGGCCGAGCTTGCCCGGGAAGAGCCGGAAGACGTAGGCGGGCGAGACGCCCGCGTCGGCCGCCACCTCGGTGACCGGAGTGGAGGAGTACCCGGTCGCCGCGAAGACGCGGAGGGCCGAGAGGGTGATCCGCTCGCGCTGCGCCTCGGCGGTGGAGCGGAGTCCGGTGGCTGACATGTGACTGATCACACACTAACAAAGCGCCGGTGTCAAGACCTCCGACGACTCCGGAGCGCGAGCTGCAGCGCCGCGAGCAGCAGCAGGGCCGCGAAGAGGACGCCGGAGAGCTGCGCGGGCAGGAGGAACGAGAGCGCGACTCCGGCGAACGAGAACGCCGTCGCGGCGAGGCCGACGACGAGTCCGGCCCGCACATCGAGCAGCCCGCGCCGGGCGTTCGCGATCGAGCCGGTGACGGCCGTCGGGATCATCGCGGCCAGCGACGTGCCCTTGGCGAGCAGGTCGGCGAGGCCGAACGCGCCGACCAGCACGGGCACGGCGATGGCGCCGCCGCCGATGCCGAAGAGTCCGGAGGCGACGCCCATCCCGATCCCGAGGCCCGCGAACCCGGGCCAGACGCCCCAGCCCTCCGCGACGTCGCCCGTCTCGTTCGATCCGAAGACGGACATCCGCACGGCCGCGGCGACGAGGAGGCCGACGAACATCCACCGCAGCACCCCGAGGGGCAGGCGCGCCAGCAGCCACGAGCCCAGGACCGCGCCGAGCATGGCCGCCGCGGCGATCACGGCGGCGGGCACCCACGCGACCTGCCCCGAGAGCGCGTAGGCGAACGCGCCAGCGACCGAGGTCGGCGCGATGGCGAGCAGCGAGGTGGCGGAGGCGCGGCGCTGGTCCATCCCGGCCCACGCGATCAGCATCGGCACCATCACGATCCCGCCGCCGACGCCGAAGAGGCCCGAGAGCACCCCGCCGATCGCGCCGATCAGGGCGAGCAGGAGCAGGGTCCGCGGCCGCACGCGCGGCGCAGGCGTCAGGGTCGTCGCATCGTCGGTCACGGGTCCATCGCATCACAGCGCGGGCCGGGCGGCGAATCACCGGGCGGCGTCGCACGGGCGGGGCCCCGGGTGCGTACCCTTCGTCGTGCGGGGCGGGCCGCGGGCGGGGGCCCGCGTGATCACGGCGGAGACGGATGACTCGTCCGATCCGCGGGAACAGGGGGCACGGATGGCGAGGACAGGTGTGCTCGCGGCAGCGCGCCGCCCGTCGGCCCTCGCGATCAGGGCCGTGTTCGAGCGGGAGGCCCGGCGCACGGCCGCCGGGATGCGCCGGCACGCGCCGGAGGGGATCGCGCGCGTCGCCGAGGTGATCCCGGCCCGCCGGGGAGTGCCCGCGACGACCGCCGACGTGTTCCGCTCCCCCGGCGCCGGCGCGCGCCCGGCCGTCGTCTGGATCCACGGCGGTGCCTGGATCTCGGGGCACCGGCGCGACGTCGACCCCTACCTGCGCCTCCTCGCCGACGCGGGGTACACGGCCGTCGGCCTCGACTACAGCCGCGGGCCCGAGCAGGTCTACCCGACCGCGCCCCGCCAGCTCCTCGCCGCGCTCGAGCACCTGCGGAGGAACGCCGGCCGCCTCGGGATCGCCCGCGACCGCGTCGTCCTGGCGGGCGACTCCGCCGGTGCGCAGCTCGCGAGCCAGCTGGCCACGGCGGTCACGAACCCCTCCTACGCCCGCGACGCGGGCCAGACGACCTCGCTCCCGGTGGACGCCGTGCGCGCCGTCGTCCTGCACTGCGGAGTCTTCGACCTGGGCGCGATGGCGAAGGTGACCGGAGTCGCCGGCTGGGGTTTCCGCTCGGCGCTCTGGGCGTACACCGGGCAGCGGAACTGGTCGGAGTCGGCGGCCGGCGCCCAGATGTCGACGATCGACCACGTCACTCCGCGCTTCCCGCCGGTGTTCATCAGCGGAGGGAACGCCGACGCCCTCACGGCCCGCCAGTCGCGCCCGTTCGCCGCGCACCTGCGCTCGCTCGACGTCCCGGTGACCGAGCTGTTCTGGGGCGCCGGCCACGAGGCGCAGCTCGGGCACGAGTACCAGTTCGACCTCGACCTCCCCGACGCCCGGACCGCGCTCACGCGCACCCTCGCCTTCCTCGACCGCGTCACGGCGCGCTGAGACCGCCCTCGTCTGGCAGTTCCCTGGGCGCTCCGGATCGGACCGTGACGTTCGAGAGCCGTCCAGCGTCCTATCCGCAGAAGCGCCCGGTCACGGTGACCGGGCAGAGAGCGAAAGAGGAGATCATGGCCGAGAGCATCACCACCCCCGCAACCGGAGCCGGACGCACCGTCATCGACGACGGCGTCATCGCGAAGGTCGCCGGCATCGCCGCGCGCGAGGTGCCCGGCGTCCACGCTCTCGGCGGAGGCGCCGCACGCGCCATCGGCGCCCTCCGCAGCGCGATCGGCAGCGACGACCGCGCCCAGGGCGTCAAGGTCGAGGTCGGCGAGCGCCAGGTCGCGGCCGACGTCACGATCGTCGCCGAGTACCCGATCCCGCTCCAGGAGGTCGCCGAGGGTGTCCGCTCGGCCGTCGCCGGGGCGATCCAGCAGATCATCGGCATGGAGGTCGCCGAGATCAACGTGACCGTCCAGGACGTGCACATCCCCGAGGACGACGCTCCGGAGGCCGAGCCTCGCGTCGCCTGACCCCAGTAGTAGTCCCTTTGCGCGACGCCTCGCGGCTGGACGGCCGCGAGGCGTCGTCCGTGCGTCAAGATCGGGAGCGCGAGATCCCCGGACCCAGGATCCCACCCTCCCCGACCATCGATTCCGAAGTGGAGGTGCGTCGTGGAGCGATCCAGCACCCGGCCCCTTGATGTGGACGACGCCGTCACCCTGGTCGCCGTTCTGGCCGCCCTGGAAGCCCTCGTCGCATCCGGGCGGGTACCGGACGGCGATGTCGCCGTCCTCCAGCACAGCCTGGCGCTGGGCGGAGCCGTGCTGCCCGGCGCCGATGCCGACGAGATCGTCGCCGCACTGGGCGCGCTGAACGGGCGACTCCGTGACACGATCGCCTGATCGGCGCGCCGCTCGGCGGCTAGTCTGGGCTGGCCCGTCGATGAGGGCCACGTCGACGCGCGGAGGACTCCCGACGGCGCGGCGGCGGACGAGTGCGGAGGAGCAGCGATGAGCGGAGACCACTTCGTGCTCTCGACCGCCACCCCCTGGGACGACCGCACCGAGATCATCGGCGTGTACGCCTCCGAGGCCTGGGCCCGGGAGGCGGCGACCACCTGGCTCCGGGCGCCCGACCGCGAGGCGTTCCCCCGCTGCGTCGTGGAGCGCTGGAACGGACCGCACCTGCTCGACCGCGCGCTGATCGAGGGGATCGACGCGGAGGACGCGGACACCCGCGTCGACTGAGCCCGCGGCTCCGGCCTCCGCGGCTCAGCGGGCCCAGTGAGACGGGCGCGCGAAGTCGTGCGGCAGCACCGTCGCCGCGTCACCGCGGGTGCTCGAGACCTGCGACTGCGTGAGGTAGATCGCCTCCGACAGATCCGCTCCCGAAACATCGGCGTCGCGCAGATCGGCCCCGAGCACGTCGCACGCGCGCAGATCCGCTCCGCGGAGATCCGCGGCGATCAGCAGCGCGCCCCGGAGGTCGGCGCCGCGCAGGTCGGCGCCGGCGAGGGCTGCCGCGACGAGATCGGCACCGGGCGAGAGCCGCTTCCGGGTCGGCCCGCGCCCTCGCCGCCCCGCCCTCGCCGCCGCGCTCGCCGCGATCAGCGCCGGGCGCGACGCCGCGTACTCCGCGTCGACGTCGAGCGTCAGAACGGCCGCCGCGTCCTGCAGCGTGAGCGCGTGCACCGCGTCGAACCGCTCTCGGACGCTCCGGCGGAGGCCCGCGTCGGCGCCGGGCAGCGCCAGGGCGACGTCGAGGTACCAGAGCAGCTCGTGCAGCCGCCGCATCAGCGGGAAGACCGCGAACATCTCGGCGCGCACCGCGTCGTCGCCGCGCCACGAGACCCCGCCGAACGTCTGCATCGAGACCTTCTGCCCCGCGCCGAAGCAGTCGAAGACCGTGCAGCCGACGAAGCCCTCGGGGCGCAGGCGCCGGTGGATCGAGCACGAGTCGTCGCCGGCGAGGTTCGTGCACGGGTCGCCGGCGGGCTTGTCGAGGGGGAAGTCGGCCGAGCGGGCGAACGCGAGCGCGACGCAGCACAGGGCGAAGCAGTTCGCGCAGTCGGCGCCGAGGTCTTCGCGGCGGCCGAGCTCGACCCTGGTGCGTGAGGACATCGCCTCCGAGACTACGCGCGGGTGCCGGTCAGTGCGCGAGCGCCAGCACACCGACGACGAGCGCACCGAGACCGACGAGGCCCAGCAGCGAGACGAGGCTCTGCCGCCAGCCGAGTCCCGAGCGGGCGACCGCGATCAGGGCGATGCCGGCGAGCGTGGCGACGTAGACGCCGACTCCGATCCAGAGGCCCGTCCGCGGCTCGATCCAGCCGAGCGCCGCGGCGGCCAGGGCGAGCACGGGCACGGAGGCGGAGGCGAGCGCGCCGCCCGCGATCCGCAGCATGGTGCGCGCCTCGGCGGCCGAGGGCGTCGCCGCGTGGGTGACCTGGTGCGCGATCACCTCGGCGACGAAGCCCGCCGCCGAGATGCCGACGATCGAGACCACGAGGCTGCGCAGCGCGTGCGCCGCGTCGGGTTCGTCGCCGACGGCGTAGATCATGACCACGGCGAGGCCGGTGAACGCGGCGTAGACCCGCTCCTTGAGCGCCCGGGCGATCTGGTCGAGGGGGACCCTGGAGTCGGCGAGCCGCCGCGACGCCGGACCGCCCGGTCCGGGCCGGCCGCTCACGCCCGGCCGCTCACGCCCGGCCGCTCACGCCCGGCCGCTCACGTCAGTAGGAGGCGGCGTCGACGCGCGCCGCGCTCGAGTCGCCCGAGAGCCTCGCGGCGAGGTCGCCGAGGATCGTGGCCGAGCCGCTCGTGCCGAAGCGGGTCACGCCCAGCTCCCGGTAGGCGAGGAGCGTGTCGAGGTCGCGGACGCCTCCCGAGGCCTTCACCTCGACGGCGTCGGAGACCGCGCCGCGCATCAGCCGCAGGTCGTGCTCGTTGGCGCCGCCGCCTCCGAAGCCCGTCGCCGTCTTGACGAAGTCGGCGCCGGCGCGCTCGGACGCCTCGCTGCCCGCGACGATCTGCTCGTCGTCGAGGTAGCTGGTCTCGAGGATCACCTTGACGACGTGGCCGTCGGCGGCCTCGACCACCGCGCGGATGTCGTCCTCGACGTCCTGCAGCAGGCCGCTGCGCAGGCGCCCGATGTTGACGACCATGTCGAGCTCGGAGGCGCCGTCGGCGAGGGCCTGGCGCGACTCCGCGACCTTCGCCGCCGTCGAGGTGGTGCCGTGCGGGAAGCCGATGACGGTGCCGACGAGGACCCCCGAGCCCTCGAGGCGGGCGACGGCGTGCGCGATGTCGGAGGGGCGGACGCAGACGCTGAAGACGCCGGACTCGCGCGCCTCGTCGAGCTGCGCGTCGACCTCGGCGCGGGTCAGCTCGGGCTTCAGGATCGCGTGGTCGATGAGCGCCGCGATCTCGGCGACGGTCGGAAGGCTGCGTGTCATGCGCCCCATTTTACGCGGCGCCTCGGGCGCCTCTCCTACGGACGGTGGTGGATCTCGATACGCCCGCTGCGCGGGCTACTCGATCAGCAGGCATGCGGCGGGTTCCGACCGATCCGTCACGAACAGCCCCCTGAGCCGAGCCAGGGCAGCCCTCCGCGACGACTCGATCCTCCGGAACGTGGACAGCAGGAGGGAACCCCGAGCGCATCGTCGAATCGCGTGCCAAGCGATTCGACGCAGCGGACGGAGGACGCTCTGCGGATCCCGGCCACCTCGAGGAGCCGACTGCGGCGAGGGGCGGCGGGGACGCCCCTCGCCCGGGAACACCGAAGGCCCCGGATCGCAGGATCCGGGGCCTTCGGTCGTGAGCGCAGCGGCCGCTGGTGGTCAGCAGCGCTGCGCGCTGCTGACTACCAGCTCGACTTGGTGATGCCGGGCAGCTCGCCGCGGTGCGCCATGTCGCGGAAGCGGACACGCGAGATGCCGAACTTCGAGAGGTTGCCGCGGGGGCGGCCGTCGACGGCGTCGCGCGAGCGG